>LVZN01000084.1 GCA_001695645.1 Erysipelotrichaceae bacterium MTC7 | reverse complement strand
TATTATCTAGTTTTATCATATATATAACCTCTAATGTAGAATGATATATCCTTCATACTGATTATACCATGCAGGATTATCACCAGCAATATTTATCACATGAAAATTCGCCTTACTGTTTAATACAAAGGCGTCATTTACTAGCGTTTATAAAGACAGAAGGTGTCATTCATCACCCACTTACTTATCGACGTTGAAGTGGGCGACTTCTGACGCTAAAAGTTAAACTAAATATATTTATTGTTCAATTTTTTTTACATCGACTCGTATATTAAAAAATTGTCATCTTTTTTTGCAGGAGGTCCAACTGAAAGTCTCAAGCTCCAAACATTAAAAAACACCTAAGACTATGTCTTAGGTGAAATTTACAATATGGTGGAGCTTAGCGGGATCGAACCGCTGACCTCCTGCGTGCAAGGCAGGCGCTCTCCCAGCTGAGCTAAAACCCCATGTATATTGGCATTCATATTAAGAAATTGGTGGGCCTGAATGGATTTGAACCAGCGACCTCACCCTTATCAGGGGTGCGCTCTAACCAACTGAGCTACAGGCCCGTTTCTTGCGAATGCCTTATTATAATATCACGGAGGATATGCACTGTCAACACTAAAAGCGTAAAAAAAGACACTTTTTTTTATTATCGAAAAAGTGTCTTCAAAACCTAATGAATAAAGGTTATTTTAACTTCTCCTAAATTGGTCGAAGCTTCAATTTTTTTATTTGTGGTACCTTTTGACTCATGTTGATTGTACGATTGTCCATCTACAATTACCGAACCTAAATCTGCATCGAGTTCAAGAGAATACTCTTCTCTGTTTCCTTTGATTTCTAGTTCTACTTGTCCAAGGTCACAATCTGCTTCAATTGTTTCACGAACCGTTCCGTTATATTCTGCATTCCCAAGATTCACATCGATTTCGACATTTGCGACATCCATGTTTGTTGCTTCAAGATTTCCTGCATCAACAGAAATATCAAAGGCATCTAAAACAAGATCTGAAACAATGATATTACCTAGACCTGCACTAATCTCAACCTTTTTAAAATCTTTTGGAATTGTTACTTTGATTTTCCCATGATTGTTTTTGCTACCTACACTAATTAAGTTTCCTTTATAGCTTGTCTCAATTTTAAACACGTTGTGTTCCAAGTTATCATAGTGTACTTCATCTGCAGTAAAACCTTGCATAAGAACATCAAATGTATCACCTTTAACAATTTCAATATCACCAAGGTCTGCTTCTATATCTAAAGATTGGATGTTTTCAGGGCTTACATGAAATGAAGTAACTTCTCCACGATTATCATCATTGATTGTAATTGTGCTGATTGGTCCAATGCGGACGTTTGAGAGCACAAGGTTTCCGCCTTGACCAACACCTATCATCATCACAACAAACCCAACAAGGGTTACGCAAAGGGCTACAATGGCCGTATTTCTTAGTAATTTACTCTTCTTCATAAATGTGTCCCTCCTTTTGCATATGTGTACGCTTGTTGTTGCGATTAAAGATCTCACTTAATTGGTGAATCAACCAAGGAATAAAACGGCGAATTAGAGCAACGATGGCAAGCGTTAGTAAGATTGCAACCCCAACCATCATAAAACTCAATCCAAGTGCTACTAAACCATCCGCAAAACTTGTTCCTAGCAATGCTACCGAACGCACCATGTTTGGAATCCCAACAACAAACAAAGCAACAATACCTGCGACTAAGGCAATCAGTAGAGCGACAAGTGATGCAGCTAATCCAATGAGTAAGCCAACCATTCCAACAGCCAGTGGTAAAGCGATTGGTAAAGCAAAGATTCCTAGAATAATAATCAACAGTGTTTTAAGGGTACTGTTTTTTTGTTTTTCTTCTTTGAGATCGTTTTCAGCAGCTTCACGTTTGATGTTTACGTTTTTAATTGTCGCTTCTGCACGTAAGGTTGCAGCTAGTTTTTGCGGTGATCCCAACTCAGCCATTACGCTTTTTTCGTTTTCTACACCAGCATCTTCAAAGTATTCTTGAATGTAATTCATTGCATCTTCATATTCATTTTCATCCATATCGCGTAAATAATATGAAAGTTTGGTTATATATTGTTGTTTAGTCATATTCTCCATTTGTGTGTCCTCCTTCCATGATGTTCTGAATGCGAGTCGAAAACTCTTTCCAAGCATCATAATACAACTGATATTGTTTCTTCCCCTGTTCAGTTAACGTATAGTAACGGCGATTTCGACCTTCGAATTGTTTGTCATATGTTTCCAAGTATCCCTCTTTGGTCAAACGTCGCAGTACAGGATAAAGGGTTGACTCTGATACTTCAATCACTGTTTTCACTTCTTGTGTTAATTTGTAGCCATACGCATCATTATTTCTAAGAATGGATAATACGCACGCATCGAGTAAACTTGATCCTAATTGAAATCTCATATAGTATCTCCTTTCATATAATACTATACACCGTATAATATTATTGTCAATAAAAAAAGCAACTAACTTAATAGTTGCTCTTCGATGTTTTGTAAGATGCGTTTCACTGCATCTTCGTTGACACTGTAATAAATACGTTTACTTTTACCAGTTTTTAAATTCACAAATCCCTCACTGACTAACGCATTCATATGATGTGAAATCGTTGCCGGTGTTAAATTCATCTTCTTTGCTAAATCATTTCCATAGGTCGATTCTTTATGCAGTTCTTTTAAAATGGCAAACTTGCTTGGATCTGTTAATACTTTCATTTTAGCCAGTAATAGATCCAATTGTTCATTTTCACCTTGAAAATCAAACGATGAGTCAAAGAGAATTCCTAAAAACAAGTAATGTTCTTGGATTGCAAGCGAGTTTGAAGCAAACACACAAGGGTACACACTTCGCACCATTGCATCATCAAGTGTTATATGTGTCACTTGTTTTATATACGATTCTAAATCAATGTTTCGTATTTGCGTGCGAACATCATTCACAAAGGTTGTCACTTCGCTTTCAAAATGACGAAGTTCTTTTGCCACTGCTGGTTGCAATGTTTCAATGATATCTTGCATTTCCTTACAAAAGAAATCGATATTTTCATAGATGTATAACAATTCCCATTTGTATTGACTGTCTATTTCGCTATTTTGCAGAAATTGCATAAATGCATGTCTTTGATTTTCAGCCTCGCAATTCATATCTGGAGCTTTTAGTAATTCCATAATATCGTCAGCAAACGTCTCCTGCTTATTTTGCTTTTCATTTAAAAAAACAATGGAACATAATACGTAGCCAACCCATGTATCTCCTTCTGTCGCACGAAAATCCATGTACCTAAAGAATTCCTCATGTTTTTTCAAAACTTCATCTAGATGCGGTTGGAGCGCCTTGTAACTAGCTTCTAGTTTCTTGCGAAGCGGATCATATTTCTTCCAAGCTGCCGTTACAGGTAGATTGAAGTAGGCACGTTCAAAGTATGAAAAGGTTTCATATATTTCATACGGTTGTTTCTGTAGTGTTAACATCGCTTGTTTCCCCTTTCAATGTCTTGTTATGTAGTATTATACCAAAACATACCAAACAGATGCAGCCAAAGATGAAAAATACCTGTGGAATACTTAAACTAGCCACAATGATCGATACACCAAATGAAGTAATGGGCATTCCGCCATAGAAGAACGCATCAGTGAGCGCAGATGACCTTGATAAGTAATCTGGATCTACACGAGAAATAAAGGTGATGTTTGCAATACTGCTAGCGATACTGACTGCAATTCCCATCATGAAGATAAAAATGAACAGCAATGCAATCGAACCACAAAGTGGCAATCGTAAGACAGCAACCATCGAGAAGCTAAAATACAATAGAGCAGCACACATTCCTGCGATTGCAAACTGCATATTCGTTGCAATCTTTTTACTAATGGTTGGATATAAAAATCCACCAAGCATTGCCCCTGCAGAAATCCCAATACTTACTAATGATAGAAATATAGGGTTTCCATTTAAGTATGTTCCAATATATGGTGCAAGCACGGAATTAAAAGGAACCAGTGCTGCATTCAAGAACCATCCAACGAAACATAGAGTTAATAAAACTTTCGATTTACGCAAATACACAAAGCCATCTTTTAACATCGTAAGATATGGAGTATTTGCATGTTTTTCATGGATTCGTTGTTGATAAGGAATGATTAGTTTTAACAATCCAGCAACTACAAATGTACACCCATCAACAATAAAGGCACCAGCAATACCAAAAGTTGCTAGAATAATCCCAGCTAATGCATTTCCAACGAGTTCCATTGCCGACATCAGCGCACGATTGGTTCCAACTCCTACTTCATAATACGCTTTATCAAGAATCTCTGTCACAAACGTGGAAATCGCAGGTTGACCCAAAGCTTCCACACTTGAGGTCAGTATCGTAAGTATTAAAATCGTCGCAACATCTAAAACCCCACTTACATATAAAAACAGATACAGACAAACTAAACATGCACGCATAAAGTCAACTAGCACCATGACTTTCTTTTTATTCAACTTTTCCACGTATGCACCCAATAGCGGTGTCAGAATTACGGTAGGTAGCATGTTACACGCATATGCTAGTGCAGACATACTTGCACTACCTGTCACCTCATACGTTAACCAGACCGTCGCCAAGGAATCTACTGCATCCCCAAAACGATTGATTACATTTGCACACATATAACGTACATAACGTGGTTGATACTTCATCAACATTTTACGTGTTATCTCTTTCATGTTTGATACCCCTCTAACATATTACATCTTCAGTATATATTCATGTTAGATTCTTGTCAATCTTATATTAGATTAGCGTCTTATATAAAGCATAAAAAAAAGAGACCGGCTTACTTGTCTCGTTCTTTTATATTGGTGACCCGTACGGGATTCGAACCCGTGAATGCCGCCGTGAAAGGGCGGTGTGTTAAGCCGCTTCACCAACGGGCCAACATTACCTTTTTGACAGGTACATGATGAATTATACCGAAACGAAGGGGGTGAGTCAAGCATTATTTGAAAGTTTTTTAAATTATTTTTAATAAAATAAAAAAGGGATGTAAAATCCCTTATTTCATCAGTGTTACGAGGACTGCTTTTTGCGCATGTAAACGGTTTTCTGCTTCTTCAAAAATTTCATTTGCATGTTCTTCAAAGATTTCTGCAGTAATTTCTTCTTCACGGTGCGCAGGTAAACAATGTAAGACCATGGCATCCGCTTTGGCCAAACTCATAATCTCGCGGTTTACTTGGAAGACACCCGCAAATACTTGTTTGCGTTCTTCAGCTTCCCCTTCATCACCCATACTTGCCCAAACATCCGTCACTACAACATCAGCGTCGACTGCAGCTTGTTTTGGATCGTTGGTAAGTTCAAAGTTTGGATCGTCTTTATAGGTTGCAAGAATCCCAGCATCGGGTTCATATCCTTTTGGTGTTGCAACACTAACTTTCATACCCGCAGTTAACATACCTACAATGTATGAGTTTGCCATATTGTTTCCATCACCGATATAGCATAGCTTTAACCCTTCTAGTGTTCCCTTAAACTCTCTGATTGTCATCAAGTCGGCTAAGATTTGACATGGGTGCGCATAATCGGTTAATCCATTAATAATTGGCACACTACCGTATTTCGCAAAATCTTCAACTTCTTGTTGGTCAAAGGTACGAATCATAATCCCATCAAGATATCTTGAAAGCACGCGTGCAGTATCTTGCACTGGTTCACCACGACCAATTTGAAGATCATTAGAACTCAAAAACAGTGGATATCCACCAAGCTGAACCATTCCAACTTCAAATGATACACGTGTTCTAGTACTAGCCTTTTGGAAAATACAACCCAATGTCTTTCCTTTCAGATATGGTGTTTGCACACCATCTTTCACTTCTTTTTTCAGTTTATCTGCTAAGTCCAACAGTTCGTATAACTCTGTTTTACTTACATCACTCATTTTTAATAAATGTTTCATCACTTACCCCTTTACTTGATCTGCTAAGACATCAGCAAGTATTGCTACTGCTTTGTCAACATGTTTTTCACTAATCACAAGTGGTGGCAATAAACGCAAGCGATCTTTAGCAGTTAAGATCAATAGACCTTTTTCAATACATGCATTTACCACATCACGTGCGTTAATGCTTGGATCAATTGCAATTCCCAACATCAAACCAAGTCCATCCACTTGTATAACCTGTGGAATTTCTTTCAGTTTTGTTGTAAGGCGGTCCCCCATTTGTAGTACATTGCTATACAATTTTTCATTCATGTAATCCATGACTACATTTGCGCCAGCACAAGCAACTGGATTTGCCCCAAACGTTGAACCATGGTCACCCTTTTCAAAAATATCTTCGACTTTATCGCCCAACAAGACCGCACCAATTGGAAGTCCATTTCCCAGTCCTTTTGCCGTAGTCACGATGTCTGGTTTTAAATCGTATTGCATATAGGCAAATAAAGACCCGGTACGGCCCATTCCTGATTGTACTTCGTCGATAATAAATAGGATATCCTTATGGTCGCAAATATCCTGAATGGCTTGTAAGTATGTTCCAGCAAGCGGAATAACACCACCTTCACCTTGCACAACTTCAACCATGATCGCTAAGGTTTTTGAAGTGACTGCATTTGCAAGTTCGTCAAAGTTGTTTGGTTCAACATGCACAAAGCCCGGTGTAAATGGATCAAAGAATTGATGAAAATGATCTTGGCCCGTTGCACTAAGCGTTGTCAGTGTACGCCCATGAAATGAATTCTTTAAGGTAATGATTTCTGTACGATCACCTTTGTAGATATCAAAGGCATATTTACGTGCCGCTTTAATCGCACCTTCGTTTGCTTCTGCTCCCGAGTTGGCAAAGAACACTTTCTCCATCTTTGCTGCTTTACAAAGTTTTTCCGCAACATCCACCATCGGTTCTGTATAAAACAAATTGGATGTGTGTTCGATATCTTTTAATTGGTTGGTCGTCGCTTTCACCCACGGTTCAAAACTATGGCCTAAACCACACACACCAATTCCACTTGTAAAATCTAAGTATTCTTTACCTTCATCATCCACAACCGTAACACCATTTCCATACTTTAATGCAACATCGAAACGATTGTACGTGTTTGCTAGGTAGGTATGCTCACGCATCTTTAAGACATTATTCATACAAACCTCTTTTCTTAAACAAGGTACCAATTCCTTGTTGACTTAATATTTCTATTAAGATGGAATGTGGAATGCGACCATCAATAATACATGATTTTTTCACGCCACCATCAAGTGCAGTTTTGATACACTCAACTTTCGGAATCATTCCACCACTAATAAAGTCACTAGCAATAAGTTCATCAATTTGATCAAAATATATGTTTGAATACAAGGATCTTTCATCTTTTGGATCTTCTAAAATCCCTGGCACATCACTCACCAAAATCATATTCTCCGCATGCAAGGCTTGGGCAATGGAACTTGCTGCAATATCAGCATTGATATTATAGGCTTGTCCTTCATCGTCCACACCGACAGAAGCAATAACTGGAATATAGCCATGATCAAGTACATCAACAATGGATTTGGCATTGATGTGTTTCACTTCACCAACAAAACCTAAATCTTTTCCATCAATCTCATATTTTTTTGCCTCAATGAGTTTGGCATCCATCCCCGATAAACCAACAGCGGTTGCCCCTTTTCCATTCAAGATGGAAACGAGTTCTTTGTTGGTTTGACCAGCTAAGACCATTTGGACAACTTCCATGGTTTCTTTATCTGTGTAACGCAATCCATCAATAAACTTTGGTTCAATGCCAACTTTCTCTAACATGTTATTGATGGCTGGACCACCTCCATGGACAAGCACAACCTTGATTCCTATTTCACTCAACAAGACGATATCTGTCATAACGTTTTGCTTAAGTTCTTCATTTTTCATAGCATTACCACCATACTTCACCACAATGATTTTATCACTGTATTCTTGAATATACGGCAAGGCTTGCGAGAGTATCTCGGCTTCTTTAATCGCATCTTTCATCATTTTCATTTCACCCCTCATTATGTACGGTAGTCCCCGTTAATTTTGACGTAATCATAAGTTAAATCACAACCCCAACTTTCAGCAGTTGCATCCCCTTGATTCATGTCCACAAGTATTTCAACTTCCTCTTGTTTAAGAATGTTGGTTGCTTGTTCTTCATCAAAATCAACACCTTCGCTTTGTTTACACACAGCAATCTTTCCTGCTTCACTTTGAAAAGAGACATCAATGGTTGTTTCATCGTAGTTTGCACCACTATAACCAATGGCACAAAGAATTCGTCCCCAGTTGGCATCATTACCAAACATTGCACTTTTCACTAAACTTGAAGCAATCACACTTTTGGCAATGCCCTTTGCTGCTTCTTTATCTGGTGCGTTAACCACTTTGCAAGTAAGCAGTTTGGTTGCTCCTTCACCATCTTTTGCCATCGCTTTTGCTAAATGTTTAGCAACTCGATATAACGCTTCCTTAAAGATGGCATAGTTGTTTCCCTTTTCACGTATTTGTGGATTATCGGCTTGTCCATTACACAATACCGATAACATATCGTTGGTCGATGTATCACCATCCACACTCACCATATTGAATGTATCATCTGCTACTTCTTTAACCACCAAAGAAAGCATCTCACTGGTAATATCAACATCACTGGTAATAAAGGAAAGCATGGTTGCCATGTTTGGATGGATCATTCCACTTCCCTTAGCAATTCCACCAATGCGACACTCTTTTCCATCAATCACAAAACTTCCATGGAATTCTTTAATGACTGTATCGGTTGTCATAATCGCTTCACAAGCAGCGACACTACCATCCACACTTAGTGAATCACTTAGTTCCTGGATATGGTTTTTAATTGGTGTAATGTCTAACTTCTGACCAATTACACCCGTGCTCGCCACAATAATGTCCTCTTTAGCAATCGCTAAAGCATCCGCTGTCAATTCTGCCATTTGGTTAGCAATTTCTTTACCATTGCTGTTGCACGTATTTGCATTTCCACTGTTGACTATAATGGCTTGTGCCAAACCGTTTGCCAAATGTGCTTTCGTGATCGCTATGGGTGCCCCTTTTACTTTATTTTGTGTATAAACACTTGCTGCAGCACAAAGTTTTTCACTGTAGATAAGACATAAATCTTTTTTACTTTTATTTTTTCTAATTCCACAATGGATTCCATTTGCTAGAAATCCCTTTGGATAACATACTCCAGTTTGACTCATAGTTCCCCCTTCTTAGAATGATGGAGGAATGAGTTTCAATCCTTCATCTTCAGCAAAACCATACATTAAGTTCATGTTTTGGATTGCCTGTCCTGCTGCACCTTTCACCATATTATCAATGGCAGAAACAACAATTAATGTATGTGTTCGTTTGTCGTAATGTACACTAATGTCGCAATAGTTTGAATATTGCACATATTTTAAATTGGCCATTTTCCCTTGTTCTAACACACGTACGAAACGATGTGTTTGATACGTTTCTACATAGTGTTGATGGATATCATCGAGGGCTATTGCATCCTTTAATTTTACATAGACCGTCGAAATGATTCCTCTTGAAACTGGTAGTAAATGTGGCACAAAGGTAATGTGGATGGTATCGTTACGCATCTCGCTTAACGTTTGTTCAATTTCTGGTGTGTGACGATGTTCCGCTACCTTATATGGATGAAACGCTTCATTCACATTTGGAAAATGCGAACCCTCACTTGGTTCTTTACCAGCCCCAGTCACTCCACTTTTGGCATCAATGATGATGTGTTGATCAAAATCGATATCCAATTTCATCAGTGGATACATGGCCAATGCAATACTGGTTGGATAACATCCAGGATTTCCAACTATGTTGGCTTGTTTGATCTGTTCAGGATAAATCTCACTCAATCCATACACCGCTTGTTCGTGCAACGCTTTTTCTTTAAATGGTAAATTGTACCAAGCTTCATAATCAGCTTCATCATGCAAACGGAAGTCCGCCCCCAAGTCGATAAAGCGTTTGTTTGCATCTGCACACTTTCTAGCAATTGGCTCACTAATCCCATGTGGCAAGCTTGCAAAGATTACATCACTAGCTGCAATCAGTGCATCTTCATCACTAAAGACTAGTTCACTAATTTCATAAAATACAGGATACAGTTCATGCATCGGTTTTCCTAAATAACTACGTGAGTAAATCCCTACAACCTCCACTTGGTTATGGGTAAGCAGCAAACGTAACAGTTCTGCACCACCATACCCACTTGCACCAATGATTCCGACTTTTAGTTTAGACATGTTCATCACCCAGTTCTTGTTTGACCAACGCGATGTGTGCCCTTGTTGCTGTTGGAGCTGGTCCACCAACAACACTTCGTTTGTTGACACATGTATCTAGAGAAATCGCCTCGTAAATATCATTTTCAAAAAGCTCACTGACTTCTTGGAATTCCTCTAGTGTTAACTGTTCAAGTACTTTGTCGTTGGCAATGGCTTGTTGTACCAATTTCCCAATCACGCCATAGGCATCACGGAATGGCATTCCTTTTTTGGTTAAGTAATCCGCACAATCTGTTGCATTGATAAATCCTTTCGCCGCTGCTTGACGCATATTTTCTTTGATAACTTGCATCGTATCCACCATGGGAATAATGGTTTCCAAACAAACTTCTAAAGTATCTATAGAATCAAAGAGTGCTTCTTTATCCTCTTGCATATCTTTATTGTATGCAAGTGCCAACCCTTTCATCATCGTCAATAAATTCATGAGATTTCCATAGGTACGTCCTGTTTTCCCACGAATCAATTCACAAATATCTGGGTTTTTCTTTTGTGGCATTATCGAAGATCCTGTTGCAAAGGCATCATCAAGTTCAATAAACTTAAACTCCCATGAACTCCATAAAACAATCTCTTCAGAGAATCTAGATAGGTGCATCATACACGTAGCAACGGCATTTGCTGCATCGATAGCAAAGTCACGATCACTTACACCATCCAAGGAATTCAAACTAATGTCTTTCATTCCTAACAGTTTTGCACTATAGGCGCGATCAATGGGATAGGTTGTCGTTGCAAGTGCTCCACTGCCCAAAGGCGATACATTTGCTTGTTGTTTGGCAAATGTGAACCGTTGCAAATCACGCATCAGCATCTCCACATAGGCCAGCAAGTGATGCGCAAACGTGATGGGTTGTGCCCGTTGTAAATGGGTATAACCAGGCATAATGGTTTCTGTATTTTTTTCTGCTTGGTCACACAAGGTTGTAATTAACTTTTTAGTCAAGACCATCAAATCATCCAAACGGTCCATCGTATACAAACGGAAGTCGAGCGCTACTTGGTCATTACGGCTACGACCCGTGTGTAGTTTTTTTCCAACATCACCAATTCGTTCCGTTAATACTTGCTCAATGAACATATGGATATCTTCAGCTTCTGGACTAATTTCTAAGGTTCCATTTTCAATATCAGTTTCAATTTCCTGTAACGCATGCACGATTGTTGTTGCATCTACTTCAGGTATAATCTCTTGTTTTCCTAACATTGTCACATGCGCAATCGACCCTTTGATATCTTGTTTATACATACGACAATCCACATTGATTGACGAGTTAAAATCATTTAGTTTTTTACTCGCTTCTTTTGTGAATCTTGCTCCCCATAATTTCATAGCAAGCCCTCCTTATTTACACATTTATTTTATTTTCGCTTTTTTGCATCTTGCATGGCTTTCACTTTAATTGGTAACCCAAATAAGTTGATGAATCCAGCACTGTCGTTTTGATCGTATGAATCATCTTCGCCAAAGCTTGCAATTTGTTCTGAGTATAGTGTGTCAGGTGAAGAAATACCTGCACTTGTAATATTCCCTTTGTATAGTTTCAGTTTTACTGTTCCATTTACCGTTTCACTTGTTTTATCAGCAAATGCACTTAACGCTTCACGTAGTGGCGTAAACCATAATCCGTTGTATAGCAATTCTCCAAACTTAATTCCTACGTGTTGTTTAAAGTGTTGTGTATCTTTGTCCAAGGTAATGGTTTCTAACAGTTCGTGCGCTTTGTATAAAATCGTTCCCCCTGGCGTTTCATAGACCCCACGGCTTTTCATACCAACCAAACGGTTTTCGACCATATCAATAATTCCAATTCCGTTTTTTCCACCAACTTCATTTAAAGCAAGAAGTAAGTCTTGCCCTTTCATTTTCTTTCCATCAAGGGCAACTGGAATTCCTTTTTCGAATGTCAGTTCAATGTACGTTGGTACATCTGGTGCTTTTTCTGGTGTGACTCCCATTTCTAATATTGCATCATATTTAGGCTCGTTCATCGGATCTTCCAGGTCCAATCCTTCATGTGATAAATGCCACACGTTTTTATCTTTTGAGTAGTTTGTTTCACGATTAATCTTTAAAGGAATGTTATGTTTTTCTGCATACGCAATTTCATCATCACGACTCTTTAATTCCCATGTACGCCATGGTGCAATAATTGTCATATCTGGTGCGAAAGCTTTAATCGCAAGTTCGAAACGTACTTGGTCATTTCCTTTTCCTGTACATCCATGACATATCGCATCAGCACCTTCTTGGATTGCAATATCTACAAGACCTTTACCAATGATTGGTCTTGCAAATGCTGTCCCCAACAAGTACACATTTTCATAAACCGCATTTGCTTTTAAACATGGAAAGATTATATCTTCAACAAATGCATCTTTTAAATCCAAGGCGTAAAATTTACTCGCTCCAGTTTTTAATGCTTTTTCTTCCAAACCTTCAAGTTCATCTGCTTGTCCAACATCTCCTGAAACAGCAATGATTTCTGGATTGTCATAGTTTTCTTTTAACCATTGAATCATAACGGACGTATCAAGCCCTCCCGAGTAAGCTAATACAATTTTCTTAATATCCTTTTTCATAAACACGCTCTCCTTTTTTGTTTATCTATGCAATTTCATTATACGATATACTAACGTTTTTTAGATGGCTAAAGCTAAAAAAAAACGCCTCATGGAAAAATCTTTCCAGAGACGCCTAACACACGCGGTACCACTCTAGTTGATAGCATTGCTACCCACCTTTATCCGTAACGAGGATCAACGGTTTATGATACTAACTTCCCATAAACACTCCTAGGTGCGTTTCCTTTACTTCGCCTGGATAACCTTCCACCAATCGTTATCTCGCTATGCATCTTGAAGTTCAGTACTTTTCCTAATCAACGTTTTGTATGATTCATATGATATACCCTAATGAAAACCATGTCAATAAGAAATGTAATTATTTACAGCATTTTATGAAAACATTTACATTTACTATATTCTTCCCATATTATTTTAGCTATGCAAAATACTTTATAAATGTTTCATACGGTGTATAATGAAGATGTAACTAAGGAGGATAAGAAAATGAAAAAATATTTAGTTTACAGAACAGGTAACGACAAATCAGGAAAAATGTTAAACATGAAGTTAAAAAACTTCAAAGTTGGATCTAAAGAAGGAAAATGGATTCTTAAAAATGATGGAAAAATGTTAATGATCTTTGATGACTATAATGAAGCAGAATTCTTCTTTGATAAATTAACAGATTTTAGAACAACAGAAGCACCTTACTTAGACCTTAACGAAGTAAAAAACTACTGGGAAAAAGAAAGTAAAAAAACTGGAGATAGACCAGTTAAATAATTCAAAAAAGCAGTGATCCTGAGGTTCACTGCTTTTTTATCTTCACTTGTTTTTACATCTACATAAAAAAAACATCACAAGTTATGCACTTGTGATGCGATCTAAATGATCATAAATTTGGTCTTTAACTTCATCTACAGGATTTTCAAACACATAAGCAGCAAGATTGAAAATCTTATCTTCCATGTTGTTTAAATATCCTTGTACTTTTTGCGATACCATTTTTCCACTTGCTACCGCCTTTTTTCTTTCATCAAACAACATTCCATAAACATCTAACCAGTTTTCAATGTCGAAAGAATCCAAAATCGGTTTTAAGGTACGATCCATATCCAAAGCTGTTGGACGTTTTACCTCATTCATATCGATTTCATCAAAATAACCTTTTAATTCTTTTTTTGTCGGCAATTGTTGAACACTAGTAGTTACGTGAGTTGCAGGAATTTTAAACGAATATCCATCGTGGTCAACCGAAACAAGTTTGTAAAACACCTTCCCGTTTCTTTTTTCTTTGCCCGCGACTTTGCATACATATAAATGATATAAAACCTTTTCACCAATCTCTAGCATTACTACCTCCTCTTTTCAAAATAAAAAGCGATGAATCAACAGAACATTAATCCTCACCGCTCGTTGCATACATATTATAGCATATTTTGCCCAATAAATCTAATCTACGGCGGATTTCACTTAATCGTTAAGCTTTACACAAAAAAACCTTCTATGCACTATGTGTGCCAAGAAGGTTTTTTCTTTTACCGTGTTAAGCGATAGACTTCATCTGCAATACTTGTTACCGATGCGGCATGTGTGACCAAAATGACACACTTATTTTCTTCATACGCTAGTTGTTGAAAGATCGTTAAAATTTCCTTTTCTGTTGCTTTATCAAGATTTCCCGTAGGCTCATCTGCTAAGATGATCGAAGGATTGTAGCTAAGTGCACGCGCGATTGCAACCCGTTGTTGTTGGCCCCCTGATAACTGGTGAACCGGACGATATAAGTCACTCTCTTCGATTTGCAATTTCAATAATAACGATTTTGCATACGCTTTTTTATCCCCATCTTTCCATCCTGCTACATCCAAGGATAATACAACGTTTTCAATGGCATTCCATTGAGGCAATAAATTGTACGCCTGATAAACTACACCGATGTTTTTTGAACGATAGCGATCTGCATTAATCGTTTCGATATTTGTATCTTCGTAAATAATTTGTCCTTCTTTAGGACTTTGTAGTTTTGACAACAACGACAGTAAGGTTGTTTTCCCTGCCCCTGACTTTCCAACAATGGCATAAATCTTGCCACGTTCAAAGGTAAGATTCAGTTGTTGTAAAATCGGTTTATCTTTTGTGTAATAAAAACTTAAATCCTTTGTTGCTAATTCACTCATCGTTAGCCTCCTAACCTTGTTGCAATATTTTCATTGTGTTGTAGCGTTGAATAAAGACTGTCGCTACACTACCAGAAATAATCGTCAACGCTACACCAAGTAATAAAATTTCAAGCACTACTTTCCAGTTTGTTGCACTGGATACACTTTGGATACTGTTTTCAACAAAACCACCACGATTTTGTTCACTATTCTCAGACATCCCTGGAGCCATGCCACCAGGCATATTTCCCATGGCTACTTCACTTGTCGAAGTCGACTGATTGGCAAGTAGTTGATTGGTGATTGGTACACTTGTCGCCGCACCGATTCCTAAGGACAACACAAGAGAAACTGTTGTAATCATTAACAATTCACAAATAAATTGAAGTGAGATTTTAAACTTACTCATACCAATAGCGCGTAACACTCCAATATCGTAGGTTCTTTCTTTGATTCTAAGAAATTGGAAAACCACTAAGATTAAGCCACCCACGATAATACTTACTAAGAAAAACGTATTTGCAAAATCCGCAAGATTTTCAAGTGGTGCCAATGACTGTTCGTATTGGTTGACATCCATACTTTGAACTGTGAAATCTTCAGACAATCCTAGGTCGTACACTTCATCTGAAAAAGCTTCGTATGCATCTAGATCAGCAAGCACATAGGTTCCACTAATTTCACCAGTTAAGGCAGTCTCACTACTTTTACTTTCTGATGCACTAGCAATGCTGTCAACAGTTGCTACACTTGTATACATTTGGTTGGCCGGATCTTGAAAACGCATAGCTTGTTGATCCGTACTTTGCGAGTAGATCCCCACAACATTGACTTCATAAGTTTCACTTTCATTGTTTGGATTTTGTAGAGTAATGGTTGAGCCAACTTCAAGTGAGTTGTAAGTTGCTAGATCCTCTGAAATCATGACTGTATTGGTATCATCAACATCAAGAAATTGCCCATCAACGATTTCTGCAGTACCATCTTGGAAATCACTTAGTGCACTTGCACTAGAAATACCTACTAGAGAAAAGTCACCTTGTACAAAGGAACTCGTTTCCGCTCCTTCGCCTTGCATCATTCCAGGGCGTCCACCAAACTGTTGTGTGCTTGATGATTCAATTGCCTCAATACTACTAGCAGAAATACTCATCGTACTTTGGTAATAGAAATCACTCACACTACTTGCTTTTGCATACGTTTCCAGTTCTTCCAAACTCAAGTTTTGATTTTGCATATTTTCGCGCATTTGCTCACGCATGTCTTCTGCTGTACTACTATCTTGTTCACCTTCTGTTGGTGGTTGCATACCTTGCATCATCTTCTGTCGGTCATAGGACAATGATGCAGTAATGTTGATGGCATCCAGCCCCTCTTGTCTTGCTGTATTTGCAGCTTCCTTAATACTTAAAGAAACGACACAGGAAAACCCAATAATTAAAATAATAATGGCAATTAGAATATTCTTCGACCACATACGACGAATGTTTCTAAGTGCATTCTTTACTATATACATAAAACTCCTCCTAGATGTGTTTTCATCTTCACAAGGAGTATAGAAAAGATTTCTTAAAATTTACTTAAAAACCATGTGAATATTTGTTCACAAAAAATGCCACACCTTGCAGTGCAGCATCATCGTTTCATTTCTTTTTTGGGTAATGCAAAGTGTCCATTTGTACACCTTCAAGTTTCAATAAGTATGTCTTAATATCCAAGCCACCTGTATAGCCCGTAAGATTACCATTTGCCCCAACAATGCGGTGACAAGGTACAATCACAGGAATTGGATTTTTACCAAGTGCATGTCCTACCGCTTGGCTAGACATACGCTTCAACCCACGATGTGATGCAATGACCTTTGCCAAGTCGCCATAGGTTGCAAGTTGTCCGTACTCGACTTGCAATAAGGCATTCCACACTTCTTTTTGAAACGGCGTTCCTTCAAGATGCAAGGGCAACGTTTCAATTGTCGGATTTTGACCGGCAAAGTAGGCATCCAGCCAAGCACGTACTTGTTTAAAAATTGGAAGTTCTTGCTTGTCCGTGCATTCAATTTTTTCACCTTTGGGATCACTTACATGATACAGACCCGTAAGTGCTTGTCCGTCACTTACCATTTTATATACGCCAATGGGACTTTCATAGTTTGCAAAGTACATAGAACTTCCTCCATAAACTGTAATTATAACAGTTGTTTTCTTAACGTTGCTCCATCTGCTTCATGCAACAATCCAGGAGCGATATCAAAGACCGTTTTACAGCCAAAGTCACCGTTTTGGTGTAAACGGTAAGCAGCTCTTGCATAAGCAACAAGTACGCTTGCTGTAAACTCAGGATTGGAATCCAATTCCAATTTGTATTCGATCAGTTGATGTGTTTCTAAATTCATTCCCGTTTTTCCACTTCTGAATACAACACCCCCATGCGGAATGCCTGCATGATTGGTTTGCAATTCTTCCATTGAAATAAAATGAACCGTTGTATCGTAATCTGCAAAGTAGTTTGGCATTTGCACGATTGTTTCTTCAATTTTCTTTGCATCTGCTCCTTCTTCAATCACCACAAAACATTCACGCGTGTGTTTTTGTCTTGTGCTTAATGCAGGGTCCTCATTGTTGCGGACACTTGCTAAAGCAGCTTCAACAGGGATGGTATACTGTCTAGCATCAAGAACCCCTTCAATGCGACGAATCGCATCTGAGTGACCTTGACTAACACCTTTCCCCCAAAATGTATAATCTTTACCGTTTGGTAAAACGGCTTGTCCATACAGACGTTGCACAGAAAATAATCCTGGATCCCAACCAACCGAAATAATACTTACCGTTTTTTCCACTTGACTGGCAGCATCGACATTTGCAAAATGTTCCGGGATACGCGCATGTGTATCAAAACTATCAATCACATTAAAGTGTTTTGCAAACATTGGCGTTTGCTCAACTAAATCGTTTGCACTACCTCCACACATCACCATGACATCAATTTGATCTTTCATGATAAATGCATCATCAATGGAATACACTTTCACATCACTTTGCACGACAACATCACCTGGATTTCTTCTTGAAAAAACACCAACCAATTCCATATCGTCGCTGTTAATAACAGCACTTTCCACACCTTTTCCAAGGTTTCCATATCCTACAATTCCGACTCTTATCATATAAACACATCTCCTTATTTTTGATTATTTTATCATGTTTTGTCCATGAGCACTAGATTTGTGAAAAAAAGAAAAAACATCCAACGATGTTCTTCTTACGATATTTAGTCTTTATCCACTGCCAGTTGTAGCACAACTTTGGTGACAATCATCATCAATGCACCTGCAATAAGTAAGCCAAACCCGGCACCACTGATAAACTCTCTTACATGTGAAGTTGGAATGATCCAACCTAGCCCCAATCCAATCAAACCGATACCACTCATAATCATCGCTTTCTTATTTACTTGTGCAACTTTACTTTCTTTTTTCATTGTGTTTAACATTTTCACATCTCCTTTTACCAATTCGTCTAACGTGATGCCATAGATATCACTAATTTGTACAAGTGAGTAAATATCTGGATAACTCTTTCCGTTTTCCCAACTTGAAATGGTTTGTCTAGAAACATGTAGTTCATTAGCCAATGCTTCTTGGGAAAGTTTCATTACCTTTCTTTGTGCTTGTAGTTTTTTTGCTATATCCATGTCATCCCCTGCTTTCATGATAAAAGTTCATACTCTTATTTTCTATCAAATCCCTTTTACATGCAAGTGATGTAAAGTCTTTTTGACATAAAAAAAGCAACCAAGGTTGCTAATCAAATTGTACTGTCCAGTTGTTTTGAGAATGTGCTTCAAAGCATACTAACACCTGTTCTTTATTATTCTTTGCAAGTTCCAAAGCAGGTAGTTCATCTATTTTGAAATAGGCACAACCTAACGTTTCACTGTTTTCTTGAAAACTTCCGCCAAGTGCAACACATTCAACAAATATTTTACACACACCATACGCATACCGTGGTTGATTGTGTTTATCTCGATCATGGATAGCGATGATACGTTTCGTTTCAACATCAAGTCCTGCTTCTTCTTTCACTTCTTTGATGGTATTTTCTTAAATCGATAAATCCACATCAACCCAACCACCAGGAAGTGACCATTTTCCATTATGTTCTTGCACCAACAAAATAGCATCATCCTTAAAAATAGCTGCTCTAGTATCTAACTTTGGTGTTTGATACCCCTCTTCGTTACAAAATAAGGTCTTCACTTTTTCCAACGGAATTTGCGATTGATGTGCAATCATACTTGCTGCAATCTCACGCACTTGTTCGTAACGTTCTAAATCAAAAACATCCTTTCCATATGTAAGTCCTGCTTGTGCAATACTTTGCAAAGCAATAGCCCAGTCCAACCATGTATCCTTCATATATGTTCCTCACCGTCTATTTGGATTATATCATAAAATGAAAAAACTCTTCATGTCTAGATGAAGAGTTCGTTTTCTTTTCGTGATGTACAAAGTGGTTCTAGATGTTTGTACAACTGTTCCAACATCACTGCATCAAGTGCACGTGCTTTTTCAGGACATGCATCAATACAACGCATGCACTGTATGCAAACATTGTGATTGGTTGCATAAGGTTTTTCAATTGGTATCGCACCCACTGGACATAAACGCGCACAAATGCCACAAGAAATACAACGGCTATCCGTGGTTGGCTTGTTTGTGCTTCCTTTATATATCTTATATGGAAAATTACCTGGCAATTCTACTGCATTTCTTCCATTTGTTGATTCAATTTTTTCCTTTAATTGTTTGGCAAAACTTTGTACATCCACCTGATCTTGTTGATCTGGTCTACCTTTTGCAAATTGATGTGCAATGTTATGCTCTGCAATTGCAGCAATCGCCCCTACACAAATAAAACCATTCGCTTGTAATAAGTCACCGAGTTCTTTTAATGTATCTTCAAACGCTCGATTTCCATAGGATACAACCAAAATCACTCGTGTTTGATTACCTTTAAAATTCTCCAAACGTTCCATCGCCGTTTTAGGCACACGACCTCCATAAGCTGGTACACCAACTATGCAAAGATCATCTGTATCAAATGTTGCCTGATACGTTTCGTTTGGCTTACATAAATCCATTGTCGTGTATTCACCAAAGGTTTTGGCTACAGAACAAACAATCTTCTCTGTCCCATAGGTTGGACTAAAATATATCGCGTGTGTATGCATGTTTCCCTCCATGGATCTTGATTACTCCTTTGCAGCCACATAATAGATCAGTCGTCCACCTTGAAGTAAAAATCATCTCTTGTTAAAATCATAGCCTTTTTCTCACATAGAATCAACAGCTGTTAGTTCCATATGGAACTTGCACATATCAGCGAAAAAAACACAGTTATTGTAAGTGTTTCGCTTTATGCAGTCAAAAACAAGTATAGGTAAAACAGGACAATGATAGCAATCACCGTAATTACAATTCGTTTTAAGGTTTTCATATACTAATTCTCCTTATGCGAAAACTTGATTTGATACTCATTAAAATCTTCATTCTCTCGTATAAATGCTTCTAATAAAGTTTCTGCATTTGCTTTTGCACTTTTGAATAAGCCCTTCTCAATTGCACTTTTTTCAGCATTTTCTTTCATTGTTTTTCTTGCTTCACTTATATCTTCTAGTGTTATTTTTTTAAAGATACTTTCGTCTTCTACATATACTTTTAGTGAGTCTTCGACAATTTCATTACTTAGAACCTGTGGTTCAGGCATTTGTACAGTAATCATTTTTTTATCATGATCAATTTCAGGTTTGATTTGTTCAAAATTAAAGCCCGCTTTGATGATGACATCATAGCTATATACCTGTTTAGATTTTGTAAGTGGAATTTCTATGCCAAAGAATGTTCTAGCATCTTCTGTGTGATTCACTTCTGTGGCGTAGGCTTCTTGTGTTGCTAGTTGTCCAATATCTTCAAAACTTAGATTTGTTGTTTTACTTTCCGTCGTAAACGAAGTATTTGAACCGATGACTAAACCAACAATAACCAAAGCAATTGCAACTATCATCAATCCTATTCGCTTCAAAGTAAATATTTTACTAATTGTACCTTTTTGTTTCTTTTCCATAATGCCCCCTATCAACAAAACATTGTTATTGAATATTATACACATATTACATCCATTTGTAATTGCAAATTATTTTTTACAACCTTGATATAAAGAAAAGGTACCTTGCGGTACCTTTTCTGCTTCATAACATTTGATTTTTGGGATAATATTAACGTTTTGAGAATTGTGGTGCACGACGAGCTGCTTTAAGTCCGTATTTTTTACGTTCTTTCATACGAGGGTCACGTGTTAAGAACCCTTCAGCTTTTAATCCTGCACGGTAGTCAATAGATACTTCTAGTAAAGCACGTGCAATACCATGACGCATTGCTCCAGCTTGTCCAGTGTATCCTCCACCTTTAACATTGATTTTTACATCGAATTGAGAAAGTGTGTCAGTTGTTTCTAATGGTGAACGAACCACCATTCTTAAAGTTTCTAGTGGTAAGTATTCTTCTAATGTTTTACCATTAACAACAATATTACCAGTTCCCGGAGTCAAGAAGACGCGGGCTACAGAACTTTTTCTACGTCCAGTTCCGTTGTAAGATACATTTTTCTTAGTTGCCATCTCTTATTTCCTCCTTAACCTTTAATTTTCATTTCTACTGGTTGTTGTGCAGCATGTGGATGAGTGCTTCCTTTGTACACGAATAAGTGACGACGTTGTACGTCTCCTAAACGAGTGTGAGGTAACATACCGTGAATAGCTTTTTCAACCCATTCAACTGTATATTTAGCTTTCATTTCTTTTGCTGTACGTGTTCTCAATCCTCCTGGATACATTGAGTGTGAATAATATTTTTTATCATTCATTTTGTTTCCAGTCATCACAATTTGATCTGCGTTAATTACGATTACGAAGTCTCCACAGTCAACATTTGGTGTAAATGTTGGTTTGTTTTTTCCACGTAATACTGCTGCTACTTCAGTAGCAAGACGTCCCATAGTCATTCCTGCACCGTCAACTACATACCAAGTACGTGTTACGTCAGCAGGCTTCAAAAATGTTGTTTGTCGCATGTTTAATACTTCCTTTCATTGTAGTTTCCGGGGCTACAATGGCTTTCATGCCATGTTTTATTGTAAGACAAATGACATGGCTTTGCAACCTTTTTGTGAACTATTTAGCTTCATCTTCAATTATTTAACAAAAGATTCCACCTTGTTGTATCGTGAACGAGCTAAACAACATTTTGGAGTTTTTAAAAAGAAAGTACACGCACATAGTTTGTGCATGTACAATGACTAGATAATATCGATTTTACCTTTGTATGCTTTCATATATTTCTGGTTTGCTTCATCACCACGATCAACATTACCACTCACCCATATCGGTGGATCCATACCTGCATCGGCAAGTTTCACGATACACTCTGCCACAATTCCGTTGAGCAAACTCATACCAACAACGGTGCTTGTTGAACCAAAGGCTTCTGAAACGCGTGCATCTTGCAAGGCTGCATCACCCTTAACTCCACAGAGATCCAAAGTTAGATCGCTTACATCATGTAGCATCTTTGAAGAACTGTGTCGGCTTGTTACGCCATTTGCATAAGCTAGACTTGTCACACCAATGACAAACATGCCGCGCTTTTTTGCTTCAATTGCCATATCAATCCCAGCAGCATTACGTCCGGATACAGAAACAATGACCATCGTATCTGCTTCACTAATATTCATACTATCCAAAACACCGCCAACAAACCCTTCGGTTCGCTCCATCAATTGGGATAAGCGCGCTTTGGGGTAAATATTAAATTGGGGAATTTTTATCGCATTGATTGGCACAAGTCCACCCGTACGAAAACACAATTCCTCACCAAACATTTGTGAATGACCACAACCAAATACATGGATGACTCCGCCATCCACGATGGTTTTAGCAAATTGACTTGCACAAGCATCAATTATCGCAT
Organism: Erysipelotrichaceae bacterium MTC7; assembly: GCA_001695645.1. Lineage (GTDB taxonomy): Bacteria > Bacillota_I > Bacilli_A > Erysipelotrichales > Erysipelotrichaceae > Breznakia. The sequence goes on along the minus strand of LVZN01000084.1, from coordinate 63,083 downwards.
CTTGTTGCAAAGCTGTATGAAGTTGTGCTTCAACAACTTCGATGTATTCGTTTATCTTTTTCATAAGATCACCTTCAACTTTAGATTATCGTAAAAAGTTGATTGTGTCTATAACTTCCATTCCTAATGCATCTAAGTGACTAAGCGCTTGCTTGTAATAATACTCATTTTCCAATTGGCGATTGCTGTGTGCATCAAACCCAATAATGGCTTTATTTCCAACTTCAGCTGCAATCTTCCAAAACTCTGGGTGTGGGTATTGTTGCACATGACTCATTCGACTTACCTCAGCCCCTGCTAAGTTATATTCCAATGGAACATCCATTTCCTTACAAGCTTCACAGATTTCTCGTGAGATTTTTTCCGCAAAGTGGTCAAAGTTTTTACGTCCACGCATAAATAAATCCGGGTGTGCCAAATAACTATAGATTCCCGTTTTCAGTGCTTTAATCGTATCTTGTTTATAAAGTTCTAGTAATTCATCTTTATCACAAGCATGTCCATAATATGGACCATCTTCGTCACTTCCATGGAAATGATTTCCTAGGATAACATAGTCGATTTCTTCTTCTTTGACAAACTTTGTAAACCAGTCCATGTATGCAGGAAAGAACTCTGCTTCAAGTCCTAATTTAATAGAAATTTGATCTTTGTACTTTTCTTTTAAGGCCAATATACTTTTTTTATAGCCTGCAAATTCATCAAGAAACATCCGAATGTTGCTACCTTTAAAACTACTTGGTGCATAGTTCCAAGGGGTATGATCAGAGAAACCAAGTTCTTCAATCCCAGCACTGATGGCACTTTGTACAAATGCTTCATCTGAGCCACTGGCATGTTTGCAGCGTTCGGTATGTGTATGATAATTATTTTTCTTCATACTCTACCTCCGTTAAATAGAGCCCCTGTGGCTCTGCTTTGTATTTACAAGCGTGTTTACTTTTTGCAGTTAACATGGCTTGTACGCTTTCTAAACTTTCTTTCCCTTTACCCACCATAATGACTGTTTGCACCATCATGCGTACCATATAACGCAAAAACGAATTCCCACGTACTTGAAAGTGAAACACATCACCTTCTTGGCTTACTTTAAAACTATAGATCGTTCGTTCTCGATCTTTATCTGGATGAATCTTTGTTGATGTAAAACTCGTAAAATCATGAGTTCCAACAAAAATTTGGCATGCTTGTTGCATCAATGCTAAATCCATTGGGTGATAGTCCACGCCCATATATTTTCGAATGAATGGATTTTTTGTATCTTGACTTAGATAATACTCATAGGTCTTTGCACACGCATCAAATCGTGCATGGAAGTTAGCATCGACTTGCTCTACTTGTTGAATACGAATGCTTTTATCCAATTGTGCATTTAGCGCTTCTACCATCCGTTCACTTGCAATATCTAAATTGGAATCAAAGTGGAACACCTGGCCTTTGGCATGCACCCGAGCATCTGTGCGCCCACTACCAACAATGGCAACCTCATAACCATGCATTGTTTTTAAAACATGTTCGATTGCTTCTTCAATACTATCGTTGCGATTTTGGGTTTGCCATCCAATGTACATACTTCCATCATACGCAACCGTTACTTTGTATCTCATACAAGAATTGCTACTCCAACTAGACCAGCAATTACAAGCGCACAAAAAATCATAGCTACAACATCAAAAGCCCTAAGTTTTAACAGTTTATAACGTGTCCGTTTGTTTTCCGGTGCATAACCTCTAGCTTCCATTGCATATGCCAAATCCTCTGCTCTTTGGAAAGCTGAAATAAACAGTGGCACAATAAGCGATAAAATACTACGAATCTTCTCCATGAATTTACCTTCTTCAAAGTCCACACCACGACTTGCTTGCGCTTTCATAATTCGTTGGGTTTCTTCAATCAAAGTTGGAATGAAACGTAACGCGATAGAAATCATCATCGCAATGATGTGACTTGGTAAACCAATCTTTTGGAAAGGTCCAAGCAAATCTTCAATTCCCAGCGTTAAATCCAGTGGCTTTGTTGTTGCTGTTAACAATGTGGTAATACTAATCATCAACAGTAAACGGATGACGATGTAGAGTGTTTGAAAGATTGCTTCATCATAAATTGAAAACCAACCAAGTTCAAATAGCAAGTTTCCTCGTTTGATCACTAACATGTTAATCACAAACAGGAAAATCATCATAAACAACATTGGTTTCATCGCTTTAAAAATATACGGTAAACCAATTTTTGACATTAAGACAACCACAAACACAATGGCAAGTAAGATTGCATATCCAACATAGCCTGCTGGGATAAAAATGGCAATCAGTAAAAACAGCATGCACATAATTTTTGCGCGTGGATCCATGCTGTGGATTTTTGAATCCAGTGGCAAATATCTACCCAATACCATATTACTCATGTTGCAATTCTCCTTTTAAACTTGCCACTAAACTTGGCAAATCAAAAGCTTCTTCATCTACAGCAAATCCACATGCTGTTAATCTTCGTTTTAAATCTACAATGTGTGGTGGTTGTACATCAAGTTCATGCACCGTCAAATCATCTTTAAAAAATGATTTCACATCACTTTTCATTGCGATTTCACCGTTTTTCAACAAGATTACATCATCACAGTAATTCAAGACGTGTTCCATATCATGCGTAACCATAATAATGGTTTTTCCATAATCCGTATGAAGTTTTTTAAACAACTCCATCATCTCTTTAGCACCTTGTGGATCAAGTCCAGCCGTTGGTTCATCCAACACCAAGATTTCAGGATCAAATGCTAAAATTCCGGCAATGGCCACACGACGTTTTTGCCCTCCCGATAAATCAAAGGGTGAACGATTAAGATAGCTTTCATCTAAACCGACTAGTTCCAGCACTTCACGTGCTTTTGCTTTTGCAATGCTTTCTTCAATACCAAAGTTTTTTGGACCGAAAGCTACATCACTTTCAATGGTTTCTTCAAATAGTTGATATTCTGGAAATTGAAATACCAATCCTACTTTACGACGTAAACTTTTTAAGTTTTTAATTTTTTCATCTGCTTTAATCACAAACCCATTGACATCCACTTCACCAGCTGTCGGTAACAACAACGCATTGAGATGTTGAACAAGGGTACTTTTTCCACTACCAGTTTCACCAATAATTGCAGTAAAAGTGCCTTCTTCTATCGTTAGGTTGATGTTATTTAAGGCAGCTGACGGAAAGGGTGTTTTTTCGTTGTAGGTGTGACTTAGATTTTTGAATGTAATCGACATAGTTGCTCCACCACCCCTTCAACGCTTACTTGGGTTTCCATTTCAACCCCAATGTTTTTTAGTTCTTTTTGCACTTTATAGACGAAGGGAACATCCAACTCCAACGCCACAAGTTCATCCTCATGTTGAAGTATTTCTGCTGGCGTTCCACTCATTTTCACATGTCCGTGATCAAGCACGATAACTTTATCACTACGTAGCACTTCTTCCATATCATGTGTAATCGAAATAACCGTTAGGTTTTCTTCTTCATGCAGTTTGTTGATCAATTCATGAATTTCCTTTTTTCCACGTGGGTCTAACATACTTGCAGCTTCATCAAGAATGATCACCTTTAAATCCATCGCTAATACACCAGCAATAGCAACTCGCTGTTTTTGACCACCAGACAAACTGGTAGGTTCACGGTCCAAAAAGTCATACATCCCAACAATCTTTGAAAACTTATCAATGATCGGTTGCATTTGCTCCTGTGGGACTTGTTTATTTTCCAAACCAAAGGCAATATCATCTGCTACCGTTGAACCAATAAACTGGTTATCCGGGTTTTGAAAAACGACACCAATCAAAGCACGAATCGCATAGAGATTTTCTTCATTCAATTCCATATCGTTAATCACAATGTTCCCACTGCTTTTCTCTAATAAGCCAATGAGCAGTTTTGCAATTGTACTTTTTCCACTTCCGTTATGACCAATGATTGAGGTATAACTCCCTGCTTCCACTTCAAAGCTTACGCCTTTGATGGTTTCATCATGTTCATCATAACTGAAATGTAAATCTTCTACTTTAATCATGCCATCAGTCCTTTCTCAAAATTATACTTATTATACTACTTTTTCTGTCATGACACAACGCATATTCGTATGCCCTAAAAAGCGAAAAAAAGCAGTGAATCATCACTACTTTTTACAAATCCATCCTTCGTATACACCATCGTGCGCTTTGGCAAGATCTGCCAAATAGAACACTTTAGCACTGATGTCATCGTGATCCATTTTTGAAATGTGCAACACCAACAGTTCGTTTTCTTTTTCACCATTCGTAATGACATATCCTTCCGAAATGACAATGTTTTTGAACTCTTCCATATCGATTGGTTTACTGAATTGAATCATGTGTTGAATTGGATACTCATCCGTTGGTTGCAAGTCCGCAATCGATGCAAACATCTCATCATTTTTCTTTGTTAATGCTACCAAATCTACTTCATTTAGATGTGGATACGCATTTGAGACAAAACTTGTTTCTTCTTTTTCATCTGAAACAGGTTCAAATCCTTTTTCTTCAACAGAACGTAAGATTTTTTCTTTACTGTCGTCCAACTCTTTTACTTTCTTTTCATCGTCTTTTGATAATTTATATACAGCTACAGCTGCCGCTGCTGTTAGGGCAGCAAGTAATCCTAATGTTTTTTTCATGTTATCCTCCATAAATAGATATTCATATTATAACACATAATGATTCCATCTGTCTTTTACGAATCTTTTTGCTTTTCACTAACGGCAATCCCATCACCAATTGCATAGAAGGTTGTTTTATAATCGCTGCGTTCCAGCAAATAGTCATGAAATTTGGCAATCTTGCGAACCAGTTGTCGCGTGTTGCGGTTTTTGATATGTTCAATATCGTGTACCATGCCATGAAACTCTAAGTTATCACTGATAAATACACCACCAACGTTTACATTTGGTTCATAACGTTCAAAGAATTTGATATACTGTGCTTTTGCAGCATCGATGAAAATCAAATCATAACTTTGGTTGGTTTCAAAATGCAAAGCATCTGCATGAAATAAATGAATTTGATTTTCTAACTGACAATCTTTCACATTTTGACACGCTTGTTTGTAGCGATCATCATCTCGCTCCACACTGTCCACTTGAATGTTTGGATTTACAATTGCCATTTGAATTGCAGAATAACCAATGGCACTACCCAATTCCAAAATTCGTGTGACGTTGTGTTCGTGAATGTACGTTTGTAGAAATGCAATACCTGCTTTTTGCATGATGGGTACATCATGTTTGCTGGCATATACTTCCATTTGTTCAAGTTTAGATTTCACGTTTTGTTCCATAGGTCCACATCCTCATTAGTTCCGCATACGATACAACTTGCCCTTCATATCCATTAAGTACATGCTCAGCTGCAATTTTATCGTAGTCCTTGGTCAAAGGCATAACTTGGTAATCATAGCGTTCATCTAAGATGTTTGCTTGGTTTCCATGAAAATCAATCACCAATGGTTTTACATCTTCATTAGCGACTCGAATTTCTTTCGTTTTCGCATCTTTGATAACATCAAACGTTGCATAACTTCCTACAATATTTTTCGTATCCAACATACCCCCTAAAAAATTTCCCAGGGAATAAATCACATAGGTTGTATGACCATCTTGTCCTTGCACCCATGTATTTGGTTGCACAACGTGTGGATGCGTTCCAATAACCACATCTACACCCGCATCGGCAAACACTTGTGCATAGTGTTTTTGCATATCGTTCAATGCAAATGAGTTTTCATCACCCCAGTGTGCAGAAACAATGACAACATCACTAAGTTCTTTCGCTTTCGCTACATCTTGCGCAATTCTTTCATCACCAAAATAATTGATTTCATAAGAATTGGCTGGCAGAATTCCATTGGTTCCGTATGTATACGCCAAAAAGGAGAACGTGATTCCTTCTTTTTTAAACGTTGCTATTTGACTTTGTCTTTCTGCACTGTCATTGATTCCAGCCGTCGTCAGTTCCTTTTGTTCATCGAAATACTTTAATGCATTTGCAATTCCTTCACTTCCTCGATCCAAACTGTGATTACTTGCTAGATTAACTAAATCGAATCCCGTTGTTGCAATATCTGTGGCAACTTCTTTGGGTGAGTTGAAATTTGGATAACCAGAGATGCCTAGTTCTTCGCCACCAACTAACGTTTCTTGGTTAATAAAAGACACGTCTGCTTCTTGGATTTGTTTTTTGAAGTTTTTGTAGAATGGACGATAGTCGTAGTTTCGACCACTTTCCTTTCCATATTCTTTTGCTTCATAGTTAATCGTATCGTGCAGTAAGTTATCCCCTACTGCAAAAAATGATACGACTGTATCTTTTGCTTCTTTTTTTGGATTGTCTTTTGCTTCGTCTACTTTAGGTGAACTACAAGCAACGAGCAATATACACAAACCAATCAATCCGATTTTTTTCATTATCGAGCCTCCAACGCATGATATTCATCAAGAGTCATACCACTTGTATATAGTTTTTGTGCCAGTTCTTTACCGACGTAACGGAAATGCCATGCTTCAGCACCATATCCTGTAACGTCCACTTTATCTTCAGGATATCGTAAGACAAAACCATAGTCTTTAAAGGTTTCCACAAGATATTCATAATCTTCAAATGTATCCAGTTCATTGAATGGAAATCCACGAACACTAATATCAATTGCTAATCCACCATTGTGTTCGCTATGCCCAGGTCTTGCATAATAGGTATCAGCATACGCTTCACCATTTTCACCTTTCCAATAGGCATACAAGTTTTTTTGATAATCGTAAGAACGATAACTTGCAATGGATACAATATCATAGTTTTTCTTTTCTTTTACATAAGCGACAAATGCTTCATAATCAGCTACGGCTGCTTTGCGTAGTTGTTGTTTATCCATCGTCGAACAGGAGTAATCACTACCCTGCAGGCACACCGATTGAATTTCAACCAAGTCACTTGGAACATATCCTTCAGGTAAACCATAATGCTTGTTGATTAGCACATCAAGACTTTCATCTTCAACCAATGTGATATTTTCATAGGCTGTTTCATCTTGATCCAGATTAACCGCGAGCACAACATCTTCCATTGAAACTTCGGGATTTTTTTGTGCATATGCATCGTAACGCTCCAAACGTTTTGCATCCAAGTAATCCAAAGCAACGAGTGCTTTGACTTGCTTTGTGCTAAAACCAAGATCAAGTAGTGGATTGATGAATTCGGTTTTACTAACGTTTAAACCACAGTATGCTTTCACATGTTCTTTTTTAAAGTCTTCGTGTAACATTTTTTGAACCGTGCGAATGTTTTTACAATCGTTTTTCACATAATCCAATACACCATAGTCTTCCAATGTGTGTTTCTCTTCACTTGATAAGATGGCATCGCGACCACTCGTACTACATCCTGCTAGTACGACAACAATGCAAAGTGCCAATAGTTTTTTCATTATCGTTCCTCTTTTTCTATACCGATTATATCAAATAAGTAGATGACACTCAATGAAATGAAAAAGTCTTGGCAATACAAGACTTTTACTTAAAATCCGTTGGTAAGATACGCTTGAGTAAATGCTCTTTACGTTCGTAAAATGGTTTTACTTCTCTTGTGAGTTTCTCGCCAAATCTTGTTGCCATAGCAATCAAATCAACGCTATCTCCCGTTTCGTAAATCAGGGGAAATAGAAAGTCTGTGATTTGTTCAGAGACATCTTGAAATTCATCCGTATCCAAAGTAAGCAGATAACTGATTTGTTGATGCTCATGCATGCGTTGCAAGTAGGCAGCTCGCACTTGCGGAACTTGAACCAAATACTGAGATAGTTCCCGCGTTAAATAGAAATTTCGATCTTCAATTTCACAAACCATATGCGTATCCACTTGACGACAGTGTTCATGGTGCGTAATGTGTAAGATATCTTCCAGGCAAAGTTTATAATTACTACTTTGTACGTCAATGACCAACCCTCTAACTTCTTTTTGCCCACACAAAAGCAATTCAAAATCAGCGAGTGTAATCTCGATTCCATCATAATTTTGGTCAGATGTAAACTGACAAAACGCTTCTTTGCTACTAAAGACCGGATAATACAAATCATTTTCTTCATCAATCACCATGATGAAATTCGCATCTTGATATGCATGCACTTCTGTATTTTTATGCATGTGTCTTGCTAATAAAGCGCTTGTTTGCACTGGGGCAAGTAAATGCACTTCTTTTAAACACGCGTGAACTTGTTCCTGTCTTTTACTATCAGCAGAAAGTTGATATGCCGCAAGTGCATCTTGCAATGCCTTTTGTCTTTCCCGTTTTTTTCTTTCTTCCATACGTGCTCCCTATCTATTACTATCTTCATTGTAGATGAACCAGATTTGTTTTACAACAAAAAAAAGAGGACCGAAGTCCTCTACCAATTATTTAACTAATTGTACAATTGCCATTGTAGCGTTGTCACCACGACGGTTTCTTGTTTTTACAACTCTTGTGTATCCCCCATTACGGTCTTGGTACATAGGTCCAATCTCAGAGAATAATTTTTGTAGAGCTGTTTGTCCAGTTGCTTCATCAGCTACGATATCACGTACATAAGCTGCAGCTTGACGACGTGCATGTAAGTCACCTCTTTTTGCAAGTGTGATTAATTTTTCAACCACAGAACTAACTTCTTTTGCTTTCATTTCTGTAGTTTCAACACTTTCAGAAACGATAACAGAAGTTGCAAGGTTTCTAAGCATTGCTTTACGGTGATCTGCTTTACGTCCTAGTTTACGATTTCTCATAATACCTCATACTCCTTCTATTCGTAAGATTTGAAGCTAAGCCCCAAATCATAAATCTTATCTTTAACTTCTTTTAATGATTTTTTACCTAAGTTACGAACTCTCATCATTTCATCTTCTGTTTTTTGTGTTAATTCTTCAACCGTTTGAATACCAGCACGTTTTAAACAGTTATATGAACGAACCGAAAGATCTAGGTCTTCGATCATCATAACAAGGCCTTTGTTAACAACTTCACCTTGTACGTCTTTCATCACAGAATCCATTTCATTTACAACTTCGTGTACATTTGTAAGAAGTTCTAAGTGGTCGATTAGAATCTTTGATCCTAATGCGATTGATTCTTGTGGTGTAATTGAACCATCTGTCCAGATTTCTAATTCTACTTTATCGTAGTTTGCGTTTTGTCCAACACGTGTTGGATCAACACTGTAAGCTACTTTTTGAATTGGTGTAAAAATAGCATCTGTATAGATTGTTCCTAACGCTTGACCAGCACCTGCATACAATGCTTTGTTTTGGTCAGCACTTACGTAACCTCTTCCACTTCTTGCTTGAAGTTCCATTTCTAATGTGTGACCTTGTTCAACTGTACAGATGTAGAGGTCTTCATTTAAAACTTCGACTCCTTCAGGAAGTTCGATATCTGAAGCGTGAACTTCACCGTATCCCTTTTTAGAAATACGTAATGTGTGAATTTCATCATCATTAATTTTCAATACTACGTTTTTTAGGTTTAAGATAATCGAAGTAACATCTTCTTTTACCCCAGGAATTGATGTAAATTCATGGAATACGCCATCAACCTTAATAGAGAAAATTGCTCCTCCAGGTAGGGAAGATAGTAATACACGACGAAGTGCATTTCCAATCGTTGTACCGAACCCTCTTTCAAGTGGTTCAATCACAAATTTTCCATAATTCTCAGAATCAATAAATTCTTTTACTTCAAAATTCGCACGTTCAAAATTTTGCATTCCTATTACCTCCTCTTTACGTTACGTTAATGATCTTATCCACGTGGTCTTTTTGGTGGACGACAACCATTGTGAGGAATAGGTGTTACATCGTTAATCATTGTAATTTCTAAACCTGCAACTTGTAATGCTCTAACTGCTGCTTCACGTCCAGGACCAGGTCCTTTTACGTTAACTGAAACAGTTTTCATTCCATGTTCCATAGCAGCTTTACCAGCAGCTTCTCCTGCCATTTGTGCAGCATATGGAGTTGATTTACGAGAACCTTTAAATCCTAAAGCTCCTGCGCTAGACCAAGCAACTGCATTCCCACCTTCATCTGAGATGGTAACAATTGTGTTGTTAAAAGTTGAGTGAATGTGTGCACAACCTTTAGCAATATTCTTTTTGATACGACGTTTACGAGTCGTTTGTTTACCTTTTGCCATTTAGTGTCTACCTCCTTCTGCTTATTTCTTTTTACCAGCTACTGTTTTAACTGGACCTTTACGTGTACGAGCATTTGTTTTCGTACGTTGTCCACGAACTGGTAGACCTCTACGGTGACGGATTCCACGGTATGAAGCAATTTCCATTAAACGTTTAATGTTTAATTGCGTTTCACGACGTAAATCACCTTCTACTTTAATTGCGTCAACTTCTGAACGAATTTTGTTAAGTTGATCTTCAGTTAAATCTTTTACACGGATGTTTTCGTCAACACCAGCTGCAGCTAAAACTTTAGATGCTGTTGTACGACCGATACCGTATACGTAAGTTAATGAAACAACTACACGCTTGTCGCGTGGAATGTCTACTCCTGCAATACGAGCCATATTTTACTTTACCTCTCTTTTATCCTTGTCTTTGTTTGTGTTTTGGGTTTTCGCAAATCACCATAACACGACCTTTTCTTTTAATTACACGACATTTGTCGCAAATTGGTTTTACTGATGGTCTTACTTTCATATAATGTAGCCTCCTATCCGCTTACTTATGACGGAATGTAATACGCCCACGTGTTAAATCATATGGTGAAATTTCTACTGTTACACGATCACCTGGTAAAATGCGAATGTAATGCATACGGATTTTACCAGAAACGTGAGCCATGATCTCGTGCCCATTTTCCAATTTCACTTTAAACATTGCGTTTGGAAGTGTATCAACTACAATTCCATCGATTTCAATAACGTCTTGCTTACCCATTAGTCCTCCTCTGATTGTAATTTAGTAAGTATTTCACAACTGTCTTCTCCAATAACTACAGTATGTTCGAAGTGTGCAGTTAATGAACCATCGCGACTAACGACCGTCCAATCATCACCTAACGTTTTGGTTTGTGGTTTGCCTGCTTGTACCATCGGTTCAATCGCTAAACACATCCCAGCACGTAATCGAATACCTGTACCAGCTTTACCGAAGTTTGGCACGCTTGGATCCTCATGTACATCACTTCCAATACCATGACCTGTATAGTCTTTTGGTACAGAATACCCATGTTCCACTACGTATGTTTCAATCGCATGTGAAATATCACCCAAACGATGTTGCGCCGTTGCTTTCTCTAGACCTTTATATAACGATTCTTCCGTTACGTCAAGTAATCTTTGTGCTTCTTCGCTGATTTTTCCAACAGGGTAACTCCATGCAGAGTCTCCATGGTAACCTTTGAAGTTTGCACCGATATCAACTGACACAATGTCACCTTCTTTTAAAACTGTATGTTTGTTAGGAATTCCATGAACAAGCACTTCATTCACTGAAATACAACAAGCATTGGGAAACCCGTACAATCCTTTAAAGGATGGGGTTGCTCCTTGGTCAAGTATAACCTTTTCACAGGCGCTGTCAAGTTCTAAGGTATTTAAACCTGGTCGAATGATTTCTTTCGCCTTCTTGTGAGCTAGTGCAACAATTTCCCCAGCTTTACGCATCAAATCAATCTCTCTAGGAGACTTTGTAGTAATCATATACTACTTGCCTCCTAAAGCTGATTCGATTTCGTTCCAAACTTCATCAGTGCTTTGGTCAGCATTGATGATGACAACTTTATCCTTGTAGTAATCAAGGATTGGTTGTGCATTGTTTTCGTATTCTGCTAAACGAACTTCTAATGATTCGATTGTATCGTCTTTACGTTGGTAAAGTTCGCTACCATCGATATCACAAATGCCTTCAACTTTTGGTGGATGGTAATCTACATGGTAGATGTGTCCACAAGTTTTACATAAGCGACGACCAGTAATTCGTTTTGCTAATTTTTCAAATGGAATATCAAGTGTGATCACTTTATCAATTTCCAAATCGCTTCCTTTTACAAGTGCATCGAACGCTTGTGCTTGCGCTAAGGTTCTTGGGTATCCATCAAGTAGATATCCTTTTGCTAAATCTTGTGTTTCTAAGAAACTTTTTACCATTGGGTTGGTAACTTCATCTGGAACAAGTTTCCCTGCATCCATATATTTCTTAGCTTCAAGTCCTAATGGGGTTCCATTTCCCACTTCGCTACGGAAGATATCTCCCGTTGAAATGTGTGTCACTCCATAGTTCTCAACGATTTTTTTGGACATTGTACCTTTACCGGCACCAGGTCCTCCCATGATAAGAATGTTCATACTATCGTTTTACTCCCATAAATCCACGGTATGACTTTGCAGTCATTTGCCCTTTTAGTTGAGCAACCGTCTCCATTGCAACCCCAACAACAATGATTAGCCCGGTACCACCCATACGGATGCTACTTGGTAAGCTTGGCATAATCAATGGTGCAACGTTTGGTAACAAGGCGATGCAAAGTAAACCAATCGCTCCAAGAACTGTAATTCTTGATAACACCGTGTTGATGTAGTTTTTCGTTTCTTTACCAGGACGAATACCTGGAATGTACGTTCCACTCTTACTTAAGTTGTCTGAGATTTTTTCAGGGTCAACTTGAAGTTTTGTGTAGAAGAACGTAAACAATACAATTAATACTCCATAGATCACAAGCGATGTCGTACTTTGCATTCCTAGTAGGTCTGCCATAGTTTCTGTCCATGAGCTTGCTTTGATGATGTTGTTATTCACTAACAACTGTACAATCGTAACTGGTGCAATCATAATCGAACTGGCAAAAATGACCGGGATTACACTTGCTGAGTTAATTTTTAATGGTAAGTATGTCATATCTTTACCACTTTTTTGTACGGTACTTGAAGTATATTGAATTGGAATCTTACGTACGGCAGTTTGCATAAACACAACCAGTACGATAATCAGTAGATACACCAATATAAATCCTGCAAACGTTAGTACCCCTGAGAAGAATGAACTTCCATTGGCACCAGCTGTAAGTGAGCGAAATGCATTGCTAAATTGGAATGGCATGTCTGAAACAATCCCTGCAAAAATAATGATTGAGACACCATTTCCAATTCCGTGCATGGAAATGCGATCCGCAAGCCATAATAGGAACATGGTTCCTGCGGTAAATACAATGGCAACATATAGGAATCCAGCTGTACTTGAGTTTTCAAGAATGCTTGTTCCATCAGATGTTGTTAAGACTAACGTTGTTGTATATGCTTGCACAAAGCAAAGTACAACTGATAAATATCTTGTGTATTTGTCTAGCTTTTTCTTTCCTGTTTGTCCGGATTTTGATAGTTCTGTTAGGTGTGGAATTACGTCCATCGATAACAATTGAATAATGATTGATGCTGTAATATATGGTCCAACCCCTAATGCAAAGATCGATAGTTTGTCCATGGCTCCCCCACCAAGTAGGTTCATCATTTGGACCATCGAATTTGCTTCGAACACTTGCGTTGTATCTACGTTAGGCACGGGTATTTGTGCACCTAAACGGTACACAAATAACATCGCAATCGTAAACAGGATTTTTTTACGAATCTCTTTGTTCTTAAAGAATCCTGCAAACGTGGAAAACATGTTAGATTACCTCTGCTTTCCCGCCTGCTTTTTCTATACTAGCAATTGCAGCTTTAGAAAATTTATTAGCTTTAACAGTTAATTTCTTTTCTAATGCACCTTCTCCTAATACTTTGATACCAGATAGTTCTTTTTTAACCAATCCAGTTTCGATTAGTAATTCAGGTGTTACTTCAACTCCATTATCGAATTTGTTTAATGCTTCAACATTAACAATTCCGTATTCTTTTCTCGTGAAGTTTGTGAATCCACGTTTTGGAAGTCTTCTTGCAAGAGGTGTTTGTCCCCCTTCAAATCCTAAACGAACTCCTCCACCAGAACGAGCGTTTTGTCCTTTGTGTCCTTTTCCAGCCGTTTTACCTTGACCAGATCCGTGTCCACGTCCAAGACGTTTGCGGTCTTTTCTAGCACCGTCGTTATATTTCATTTCATGTAATTTCATCTGTGCACCCTCCTACTAACCACGAATCTCTTCTGGTTTTTTTCCACGAAGACGTGCAATGTCGTCAACAGTTTTAAGTTCTTCTAAAGCTGTAATTGTTGCACGCACCATGTTGATTGGTGTACGTGAACCAAGACATTTTGTAAGAATATCCTTAACTCCTGCAACCTCAAGTACATCACGTACCGCACCACCGGCGATAACCCCTGTACCTTCTGTAGCTGGACGTAAGAATACGCTACCTGCACCATAGTTTCCAGTAATTGCATGAGGAATTGTAGTTCCTACCATTGGTACTGTAATGATGTTTTTCTTAGCAGCTTCAACCGCTTTTTTGATTGCATCAGGAACTTCGTTTGCTTTTCCTGTAGCGAATCCAACACGACCTTTACCATCACCTACAACTACTAGAGCAGAGAAACGGAAACGACGTCCCCCTTTAACTACTTTAGTAACACGGTTGATTGTAACTACGCGTTCTTCGAATTCTTTTTCGTTACGGTCTCTTCTTGGTTTTCTTTGTGGTCTACGGTCATTTCTCTTAAAGTTTTTCTTAACTTCAGGAGCTGCCGTTTGTTCTTGCGTTGCTGGTGTAGCAGCTTCCACTTCAGGAGCTTTCACTTCTTCAACAACATTTGTTTCTTTGTTTTCCATCATGAGTTCCTCCTAAAATTTAAGCCCTGCTTCACGAGCAGCTTCGGCTAATGCTTTTACACGTCCGTGGTAAACATATCCACCACGATCGAATACTACATTTTCAATTTTTGCTTTAGTTGCTAATTCAGCAATTGCTTTACCAACTTGTTTAGCAGCTTCAACGTTACCACCGTTAGGTAATTTCATTGATACTGAACTTGCAGATACTAAAGTCTTTCCATTTTCGTCATCGATAATTTGTGCATGAATGTGTGCGTTTGAACGGAACACATTTAAACGTGGACATGTTGGAGTACCACTGATTTTTTTACGAACACGTACATGACGACGTTTACGTTCTACATTTCTAGCTGTTTTGTTAATCATAATTGTGTCCTCCTATTATCCTTTCTTAGCAGCAGTCTTACCTTCTTTACGACGGATGTATTCACCTTTGTAGCGAATACCTTTTCCTTTGTAAGGTTCAGGTTTTCTTACTGCGCGAATGTTGGCTGCACATTCACCAACGCGTTGTTTATCGATTCCACTAATCTTAATAGCAGTTGGAGAACTAACTTCGCATGTTAATCCTTCTTCGATTTCGATGTTAACTGGGTGTGAGTACCCAACAATTAACTCAAGAACTTTTCCTTTAAGAGCGGCTTTAAATCCAATCCCTACTAGTTCTAAGTCTTTTTCGTAACCTTCGTTAACCCCAACGATCATGTTGTTTAATAGGGCACGAGTTGTTCCGTGTAATTGTTTTGTGTGTTTTTGTTCGTTTGCACGAGCAACTGTAATAATTTCTCCATCTTGTTTAATTTCCATTAATGGAGAGAATTGGCGAGATAAAGTTCCCTTAGGTCCTTTAACAGTCACCTCATTCGCTGCAGAGATACTAACTTCTACACCTGCAGGAACGGTAATCGCTTTATTTCCGATACGTGACATTACTTTTCCTCCGTAATTCTAGACTACCAAACGTAAGCGACTACTTCGCCACCAACGTTTTTAGCTCTAGCTTCTTTGTCCGTTAATAATCCATGACTTGTAGAGATGATCGCAATTCCAAGTCCGTTTAATACACGTGGCATATCTTCTGCTTTAGTGTATACACGAAGTCCTGGAGAAGAGATTCTCTTGATTCCATTGATTACTTTTTCATTGTTTGGTCCATACTTTAACGTAACAGTTAATGTTTTCTTAACGTCTCCATTAACTTCGTATTCTGTAATGAATCCTTCTGCTTTTAAGATTTTTGCAATCTCAACTTTTTCTTTGTTTGCAGGAATATCTACTGTTGTATGACGTGCTTGAATAGCATTTCTTACGCGTGTTAACATATCCGCAATTGGGTCTGTCATAATCATAATAACTATTCCTCCTTCTTACCAACTAGCCTTCTTTACACCAGGAATTTGACCTTTGTAAGCCAATTCTCTGAAGCAAATACGACATAATTTATATTTTCTTAATACTGAGTGAGGACGTCCACAACGTTCACAACGTGTGTATTCACGAACTTTAAATTTCTGCGGTTTTTGTGATTTTAAAACCATCGCTTTTTTAGCCATTAGTGTTGTCCTCCTTGTTTTCTGAAAGGCATTCCCATTTCAGTTAATAATTCTTTTGCTTCTTCGTTAGTTTTAGCAGTTGTAACAATTACAACATCCATACCACGAAGTTTGTTTACTTTATCATAGTTGATTTCTGGGAAGATAATTTGTTCTTTGATCCCAAGTGTGTAGTTTCCACGTCCGTCAAATGCAGATGTAGATACTCCACGGAAGTCACGTACACGAGGAAGTGTAAGGTTAACTAATTTGTATAAGAAGTCATACATCTTGTCTCCACGTAAAGTAACTTTTGCACCAATTGGCATACCTTCTCTTAATTTATAGTTGGCAATTGATTTTTTTGCTTTTGTAACCACTGGTTTTAAACCAGTAATTTGTGTTAACTCAGCTACTGCTTCATCTAACACTTTAGGGTTTGCTACAGCTTCCCCTAGTCCAATGTTGATTACGATTTTATCAACTTTAGGTACTTCCATCGCTGAATTGTACTCAAATTTTTTCATTAAAGCAGGACTAACTTCTTTAATGTACTTGTCATATAATGCATTGTTTTCCATCAGTTGTTCCTCCTACTTTACTGCTTTTCCGCTTTTAGCGTAAACGCGAATTTTTTCGCCTTTTTCTTCTTTGTATTGAATACGAGAAGCTTGTTTTGCTTTTGCATCGTACGCCATTACGTTAGAAACGTGAATTGGGTGTTCGAATTCAGCAATTCCACCTTCAGGTTGTTCTTGTGTTGGTTTCAAGTGTTTTTTCTTCATGTTAACACCTTCAACAATCACTTTGTTTTCTTTAGGGAAAACTTTTTTAACTTCAGCTACAGTACCCTTGTCAGATCCTGTAATAACTTGAACCTTATCACCTTTTTTGATTTTCACAAAGATACCTCCTTTATAGTACTTCTGGTGCTAAAGACACAATTTTCATAAAGTCTTTCTCACGCAGTTCACGAGCCACTGGTCCAAAAATACGTGTACCACGTGGTGTGTTGTCATCTTTAATAATTACTACGGCGTTGTCATCGAACTTGATGTATGTTCCATTTTCTCTACGGATTCCGTAAACTGTACGAACGATAACGGCTTTTACAACGTCACCTTTTTTTACAGTTCCACCTGGAGTCGCTTGTTTAACAGTACATACAACGATATCACCGATGTTAGAGAATTTACGTTTTGATCCTCCTAAGTTACGAATAACCAAAACTTCTTTAGCACCCGTGTTGTCCGCTACGCGTAATCTACTTTCATTTTGAATCATAAAATTACCCTCCTAGACCTATAACACGACTGCTTTTTCAACGATTTCAACTAAACGGAAACGTTTTGTAGCACTTAATGGACGAGTTTCCATAATAAGTACTTTATCTCCAACTTTAGCTTCGTTGTTAGCATCATGTGCTTTAAACTTTTTTGAATATTTTACACGTTTCCCATATAAAGGATGCGTTTTTTTCGTTTCTACTACAACTGTGATTGTTTTGTCCATTTTGTCAGACACTACTGTACCACGAAGTACTTTACGAGCGTTTCTTTCCATATCAGCACATCCTCCTATTCTGCAGCACGAGCGCGTTCGCCCATGACTGTCTTAATACGTGCAATTGTTTTCTTAATATCTTTCATACGCGCAGAGTTTTCTAATGCTCCTGTTGCTTGTTGAAAGCGAAGGTTGAAAAGTTCTTCTTTTAGTGTATCGATATCTTTTAGTAATTCATCATTACTTTTTTCTCTGATTTCTTTAGCTAACATAGTTTACTTTTCTCCTTTCTTAACGAATTTACATTTTACTGGAAGTTTGTGAGCTGCTAAACGGAATGCTTCACGTGCAACTTCTTCAGGAACTCCAGCGATTTCAAACATAATTGTTCCGGCTTTTACTACGGCTACCCAACTATCTGGAGCACCTTTCCCAGAACCCATACGTACTTCTAGAGGTTTTGCTGTTCTTGCTAAGTGTGGGAAGATTTTGATCCAAACCTTACCACCACGTTTCATGTAACGTGTCATGGCAATACGAGCAGCCTCGATTTGACGGTTACTGATGTAGTTCCCGTTGTCAGCCATTAATCCGTATTCACCAAATGCGATGTCACGTCCTGCTTTTGCACGACCTTCATAGCTTAAACGGTGTGGTCTACGGTATTTTGTTCTTTTAGGCATTAACATAATTAATTACCTCCTTCAGTCTTAGCAGGTGCAGGTGCAGCTGCTGTTGCTGGTTTTGCTTGTTGTGCGTTACGGTTGCGGTTGTTGTTACGGTTGTCGTTACGTCCACCACGGTTGTTACGTCCACCACGACGACGATCTCTCATGTCAGCTTTTGGAGCTTCTGGTTCTTGAACCATTTGTCCTGGTAATACTTCACCACGGCAGATCCAAACTTTAACTCCTAAACGACCGTAAGTCGTTGCAGCTTCTTCCCATGCGTAATCGATGTCAGCACGAAGTGTATGTAAAGGAACGTTTCCTTCAGAGTATCCTTCGCTACGAGCCATATCAGCTCCACCAAGACGACCAGAAACCATTGTTTTGATTCCTTTTGCCCCAGCACGCATTGTTTGTTGAATTGCACGTTTTTGTGCAGTTCTAAATGATGCACGGTTTTCAAGTTGGTCAGCAATGTTACGAGCTACCAATTTTGCATCTAAATAAGGGTTCGCAATTTCTAGTACTTTGATGAATACGTTTTTACCGTTTGTAAGCTTAACTAAAGCTTTTTTCAGTTTTTCAACGTTTTCACCACCGTTACCACCAATTACCATACCTGGCATTGCAGTTTTGATGATTACATCAACACGGCTTTTTGTTCTTTCGATTTCAACTTTAGAGACTTGAGCACTCTTAAGTTCTTTGAATAAATATTCACGGATTTTAACATCTTCTAACAATAAGTCAGCGTAATCTTTTTCTGCGAACCAACGTGATTCCCAATCTCTAATAACACCAACTCGTAATCCGATTGGACTTACTTTTTGACCCATGAGCTACCTCCTAATCTCTTTCCGCCACAACGACTGTGATGTGGCTTGTACGTTTGTGGATTGCACTTGCAGATCCTTTCGCACGTGGCATGAAACGTTTAAGTGTGACACTTTCATCAGCGTAACATGCTTTTACATATAATTTTTCTTCATTTAAATCGTGATTGTTTACAGCGTTTGCTACGGCAGAGTTTAACACTTTACCAGCTGCTTCTGCAGCGAAGTTTGGTGTAAAACGTAAGATAGCTGCTGCTTCTTCTACATCTTTTCCACGGATAAGATCTAAAACTAATCTAGCTTTTCTTGGTGGAATACGTAGAGTTTTTGCTGTTGCTTTAACTTCCATTGTTAGTTCCTCCTCTATTTCGTTTTCTTATCGCTTCCGTGTCCAGAGTATTTTCTCGTTGGCACGAATTCACCTAATTTATGACCTACCATGTCTTCTGTAACATAAACTGGTAAGTGTTCTTTACCATTGTAAACGGCAAAAGTGTGTTCCACGAATTGTGGAAAGATTGTTGATCTACGAGACCAAGTTTTAATTACTTCTTTTTTTCCAGACGCGTTAACTGCTTCCACTTTTTTCATTAAGTGATCATCACAGAATGGTCCTTTTTTAAGACTACGACTCATTTAACATGTTCCTCCTTTGCCTTATTTACTGTTACGACGACGAACGATCATTTTGTCCGAAGCATTTTTCTTTTTACGAGTAACAACACCCATAGCTTTTTTACCCCAAGGTGTCATTGGAGATTTACGTCCAATTGATGTACGTCCTTCCCCACCACCATGAGGGTGATCGTTAGGGTTCATTACAGATCCACGAACGGTTGGGCGAACACCTTTCCAGCGTGAACGACCTGCTTTACCAATGTTTACTAAGCTGTGGTCTTCGTTTCCTACAACACCGATTGTTGCACGGCAGTCAGCAGTTACACGACGAACTTCACCACTTGATAAACGTAAAGTTACATATTTGTCTTCAAACCCAAGGATTTGTGCTGAACATCCAGCACTACGTGCAAGTTGTCCACCTTTTCCAGGTTTCATTTCCACATTGTGGATGGTTGTCCCTTCAGGGATGTCTTTCATTTGAAGCGCGTTACCAACTTTAATGTCAGCGTTTGCTCCAGATTCAACTTTCGCTCCAACTTCCAATCCTTTTGGTGCAAGGATGTAGCGTTTTTCACCATCAGCGTAGTTTAATAACGCGATGTTAGCTGAACGGTTTGGATCGTATTCAATTGCAGCAACAGTTGCTGGAATTGCATCTTTGTTTCTTTTGAAATCGATAATTCTGTATAGTCTTTTGTGACCTCCACCTTTGTGGCGAGTAGTAATACGTCCTTGGTTGTTACGACCAGAGTTTTTTCCTAACTTTTCAGTTAAGCTTTTTTCTGGAGTTGTTTTCGTAATTTCTTCGAACGTTAAACTTGTCATACCACGACGACCAGGTGTGGTTGGTTTATAAAATTTAATACCCATTTAACATGTTCCTCCTAACGCATTTTTTACCGAGAAATAGCGTGAATCTCCTCGTCTTATTCAGCAGAGAATAAGTTAATTTCTTGACCTTCTTTAATCGTTACGATAGCTTTACGAATCGCTTTTGTAGTTCCTTCGTATTTACCCATACGTTTTGCTTTAGGTCTTACGTTCATGATGTTAACTTTAACAACATCAACGTTGAAAATTTCTTCGATTGCTTGTTTAACAGCAGTCTTGTTTGCAGTTTTTGCAACTTCGAATGTGATTTTGTTTTCTGCATCCATTAATCTCATTGATTTTTCAGTGATGATTGGACGTACAATAATATCTCTTGCGTTATTCATTATCCAAGCACCTCCTCAACCTTTTTCATTGCAGCTTCTGTGAATACTAATTTGTTTGCATTTACGATGTCGTAAACGTTGATTCCATCAGCAAGTAACATACTCATTGAGTCAATGTTACGTAATGATAAGAATGCATTTTCATAGTCTTCTTCGCTATCAACGACGAATAATGTTTTTCTTCCTGCACCAATGTTTGTAATGATTTCTTTGAAATCTTTAGTTTTTGGAGCAGCTAATTCGAATTTATCAACTACGATAATTTCTTTTTCGATTGCTTTTTCAGATAATACTGATTTTAAAGCTAAACGTCTAACTTTTTTGTTTAAGTTATATTTGTAACTTCTTGGTGTTGGACCGAATACAATCCCTCCACCTCTCCATTGTGGAGAGCGGATAGATCCTTGACGAGCACGT
Organism: Erysipelotrichaceae bacterium MTC7; assembly: GCA_001695645.1. Taxonomy (GTDB): domain Bacteria; phylum Bacillota_I; class Bacilli_A; order Erysipelotrichales; family Erysipelotrichaceae; genus Breznakia. The sequence continues at coordinate 41,501 of LVZN01000084.1, read as the reverse complement.
CCAGTACCTTTTTGACGCCATGGTTTACGTCCACCACCACGAACTTCCGTACGGTTTTTCGTGTCAGCAGTTCCTTGACGTTTGCTTGCTTGTTGCATAACGATTGCGTCGAAGATTACTTGTTGGTTTGGTTCGATACCAAAGATTGCATCGTTTAATGTGATGTCTTTAACTTTATCACCTTTTTGGTTGATTACATTAACCTGTGCCATTGTTACGCTCCTTCCACATCAGTAGCAGCAGCTTCAGCAACATCTTGTGCTTCTACTACTTCGTCAGCTTTAACTTCTTCCATCGCTTCTTCAAGTTCGTAAGAAATTAAAGTTTTCGCTTCTGTTTTGTCTTTCTTAATTGCAGATTTTACCATAACAAACCCTTTTTTAGGTCCAGGTACGTTACCTTTAATTAATAGGTAGTTACCTGCTTCATTAACTTCGATAATTTCCAAGTTTTGGTTTGTTGTTTTGTATCCACCTTCTTGACCAGCCATGACTGTACCTTTGTCGATTTTCCCTTTACGAGATGTAATCCCTCCAGTTGCCAATGAACCGATGTGACGGTGGTGTCCAGAACCGTGAGATTTTGGACCGATTTTTGCGTTGTTACGAACGATTGTTCCCATGAACCCTTTACCTTTTGAAGTACCAGTTACATCAACGATGTCTCCAGCTTCAAATACTGAAACGCTAACAGTAGAACCAAGTTCTAATTCTGCCATGTCGCTTCCGCGGAATTCACGAACAAATTTCTTAGGTGCTGCGTTTACTTTAGCAGCGTGTCCTTTGCTAGCTTTTGTAGCTCTTTGTTCTTTAACATCTTCAAATCCTAGTTGTACAGCTTCGTATCCATCGTTTTCCACTGTTTTCTTTTGTAGTACTACGTTTGGTGTAGCTTCAACTACAGTTACCGGAATAAGAACTCCGTCTTCAGTGAAAACTTGAGTCATTCCAATTTTACGTCCTAAAATACCTTTCATAGTTTTCACCTCCTATAATTTAATTTCGATGTCCACTCCGCTTGGCAATTCTAATCTTTGTAAAGAATCAATTGTTTCAGCAGTTGGCCCAACGATTTCGATCAAACGCTTGTGCGTTCTAACTTCGAATTGTTCACGTGAGTCTTTGTACTTATGTACCGCTCTCAAAATTGTAACCACTTGTTTTTCAGTTGGTAGTGGAACTGGACCAACGACTTTCTTCGCACCGTGAGATTGTGCTGATTTCACGATCTTTTCTGCAGATGCATCTAAGATTCTGTGTTCATACGCTTTTAGTCTAATACGTACACTGTTTTTTGCCATGATGTTCTCCTTTCATCTATATGAACTATAGACTCGCTCCATGCAAATTCCCCAACACACCACCTCATGACAACGGGTATCGGTGTGTCAGCAACCTCGCACTTCATTGCGGTCACGTCTAGTATTATAACCCTATAATACTGGGTTTGCAAGCATTTTATTGATTATTTTTTCGAATCTTTTTGACCCCCTATTTTGCTATTTTTTTATCTTTGTCTTCTACATTTCAGATCTTTTTCTTTTGCAACTTTACCACTCTATGTAACATCAAAAAAAGCTGTGTTCGTACACTCGCGTTTATGAGTTTCCTTCACAGCTTTATTCCCACTATTTGAAAGTGTGACTAGCTTGTTTCACTTCCTTAAGTTTTCGTTTATTAAATTTTTGCGTATTTCTTTTTCCCTACATAGAATAAGGCAAATGCAGACATCCCTAATAAGCCTACCCATGTAAACAATGTCGATTCATCACCTGTTGCGGGTTGTTGACTTGCTGCTTCACTTGTCGCCGTTGTAGGACGTTCAGTTACCGCTTCTTTTTCAAATACGATAATAATTGCATCATAACCTGCTCCGTATCCAGCAATATAATGTTCGCTTTGATCCAAATCTTCTTTGTCTTTTCTTTCTGCAGCTTGTTTACCACCAGCAATGACTCCATCTAAGTAATCTTTTGCAGCTTGGTAATCCACTTGCGCAGCTTCTACACGTGCTTGTGCATCTGCTACATTAGCTTCCACAATCTTTGTGATTGTGTCTAATTCATTACTAATTGTAACTAGTGCATCTCCAGCTAACTCAAATGCTTCAAGTGCAAGTGTTAAATTTTGATTTGCCACCGCTAAATCTTCACTAGCATTCATCTGTAATGCATATGCTTCTTCTAACGAAGTTTCTACAATACCGAAATATTCATATGCATGTACATATGCTTGTTCGGCCATACTTATAGCTTCTGCACTTTCATCCATCTTTTCTTGTGCTTCGCGTTCAATCTCGATATAAGCATTTTCAAGTGATTCTAATTCACCATTTAACGTCATCAAATAATTTTCTAAATCACTAAGATCAGTTGTTAGTGTCGCTAATTCTTTTCTTGCAGGACCAGACTTGTATTTGATTACATTGATGTCATACTGCGCTTGCGCAATGACTTCGCCTTGAACCTTTTTTTCCTTCTCTACTTCACCCCAAGCAATAAATGCACCAAACCAATCTCCATCTTTGACAAACGTATCATAAATTTCGATTTTCTCAGCAATTGCAGCTACTGCCTTATCAATTGTTAATTTGTTTTCTGCAATTTTTATATCTGCATTTTCTACCGTTTTAGTAAGTTCATCTTTTTTTACAAGCATATCTTCATACATTTGTTGTTGCTGCAAAATATCTAATGTTTTAGTTTCAACCCTTGATAATGCTTCATCAACGATTCCATGTTGAACTTTTACAACAGCATCATGTGCGTCGTTTGCTTGTTCATATGCAGTAAGTAATTCTGCTAACACTTGTTTTGCTTCACTCATTGCAAGTTCCGCTTGTGCAACAAGAATATCTGCCAACTCACTCTCGTTTTCAACTGTAGCAACTGCATCAGCCCACTCTTCTTTCAGTTTGTGTGCTTGCTCATAGATTTCTTGTTGGTTATATCCTTCAATATGTTTTTGTTCAACTTTATCCATTGCGTCTTTTGCAACTTCTTCAAGTTCAAGTTCGGCATCAACTACTTTTTGACTTGCAACTTCAAGTTTGTTTTTTGCATCTGCTTCTACCTTATTATATTCTGTATAATCTACGGTATATTTTTGATCCGTTGCTAAGACACCTGGCGTACTTGCACTTACACTAACAAATGCAAGGATCACTGCCATAAATCCAAATACTATTTTTTTCATACAATCTACCTTTCATTACACTTTTTTTACGTCTTACTAGACAATTCTTTTTCCTACTTTTTCATCCCCCTTTCCGTACGTTCTAACAATTACGAAATGCAATACAGTTATTGCATGCATATCTTTTGTTAGTATCCCCAGTACTATTTATCTTACACAAATTATAGCAATGCCACTTTTGCCAACTCAAAGGGCATTGCATGTACTTCCTTATTTTCCTTATGTTTCAGAATACAATTATGCGTTTTGTGTCATTTGTGTGCGAATCTTTAAATCAATCGGACCATGCATTATCATTCCTAGCCGTAGCGCCACAAAATAAGTTATATCTATTGTGTAACAAACCAAGTTTTGCTACTATTTGAGTGTGTGTTATATATTGAGTCAGCCTTACTGAAAACAGTAAAGGGAACGATATGTGTAAGAAGGTATTATTAGTAAAAGGGAACAGTACGTATACAACAAAATTAAAACAAAGCATCGAAGCAATTGGGTATCAGGTACAATGTTGTGTTAGTCCAATCCAAGCGATTGCACGATTTGCCAAGAATCCATTTGACCTTGTCATTAGTGAGTATCAAATGGATGAGATGGACGGAATTAAGCTGGTACTTATTTTAAGAGAGATCCAACCATTTTTCCGTAGCATCCTATTATCCACTTATCAAAGCGATGAGATTGAAATCAAAGCATTCAGTAATGGGATTGATTATTATTTCAACACCAATCGCAGTCCACTTGTCCTAACAACCTATCTAAAAGATGTGTTATGTAAAGAAGCGATTGATAAGACCGAAAATAGCTATGCACTTTTTTCAGCAAAAGAAGCAATTTCAATTGATACAGAAAAACGACTTGTATTCAAAGAAGATCAACCCGTTCATGTCACCAACAAAGAATTTGAATTACTATCTTTGTTTTTGGAATACAAGGGTTCTGCTTTGAGTCGTGAAAAGATTGCAGACCGTCTATGGATTGTTGAAGTCGAAGACATTGATTATCGAGTGATTGATGGGCATGTGAAACGACTACGCGCAAAACTTTCCATTCAGGCAATTTCCGCAATTCGTAGTTATGGCTATATTTGGAACGAGTAAACTTTGCACAACCAAATGAACAAGAAAAAAGGATGGATTCCATGAAGCGAATCCATCCTTTTACATTTATATAGTTTCTTTGTTTTAAACACGTTTTGTGTAACGTTTTAGTGCGTTATCAAGCACTGGTATTAAAATAAGTCCAAGAATACATGTTGGAATCATATACGAAGCATTGTAACCAACTGATGCCAACCAAGTCGTTTGATAAACAATGACACCAGATATGGTACTGCTTAGAAAACGTACCAAGTTTGTCACAAGCACACCACTGTAAAACCAACTGACATTTGGAAATAGACAAGCAAGTCCATATACTGAGAAAGCAAGTCCATAGTCAAGTAAGAATCCAAGTAAGTCCGGCGTGTACATCGGTCCTGTCACAAACTGTGCAAGAATCGATACACAAGACACCATCAACCCTTTTTGCCATCCTAAATGATAACTTGCCATCAATAAGGCAATCGTTGAAATACCAAGCGATCCTCCTTGTGGCATCTGCAAGATTGATAACATGTTTGTCATGTAATCCAACACCATAAATAAAGCCACATAAAATGCCATAAAGACAAGGTCTAAAACACTGCTCTTTTTCATAAAAAAACACCTCCATAATGAAACGGCAGGCGTAGTGATATATCTATCAAGTAGACTCCCTACGCTAGCATTAACTAGATCAGGTCATAAGGGACCGTACTTTCGTACATCTCAGCGTCCACCATAGTGGATAGCGCCCCTGTCTGAACTTCCTATATTATATGACAAGTCCAACAAAATCGCAATGACGATTCCAATGGACTCGTTTTTTTTGTAGTTATCTAAAAATAATCATCATCCGGGGTATTGTATGCTTCAATCACATCCAACCAAATTTCTTTGTGATCACGAATGATCTGCAACAATGTTTCATATTCTTGTTTAGAAACAAGTCCTTTTTCATTCATATAGGCATAGAACTTTTTTAAACTTGTGATGTTTTGTTTATAACTTGCAGGTGTTGACCACATGGCTTTACGTTTGAACCAGTCCATAAAAAACTCATCAACATGATCAATACCATCCTCCATCTTTACAATCTCATAATAGTTGAGATAATCGTTCAAGAAAAATTCCATATTGGACCAGTGCTTGTTGGTCATTTTTTACTTAAGCCAGTTTCCAGTAAATGTTGCTTAAAATCCTCTAGGTACTTCTGGTTTACTTTTACATTTTTCTCTCTTTCAATTTCATACATTTCATATTCTGTCATACAATTCTTTCTTCCTTTCTTTTATTATATAAATGCATTGCATACGCGTATGCCGCAAAGAAGGCACTTAGATACAAAATATCAAAACTAACATTGGCGATAACCAAATTATGTAATGCATGGTAGATGATACATGGAATAATACTTTTCGCATTAAAGCGCAAGTAGGAAAACATCAAGGATATGGGCAAATAAAACAAGAGTGAACTTACCGCATAAAGAAACAACTCTGTGTTGTTGCTTGCAAACTCTGACCAATTGCCCATGTGTCCAATCGTAAATAAAATTGCTGTTCCAAAAAGTGCCGACAAATTTCGATACGGTAGCAAAGCTCGAAAGAAGATACCACGAAATAAGACTTCCTCAAAGATTGCCACAAGCAACAATTCCATAATTGCCACTGCCCACATGGTTGCATCCATCGGTACATAGGGATTCATGGTAATAACCACCACAAGCAATAAGACTACAAGTGGCAAAAAGTAAAAGCAACCTGCAAACCCTTCTTTATGCATTTTCGCGAATCCCAGTTCATGTAAACTTACTTTTTTCATATGCATCCAAACAGCGATGGCTATTAGCATCACGGCATTTGGTACAATTCTACTATTCATTAGCATTTGCTTAACATCAAGTTGTTCACCAATAAAGGCAGCTCCAATATAGGAATAATATAACCGATACACAAGCAGGAGTGCAAACACCAACAGTAAACACTTACTAAACGTTTTTATTAATTTATTCATAAGACCATTATACGTTCTTTTTGGGAAAACCAAAAGAAAAAGTAACTACTCATGTTAGCTACTTTATCAGTTGAAACTCTTTTTTTACTTTATGAACTTGGAACACTTGTACAAGTGCTACAAGCACAAAACTAATATCAAATGGTGTTCGTATCAGTATCGTTAACGCTAAGGAAAATAATAAGACTGGATAATCTAAACTGTAATACGCTTTTGGAAACTTGTGTTTAAGCACCAGTTTGCGTTTTCCAATGAGATTTTTAAACAATACCCAAGCTCCAAAGATTGGAAAGATAACATCAAATGAAAACCCAATAATGTAATTCTCATTCAACCAGGCTTTCACAAACTGCAAGATTAGTAAACTTGCAACAGCAATCCACATACACAAGATGCGATAGTGTTCATAGTCTTGCCTAATTTCAGCATCACTGACTTGATCTAAACGACCACTGTTTTTCAGTTGACTGATATAGGTCTTTAAACTTTTTGGTAGTGGTTTTCCTGCTTTTAGATCTTCAAGCGCTAATCGCAAATAATCATACGCCTGTTCACGATACTCACTTTGACTTAAAACAAGATCTTCTACTTTTTGTAGCTGTTCTTGTTTTTTAACATCCAGTGCTGCTTTTTCCTTTTGGTAATCGGTAATGGTTCTTTGATCCATTATCCGACCTGTACACCTTCATCACTAACGATCATATTTGTGCTAAAGAACGCTTTACATGCATCAATCATGCATTGCGGGTCTTTTGCACCTGCACTTTCATAACTTGAGTGCATGGCCAGTTGTGCAAGCCCTAAGTCTACTGCCAACATTCCAACATTAGTAGATGAAATGCTTCCAAGTGTACTTCCTCCAGGCATATCGCTACGGTTTGCATATGGTTGGTAAGGGATGTTGTTATCTTTACATAAAGACATAAATGCTGCTGCACTTAATCCATCTGTCGTGTATTTTTGGTTGGCATTATATTTGATGACCACTCCACCGTTTAATACAGGATGGTTTGTTTTGTCAGATAACTCTGGGTGGTTTGGATGAATGGCATGTCCATTATCCACAGAAAGCATAAAGCTTTTTGCAACTGCCTGATAGTAATCTTCACTTGTGTAACCTAAGTTTGCGACAACGCGTTGTAGTACATCATATAACAAGGTACCACCAGCACCCATACGTGTTGCTGAACCAACTTCTTCGTTATCGAAAACACTGTATACATTAATTGCTTGTTCATTTTTACCTGCAATGAATCCTTGAAGTGTTGTAAACGCACTTTGTAAGTTATCGATTTTTCCAGAAGCAATGAACTCATTGTGATATCCAAACGTTGTTGGTTTTGTTCGGTTGTACAAGTACATGTCGTGGCTTACCACGTCATCTATTTCTACACCAGCAGCCTTGGCAATCATTTTTTGATACATCGAGTCATCTTTATCATCCATTGCTAGTAATGGCATCAAATCAACTTGGTTGTTGTATTTGTAACCATTGTTTGCTTCGCGGTTTAAGTGAATTGCAACATTTGGAATGATTAATAAATCACGGTCAATATCAACAAGTTTACTTACGACTTTATTTGCTTCTTTGACAAGGACACGACCTGCTAATGATAACGGGCGGTCAAACCATGGAGCAATAAGCATTCCTCCATACCCTTCCGTATTCAATTGGACATACGGTCCAGATTTTAACTGGGCGTGTTCTTTCACTTTCCACGTAGGTGAATCCGAGTGTGCCGCACTTACTTGGAAGTGTAAGTTCTCAATATCTTTTCCTACTTGGAAGGCAATAATTGCTGATCCGTTTCTTGTTGTATAGTACTTACCACCTTTTTTAAGATCCCAGTGGTCTTGTTCCTTCAACTCTACATAATTATGATTATTTAATATTTGTTTGATTTCATGAATTGCATGAAATTGGGTTTTACTTTTTTCTAAAAAGTGTAATAGTTCTTTATTGTCTGACATATAAAGCACCTTCCTTTCAAATGTGATTATAACACTTATTATCTTTTCAATCTATTGACTCTACCAAGAAAAAACGTGAGGTCACCCTCACGTTTGATTAAGCTTGTTTATTTCTTTCTTCACGTCTAGCAAAAGCTGGCATGATTAATCCAAGTCCAAGTAGTACAAGTGGAGTTATTACGTTCATCGCAACTTGTCCAATGTCTCCTTTGAACATACCAAGTAAACATGCAAATGCAGTAAATAGGAAACACCATGCTCCAATCATCATACCCACTGTTTTACTCTTGGTAAGTTTGTATTCACTTGTAAATTTCGTACCTGCTTTTTTAAGTGCCATGTAGGCAACGAATACCCATAGGTAACGTAATGGCATCGCAACAGAGTTCAATTGAATCAATCCTTTGTACATACTATTTACATCACCAGGCAATAATCCTGGAACGATAATCAAGATACTTACAATCACAACAACCATTTTTACACCATTTGTGTAAACACCTTTGTCGTTTTGTTTTGTTAGCCAACTTGGAATGTAGTGTGGATTTGCTGAGTCAAGTAACATACGTAACGGTGCATCAATCGAAACGATAAGTACCGAAAGTTGCCCAATCATATTACATAAAGCAAAGACAACTAAGAACAAGTTACCAACATGATAGTATTCACCTAACAATTGGAAACAATAGTACGCACCATTTAACATTAAGTCTTGTGGTGGGTTTGCAGGGTCAAACATCATACCCATGGAAATCGTTCCTAAAATTGCGACTGAGGCAACCATAATTGCTAAGAAAATCATCCCTTTAGGGAATCCCTTAGCAGGATCACTCATTTTATTAACGTATGGTGAAATTCTTTCACAACCACCAACCGCAAAGACTAAGATTGAAAAACTCGTTAAATACTTCCAGTCGAAGGTTGGAATGAAACTATCCAAACTCCAATCAATTGCATGAATACGATCCGGCGCAATCGCAGGTGCAGCCAACATAAGCAGTACATAGAGTAATGACATTACAAACATACTACTTCCGGCAATCGTCGCTAAATTTTTTAAAGGGTTAATCCCCTGTAAAGTAATCCAAGCAAAGATTAAGAAAATAATTAGACATCCAATTTGTAGTAAAATTGGACTCATGTTATTTGTTAAATCAGGACTTTGTGTCACTGCCCAACTTAAGGCAACAAGCGCACTTTGTGGCTTTTGTGAAATGTATGGCATATGCACAATCCAATATGTCCATCCAGCATAATACGCCACCTTTGGTGATATCGTTTCTTGAATCCAAGAACTTACACCTCCACCTAGGTTTTTAAATGCAGAACCCATTTCTCCAACCATCAGTGCATATGGTACAAAATACAAGGCAAAGATTAAGATCCAAGCAACAATTGCTTTAAGTCCATCGTATTCTGAAAACCCGTTCACAACATTGGCAAATCCCCATACCGATGAGAATGCCATGAAGGCCAGGTTATACCATTTAATTTTTTTGATTTTTCCCATAATTCCTCCTTTTTCAACCCTATTATTATATCCCTAAAAAATCAATAGCACAACGAATCTTAACTTATATTATAATAACTAAATTGTATGCTTTCTACAAATGTAACGAACGATAAAACAAAGAAAAAAAGTCGCGTTAGCGACTTTTTCAGGTTGTGATAGAACTAAAATTATTTAATAATTTCAGTAACGTTTCCAGCACCTACTGTACGTCCACCTTCACGAATTGAGAATTTAGTTCCTTGTTCGATCGCGATTGGCGCAATAAGTTCTACGCTCATTTCTACGTTATCACCAGGCATAACCATTTCAGTTCCTTCTGGTAATGTGATTACTCCAGTAACATCTGTTGTACGGAAGTAGAATTGAGGACGGTAGTTAGAAACGAATGGTGTGTGACGTCCACCTTCTTCTTTTGAAAGTACATATACTTGTGCTTTAAAAGTCGTGTGAGGAGTTACACTTCCAGGTTTACAAAGGATTTGTCCACGAACGATTTCGTCACGGTTAACCCCACGTAATAATGCTCCAATGTTATCTCCAGCTTCAGCGAAGTCAAGAAGTTTGCGGAACATTTCGATTCCTGTAACAACTGTTTTCTTAGTGTCTTTAATACCAACGATTTCAACTTCTTCGTTGATGTTTAATTGTCCACGTTCAACACGTCCAGTAGCAACTGTACCACGACCTGTGATTGTGAATACGTCTTCCACTGACATAAGGAATGGTTTGTCAGTTTCACGAGTTGGATCAGGAATGTATGCATCTACTGCATCCATAAGTTCTGTAATTTTTCCAACCCAAGCTTCTTCTCCTTGAAGTGCTTTTAAAGCAGATCCACGGATAACTGGAGCGTTATCTCCATCGAAGTTGTATTCGCTTAATAATTCACGAACTTCCATTTCAACAAGGTCAATTAATTCTTCGTCATCAACCATGTCACATTTGTTTAAGAACACAACGATTTTTTCTACACCAACTTGGTTAGCAAGAAGGATGTGTTCACGAGTTTGTGGCATAGGTCCATCTGTAGCAGCAACAACTAAGATTGCTCCATCCATTTGTGCAGCCCCAGTGATCATGTTTTTTACGTAGTCGGCGTGACCTGGGCAGTCAACGTGCGCGTAGTGACGTTTTTCTGTTTGGTACTCAACGTGAGCCGTGTTAATTGTAATTCCACGTTCTTTTTCTTCAGGTGCTCCATCAATTTGGTCATAAGCTTGTGCTTCAGCGTTTCCTGTTTTTGCTAATACGTTTGTAATAGCTGCAGTTAATGTTGTTTTACCGTGGTCAACGTGACCAATAGTCCCAATATTAACGTGAGTTTTCGATCTATCGAACTTTTGTTTAGACATCTTTCATTTCCTCCTAATTTTAAGTACATTTAAAAATATCGAATTTTCGTTATCCTTTATCATTTTAAATCATGTTACTAAGAAAAGCAATATGTTAAAACAATAAATCAATTGCAAGAAAGATTACGCAGCAGCGCGTTCTTTCATGATTTTTTCACTAATGCTTTTTGGTACTTCAGCATAGCGAGCAAACTTCATTGAATAGTTACCACGACCTTGTGTGAATCCACGTAAGTCTGTAACGTATCCAAACATTTCAGAAAGTGGAATACTTGCTTTAACTGAAATTGCGTTTCCTCTTTCTTCTTGACCATCGATCATACCACGACGAGAACTAACGTCTCCCATAACTGATCCAAGGTATTCAGATGGTGCTGTAACTTCAACTTCCATGATTGGTTCAAGTAAGACAGGATCACATTTCTTAGCAGCTTCTTTAAGTGCCATTGATGCAGCGATCTTATATGCCATTTCACTTGAATCGACATCGTGGTAAGATCCATCAAATAATGTTGCTTTCAAGTCGATAACTTCATATCCAGCTAACATACCGTTGTGTAAAGCAGATTCAACCCCTTCACCAACAGCTTTGATGTATTCTCTTGGTACAGATCCACCAACTGTTTTATCTTCGAACTCAAATCCTTTGTCAGGGTTTGGTGCAAAGCGAATCCAAACGTGTCCATATTGTCCACGTCCACCTGATTGTTTAATGTATTTCCCTTCACATTCTGCTTCTTTGCGGATTGTTTCACGGTAAGCAACTTGAGGTGCCCCAATGTTTGCTTCTACTTTAAACTCACGTTTCATACGGTCAACGATGATGTCAAGGTGTAATTCCCCAACTCCAGCGATGATTGTTTGTCCCGTTTCATCATCAGTGTATGTTTTGAATGTTGGATCTTCTTCAGCAAGTTTTGCAAGTGCAAGTCCCATTTTGTCTTGGTCACCTTTTGATTTAGGTTCTACCGCAACACGGATAACTGGTTCTGGGAAGACCATTGATTCAAGTACGATTGGTGCGTTTTCAGCACATAGTGTATCTCCAGTTGTTGTATCTTTAAGACCAACTGCTGCAGCGATATCTCCAGCGTAAACTTCAGAGATTTCTTTACGTTCGTTTGAGTGCATTTGAAGAATACGTCCGAAACGTTCTTTTTTATTTTTCGTTGCATTCAATACGTAAGTTCCACTTTTTGCTGTTCCTGAATACACACGGAAGTAAGATAATTTACCTACGAATGGGTCAACAGCGATTTTAAATGCTAATGCACTAAATGGTGCACTGTCACTTGATTCACGTACTTGTTCTTCACCGTCTGGTGTCACACCTGTAATTGCAGGTACATCAACTGGTGAAGGTAAGTATGCAAGAACTGCATCAAGAAGTAATTGAACCCCTTTGTTTTTGTATGCAGATCCACATAATACTGGGAAGAATTCACCAGTGATTGTTGCTTTACGGATTGCTTCTTTTAATTGTTCAAGAGATGGTTGTTCTCCTTCAAGAACCATCATCATCATGTCATCATCAAAATCAGCAACAGTTTCAACTAATTCTTGGTGTAATGCTTCACATTTGTCTTTTAAGTCAGCAGGAATGTCAATTTCTTCAATATCCGTTCCTAAGTCATTTGTATAGTTGTAAGCTTTCATTTCAACGATATCAATAATACCAGTGAAGTTAGCTTCCGCTCCAATTGGGAATTGGATAGGTGCAGTTTTTGCTCCTAAACGATCCTTAATTGTATTTACACTCATTTCGAAGTCTGCCCCAGTTGCATCCATTTTGTTACAGAATACAATACGAGGAACTCCATATGTTGTTGCTTGACGCCAAACCGTTTCCGTTTGAGGTTCAACCCCTGCTTTAGCATCAAGAACAGTTACAGCACCATCCAATACACGAAGTGAACGTTCAACTTCTACAGTGAAGTCAACGTGACCCGGAGTATCGATGATGTTAATGCGGTGACCTTTCCAGTGAGCTGTAGTAGCCGCACTAGTAATTGTGATCCCACGTTCTTTTTCTTGTTCCATCCAGTCCATTGTCGAAGCTCCATCGTGAGTTTCTCCAATTTTGTGGTTTACACCTGTATAGTACAAAATACGTTCTGTACAAGTCGTTTTCCCGGCATCAATGTGAGCCATGATTCCGATGTTACGAGTATTATCTAGACTAAATTCGCGAGCCATGCAAATAACCTCCTACCAACGGTAGTGAGCAAACATTTTGTTTGCTTCTGCCATTTTATGGATATCCTCACGTTTTTTCACGGAAGCTCCATTTCCTGCAGCTGCATCCATAATTTCAGCAGCTAATCTTTGTTCCATTGTTTTTTCGTTACGTAAACGAGCGTAGTTTACAATCCAACGAAGTCCTAATGTTAAACGTCTTTCAGCAGAAACTTCAACTGGTACTTGGTAGTTAGATCCCCCAACACGACGTGCTTTAAGTTCTAACATAGGCATAACGTTTTCTAACGCAGCTTCAAATACTTCCATTGGTTTCTTTTCTGTTTTTACTTCGATAATATCGAATGCATTGTAAAGAATTGTTTGAGCAACTCCTCTTTTCCCATCTACCATGATCTTATTAATTAAGCGAGTAACTAATTTCGAGTTGTAAATTGGATCGACCAATACATCACGTTTAGGGACATGTCCTTTTCTAGGCATAGTATTTCCTCCTTCTTCTTAGTTTGCGACTATTTCGCTTTTGGTTTTTTCGTACCGTATAAAGATCTTGATTGATTACGGTCATTAACTCCAGCACAGTCAAGTGTTCCACGAACGATGTGGTAACGTACCCCTGGTAAATCCTTAACACGTCCTCCACGGATAAGCACAACACTGTGCTCTTGAAGGTTGTGACCGATTCCACCGATGTACGCAGTTACTTCCATTCCGTTTGATAAACGAACACGAGCATATTTACGTAATGCAGAGTTTGGTTTCTTTGGCGTCATTGTACCAACACGAGTACATACTCCACGTTTTTGTGGTGCAGCTTGTTTTGTTGGACGAGAACGTAAAGAGTTGTAACCTCTGTTTAAAGCAGGTGATTTTGTAACCCAAACTTTGTCTTGACGACCTTTTCTTACTAATTGGTTAATAGTAGGCATAATTTCTCCTTTCAAATCTAAGCACACATTTCCGGGTGTGCCATCCTTTGGCATAATAAATGTTCCATCACTGGAACCCACTAGCCTGTTTATAATATAACAATAGGTAGACTCTTGTCAATGTTTTTTGCAAAAAATACACAGGCGGATTGTATCCTTGTTCATTGCTCAACAATAAATGAAAAGCAGGGCTCTTTCAAACCCTGCTTTCAATGACTATAGTTCTGTTTCGCCTTCTTGAATACTTAATTCATCTTCAGCTACTGCAGCATCGATCGCATCTGAATCTTGTTCCAATAATTCTTTTGGCACAAATGATAATAACTTATCTTCTTCATCGCTTTCTTTTGTGTTAGCAGCAATACGTTTTGCACGTAACTCTTCAGCTTTTTCGTTAATCAAACGAGTTGATTCACGGTCTACATCAAGACCTGTACCAGCAGGAATCAATTTCCCGATGATTACGTTTTCCTTTAACCCAACAAGGTGGTCACGGCTACCGTTAATTGCAGCATCCGTTAATACTTTTGTTGTTTCCTGGAATGATGCAGCTGATAAGAATGAGTCCGTTTGGACTGACGCTTTGGAAATACCTAGCAATGTTGGTCTAAACACTGCTGGACGTTTTCCAGATAATAGTGCATCACGGTTAATTTTTGTAATCTTCGTTAATGAGATTTTTTCTCCAGCGATTAAGCCAGTGTCATTACCTTCGATAATTTCGACACGACGTAACATTTGACGGATCATGATCTCAATATGTTTATCAGAAATATCAATACCTTGACTCGCATATACTTTCTTAACTTCTTTTAGAATGTATTGTTGTACATCTTGTACTCCAGCAACTTCAAGAAGTTCTTTTGGTGCAACTTGACCTTCGGTAATTTTATCACCAGCTGTTAATTGCCAAGGAACTGCGTGTCCTGGTTTTAGGTTTTTCTCGATTTCGTCACGTTCTTTCTTAGAACTTGGTTTTTCAATCAACCAAGCACGAAGTGATTGTGTAGGTCCAACTTTGTGGACAATCGATTCTGTTTCGTTTGCAATGGTAACTTCTGTTCCACCAATACCTTCAAGTTGTTTGATTTCAACAATATCTCCAGTAATTTTTGCAAGCACAGCTGCACCTTTTGGTGAACGAGCTTCAAATAGTTCCTCAACACGAGGTAACCCTTGCGTGATATCTCCACCACCGGCAACTCCACCGGTATGGAATGTACGCATCGTAAGTTGGGTACCTGGTTCCCCGATACTTTGGGCAGCCATTGTACCAACTGATTCTCCAACTTCAACAACTTCACCAGTTGCCATGTTACGTCCGTAACATTTTTTACATACACCGTGAACGGTTTGACATGTAAAGGCTGAACGAATCATCACTTGTTTTACACCAGCATCAACGATTTCTTGTGCTTTATCTTCATCCATGAATTCACCAGCTTCAATAATTAATTCACCAGTTTCTGGGTGGAAGATTGCATCTTTTGTATAACGACCAACAAGACGATCAAATAACGATTCGATTTTTGTATCTTGTTTACGGTCACGGATTTCTTCAACTAGGTAACCACGGTCTGTTCCACAGTCTTCTTCGCGCACAACAACATCTTGTGCAACGTCAACTAAACGACGTGTTAAGTATCCAGATTCCGCTGTTTTCAAGGCTGTATCGGTAAGACCTTTACGTACCCCATGGGTAGATGTAAAGAACTCAGATACGTTTAGTCCTTCACGGAATGAAGAATAAATTGGTACCTCGATAACACTTGGTTGGTAACCTGCAGCTGATTTTGATTGTGATGGACGTGCCATCAAACCACGCATCCCTGCAAGTTGGGTAAAGTTACTATCGTTACCACGGGCTCCGGAAGTCGCCATCATGTTGATTGGGTTTTTACGAGCAATTGCCGCTTTAAACTCAATCAAGATGTCTTTTTTCACATCATCCCATAGTTTGTTCAACAGACGTTCCCACTCTTGCATTGTAAGTTTACCTTTTTTACGGTAGTCCATAAGCACGGCTGCTTTTTCACGTCCGTAATCCACGTATTTTTTCTTATTAGGGGCAACTTCAATATCCGCTAAGGATACTGTAATACCCGCAACGGTAGAGTATTTAAATCCATTGTTTTTGATTTCATCAAGAATTTCACTTGTTTCAACTGTCGAGTAGCGTTTAAACACTTGACCGATAACAAGTCCTAAATCTTTTTTCTTCATTGCTTCAACTGGTTTTAAACCAGCGATGACTTCAGGCATATTTGTTCCCATTGGGAAGAAGTATTTGTCTGGAGTTGCAACGAAGTTTTCTTCACTTACCTCATTGATGTAAGGGAAGTCTTTTGGCAAGATGTTGTTAAAGATTACTTTACCAACCGTTGTTACCAAGTACGAGTTGTTTTGCTCTTCTGTAAATCCAGCTTTTTTAAGTGAACGTCCGTGAAGGGCAATACGTGTATGCAAGTGAACTTGGTTTGCTTCATAAGCCATCATAACTTCATTGATGTTGTTGTAAGCATGACCCTCATTGTCACCATAAGCTTTCCATTTGTCAGCTTCATTGTCACAACCTAGTTCACGATATTCATTACTTTCTGCATAGAATTCTTCTTTTGTTTCTTCCATCGTTAAGTAGAAGTTACCAAGCACCATGTCTTGTGATGGCGTAACGATTGGTTTTCCATCTTTTGGACCAAGGATGTTGTTTGAACCAAGCATTAAGACGTATGCTTCAGCTCTTGCTTCTTCACTTAATGGAACGTGGACCGCCATTTGGTCACCATCGAAGTCCGCGTTGAAGGCAGGACAAACAAGTGGGTGAAGACGGATTGCTCTACCTTCTACAAGTTTTGGTAAATATGCTTGAATACCAAGACGGTGAAGTGTAGGGGCACGGTTCAATAGAACTGGGTGTCCTTCAATTACATCTTCAACGATGTCCCAAATTCTTGGGTCACCTTTGTCGATTAATTTTTCAGCAGTTTTGTGGTTACTAGCGATTTCGCGGTTAACGATTTCGTTAATAACATATGGTTTAAATAATTGGATCGCCATCTCACGAGGGATTCCACATTGGTACATTTTTAAGTCTGGACCTACCGCGATAACTGAACGTCCTGAGAAGTCCACACGTTTACCAAGTAAGTTTTGACGGAAACGCCCTTGTTTCCCTTTAAGTGAGTGAGAAAGTGATTTTAATGCACGTCCTCCAGCTCCTGTAATTGGTTTGCTACGACGTCCGTTGTCAATTAAAGCATCAACAGCTTCTTGTAACATACGTTTTTCGTTTTGCACGATAATTGCAGGGGTTCCAAGTTCCAATAATTTTTTCAAACGGTTGTTACGCGTAATGACACGACGGTAAAGGTCGTTTAGATCACTTGTTGCGAAACGTCCACCATCAAGTTGTAACATTGGACGTAAATCTGGTGGGATAACTGGTAATTCAGTCAGTACCATCCATTCAGGATTGTTGTCAGAATTTCTAAATGCATTCACTGTATCCAAACGTTTGATAAGTTTGTTACGTTTTTCTCCTTGTGCACCTTCAAGTGCATCTTGGATTGCTTTGTATTCTCTTTCAACATCCACTTGCTCAAGCAATACTTTTACTGCTTCAGCTCCGGTTTTTGCTTCAAACGCTCCAGCACCGTAAAGTGCTACGTTTTCACGATATTCTCTTTCCGAAAGAACTTTTTTGTATTCTAGCTTTGTATCTTTTGGATCCGTTACAATCCAAGATACGAAGTAAACTACTTCTTCAAGTTGTTTAGGTGTTACATCAAGTAACAACCCCATACGACTAGGGATACCACGTAAGTACCAGATGTGTGCAACTGGTGCAGCTAAAGAAATATGTCCCATACGTTCACGACGAACGCTAGACTTTGTTACTTCAACTCCACAACGGTCACAAATGACACCTTTGTAACGTACTTTTTTGTATTTACCACAGTAACATTCCCAGTCTTTGCTTGGTCCAAAGATTTTTTCACAGAACAATCCATCACGTTCTGGTTTTTGTGAACGGTAGTTGATTGTTTCTGGTTTTTTTACTTCTCCGTAAGACCACTCTAAGATTCTTTCAGGAGATGCTAAATTAATCTGAATTGACGAAAATTTATTTACACTCATCTTTTAGCCTCCTATTCAATCACGTCTAGTAAAGCTTCAAGCCCACTATCGCTAATTTCTTCTTTTACTTCATCACCGTGATCATGATCATCGGCTGCCATTTCTTCTTCTGCTTCAACCAATTGTTCTTCATCATCAAGGTGAACATTTGCAAGTTCATCATCAAGTTGAGCAATGGTTACATCAGGGTTGTTGGCTTCTTGTCTACTATCTTTAGGTGCTTGTTCTTCTTGGTTGTTGATATCGACCAATTCCCCATTGTCATCAAACATCTTCACATCGATAGCTAAGGCTTGCAATTCGTGAACAAGTACTCTGAATGATTCAGGAATACCCGCTTCAGGAATATCTTTACCTTTGATGATAGCTTCATATGTTTTTGTACGTCCTTGGATATCATCCGATTTGATTGTCAAGATTTCTTGTAATGTGTGTGCTGCTCCATATGCTTCAAGAGCCCAAACTTCCATTTCCCCAAATCTTTGACCACCATTTTGCGCTTTCCCTCCAAGCGGTTGTTGCGTTACTAATGAGTAAGGTCCTGTTGCACGTGCATGCAGCTTGTCATCAACCATGTGGGCAAGCTTAATCATGTACATAACCCCAACTGAGATTCTTTCATCAAATGGTTCCCCTGTACGTCCATCGTATAGTACAGATTTACCATCTTTTGTCATACTTGCTTCATCCATGATTCCACTTAATTCTTCATTATCGATTCCATCGAATACTGGAGTCGAGAATTTAACACCCAATTTCTTAGCTGCGAATCCTAAGTGAATCTCAAGAACTTGTCCAATGTTCATACGTGAAGGTACCCCGAATGGGTTCAACATAATGTCAACTGGAGTTCCATCTGGCATATATGGCATATCTTCAATCGGTAAGATTTTAGAAATAACCCCTTTGTTACCATGACGTCCGGCCATTTTATCCCCTTCAGAGATTTTACGTTTTTGAACAATGTATACTTTTACCGTTTCGTTTACCCCTGGAGGTAAATCGTGACCTTCACTACGTTTGAAGACACGTACACTATGTACGATACCATCTCCACCGTGAGGTACTTTTAAACTATTGTCACGAACTTCACGAGATTTTTCACCGAAGATCGCCAATAATAGTTTTTCTTCAGGACTCACTTCGCTTTGTCCTTTTGGTGTTACTTTACCAACTAGGATGTCACCTTCTTTAACTTCTGCACCAACCATAACGATTCCGCGTTCGTCTAAGTTACGACAAGCAGCTTCACTTACGTTTGGAATATCGCGTGTAATTTCTTCAGGTCCTAGTTTTGTATCACGACAGTCAATGTCGTAATCTTCAATGTGGATGGATGTATATACATCATCACGCACTAAGCGTTCTGACATAATGATCGCATCCTCATAGTTATATCCATACCAAGTCATGTAGGCAATGGTAACGTTTTGTCCCAATGCCAACTCTCCATTTTGCATAGAAGGTCCATCGACAATGACATCACCTTTTTCAATTTTTTCACCTTTTTGCACGATTGGCATTTGGTTAATTGAAGTACCAGCGTTTGAACATTCGAATTTTTTAAGTTTGTATTCGCGTTTTCCGCCTTTTTCACTTACAACAACACGTGTTGCATCAACAAAATCAACCACACCATCTTCTGCAGCAACAACTGCTGAACCAGAGTCTTTGGCAATTTTGTTTTCGATACCTGTACCAACAAATGGACTTTGTGGCTTAATTAAAGGTACCGCTTGACGTTGCATGTTCGCTCCCATTAAAGCACGAGAAGCATCATCGTTTTCCAAGAATGGAATACATGCTGTCGCTACCGAAACGATTTGTTTTGGACTGACATCGGCAAGTTCTACTTTTTCGCGTTCGGCCATGATCGTTTCACCATTTAATCTGGCAACGACTTGTTCGTTAACAAGTTGTCCATCAACCACCTCATTGGCTTGCGCAATAATGTAGTCAGCTTCTTCGTCTGCACTTAAGTACACACAGTCTTCGCTAACTTTTCCATCTTTTACAATACGGTATGGTGTTTGAATAAATCCATACTCGTTAATTTTTCCATAAGTTGTTAGGTTGGAAATCAAACCGATGTTTGGTCCCTCTGGTGTTTCAATTGGACAAATACGTCCGTAGTGAGATGAGTGAACATCACGCACTTCGAATCCCGCACGATCACGTGTAAGACCACCAGGTCCTAACGCCGAAATACGACGTTTGTTTGTCAATTCGGCAAGTGGGTTTTGTTGGTCCATGAATTGTGACAATTGTGAACTCGAGAAGAATTCTTTAATTGCTGCTGTCAATGGACGAATGTTTGTTAGTTTCTTTGGTGTTAACGTTTCAATTTCCGCAATTGACATACGTTCTTTCACCACACGTTCCATACGTGATAAACCAATACGGAATTGGTTTTGGATAAGTTCACCAACCGAACGGATACGACGGTTTCCTAACATATCGATATCGTCATCTTCACCAATACCGTGCATGTTTGTTAATGAGTATGAATACAATGCATACATATCAGACACCGTAATTGTGTGTTTGTTTAAGAATGGATCGTTTCCGATAATGTTCACTGGAACGTTATCTCCAGTATGAACACTCACTTCTTGCACGGCACATCCAATTAGGTATGCACGAACACTACCTTTTTCAACTAAGGCGCGAAGTTCTTTTTCTTGTGTTTCATTCAAGGTTGCAACTTTATCTTTTTCAGAGAAGTTGTATGTGAATAGTTCACCTTCAGCATCTGTCAAATCGTTTCCTTTTGCATCGACGATACGTCCAAGTGTGTATAGGGTTTGACCATATGCCATAACCGCTTTGAAGTTGTCTTTGGTAATTGCGATTTCTTTGGCCATTAAACCAGCTAAAACAGCAATTTCTTCCACTTCTTCTTTTTGCAGTAATTCAACATCTTCTTTTGTTAATACCGTGTTTTCAAACAAGGTAACTTTTTTAAGTTCTACATCTTCTGCTAAGACACGTCCCACTAAGGCACTTGCATAGCTAACAGGAACACTTACCACATCGTTGTGGTAGAAAAGTGTATTGTATGGGAACGCAGTTACGTGCATTCCTCGTTTCATTTCTTCACGTAGTTCATCACGTACGGTACGGTCAACAAGCGTTCCTTGTTTGTGCAATACCTTTCCATCAACATCAACGATGTCATGTGCTAAGTAGTGTGAGAACATGCGGTCAACCACTGATAATTTCTTAGACAGTTTGTAACGACCAGCTTTTGTTAAGTCATAACGACGTGAATCAAAGAATTTTTGGTTCATTAAGTTGATTGATCCATCAAGGGTTGGAATTTCATCCGCTCTTTGGTTTTCATAAATCGTTAAAAGTGCTTCTTGCGTAGTTGCAACTTTTTCATCGAATAATGTGTTTTCCACTTCTTCGTATTGACCGAAGTAAGAACCATATAGGTTTAAGTATAAATCTAAGTATTCTTTTTCTTCACTATTTTCAGGCAATTCACTAACAAGATTACGTCCAATTGTTTCTAAGAAAATACGAATTTGTTCAGAATCATTTGGATTGATGTTGTTATCTAAATCTACCGACATTCCAAGCGCTTTGAAAAGGATGGTACTTGCCACCTTACGTTTACGGTCGATTAAGACATTCAACAAACGACCTCCCGTTTGTTTTTTAATATCACTTTGGAACTCTAACCAAGTCCCTCTTGAAGGGATTAGTTCTGAGTGGTATGTAGGACGTCCCGTTTTTTCTTCCACACCGGTTGCAAAGTATGCACCAGGTGAACGAACGATTTGCGAAACGATAACACGTTCCGCTCCATTGATGATAAAGGTTCCCGTATCAGTCATAATTGGGAATTCACCAAGGAAAACATCCTCCTCTTTCGAAATTAATTCTCCTGTGTTTGGATCCTCAATTTCTAGTTCCATTTTTGCTTTCAATGAAGTTGCATAGTTAATTTCTCTATACATTGATTCTGAAGCATCGAATTTAGGTTCTTCGAATTCGTAATCGACGAAATTTAACTTGATGTTACCACTGTGGTTTTGAATCGGATAAATCTCGTTAAAGACCTCTTGGATACCCTCGCTTTGAAACCAGTCAAAAGAGTCCGTTTGTATTTCTACTAGATTAGGTAATTCAAGATCACCACTAACTTTAGAATAATCTCTACGTTCAGCTTTTTTACCGATTTTTACAGTACGATATGTTTCTTTTTTTGCCATGAATGCCTTCCTTTCTTATCTATTTTAAAACGACGAAAAGGGCATGTAACCCCATCATAAAATTTTACTTTATTGCAATTTATTATATTACCAACAGTTCGTCAAGATGTCAATGTTTTATTTGAGTTTCTTACTTGACATATAGACGTAAAACCCCTTATCTTTTGCCAACAATGTGCAATTGCCAAAGATGGAGTTCACATACTTCTGTGCACTTTTGGCACCATGTGACTTACGCATTACAAAATACAAACGACCATTTTCTTGCAAATGATCATAGCTTTCACCAAGTAGTTTGTAAACCACTTGTTTTCCTGCTCGTATCGGTGGGTTGGTAATAATGCTTTCGAATCTTCGTTCATGTAAAGAATCAAAACCATCAGACTTTAAAGTCTCTACATCAACTTGATTCTTCTGTGCATTTTCTTTTGCGAGTAAAAGTGCGCGATCATTTACATCAACCATTGTGATTTTTGTATCTGGATAACGCTTTTTCATTAATATTCCAACAATTCCAAGTCCACATCCAAGATCGAGAACCGTGTCACGAAACACTTCGTTTTCAATGCTTGATAGTAGCACTTTGGTCCCTTCATCCAAGCCGTCTTTACTAAAGACACCATGGTCACTTATGAAGGTTGAATCAAAACACCAAAACCGGAAAGAGAATTCCTTCCGGTTAGATTTTGTATGTTTATTATCTTCATAATAGTGAGACATCATACCACATCCTTTGGTGTTAATAAGTAAGATAATGTAAAATTATTTAACTTCTACAGCTGCTCCAGCGTCAACTAATTTAGTTTTGATTTCTTCAGCTTCAGCCACTGGAATGTTTTCTTTAATTACTGCAGGAGTAGCTTCAACTTTTTGTTTAGCTTCTAATAATCCCAATCCAGTAATTTCACGTACTGCTTTAATTACGTTAACTTTTGAAGCTCCAACTTCAGTGATTGTTACAGTAACTTCTGTTGGTTCTCCAGCAGCAGCTCCGTCATCAGCAGCAACTACAGCAACTGGTGCAGCAGCAGTAACTCCGAATTCTTCTTCGATTGCTTCGATTAGTTCGTTTAATTCAAGAATTGTCATCTCTTTTAGAGAAGCAATTACGTCATCTTTATTTAATTTAGCCATGATAAATTTTCCTCCTATATGTTATTTAATTAAGCTTGTTCTTGTTCTTGTTTTTGGTCACGCACTGCTGATACAACACATGCGAAGTCTCTAATAGGTGCTTGTAAGCAACTTAAGAACATAGAGATCATACCCTCGCGGTTTGGTAGTTTTGATAGTTTTGTAATTGTTTCAAGTCCAACAACTTCTCCTTCAACCACACCAGCTTTGATTACTAATGCTTCATGCGTTTTCGCAAATTTTGCTAATACTCTTGAAGGTGCTACTGCATCTTCTGAGAAAGCAAAGGCGTTAGGTCCAGTTAAGTTTTCTTTTAAGTCTTCATAACCAGCATCTTCCGCTGCACGCACAACCATTGAGTTTTTGTAAACGGTAAAGTCTACACCTTCTTCACGTAATTCGCGACGAAGTTCTGTTACTTCAGCAACTGATAAACCACGGTATTCAACAACAACGCTACTAGCACTGTTTTTAAATTTATCGCTTATTTCGTTTACGAGTTCCTGTTTCGCTTGTAATACTGCTTCTTTCATATTTAACCTCCTCTTACTTATATTTGATCAATATACCTAAGAGAATAAAAAACTCGTCTTATCCATTTACATAGACAAAACGAGTTAAAAGTTTTACATTTTTCCTCATTTACCTCGGTAACATGATTAAGCGTTAACGCCGTTACTGTCTATGGCATATTGAAACATTGTTATTCTATACGGTATCTACAATAAAGTCAACAATTAAATAGCAACTTTGATACCAGGACCCATTGTACTACTTAATGTAATGTTTAAGAAGTATTGTCCTTTCACTGCAGCTGGACGAGCCTTAGCTACAACATCGTATAATGTGTTGAAGTTTTCAACTAATTTTGCATCATCGAAACTTACTTTACCCATAAGTACGTTGATGTTTCCATCTTTATCAACACGGTATTCTACTTTCCCTTTTTTGATATCTTCAACGGCTTTTTTCACGTCCATTGTTACTGTACCAGTTTTAGGGTTTGGCATTAATCCTTTAGGTCCTAAGATTTTCCCGATTTTTCCTAGTTCACCCATCATGTTAGGTGTTGCTACGATTACATCGAAATCTAACCAACCTTTTTTCATATCGTCGATTAATTCTTTTCCACCAACGAAATCTGCTCCAGCATCTTTCGCTTCTTGTTCTTGAGCTCCTTGTGCGATTACACAAACTTTTTGTGTACGTCCACTTCCGTTTGGAAGAACGATCGCTCCACGGATTTGTTGGTCCGCATGACGTGGATCAACGTTTAAACGCATTGATAATTCAACACTTTCGTCAAATTTAGCGTAACTTGCTTTTTTTAATAAAGCGATTGCATCGTTAATAGCGTAACTTTTGTCAGCATCTACTAATTTTGCCGCTTCTACATATTTTCTACCTTTAGCCATGGTGACCTCCTATTCCATACCTTCGACAACAATACCCATGTTGCGAGCAGTACCAGCAATGATTTTCATTGCTCCATCAATATCGTTTGCATTTAAGTCTGGCATTTTGTATTCAGCGATTTCGCGAATTTTGTCAGCACTAATTGTTCCGACAGAAACTTTTGAATCACTAGCACCTTTGTTAACGTTTGCTGCTTTCTTTAATAAGATTGAAGCTGGTGTAGTTTTTAATACAAAATCAAAACTTTTGTCTTCGTATGCAGTAATGATTACTGGAACGATATCACCTTGACGGTCTCTAGTAGCATCGTTAAATGCTTGTGTAAATTGAGGCATGTTGATTCCAACTGATGCCAATGCAGGTCCTGGTTTCGCGCCCCCTGCAGGGAATTGTAGCTTCGCTACTTTTGCGATTTTTTTCTTGCTCATAAGACACCTCCGTT
The DNA here is from genome assembly GCA_001695645.1 of Erysipelotrichaceae bacterium MTC7. Lineage (GTDB taxonomy): Bacteria > Bacillota_I > Bacilli_A > Erysipelotrichales > Erysipelotrichaceae > Breznakia. The sequence goes on along the minus strand of LVZN01000084.1, from coordinate 15,905 downwards.
TTCTTTGTCTTATGCAGTGGTCAACCGAAAGGATCGCACCTTCCTACCACGCATAGTAAGTTTATGCCTAAACAGGCTTCCTTATAATATAATAAAAGCACGTGAAATGCAATAGTTATCGTAACTTTCGTATGTTCCGTGCTGTATTATATCATTTGATATGTTTTGTACTTCGACTCATGGTTTTTTATGATGAACTGCAACCTTTGCAGATGTGTTTGGCTTTAGCACTTCCCCCCATAGCAGTTTCACGCAAACTAACCGGTAAGGAGCGTCCAACTTGATCCATCACTTCAATCATATCATCTAGTGGCACGACATTGGCAATGCCACTCATTGCCATTTGTGCACAAATCAAAGCGTTGGTCGCACCAATGGTGTTTCTTGTTTGACAAGGAACTTCCACCAAACCGCAAATGGGATCACAAATAAGACCAAGTATATTCATAAATGCATGACTTGCTGCATGCATCGATTGTTTGGCAGTCCCACCCATCAATTCCACAATGGCACTAGCAGCCATTGCGCTGGCAGTTCCGACCTCTGCTTGACAACCACCTTGGGCTCCCGACACATTGGCATTTCGCATCGTTAGATATCCAATTGCACTGGCATTATACAGTGCTTGAATCATTTGCTCATCACTGTAGTGATACGTTTCTTGCAGTGCCACAAAACAACCCGGTAAAACTCCACTAGCTCCTGCTGTTGGTGCAGCCACAATCAGTCCCATGGATGCATTGACTTGACTTACTGCAAGTGCATAGAGTACAGCTTTATCCACCAACTCCCCGCAAAAGCTTTTACCACTTTCGATAAATGTATGCATGTCCTTGGCTTCACTATGTAGAAAGCCACCCATCGAATCTAACGTTTGATCCAATGGTTTATGTGCTGCCTTTTTCATAATATTCCATGATTTTTCCATGCGGTGATAGATATCTTCTTCTTTACGGTTGAACACTTCTTTTTCACGCAACACCATGATATCAGAGATGTTACATTCATGCGTGTTGGTAAGTTCCAATAACTCTTTTGCATTTTTAAACATTAGTCCCACTCCAATCTAGGGATGTATGACACACTGATAATCGCACGGTCCTTGCGTAACTCTTCAAAGAGTGTTTTATCAAAATGTTCATCCACTTCCACAATGGTATAAGCAACCTTCCCTTTATCTTCGCGATACAGCTTCATAAAGGCAATGTTAATGCCATAGTTTGCAAGAATACTTGAAAGACGTGCAATCACTCCTGGTGCATCGTGTTGTTTGACCACAAGGGTATCGTATTCTCCACTTAAATTAACTTCCACACCGTTGATGGAATTGATCATCACTTCACCACCACCAACACTTTCTCCGCGCATGGTATACGTTTGTTGGTATTGATCCACCATATGGATAATCACCGTGTTTGGGGCAAATGCCGGATCGTGTTTTTCTTTAAAACTGTAGGCAAGACCTTCTTTACTTGCACATGTAAATGAATCTTTGATTCTTTCATCATCAGGATTCATCCCTAACATACCAGCAACAAGAGCACGATCCGTTCCGTGTCCATGATATGTTTTTGCAAACGAACCATAGAGGTCAAAACGTACCGATACGATTTTTTCATTGGCAATACGACGCGCAATTTGTGCAATGCGACAAGCGCCAGCCGTATGACTTGATGAAGGTCCAATCATGTTGGGACCGATAACATCAAACATGCTTATTTCTTTCATAGTTCATCCAACCTTTCCATCATTCATTTTATACCAAAATGCATAAAAAAAGTAGAAGATTACTCTTCTTCTACTAGTTTTACATCTTCTAATGTTTTTGTGTATTCTGATTTCTCTAAATCAGCATAACCGATTTCTGCAGGTGTCTCTCTACCAAACAGCGTTGTCAGTACAGTTGCAACTTGTGTTTCAGAGTTTAACTCTTCTACAGTTCCTTCCATATTGGCAAACGGTCCATCAAGAATACGAACGTGATCACCGACTTCAAAGTCAACATTCACTTTCTTTTCGCTCATGCCTAAACGACGTAAGATGGAATCGATTTCATCTTCTGCAACCGGGAATGGTTTTGCCCCACCACCACTTGATCCGATAAACCCAGTAACTCCTGGCGTGTTACGCACAATGTACCAAGCTTCATCAGTCATCATCATTTCAACAAATAAGTAACCTGGGAATAGGTTTTTTACCTTTTCCACTTTCTTACCATTTTTATATTCAATTTCTGTTTCTTCAGCAACAATGATACGGAACAAGTAATCTTGTAATCCCATTGTTTCTACACGACGTTCCAAGTTTAACTTAACTTTGTTTTCGTGTCCTGCGTATGTATTAACAACATACCACTCTTTTCTTACTTCACTCATCTTACACACCTAGCAAGTCTGTTAAGAACCATGCATTGAACAATGTACATAAGACAAAGAATAAAGCAAATGCTACTGTAAAAATAATAACAGTTGCGCTATCTTTTGCGAGTTCTTTTGGTGACGACCAACGAATACGCTTAATTTCAGTTATAATCCCGCGGATACTAAACCATTTTAACATCTCGATTCCTCCTACTTTGTTTCTTTATGAATCGTGTGTTTCCCACACTTTTTGCAAAACTTTTTGATTTCCATACGTTCTGTATAGGTTGTCTTGTTTTTCTTTGTTGAATAATTACGTGATAAACATTCGCTGCATGTCAGTATCACCTTTTGTGCTTGTCCATTATTAGCCACTTTTATCACCTCATTGCTTTATTACTTTATCATAGAGCCTTTACTTAGTCAATGAATGTCTAACAAATATCCTACCATAAAAAGCCAAGAAAAAGCACGCATTTTCTTAGTAAATGCGCCATTTTTTCTGCTTTTGCTACTCATTTTTTCGGTGGTTGTTTATAGCCAGTACTCATCATCTGAACGCGTAAGTCTTTTTTCAGTTTATAGATGGTATTGTCTACGAATTTTTCTGCCTCAACTAAAATCTTTGCGATTTCTTTGTAACTATAACCAAGTTCCCATAACGTAAAGATTTTTTGTTCTTTCTCACCCATCGCTTTGACACATTTGTGAATCTCTAACATTTGTTGTTTGATTTCAAATGCCCAAGTTGGTTCATACTGCACCGATGACGGAATCACTTCCGAGATAAGCAAACCATCTTGATCACAGACAAATTGGTCAAGTGAGAGTAAACTTTGATTGGCACGATTCTTATAACTATAAGCCGAACGAAGGTAATTGTATGCGGTTCGTTCCATGACAACCCGATAGTAACTGCTAAATTTACAGTCCATCGTCTCTTTGTAGGTGTTTGCTGCTTTGTATAATGCAATGATGCACTCTTGATACAAATCTTCCAAATCACTTGATGTTTTCACCTTATAACTATAACCACGAACATACGCACGGATGATACGCGCGTACTTTTGAATCAATAAAGCTAGTGCCTCCTCATCGCCCTGTCGTATGAGATACAACAACTCGTTGTCATTCTTATGGCAATGAGACACGCTTTCACCTCCTATCTATTACGATTTGTGTAGATACCGTATAGAAGAACAGCGCAGGCTACAGACGCATTCAAGGAAGTTACATGCCCAACCATGGGCAAACTCACAAATAAGTCACACTGTTTTTTGACGACTTCACTCATCCCAAACCCTTCACTACCAATGACTAAGACAATCGGCATTTTGTAGTCTGGTTTGCTGTAATCTTGCGCATGATGCATATCACTACCGATGACCCAGTACCCTTTTTGTTTTAAGTCACGTAGGGTACTCGCCAAGTTTGTAACTTGACAGACAGGTACATAATCAATAGCTCCGGTTGAAACTTTGGCCACCGTAGGAGTTAAAGAAACACTGCGATGTTTCCCGATGATAATTCCATCAACACCAACAGCATCACAAGTTCTTAAAATCGCACCCAAATTGTGTGGGTCTTCAAGTCCATCAAGCATCACAAGAAGTGGATACTCTTTATCGATAGTAGCAACGAGTTCGTGTAAATTTGCATATTTGTATGCATCAATTTCGGCAACAATCCCTTGATGATTCCCCCCGCTAGCAAGTTCATCTAGTTTTTTTCGTCCGCAATTTTTAAACGATACCTTTTGCTTATATATTAGCGATAAAAGCTCTTTATCCTTAAATCCTTCCAAAATCCATAAATTGTGAATTTCTTTTTGATCGTGCAATAACTGACGTACTACGTTTTTTCCAAAAACAATTTGTGTCATCTTATACCTCCTGTGCAAGCACAAATGCTAACAACTCGTCGATACGCTCTCTTTGCTTAGATAGATGCAAGTAACCCCACAAGGCTTCAAAACCTGTGGAATATCGATAACTCATCATATCGGCATTTTTTGCGCGCGAGTGAATGTTTGTATTTCGCCCTCTTTTTACGATGGTTTGTTCCGTCTCTGTTAATATGTTTTGCTCCAGCATCAACGTAAGAAACTTCGCTTGTGCCACTGCACTTACGTATTTGACGCTTTCTTTTTGTAAATCATTTGGTCTTTGAAGACCCTTCTGAACTAAATATTCGCGGATTTGTAAACTGAAAAGCGCATCTCCAATATACGCTAAAGTTGTCCCATTAAGTCCACTTAGTTCCATTAGAGAATTCCTTTTTCTTGTAGTTGTTGGCGAAGTGCGTCAGCTTGCTCAAAATCTTTATTTGCTTTTGCATCATTCCACGTTTGATACACAAGGCGATCTTCATCACTCAGTACAATTGGTGCAATTTCAATCCCTAATACATACAGCATCTTTTGGATTGTCGTGATGTAATTTGCAATGACATCAACTTGAATTTCTCTTTGACGTAAGTTTTGATTAAAACGTTTCACGGTATCAAACAATGCCATAAATGCATTTTCGGTATTTAGGTCATCCTGCATTGCTTCTAAAAATGGTAAAAACTCTTCTTGCAGCAGTTCGCCTTCATAACTCGCTTTTGCAAGTGACAATTTCACATAGGCTTGTTTTAATGGGTTGCTTACTTTATCAAGTTCTTTTCTTGCAGTATCGATTGTTTCTTCTGAAATGTTGAGTGGTGCACGGTAGTGAGCTGAAAGCAGGACCCAACGTACAAGGTTACCACCGAGTTTTTCGATAAAGTCACGAGCCCAAATCACATTTCCTAATGATTTTGACATCTTCTCACCATCAATATTAACCATTCCGTTATGCACCCAATAATTGGCAAGACCACTGTGATCATGTGCACAACTTTGTGCCATTTCATTTTCATGATGCGGGAATTTCAAATCCATTCCACCACCATGAATGTCAATTGGTGTTCCACCAAATTCTTTTGCTATCATCACGACACATTCGGTATGCCAACCTGGTCGACCAAATCCCCATGGTGAATCCCATTTAATTCCTGTTTCCGTTTGCTTCCAAAGTGTGAAATCCAAAGGACTTTCTTTTTTATCGTTCTCATCGATTCTTGCCCCAACGATTAAATCTTCTATTTTTTGGCCTGACAGCTTTCCATAGCTTTCCACTTTGTTGACACGAAAGTAAACATCACCATCAATTTCATAAGCAAAACCCGTATCCACCAAATCCTTAATAAAGGCAACAATCGTCTCCATCGTATCGGTAACTCTTGGTGTTGCATCAGGCATACTTGCATGCAACGATTTTCGATCAGCGTTATATGCTTCAATATAACGTTCACTAATGATGTCCTCTTTGACACCTTCTTCTTGTGCCTTTTTGATGATTTTATCATCTACATCCGTAAAGTTGCTGACATACTTCACTTCATAGCCACTTGCTTCAAAGGTTTTCTTCAATGTGTCAAAAATAACAATCGGTCTTGCATTTCCAATATGTGGATAGTTGTAAACGGTTGGTCCACACGCATACATACTTACCTTACCTTCCACAATTGGTTTAAATTCTTCAATCTTGTTATGTAATGAGTTATATAGTTTCATAGCTTCCTCCAAAAAATAAAAAAACCATCATAGAGGCGTCATTTCGCGGTTCCACTCTACTTGGTTCTCATTGCTTGATAACGTCAAGAATACGGTTCATCTAGAAGTTGCATCTGCACAGTCACGTCAAACTTTTTCACCAACCAAGTTCTCGCTATACACGTTTTCTGTGTTCTTTTCTTCATCATGGATGTTCTTGCACATTATACTCATAAACAGGCACTTTTATCAACAAAAGTCCTATTTTTTTATCTTTTCATATACATTTCCCGGGTTATAATGCAGGACGTCGTTTTCCTTTCATCTCAGTAACGGTTAGTTTAAATACTCTTGTAAAGGCAACAACCTTTTCATTGATTGGAAAATCTGGTTCGCGATAGTGATCCAAGATAACTTGTAACCCTTTCATTTTCTTGTCAAAATCTGCATCATCAATAAGTTCTATTTTGCCGGTTCCGACCACACTTTCATATGCCATCGTACAGTTTCCATGTTCATAATCGTAGATTAATTCATGCTTAGTATCCATTTCAAAACCAACCTTCGGATTTGCTTGCATCAGTTCGTATTTTTTACCTTCCACAGCACCATGAAAATAGAAAACAAGTCGTCCATCTTCCTCTGTAAAACCAAAGTTGAATGGCAAAATATATGGATACTCTTCATCAAAGAACGCAATGCGACACACATCACTCCGTTTGATTACTTGTAATACTTCTTGTGGATCTTTTATTTCTCTATTTGCTTTTCGCATCATACACCTCTTTTTTCTATATTATAATACAGCGCCTTTCATTCTAACATACCCCTTGTTAGAAATCGTGCTACTATAGATTTATGAATATTCAAATCATTCAAGCAAAAAGTGCATTACACAAATTGAAGTCAAATCGACTTCCTTTTCCTTATGACTTGAACATTTATCGAGGATGCATGCATAAGTGCATATATTGTTATGCAATCTACTCCCACAAATACATGGAATCCGATGATTATTACGAAACCATCTTTGTGAAAGAAAACATTGCTGAAGTTTTGGATAAAGAACTATCTAAGATCAAAGAAAAAGGTACGATTAACTTAGGTGGTGTTTGTGATAGTTATCAACCACTTGAAAAGAAGTTTAAATTGATGCGTGACGTATTAACCGTACTAATCAAACATAAATGGCCTGCAAACATCTCCACAAAATCTACACTCATCTTACGTGATTTGGATTTGTGGAAACAGTTATCCAAAGTAGCTCCTGTTAACATTGCCTTTACTGTGACAACTACACATGATGATATTGCAAAACAAATCGAACGTGGTGCAAGTAGTTCAACAAGTCGTTTAGAAGCTGCAGCTATAATAAAAAAGGAAACCTTTGCGACGCTAGGTATTCACTTAATGCCAATCATTCCATATCTTACCGATCACAAAGATAGTTTGCACGATTTGTATAAGTTTGCCTATGACCATGATTTTGACTATATTCTACCAGGTATGATGTATTTACGTGGACAAACGCGTAAGGTATTCTTTCAAAGTATTCGACAAACGCATCCACAATACCATACTAAGCTTCAACATATGTATCAAAATCGTGAATTCAAGAGGGATTATCGTACGCATCTTTATACTTACATTGGTCAATTGCGTAAACAATACCCACTAACACATGATGCAAAACAAAGTCATAAACAAGAAAAACTATTTTAAGTGCAAATCATCATTTGCACTTTTTTCGTAAAAAAAAGCCCACCTAAGTGAGCTTTCTAAAATTATTTGCTTAATTCAGCGAAGTATTTAATTGTTCTTACCATTTGGCTAGTGTAAGAGTTTTCGTTGTCATACCAAGCAACTGTTTGAACTTGTGTAGTTCCGTTATCCATTGGGATAACCATTGTTTGTGTAGCATCGAAGATTGATCCGAAAGTAGATCCTACGATGTCTGAAGATACAAGTTGGTCTTCAGTGTATCCGAATGAATCGTTAGCTGCTGCTTTCATAGCTGCGTTGATTGAATCAACTGTAACGTCTCCATCAACTACTGATACTAAGATTGTACTTGATCCTGTTGGAACTGGAACACGTTGTGCAGAACCGATTAATTTTCCGTTTAATTCAGGAATTACTAATCCGATTGCTTTTGCAGCTCCTGTTGAGTTAGGAACGATGTTTACTGCTGCTGCACGAGCACGACGTAAGTCACCTTTACGGTGAGGTCCGTCTAATAACATTTGGTCTCCAGTGTAAGCGTGAATTGTTGACATAATTCCAGCTTTAATTGTAGCAAGTTTGTTTAATGTGTCTGCCATTGGAGCAAGACAGTTAGTTGTACATGAAGCAGCTGAGATAATTGTGTCTTCTGCTTTTAATACATCTTCGTTAACTCCGAATACTACTGTAGGTAAGTCGTTTCCAGCTGGTGCTGAGATAACAACTTTTTTAGCTCCTGCAGTAATGTGAGCTTCTGCTTTAGCTTTTGAAGTGTAGAATCCAGTACATTCTAATACTACGTCTACATCTAAATCACCCCAAGGTAATTTTGAAGCGTCAGCTTCTGCGTAAATTTTAATTTCTTTTCCGTCAACTGTGATTGAACCTTCACCAGCTTCTACTTTACTAGCTAATGCGTAAGTTCCTTGTGCTGAGTCATATTTTAATAAATGCGCTAACATTTTAGGATCTGTTAAATCGTTAATTGCTACGACTTCATATCCTTCTGCACCAAACATTTGTCTGAATGCTAGACGTCCAATACGTCCAAAACCATTAATTGCAACTTTTACTGCCATGTTAAAAGTCCTCCTTCGTTTTACCTAACCATTATATGATTAACAAATGTTAATGTCAATTAACATCACCCGAAAAATTCAACTTTTGTGAAAATATTAACTTTTGGACAATCACGCATGAAATAAAGGTTTATAAAACAACTCATCCATTATTTATCCTAGACAAATAACCAAAAGAAAAGGGCGCCGAAGCGCCCTTTGGTTTAAGAAGATCGAGAGAAATTTCTTAAATCATTTCTTTGATTATGCTTTTGGTAATGTGTACCATTCAACAAGTGGAGTATAGTCTCCAGCCCAAATTCCGAAGATTGCTCCAACAATACCGATGACTAATAATACAACGATAACTTTTACAGCTGTAAAGTTTTTCTTTTTGATTAAGTAGTAGCAAAGCATTGTTAATGCAAATGGAATCATTTTAGGCATAATTTGGTCTAATTGTGCTTGTAAGCTAATTGGAGAATCCCCGTTAGCGAACACGATTCTTGTTGTAGTACCACCGAAGTTAGCAACTAAGGCACCAACTACGAATACCCCTAGGATTGAAGCTGCGCGTGTGAATTCTTTAGCGTTTTTCGTTAAAGCACCAATTGCACTACTTCCTAGTTTGTATGACCAGTTCATTAAGAAGAAACGGATTACCATTTGAAGTCCAAATGCTAATACGAAGTAAAGAACAGGTCCCATTAAGTTTTCATCCATTGCCATGTTAGCTGTAATACCAGCTACGATAGGAATAAATGTAAACCAGAACAATGCATCCCCGATTCCTCCTAAAGGACCCATTGCAGCTACACGCACCGAACGAATCGTAGCGATGTCAGCTTTTTGTTGTTCTAACGATAACACGATACCCATAACGAATGTTACTAAGAATGGGTGAGTGTTAAAGAATTCCAAGTTATGTGTCATTGAAATTGCTAAGTCGTCTTTGTTCGTGTGGATTTTTTCCAATCCTGGTAAAATTCCCCATAACCAACCAGCAGCTTGCATTCTTTCGTAGTTAAATGCAGATTGTAATTGTAAAGAACGCCAAGTCATTTTGTTTAACGTTGCTTTTGATAAAGGAGCTGCAGGTGTTAAGTCATTGTAATGAGAAATTTGGTCAATATTAACTTTAGATGCCATCAGATGCTCCTCCTTGTCCTGAACCTACACGGTTTTTAATATTCATGTTGATACCGAAGTCGAACATAGCGATTGCAACACCGATAAATGCTAATAATAATAATGTTGCAGGTGCAAGAGCTTCGATGTTTTGTACGATGTTCGCCATTGCGAAACCAGCAAGGAAGAATCCCCAAAGGTCGTTAGAAAGCATAATTTTCATAAGGATTGCGAACCCTACGAAACGCATCATACCACCAGCAGCAGCAAGACCTCCCATGATCCAGCTAGCGTTGTCGTTGATTGTGTTAAGTGCATCACGTGCAGCTTCTCCACCAACGTATGCAACGACTGCTAATAACGCGAATAATCCACCCATTAAAGCCATTGAAATTACAGTAACTTGTGTAATTCCTGCTGGGTTTGCTTCAGCAGCAGCTTTGTCAGCTTTTGACATAAGCCCTGACATAAATGCGAATACAGTTGTAACTACATATTGTCCGAATACAGCGAAGATAATTGAAGCACCTAGTGCAGCGTCAATTGTCATTCCTGACTTAACTGCGAACACCATCGCAACAACTCCACCTAATACGGCGTTTGGTGGTTGTGCCCCACCAACTGGCATGTTACCAACCATCATTAACTCGTAAGTACCACCAACAACTAATCCAGTGTTAAGGTCTCCTAATACTAAACCAATAATTGGACATGCAACCATTGGACGGTAAAGGATTTCAGTTAATGAGAATTGGTCAATTGCAAAGATAAACGTTACTAGTGCTAAAAGCACGATTTGAATAACATCCATTTGTAATCCTCCTAGTTCTTTCTCTTTTTTTAAATAATTTAATTGTGAATTCGACTACTTTATTATTTCCAAAGTTTGTCGATGTTTTCTGGAGCTGTATCAGGAACTCTACGAATTTCTAATTCAACACCAAGATCTTGTAATTTTTTGAACGCAGCAACATCAGCGTCATCAACAGCTACAGTTGTAGCAACTTGACGTTTACCGTCAGCCATGTGCATGTTTCCAATGTTTACTTTTTTAATTGGAACTCCACCTTCAACAAGTTTCAATACATCTTGAGGTGTTTCACAGATGATGGCAATTTTTTGTGCATCACTTGCTTTGTCGATTACATCGATCGTTTTTTGAATTGTGAAGTAACGTGTTTGTGCATATGCTGGTGCAGCCATATCCATAAGTCCTTGACGGAACTCATCTCCAGCTACATTGTCATTTGCAACTAACAATAAGTTAGCTCCTACAACTCCGGCCCATTGCGTAGCAACTTGACCATGAATCAAACGGTTGTCGATTCTTGTTAAAACAATATTAGGCATATTCTCTCTCCTCTTCTGTAGTGCAAATCGAGACAGGCTTCACTACACTTACATTTTAACCCGACAACCTAAAAAGTATTTGCACTTTTTATGCATGAGTTTGTATTTTTTGTTATAATTGTGTGAATCACATAATTATTTGTTGTTTTTCCAACATAAAACCGCTTTCAATTTCAATTTTGTTATGTGATATCATCTTTTCGTAAATTTTTTTGATTTCTGTTATCTCATCACATTTGATGTGTGATACACTGAAAAAGACAAAGGAGGTATTCTATATGTTCAAAAAAACAACAAGTTATATTTTCCAAAAATATGGAGAAATATTTCAAGACTTCTCTTATGGAAGTTCCATCCTTTCGCCAGGAAAGAAAATTAAAAAAATCAACAACAAGAGCATTGATTTTTTATACTACAGCAATAGCGACACCTACATACGTGTAAACGAAGGTATTGTATTGTTGGTTGTGCAAAGTGGTGATTACGAAATTGAAAAATTTGTGGTCCACCGTGTGGTACGATTGGAACCAGGAATCAAGTTTAATTTTATTTGTATTACTAGTTCAGCCAAAATCGAAATATCAACAACCGGAAGTTATACAAAAAACCGTGTGAAATTAGAGGAACCAATCGTCTATCAACCAATTCGACCACGCATCTTTGTGGAGGAAGTACTTGCATGTTACTACCAAGTACGCAATACCAGTTATTCGTTTGCTGGTGAAATTACCAACCACTGGGAACTTACCTTTATTGATAACGGGGAACTGCAAACACGAGTGGAAGAAGAAGACTTTGAACTTGGACAATACGATTTAATGATCTATATGCCAAATCAATTTCATAATCAATATACCAAAGCAGACCAAACTTGTTCCTATTTAACCGTTATGTTTGACATGCAGTGTGATAAAGAACACGTGGAAACCTTAAATCAACGCGTGTTTAAAGCAAACCGTGAAATATTAGATACCATCAACCTGTTTGTAAAAACCAGCAATGGTGATGAGCCCTACCAAAACGAATTGTTGGTTTCTTATCTTGAACAAATTCTGATTCGTTTGATCTACTTTGATTCAATTGATGATACACCAGTAAAAACCAGTCCCATGCAACAAAAATTCGAAAATGAGTTACTCAATGAAATCCTTATTTTCATCAACGATAACATTTACTCGGTGATTACCATTGAAAGTTTGTGTAACGAATTCAATATTTCACGAAGCAGTTTGCAACAATTGTTTAAGACCAACTTAAACACTGCACCAAAACAATACATTTCGGATTTAAAGCTGAATCGTTCAAAACAATTAATAAAAGAATCAAAATACACCATTTCAGAGATATCTAACATACTTGGCTTTGCATCCATTCACTACTTTTCGAGAAAGTTCAAACAACAGTTTGGAATTACTCCAAGTGATTATGCAAAAACGATATATAACTAAAAGCTGCTAGGCAGCTTTTTTCATAACCTTTTGTCTTGCAACCCATAAAAAAACGGACCATTGAAAGTCCGTCTTATATCCATTAAATTCCGTCAGATGGTTCAACTTTTGCCGCTGGTTTTTTAATTTCAAATTTTACAATTTGATCTTTACCAGTGTTGATTGCCATATCAACTAGTGCGTGAACATCTTCAATCATTGTTCTTGCCATCGTTAATTCTGCAATCATTGGTAGGTTTGTTCCACCCAATACATATACATCCTTGTAGCTTTGTGCAAGTGTTGCAGCTACTTTAAATGGTGATCCTCCTGGAAGGTCGCTTAATACGATAATTCCTTCACATTCTTTAAGACGATCAAATGCTTCACGTAATTCATCTTCTAATATTTCTGGTGTTTTTTCTGCTGTAAAATCAACAAATTCATAGTGAGCAGGTTCCCCAGCAATAAGGTTTACTGAGCTTGTAAGTCCTGACCCAAAATTTCCGTGTCCTGTTACTACTAATCCAATCATAATCTTTTTTTCTCCTTTTATTTCTTTTCATAAGGGTAGATTGTTACCCCTTTTACAACACGATTCACTTCTCCGGTTGGACATGGATTGTCTGGAGTTTTTTCAAGTGAAAGTGATTTGTAATATGCAATCAGTTGTGCAAGTGCAATGTATTCAAGTCCTAAGAAGACATTCTCCATTTTGTCCGCGTTGTCAAAACTATAGAAGTAATCAACAAGTCCTTCAACTTCTTCATCTTCTGAGGATGCAACTGCTAAAATTTTGTTCCCTTTACGTTGTGGGCTCATTTCTTTTAGAATGTCAATTTCATATTGACGTGTATAAGCATCGTCACTTAAGTATACGACAGTCAGTGTTTCTGAATCAATAATAGACTTTGGTCCATGTCTAAAACCTAATGGAGTATCGTACATCGTAACAACTTCACCAGCTGTAAGTTCTAGCATTTTAAGCGCAGATTCTTGTGCTACACCTTTTAATGTATTACTTCCAAGGTAAACAATACGTTTGAAGTCAAACCCGCTGACTAGCATTTCAGCAAATGTGTATTGATCTTCAACAAGTTCTTTCACACCTGTTACAATTGCTGCAACACGGTTTTCCATTTCTTTTAAGTTGTCTAAGTTGAAACTTAAAACCGTTGCTAAATACATATTTGAGAAACTTGATGTCATTGCAAAACTTTGATCGTGTGTTTCTGGTGTTAAGTTAATTGCATAACAGTTATCTTTACCAACTGCGTATTTTGATAATGCACCTTCATGGTTACATGTAACAAATAAGTGGTAGATATTTTCACAAACAACATTTGCAACTTCCACAGCTGCAACTGATTCTGGTGAGTTTCCACTACGTCCATAAGAAATCAACAAGGTTGGTTTCGTACGTGATAAGTAGTTCTCTGGGCAAGCAACGATATCTGTTGTTGCATACGAACGTGCTTTGTTGTTAAGTTTTGTATTTAAGTAAGAGAACACAGCGTTTCCAACGAACTCACTAGTTCCAGCACCCGTTAAGATCACATCAAAGTCATCTTGCGTTATTACCTTATTAATAAAGGCTTGGATTGCATCTTTCTCGGCTTCAATTTGTGCTAATGTTTTTTTCCACGTTTCTGGTTGTTGGTGAATTTCACTTGCTGTCCAAAACGCGTTTTCCTTTTTTAAATCTTCAATTGATACGTTATAAATCATTTCTGTACCTCCGCTCACTTGCATTATAACCTTACACAACGTAATTTCAATAATTACGCCTTGATTTGTTAATTTGTGCAAATGATTTGCTAATTTATTATAGATATTCACCCCTTAAGGCTATATAATTAATAGCAGAGGTGAAATAGATATGGCTAAAGAAATCGTCCTAAACGGGAGAAATATATACTATGATAAGCACAATCGTGCAATCTACTACAACAAGCGTTCACAAACTGGATACATCGTTCCAAGTGAACTTACATCACGCTTTCAAATTTTAAGTTTTCGCTATGCGATCAGTTTAATCGTTTTAATCTTCTGTCAATTATTATTTGAACTTAACATTTGGATTTCTATATTAATTGCAGTATTGAGTTGTGCATATATGGAATGGCACTATCGCAAGCTGCTTTCAAGAATGACGCAGATCAAAAACTTCAATCCAGAACTTGCAACTTCTTCAACGAAGGAAGCCGCAAAACTTGATACAGGTGGAACCTTGTTGCGTTTTGGTTTGTATGCAGCGCTTTCTATATTGTTAGTTGTTAATGTTGTGATCGAAAACTACTTTGAGACCAATATCATCATTGCAGTTGCTTCCATTGCAGTATCATTATTTAGTGCCTATATGGCAATTCGTTATTTGTTAACTTTAACCAAACGTTAATCGATATAAACAAGGGTGTTTCCAAAAGCGAAACTTCCTTTTTTTACGCTTATCCTTTTTGAGAAGATGTTTGTCTTTTTTGTTTTCCAAGCACAGAGACCATAATTTCATGTATAATACTCTTATACCAAAAGGAGATCGATACATGATTTATATTATTGTTGCCGTAATCGCTGTCGCCATTGCTACACTTATTATGCAAGTATTAAAGCGCACCCAATTCAACAAACTCGCTAGAGCTTTACAAACACAAGACTTTGAAACATTTGATCGTATGGTGGATTCAAAGTTAATGAAATATTTATATCCACAATTTAACCTGGATTACATCAAATTAAACTCTTATGTCATGCGTGGTGATGAAAAGAAAATTGATGCTGGGATTCAACAACTCTTAAACTACAAAATGTCACTTAAGCAAAAAGAAGATGTTTACATGAAGGCATTCAACTATTATGTTGGAGCAGAAAAACCAGGTAAAGCAAAACAAGCTTTGGATCTTGTAAAAACCTTGGAACACCCTGCGATGGAAGCCGAAGCACAGCGCATTTATGATATTTTTATCGTTAAGAAATACAACTACATCGACGAAATGTTGGAAGCTTTTGAAACACAACCAGATGATGCAAAAGGAATCACCGCTTATTTACTTTCTGTCCAATATGAAAATAAAGGGGACAAAGAAAAGGCGAATGAATATTTGGAAGTATCTAAAACACTATTAAATCCTGAAGAAGCAAAACAAGCTGATTAACTTGCAGCATGTTACATGCAACCAATATCGGACAAGCCAAGCGCTTGTCTTTTTGGGAGTGTAAAATAAACTGTGTAAGTAGAGAGCGTACGGCTCTGCTTCACAGTTTTTTTAATTGTATATGTTAAACT
>LVZN01000083.1 GCA_001695645.1 Erysipelotrichaceae bacterium MTC7 | reverse complement strand
ATTGGATTTTCAGGTACGACAACGTGATTTAAGGCATTGCCATGCCATCTGCGAATGGTACTCTTATCAGCATTCAGCTCATCACCGATTTGCTCCCAGGTAAAGTTGTGAACATAACGGTAACGCAACACCATGCGTTCATCGATATCCATTACTTTATTAATCACATCTCGAATCTCTGCTTTCAGTGCAACTAGATGGTCCACCTCATCATTAATCTTGATTTGAAGTTCTTCAATTCGCTCCAGGTATCTGACAAACAAAGCATCGGTATGCCGTTGTGTTTGTATTCTCTCGCCCCAACTGGGGGAGGAAACACTGGTCGATAACTCCCTTAGTCGTTCCATTTCCTCAATGTTGGATTGGATTCGTTTATCTAGCCTGTAGGCTTGATGTAAATATTCTTTTGCTTTCATTGCTCACTCACCTCCGCTTGTAGCTTTTTGATTAGGACATTCCCATCAACAGAGGTAAGTTCTCTATACCAATCAGAGCGGAAGAACCTCTCCACCTCGTTTTT
>LVZN01000082.1 GCA_001695645.1 Erysipelotrichaceae bacterium MTC7 | reverse complement strand
TATGCCCTAGGAGCACTTGGAATCTATGATCACCTGTACGACATTAAAAAAGTGTCCATGACGATCTTTCAGCCTAGAAGAGAGAATGTCAGCACCTGGACAATACCGGTGGAAGAACTAAAAGACTGGGCGGAAGAGGAACTAAAGCCCAGAGCTGACAAAGCCTTCAACGGTGAGGGTGAATACATCCCCGGTCCATGGTGTACCTTCTGTAAAGCGGCAAACAGATGTCGGGCCAGAGCCGAAGAAAAGCTAAAACTTGCAGAGAAAGAATTCAAGATGCCACCTCTGCTGACGGATGCTGAGATAGAAGAAATCTTACTTATTCTTCCCGACCTTACCAAGTGGGCGAATGAAATAACAGCCTATGCCACTGATGCAGCAGTCAATCACGGTAAAGAGTGGAACGGTTTTAAAGTTGTGGAAGGTCGCTCGGTTCGCAAGTACAAAGATGAAGGAGCCATTGCAGAAAAAGCCGTGGCAGGTGGATATAAGGACATTTACAGAAAGAGCCTTATTCCGCTGACAGAGATGCAAAAACTGATGGGTAAA
>LVZN01000081.1 GCA_001695645.1 Erysipelotrichaceae bacterium MTC7 | reverse complement strand
TCATACAGTTCAATACGCTGGTTATCATAATTAAAGCAACAATAAATCGTTCCAATAAAAACACCTGCCTTGCCACTGAAGGTTTCAGGAAAAATAATCTGCGCCCTTAAATGGATATCTGAAAAATTGTTGTAGTTCCATGCTAACTGACCCTTACCCTCCAGTTGGGAATAGGGTCTATTGCTAAGACTACTTGTATCCTGCCAAACACTCCATTCACCCGATAAAGTTGTCCAGTAGCTTTGGGGGAGAGGGTTATCATCTCTAAAATCCTCATACCACACAAGGGCAGAATCTGCTTTTCTTCTAAGCATCTCAAGCGTCAACTTAAAACCAGTTGCAGGCCCTACCATATCACCATTTACATCTTTGAAATGTCTAGGAGCAAGGGTATATTCTGCTTCACCAACTGATGGCTCCTCAGAAAATGAAGAACAGACTCTAAATCCATAAAACTGTACACCCTTTGCCCCAAGCGAAATGGTGATGGTGTGTGTTCCTTGAGAAAGGCTCACTCCTTTTTTAAGCACCGCCCAGAAAGTCGTTCTCCAATA
>LVZN01000080.1 GCA_001695645.1 Erysipelotrichaceae bacterium MTC7 | reverse complement strand
TCATACAGTTCAATACGCTGGTTATCATAATTAAAGCAACAATAAATCGTTCCAATAAAAACACCTGCCTTGCCACTAAAGGTCTCAGGAAAAATAATCTGCGCCCTTAAATGTATATCTGAAAAATTGTTGTAGTTCCATGCTAACTGCCCCTTACCCTCCAGTTGGGAATAGGGTCTATTCATCGAACTGCTTGTATCTTGCCAAACACTCCATTCGCCTGATAATGTTGTCCAGTAGCTTTGGGGAAGAGGTGGATTATCTCTAAAATCCTCATACCACACCAGTGCAGAATCTGCTTTTCTTCTAAGCATCTCAAGTGTCAGCTTGAAGCCTGTGGCAGGTCCTACCATGTCACCATTTACATCTTTGAAATGTCTAGGAGCAAGTGTATATTCTGCTTCACCTACTGTTGGCTCCTCAGAAAATGAAGAACAAACCCTAAATCCATAAAACTGTACTCCTTTTGTACCAAGGGAAATGGTGATGGTGTGTGTTCCTTGAGAAAGGCTCACTCCTTTTTTAAGCACCGCCCAGAAAGTCGTTCTCCAATA
>LVZN01000079.1 GCA_001695645.1 Erysipelotrichaceae bacterium MTC7 | reverse complement strand
GCTGAAAGCCGGATTACAAATTATGATAAGGAAAACAAGATTATTCAATATTATTATGAAGATCATAAGACTGAGGAACGTGTAGACGTTAAAGAACACGTACATCTTTTCATGAAAAAATTATTAATACATATCCCAGAGAAACAGTTTAAGATGATACGTTATTATGGAATCTATGCAACGAGTAACCATTCACACAAAGCAAAAATGAAAGTTCTACTCCCTAGGGGAGGAAGACCAAAAGAAAGAATATATTATAGACAAGATTTAATTGATACCTTTGGTATCGATCCATTTCTATGTGAGTGTGGTCATGTGATGGAATTCATAGATTACTATGTTCCTTCATGTAAAGGTGGTGATATGAATGGACCAATATTTAGTTGAGGATGGACATATTCTTATGAAATGTAGAAGCTGTGATTATGAAGAAAAAATGCCCGCTTGGTGTTTTGATGAAGTAGCAGAAATCTTAAGATTTGACAATAATGATGACACCCCACATATACACTGTCCAAGATGTGATAAACCAACACTTTATCCTAAAGATAAAAAGTAAAATACAACAGTTGAATTTATAAAATGA
>LVZN01000078.1 GCA_001695645.1 Erysipelotrichaceae bacterium MTC7 | reverse complement strand
AAAATGACAAATTGTCCAGCTTTTGCTTTTTTCGCAATCGCTGGTGCTTCAATGACCATTTTCGTAACTGTTGGATTTAATCTTTCTTTTTCAACAATCTTATACATGTCGACTCCTTTATTTAAAAATAATTCACTTTTACTTTTTTATCTAATTTCAACAACTCACCAACCAGTTGTTCAATCATTTCCATTTTATTCCCAAAACTAATACTTTGACTATCATTTTCATTGTGAGCAGGATTTTTTGCAAGCCCTACATAGAAATGGATGTCACTGACCTCATCAAAAAGTAACTTAGCAATCTTACTTGCTCCATCATCTTGGTATGTCCAGTAAGTATATTGTTCGTTTTTATCCGTATGATCTTTTGCATAAGCAAGCACTTGTTTTAAGGTTACGGAACCTTCTGATACCAAATCCACGCCTTCGATGGTGCACGTTGGTGGCACGTCCGTATGTGGATATGGTTGGTTCATCTTGATTGGCTTACCTAAATACTTTGCACATAACTGTGATGTTGTACCACCACAAACCAAATGGTAGCCATCACGCGAGAAGAAAAGTCGCATCATTTTATCCACATCATCTGGGTTTTTTGGTGGCCCAATTAGAATATTGGCATTTTTACGTTTGCACAAACGAATGGCACAAACACTTATATCATCACCTGGTTTATCATCGTAATGATGTAAGCATTCTTGCAACAATAAACTGCTAAAGGTTTTTGCATCAAAGTTTTCTTGCAGTTGTAACGTTTGTTCCATATAGGTCGTAATCTTTTCTTCGTTCCAATCCAAGTCAAGAATTTTTCCCTTTGAAGCAAAGAGCACACCATCACTCATCATCAGAATGTAATCGCCTTCTTGCAGTTCCAAACGGGTCCGACTGATTTGTTTTCCATCGATAATCTCGACAGTCTCATTGTAACGTACATGTTTTCCATCATGGAAAAACAATACTTTGGGATTGTCGTATTGCACCACATCCACCATTCTTGAATTTGCATGTAAATACAAAAACGAAAACGTCGAGTATGCAAGCTGACGTTCCTTGCAAACTGGCAGCGTGTGAATAATGGTTTGTACACAGTCTTCCAAAGACATTTGGTTGGCCATCATCGTGGAAATGATTTTGGCAGTTAATATCGACAGAATACTAGCTTTAACACCACTACCCAATCCATCTGCTAAGACTACTATTTTACTACCATCTTCCATTTTCACGACATCTACATGGTCACCACATAATTGTTCACCAAGTTTGTTGACACTGCTAATTCCAACATCAAACCAGATATTATTCACGGGACATCGACTCCTTCAACTTAGTTAGGGCAACTTTTGTTTCTGCGGTAGTCTCCCCAAGCAAGGAAGCAATCTCTTGCACCGTTCGCATTTGTTTATCAATCAGTTGGTCTGTAATTTCCACCGTTGATTTACGATAGTTTTCTTGTTCGTTTTGACGTTTGATTTCATCACTAATATCCCGTATGACACAAATCAAAATATGATAGGCTCGATCTGCAATCACCGTTAAATTGATATGTTTATCAAATTCTGCAAGATAAATTTGCTTATCATACGTATTCTTTCCATCAAAGTAGGTATCCATAATCAACTTTGGATCAAGCAAACGTACCACTTGATCACCAATGATTTCAAAACTATGTTCAATATTAAATATCTGACAAGCTGCTTCATTCATTTGCTCGATTTCAAATTCTTCATTAAGCACGATGATTCCGTTTGGTGTATTACGGATAATGTTGTCCGAGAACGTTTCTGCCCGGTCTCGCAAATAGGGCAAACACATCTCTAGATTTGCCTTACCTTGAATAACTGCAACCGCTTTTTCTCTACACGTATTGTACCCACAACCACCACAGTTTAATTCATCTTCTATTTTTGTCTTTCCTATTTTCGCTAACACTTCTTCAATCATTTGATCACTTATTCGATAACTGGTTTGTTTTCTATTTTCAAATGTTGTGTGAAGTTGTTTTGTTTCTACATCCAATTGAGGTCCTTTTTGTTTGGCTTTAGCAGCAATGGACATCGTGCTAGGCACTGTTGTATACCCACTTTTCCGTAACACTGGACCACCTGCACAACTACCTGCACACAAAGACATTTCAATAAAACATTTGTGAATCTTCCCATCAATGACATCTTTAATGGTTTGGACACAATTTTCTTGTCCATCCACGACCAAATAGGTCATATCCGCTTCCTTTTTCATGGTTGATAAAATACCACCAGTGATTGGGAAACTTCTTGTGGAAAGCTGACATTCCTGTTTCTCTTCTTGTTTCTTACCAAAGCTTGGTAAGCCAAGTTCTGCCAACTCGGCAAAAGTTAGCACGACATCGGTATGACTTTTCGTATCGTCAATTTCCGCTTTTTTTGAAATACATGGTCCAATGAAAACAACTTTAGCTTCTGGATATGTTTCCTTTAGTTTTCTAGCATGTGCTTCCATGGGTGTTACAACACTGGCCAAATAGGGAATGGCTTCTGGAAAATGCTTTTCCACAAGCAAGTTGACACTGTGACAACAAGAGGAAATCAATACGTCGTTTTCTTTGTTTTCGCAAAGTTTCTCATATGCCGTTTTTACCATATACGCGCCAATCGCGGTTTCTTCAACCGCTTGAAAACCAGCATCAAGCAATTGTTGTTTCAACAAAAAGAAATCTGTGTTGTCTAACGCATTGTACGATGGAGCAACGCTCGCGACAACTGGCGTGTTAGATGCAAGCCAAGTTTTTACTTTTTGCGCATCGCTGCGAATGTATTTGGCATCTTGTGGACAAACAAGATAACACTCGCCACAATAAATGCAATCATCACTTATGATGTTCGCTTGATCGTTAAGAAAACTGAGTGACTTGAGTGCACAATTTCTTATACACTTGTAACAGTTTTTACAATTTGATTTTTTTGATTCAATATATTTTTCCATAGGACCCCTTTATGCATAAATGACAAAATAGTTACCGCAAGTAGCGGCAACTATTCAACAACCGTAATACGTTTTACTTTTAGAAATCTACTTCTTCATCATAGTAGCAAGCTTTTAATAAGCGAGCCATTTGTGATGGATCAATGGTACGAGGGTTTGTTCCTGTACAAGCATCTTCAACCGCTAATTTAGCAACTTCATCAAGTTTGTTTAAGAACTCAGTTTCATCAATAATTCCACCTTCGTAATCTTTGATACAAGTTGGGATGTTAAGTTCTTTGTTTAAAGTAAGAATGTGTTGAATCAACAATTCTACTTTTTCTGCAGTTGTGTTTCCACCTAAGTGTAATGAATCTGCAATTTCACCGTAACGTGTAGCTGCTTCTGGTTCTCTTGCATTGAATTTAATTACTTTTGGTAAGTACATAGCATTTGCACAACCATGAACAATGTGTCCTCCACTGTATGCAGCACCAGTTTTGTGTGCCATAGAGTGAACGATTCCAAGTGAAGTATTAGAGAATGCCATACCTGCTAAACATTGTGCATCGTGCATTGTTTCTCTTGCTTCTTTATCACCTTCATATGAAGCAACAATAGAATCCGTAATTAATTTAATTGCGTGTAATGCATGTGGGTCTGTGTAGTTACAGTGTAATGTTGACACGTATGATTCAATTGCGTGTGTCATTGCATCCATTCCTGTATGAGCTGTTAACTTTTGAGGCATTGTTTCTGCTAAGGTAGAATCGATGATTGCTACATCTGGCGTAATGTTAAAGTCAGCTAATGGATATTTAATCCCTTTTTCATAGTCTGTAATAACAGAGAATGCTGTTACTTCTGTTGCTGTACCACTCGTTGATGGAATTGCACAGAATTTTGCTTTTTGGCGTAATGTTGGGAAACTGTATGGAGTAATAATGTCTTCAAACTTAGTTTCAGGATATTCGTAGAATACCCACATTGCTTTTGCAGCATCGATTGGTGAACCACCACCGATAGAAACAATCCAGTCCGGTTCAAAGTCGCGCATTGCTTGCGCTCCACGCATAACAGTTTCAACAGATGGATCTGGTTCAACACCTTCAAATAGTTGAACTTCCATTCCTGCTTCTTTAAGGTATTCTTCAACTTTGTCTAGGAATCCGAAGCGTTTCATACTTCCTCCACCAACAACAACGATTGCTTTTTTACCTACTAAATCCTTTAAATTTTCTAATGATCCTTTTCCATGATACACATCTCTTGGTATCGTATATCTAGCCATAAAATCTAGACCTCCTTTTTCTTTACTCCCTCATTCTAACACCACAGGAAAACAGCGAGATATATAAAAAAAGAACATGTTTATATCTTTGTGAAAATATGAACATATTCTTTTCTATGCTTCTTTGTTAAACCCACAACATTCTTAGCAAGCATATATTTTACTCCCTAAGAGCTAACAAGAGCATTGAGCGCATAATTTCTAAGTTCTCGCATGAACTTAAAGGAATGTTGTAGTCCAATCTTACCAAATTTGTATTTCTTATACTTATATAATTTTTATCTATGGCTATTTATAAAGTGATATATCGCTACTATTCCAACTTTAAAAAGGCAACATTGTTTCGAGCTTGATCAAGTTTATTGATAAAATCACGATCTAGTTCAGTCAACTCATAATCCTTGCGATAGATAATTACATCTTTGTAAGAATCATTTAGCCCACGCACTTTGCGTTGCACCACGTTGTAGCGTTCCAATAAGTAGGTTGGAATCGGTGAAGCGAATGTATAGGATTCTGTCAAAGTCGACAAGAATTGAAATTGACTTGAACGTTCAAAAATCGACAATTTACTACTCACTGGTTGTTCTCGACGCTTTTTTAATTGATGGAAATACGGCAATACTTCATCTTCGTAGACGATTTCAATATACGGTTCTAAGTCGGTCAATTCAATGATTTCTTTATTTGCTAACGGGTGATCTTTTGACATTAAGACAATCTCCTGAAAGTCCCATAAAATTTCTGATTTTAGGTTACGTTCTTGTAAATAGTCTTTAAAGTACAATTCATTTTTCTTCTCATAACGAATCACACCTAAGTTAAAGCGATGTTCTGAAACGTTGTGGATTGCTTTTAGGGCATTGGTTTCTTGAAACAACACTTCTGTACGTGTTTTAAAATCCAATCCACGCACAAAATCAAGTACACCTTCGGAGATATAACTACCCCGAGGAATGGAAACGTCAAAGTGAATCGTTCCCTCTTTTTTACCTGAAGCTAGATTTTCCATTGCATCTAGTTGTGACAACACCTTATATGCTTGTTCAATGAATTGGACACCGAGTTCCGTTGGAATCGTTCCCTTTGGACCACGTTCAAAAATTGGAAATCCAACGTTTTCTTCCAATTCTTTGATTGCTTTACTTAAGTTTGGTTGTGCCATATACAAGTTGTCTGCAGCTTTCGAAATAGATTTACTTTTTTCTACCTCAACTACATATCGTAATAAAATCGTATTAATGTTCATCCTGTCATTCCTTTATCATATGTAAAATATATATATTAGTAGTTAGTTTAAGTATACCATAGGTATTCCAAAGAGTTAACCCACTTACTGCTAATTTGTGAAATTTTGGACAAGAATGTAAAATACCTAAGATTTTGCTTGAAATGCTTGTTTCAGTGTTTTTGTTGCTTGATAAATGTCCTTTTGACTAAGAATGGCAGAGACAACCGCTAAGCCATCAACCTGCATTTGTGCATACATCGATGCATTCTCTACTGAAATCCCACCGATAACAACAATAGGTATCTCAACTGCTGCACGAATGTTTGCAAGTTGTGCTAAAGAGACAATTGTCGCGTCTTCTTTGGTTTGTGTAGCATGCATTGCACCGACGCCTAGATAATCTGCATCATCACGTTGTGCTTGTAACGCTTCATCAAGATTGGTGACCGATACACCAAGTAACTTGTTTTTTCCAATCAATTTGCGCGTTATGCATGCTGGCAAATCATCTTGACCAACATGAATTCCACTTGCATCGATGGCAAGTGCAACATCTACACGATCATTAACAATCAATGGAACTTTATATCTGTCGCAAATTGCTTTAATCTGTTTGGCTTCTTGGTAAAAGGCTTTGGTCGATTGTTCCTTTTCACGAATTTGAACCAAGGTACATCCACCAAGGATGGCTTGTTCCACGGCTTCGCATAAATCCTTTTTCCCCAACACTGTTTGATCCGTGATGAGATAGATGCCATAATCAACTGTTGTTTGTTTCATATCTTGCTCTCTCTAGCAAACTTGTAGCATCCAGTTTGCTGATTTCATCAATAATTGCCATGTGATAGTGACCAAGCCCCAAATGCCCACTCGATGTATACGCATTTTCTCCAGCCATCCCCATACTTAACAAAGCTGCACATGTTGCAATAAAGATATCCGTATTGGCACCACAATACGTTCCAATCAAACTCGTACACATGCAACCAGTTCCTGTAATGCTGGATAGCATAGCATGTCCGTTGTATATTTTGACAAGCTGTTTTCCATCGCTGATATAATCAACAGCTCCTGTACAAGCCACAATACAGCCTAGTTTCTTTGCCCCCTCTTTCACTAATGTTTCTACATCAATGTTTGTATCTGCACTTGCTACATCAACACCTTTCGTTGCTGCATGACGTTCCACCAGAAAACGAATTTCTGATGCATTTCCACGAATGACGCTACATTTTACTTCTTTAAGGATCTTTAGTGCCATCTCATTACGAAATACACTTGCACCAACTCCAACTGGATCAAATATAACAGGTGTCCCTTTTCCATTGGCTGCTTTTCCTGCAAGAATCATGGATGCCACCGTTCTTTCATTGAGTGTTCCCATGTTAATGACTACGCTATTTGCAACGCTTGCCATATCAGTGACTTCTTCAATTGCATCCGCCATGACCGGTGAACCTCCAATTGCTAGTGTGATATTTGCACAGTCGTTTACCGTTACATAGTTCGTCAAATGATGAACCAGTGGATGTATTGTTTTCACATTTGTCAGTGCTTGTTCTAATTTATTATGCATTTGTTTTGTCCTCCCTAAATGAAATATCTTTACCTTCTAGTATTTTATTTGTTGTGCGCATCGCACACATATTTCCACACATCGTACATGTGTGTTCTTCACTGACCGTTCGACTGTCGTAATATGTCTTCGCTTTGTGTGGGTCAATTGCGTAAGTGAACATCTTTTCAAAATCAACTTGTCTTCTTGCATCACTCATCAGGTGATCGATATCTCTTGCTCCTGGAATTCCCTTGGCTATATCTGCTGCATGAGCAGCTATTTTACTAGCTACAATTCCTTCCTTTACATCATCGATATCTGGCAGTCGCAAATGTTCTGCAGGTGTTACATAGCAAAGAAAGTCAGCACCATGCATGGCAGCAATCGCTCCACCTATGGCAGACGTAATATGATCATACCCCGGTGCAATATCAGTGACGATTGGACCTAACACATAAAATGGTGCATTATGACACAACCGTTTCTGCAATTTTATATTTGCTGCGATTTCATCCATTGCCATATGTCCAGGTCCTTCAACCATAACTTGTACGTCTTTTTCCCATGCTCGTTTGGTTAGATTACCAAGTTCGATTAATTCACCAATTTGCATACCATCCGTGCTATCATCTATGCTTCCAGGACGCAAGGCATCACCAAGACTCATCGTAACGTCATAGTGCGCAAAGATTTCTAAGACTTCATCATAATATTCATAAAATGGATTCTCTTTTCCTGTCATCTCCATCCAAGCAAAAATCAACGATCCTCCTCGCGATACAATATTTGTCAGTCGTTTTTCACGTTTGATTAACTCTACCATTCTCTTATTTAAACCAGCATGGATTGTCATAAAATCAACACCGGCTTTTGCATGTGCTTCAATGACTTCCAAAAAATCTCTTGCATCGATTTCTTTTAAATCCTTACCTAGATAACCAATAGCATCATATATAGGAACCGTCCCAATCATTGTTGGTGAACTTGCAATCAATGCTTCACGAAATGTATTTGTCTTTCCTGTATTACTTAAATCCATAATCGCTGCACAGTTGTAATCAATGGCAAGTTGCGCTTTCTTCATCTCAACTGTGTAATCTTGACAATCCTTTGAAACGCCTAAATTAACGTTAATCTTCGTTTTTAATCCTGTCCCGATTCCTTGTGGATCTAAACTATGGTGCATTTTATTGGCAGGAATAATAATTTCACCACAAGCAATTTTTTCTAGTAAAACTTCTACAGCAATGTTTTCTTTAGTAGCCACCGCTATCATCTCTTTGGTAACGATACGGTTCTTTGCAGCATTCATCTGTGTTGTATACATCATTTGATCATCCCCGCTTTTTTATATAACTCGTAGAAATGATTTGTAGGACCACAGCCCTTTCCTATTTCTAATCCATGGGTTATGGCACTTGTCACATACGTTTTTGCAACACCAACCGCTTTTGCTAGGGAAAGATCTTGTGCCAACTGCGAAGCAATCGCTGCAGAAAATGTACATCCGGTTCCATGTGTGTTTTTTGTTGGAACTCTTTTTGTTTCAAAATGTGTAAATTCGTTTCCATCATAAAGTACATCAAGGGCACTTCCCTCACGATGTCCACCTTTGATAATCACGCCTTTACAGCCCATTTCAACAATTCTTTTTGCCGCTTGCTCCATCATTTCAATACTATCAATTTGCATGCCTGTCATCTTCTCTGCTTCTGGTATGTTAGGCGTAACAACATCTGCTAGTGGAATAATGCGCTGGATTAAGGTATCCAACGATTGTTCTTCCATTAGTGGACACCCATTCTTTGCATACATTACCGGATCAATCACTACATGGTTTGGTTTGTACTCTTCTAACTTTTTAGCAACTGCTTCCATGCATTCTGGTGTTGATAACATTCCAATTTTTACAGCATGCACATCGATATCTTCAAATACTGCATCTATTTGTGCTTCAATCATGCTTGGACTTACATTTTCTACAGAAATCACTCGACTGGTATTTTCTGCAACGACAGCGACAATTACACTCATACCAAATACTCCATTGGCACTAAAAGTCTTCAAATCTGCTTGAATCCCCGCACCACCACTACAATCTGAACCAGCTATACTTAATACGTTTTTCATCTTACCTCCTTGTATCATCAAGCAATCACAACCAGATTTCGCATATGCAAAAAGAAAAAGACCTCGCATATGCGGAAGCCTTTCGTTGTAGCAACAAACAATGAATAAAAAAGAGGACGCTTCAAAAATGGAGCGTCCTGATCAAATACCTTCTTTGTATTGATTGCTCCCTACGTTGGTCTTAACCAACAGGTTCAAAGGGTCAGGTTTTACCTTCTCAACTCCAAAGAGTCCCCCCGCATCATTATCGTAAATCAAGTACGCATAAAAAGCAAGAATATAAAAAAAACACCAAACAAATATTCGGTGTTGTATTTCTATGGTGCGCTCGACAGGATTCGAACCTGCGACCTCTCGAGTCGGAGTCGAGTGCGCTATCCAACTGCGCCACGAACGCTTGATTCCGTAACTTATTATATCACAGCCTAACGCTAAGATACGAATAAAAAAAGCCTGAACATTCAGACTTTGTTTATAACTGGCAGGGGCAGAGAGAATCGAACTCCCATCAGCGGTTTTGGAGACCGTTATCATACCATTGGACCATGCCCCTACAATTTTACTGCTAGATAATCATAGCATATAGTTTACACCTTTTCAACAATAAAAAAAGAAAAGACAGCTTTGCTGTCTTCCCAAAAGAGAAAAGTTCTCACACTCCTATTCGCGCATATAAAACCATTTTGGAGGGGCGGTCTCATATGAACGTCTACAAGTGCTTGCAGCATGGATACTTATATATCCATAAATGTATCATAAACCATTTTACAACCTTTTTCAATATGAAGTCTTATGGTCGATGCAACAAAACACTGCTAATACTTTTTAACTTTTTCGTATACACTTTCAAGTTTTTCAAGAATATCTTTTAACGTTTTTTCGTCTTCGATCATTTCGTGAAGGTTTTTTTCCATGTACGTATCGAATAAATTCACTGCTTCAGCACCTTTTTCAGTTAGACGAATTTTTGTAACACGACGATCATCAACAAAACGTTCACGTTCTAAATATCCTTGATCTTCCAATTCACTCACTGTAATTGACATATTGGCAGGCACTTTCGACAAGTTACTTGATAATTCATTTAACGTAATGGGTTCACATGTACGAACCTCGCGAAGCACAAGCGTATGTGTTTTACTCAATCCAGTTTCTGCATAGTATGATTTCATCGCTCTTTGAATACTAGCTTGAATTGCACGAATCATGTTTTCAATTTTCTCTATTACTACAACTGTTTTCATAATCATATCTCCTCTACTTTACAACTATATTATATAATATATTCTTTCTTTTTTGTTAAGTTTTTTTAAAAAAAAGCAGTTCTTTACTAAGAACTACTCTTTTACGTCTTCAATCTTCTTTAACATATCGTTAAGTTCTGTACGAATTCCAGAAATTTTCTTCAAGTTTTCATCGATGTAAGACTGTAATTTTTCGATTTCTTTATTTCTATCGTTCATGATTTCCCAACGATTGTCTTGGTTACCCATCGGTGCATCTAATCCACGAATTTCACCAATTTCTCTTTCAAGATCTTGGTTGATGGCTGTTAAATCATCAAGTTGTTTTTTACGACGGTTGATTCCATCTTCTAGTTTACTGCGGAATTGCCCTTTTTTCTCTTGGTAGTATTCATCTTGACGTTGGAAGAATGTATTTCTTGCTGTTGCAAATGCATCCCACAACTCGTTATCAATATCTTTACCAGCAAAACCAGCAGCTTTCCATTCAGTCATCAAGTCACGCATTTTTTGTGAAGTTTCTTTATAGTCTTCACTTAGTGACAATTCTTGTGCTTGACCAACCAATTCTTCTTTTTTTACTTTTGCTTGTTCTTGTTGCTTATCACGTTCTTCAAAGAATATAGCTTGTGCTTGATAGAATGCTTGTCTAGCATCGTTAAATTCTTCCCAAAGTTGATCGTTCTCTTCTTTGTTGATATTTCCTGATGTTTTCCATTCATCCATCAAAGTCTTCATTTCTTTTGAAGTTTCTTTCCATTGCGTTGATTGACTTGCTTTTTTTGCACGGTTGATTAAATCTTGTTTCTTCGCACGTGCTTCATCTTTTGCTTCGTCTAAACGACTAAAGAATTCGTCTTTTTTAGACATAATTTCATTAAATGTATCATCAAATTTTCTTGAAAGTTCAGCATCGACTTCTTTACCTGCATACGGCAAATCTGCCCATTTATCTTTAAATGCGTATAGTTTTCCCATAACTTCTTTCCAAGAAGTGGAAGCTTTTAGTTCTTCCATATGTTCTAGAATTTCTTCTTTCGCGTTTTTTCCTTCTAATTGGAATTCATTACGGCTAATTTCTTTGCTTAAGTTCTTCATGGTTTGACGGAACTCATTTTCTAATTGCAAGTTAATGTGTCCAGGAATTTGATCATCCTTTAATTCGTCCCATGTGCTGTGCAATGTATCTTGAACATCACTAACAAGCCCTTTTTCTTCTTGGATCATTTCTTTACCAAGTTGAATTAGCGCTTCCTTTTTTTCTTGCACACTTGTTGCATCTTGTTTAATTTGTTCAATTTTACTTTTCATTTCTTCCATATGTACCGCCCTCATACTTCTACTTACTTCGTTTTCCTTTATAGCGAACAAGTTTGTGTTCCACATGTGAGTCTTTCGCACGAATGGATTGAATTTCAAAACTTGTTAGCGATTCGATTAGTGGGGTTAATTTTGAATAACCATAGTTCCGCGTATCGAAATCAGGAAATCTTTTACTTAACATATTACCAAGTGATGACATGTTAGCCCAACCGTCATCATCTGAAATATCTTTAATAATAGCACGAACTTGTTTCGTTAACCAACGGATATCGTCTTGGCTACTTACGATCCGTTTTTGTGCAGCCTCATCACTTGCTTCATGTGAACTAGATAATGTTTCTAGATAAATGAATTTTTCACAAGCGACGATAAATGGTCTTGGGGTTTTCTTTTCCCCAACGCCAATCACGATTTTACCTGCTTCACGTAACCGTGCAGCCAACCTTGTAAAATCACTATCGCTACTAATGATGCAAAAACCATCCACACGATCTTCATATAAAATGTCCATCGCATCAATAATTAATGCTGAGTCCGTTGCATTTTTTCCAACGGTATACGAATACTGTTGGATTGGTTGGATGGAATACTCTAAGAGTACATCCTTCCATTTATTCATGTGAGAATCCGTCCAATCACCATAGATACGCTTGTGCGTAGGCAAACCATAGTTTGGAATCTCCTCCATGATATAACCAATATACTTTGCCGAGACATTGTCGGCATCAATCAATAAAGCTAGATTAATATCATCTTTCATTTGTTACCCCTTATATTCTAGTTTATGTAGAAAAACCAAAATTACTATCATTTATTAGTATACCATTGAAACCAGGGTTTTGTGCGTAAATTTACTTGATATTTATTATAACATAAGAAGAAACCTTCCCCATAACACATAAATTTCCATCATTCATGCAAAAAAGGCACCGCTGATGTGGTACCTTTTTGCATATTTATTCTTCAATCGCGATACGTTTTACCTTGCGTATTCTAAATAAAATAACGCCTAAAACAATCGTTACAAAACCAAATACTTCCGCCAAAAATAAATTGCGTGTATGCTCTGGATATACGTATTCATGACTAAGTACAATCGTCGTTGCTGCACTTGCTTGACCTTGTGCTTGGTATCCTTTGATTTTTACACCACTGGTTGCAAGTTGATAGTTTGCGATCGGCACATCTAAACTTTGTCCTGATAATAAGATGGCTTGACCTTGTTTTAAAGCTAAACTATCTGCCAACTCGGTCGGAAACACACGACCAACATAGGTAATTGTATACGTATTACCTCCTTTAATTTGACGAATGGTAAAATCTACAAAGGAATTTCGTTTCGACGGCTTACCTCCATCTTTGTGGTACACACCTTCTGGAATGATATCGCGTATTTTGACATCTTTTAGGTCTAAATTTCCGTGGTTGAAAACTCGAATTTCATAAGTGATATCCAACCCATCAACACGTTTGATGGATTTCTCAGTTGAGATAAAGCTGTTTTCGACAAGCACTTCTTTTGGTTGTTTTACTGGCTGTATGACTTCACTACCTGCCGCCACACTTTGTAAGCTTGCTGTTAGTTGGCGATAATGCAAGCGCGCGATATCTGTGGTGGAATATTGTTTGCTACCTGGATTTGCAAAGCGAACCTCTTCATCCATTTTTGTATAAAACGAGAAACGTCGTCCTTCTAGTCCGATTGCACCAATGTTCCATTTATAATGGGTTTCATCCGCCGACACTTCCAACAATGAACTAGGAACTTCATCAATGTTCGTGTAGATTTTATCCCCGATTGTAATGGGGTGTTCTTTATCACAATACAATGAGAATGCTGGCATTGTGTTGAATGCTAGATTCACATTTGGCTCCGCAACCAGCTCTGTTGTCAAACCTTTAAAGTAATCCACAAAACTTTTTTCATTTGTGGTATTCATAAAGTGATCTTGACTTGATGCAAACTCTCTTAGAAATGCCTCGTTATGAATATGAATCCCGGTCGAAAATATTTCCACATCCTTGTGTGCTTTGATTTCATTAATAATACCAATGGACGAAGCATCTTTGTCCGTTGCTCCATCGGTCACCAAAATGATCTTCAATGGTATATTTTCTGATTGTTGTTTGTGTACAAGTTCTTTAACAAAGTTAAACAATTGATCCGTATCTCCATCGAAATCACTGTGCGTATTTTTAAGTCCCTGAATCAAATCGGCATACGAATCGGTAAACGACGTGTAGTCAAGATGATCTGCAGCAAAGTCAATCAACCCAATTCGGTTTCCTTCTCCTGCTTTTAAAATTCTTCGCATCAATGCTTGAATGGATGATTTCGCTGTTGTTAAGCGATCCGTACAATCGTGTGCATTTACCCCAGGTGTCGCAAAACTTGCTTTTTCGAGCATTTTTTCATCGACAGGTAAATGTACATATGCACCCTCTTCTTTTTTATAATGATTTCCAACCGGATTCCACAATTCAATCATCCCACGACTTACTTCACGAACTTCCAATCCATACTCGTTCATAAAACTTCGCCATTGCTCTTGTGAAATATTCTCCCATATAACGGAACCAAATTCATCACTTGGATGAAAAAAGATGTCTTTATCGCTCGTGTTTATAAACGTTTTTGCTGGAATTCTATAGTAGTGATTTGCATTGAGGCAGTGAATTGTCTTTGCAGAGTGTTCTGGTTTTGACCACATATTCATTGAACTAGAGGAATCCAAAACAAATAACACGTCTTGTTGGTAAGTGACCGGTTTTCCCGCGACATCAAAAATGGATTTGATAATTCCATCTTTACCATCTTTTTCTGAGTCAATTACCGTATATTTACTTGCGGTTGCCTCTCCTTGGGCAATACTTGCAAGTCCACGGTTAACAGAGCGAACGAAATCCACCTCACTACCGACAGAAAGTACATGTTCATTATCATCATACGTACTTAAATGTGATATTTGATGTGTGTAATCATTTGCGACATTGGTTTCAATATAATGGCTTGGCAAATGAACTTGCGAGTCAATTTGCAACAAACTGAACGTTAAAAACACCAAAAAAAGCGTCATCATCGATAGACGAAATTTGGCACGATTCGGATCTATTTTCCAGTTGTTTTGGTCATTATTGTTTTGTTTTGACTTTTCCATCCATTCTTCTCCCTGTAATGGCTATACCTTCACACACAAGTATAATTATCCAATAAAATGGTATCATTACATCATTAATATCACAACTCATTCGAATAACTTACTAACGACACAAAAAAACAGTCATCTCTGACTGTCTTTCAATTTGTATACATATATCATTGTATGTTATCCCTACGATTTACCTAGGTCAAACCAAAACGCATCTCAGGTTTTTACTTCCTACTTTTTTACACCCTAATTCGTTTTTACTTTTCTCTTTTGTAATTTTGTTTTTCTCTCTCTTTTGCATAAAATACAATTAGCTTACATCATTGATAACTCTCCACAATTATCAATCGTTGCTATTCAATTTATACAAACCTAGAATCGCAAGGCTACAACCTACGATACATTTCATATCCATTTATACACGGCTTATCCATGCTTATTATGATGCAAGCACATCCTACCGTCATTCATTATACATCATTTATTTGAAAAATGGTTATCTTTTTATATAAATCGTTTGCATTTTTTATTTGTATTTTACATATAGTTCACTTTGTATACATGCAACAATTACGAATTACTACTTTGTCTCTTGTTCTTTTTTTCGAAAACGAAAGACTAACAGCAATAAGATTAGTAGGAAACAGAAACCAAAACACCATGGAATTGGAATCTTTAGATGTGTTTTATTTTTGAATTGTGCCATACTTGGGTCTTGTTTATCCTGGATAAACGGATCATCTTGTACATCATCGCTAATTTTCCCAACCAGTACATAACGTCCATTTGTCATTTCACTTGAACATGTACTCAACAAAACCAAATGGTCGTCAATATGCAGATTTAACTCGCGATAGTGAATCGCTTTCTTTTTTAGATAACGAAGATAGTTTTCTTTATGCTCTGCGCTTTTCAAAGCAGGTTGATACAACGTTCCATCATACGCATCCACCTGTAAGAAAGCGACAAATGTAAGTCCATATGTACGTCCGTCATGATACAACATACCATAGCGATGCTTTTTAAATACATCCGCATCCATAAAGGTATCAAGGTTTCCAAACATGGCATCTTGTGCCATATGATGCCCATAAATCAGATGATTAAAATCAGTGAAATCACGTCTATTTCTTGCATCCAAGAAGATGGACCCACTTGGTGAAGGTTCACCAAGTGGATTGGTTTGCATGTACTGTTGATTATCTTTTGCTTGTACAACAGGATAATCGATTTGTGTCCCATATACAGACAACCAAGCAAACACATCATCATTTATCATCTTTAGTTCGTCGAAATTGTAATGTTGTTTCACTGTAGGCTTGTATGTTTCATACTGCTTAGCACTGGCTGAAAAGATGATCTGGTTATTATCCCATAAGGAATAGGCACCAAATACAAGCATGATGATACACCCAACCATAACAGCAGCATTCACTATCTTGTGCAACCATAAAACTAGCTGAAGTTTTATATTCAACCAGCGTTTATCATGTCTCATCACTCAATTCAGGAATGGCTACGCTTTGCGTCTTTTGCCTAGGATCATCAACAATCCAGCACCACCTATGATGATACAAATAATAAATGGTAAATTATCCATCACAAGACCTGTAAAATTAACCGTTTTATATGTATTTGTTACATCCGCAACGTTGATTGTTTCGCCTAAAAAGACAGTTTGATTCACAGATGAGTTTTTACCGATATACAAGTTATTACTGTCATCACCCTGACCTCCAACAAGGTTTGTTAATCCTGAAAGCGTTGAACTATCTGAAGTAAAACTATAACTACCTGTATAATCTTCCACATGCTTTTCGATTGCATGCACAGAAGTTCCAGTTGGTAAATCAAAGAAAATCACTTCTTGATTATGTGTTAAGTCCACCTCAACAGTTGCACCTGTCGTTGGATCAATTGTTACCGTTTTTTCACTACCATCAATTTTTGTGTGTGTTGTTTTATCTGCAACATAGTACGAATACGTTTTTTCTGTTGTTTCAGTTAAGGCAGCATCAAAATACACAGAAAAGTTAAACGCTCTTGTTTTATCCGCATATTCTCCTGCAACTTCTTTTGTTAAGCGAAACGATGCAAAACGATCACCGTCTTTGATGATATCAGAACCTGTACTTCCCGCTACGGTTTTGTATGCGTTAGCAAATACTAAACCTTTGCCAGCTTCACTTGCATCAACTTTTTCAGTTGTTTCACCCACTACTTTTTCAATGGTATAATTTGCAATCTCCAGTCCACTCGCTACGTTCTTTACATAGATATGAACGCGATACGTTGTATTATCATAACTCATTCCTGCCAAGGTGTCTAAACTACTACCATTTGGATTTACACCACTTGCTTCTTTCAATTCATATGTATAAACTCCAGCTTTCGTAAATGTACTAGCATCCACAGCTATTGCTCCGCTAGCTTCATATACATCACCACCTGCAACTTGCGTTTTCGTAGCATTTCCCACTTCAATGGTAATGCTAGGCAATGCTGGCAAACTACTATCAGCTTCGTTATTAAATGCGTACGATGTGAAATTAAACTGAAATACCGTTGAAGGATACGTTACACCTTCAGCGACAGTCACTTGTTTCACAATCTTTGGATTCAAAGTTGCGTGCACATCATCCGCACGAAGTATAGATACACTTCCCATTGCATGCATCATTACCATCATCAAACACACAACAAATACACGACTTATTTTTTTCATTTTACTACTTCTTTGCTTTTTCATTTTTTCTCTCCTCTATATGTTATTTCTGCGAACCAAATGTATCACTTTTCCTTTGATGTGCTGTATTTTTATTGCTCCGTAGTTTCTACTGTCTTGTGCGCCTGTGCGCTTGTCAGCTAGTAAAAATACTTCGTCTTTTTTCAAAGTCAATGGAAATACAATCCCCTCAACGTAAGGTAAGGTTTCGTTTATGATACTTGGTTCAAATTGCAACGCTCCATTGATCATTAACCCGTCCTCTGTAATATCTACACGATCTCCAGATGTTGCAACAACTCTTCGCACTTGTAAATCATCATTTATCTCGATAACAACCACATCTCCCGCAAGGATATCTTTATCTAAACGATAATACAGCAAGACATCCCCTTGCCGCAGTGCTGAAGACATTGTGTCATCACTTACTTTTGTCCAACCAAAAACAAATGAAAACACACCTGTGATAACTAGGATGATGAATGTTAGCTTTACAAGCAAATGCAAACCTTCTTTTTTTAACGTGGCGTGTTTGTCTAGCATCTCCACAGGTTGCTTTGTCTGTTTCAAATTCATTTGTACCTCCGCTTTTTGTAGCCTCTCATAAGCAAAAAACTACACCATACAAACATTGGCAGTACAAACCACCACAATAGATCAGACTGTCCGCGATCCCATCCTGTTTCTGGAATACTGCTTGTTGTCCTTAGCGTTTTTTGTGCGCGTATCCCATTTGCTTCTATTTGCATTGTAAGAGCAACATCCGGTGCAAATGTGGCGAGAAACTCAAGGGAAAACGTCAACGTTGCCTGTTGGTTTGCTTGCAGATAGACCAGATCATCTTCGCCTGCTTGCAAGTTTAAAAGACTGGTTTGCACTTCTCTATAATTTCCATCAGCATCATAATACGTAATCATGACAGGCACATTCTCTATATCTTTGACATAGGATGCAAAATCCGAAACATCTAGTTGTAGTGGCGTCTGTTTAGCGATTTCATCAAAACCAGTAATCACAGTTTGCATACTAACTCGCTGACCAGGAAATACCGTATCTTCCGCTGTATCAAGCCTTTGCAGTTGCACATCCACTAAAGGCTTACCAGCTGGAATGCTCACCTGCTTTATAAACGCTACTTGTTCATCAAGTAAAAACGATGTGACTAGCTCACTTTTTAAATCTTGTGCAAGTTTATCAAGATCATATGCACCAATTGATGCATATGGTTTTAGATACAAACTAAACGAAACATCCATTTGGGTGACGGGAGGTATATCCACTTGGATTGCAGTATCTGAAGAAAAAAGGTTGGATAACGCTTGCGCTTTCGTGTTTTCATCTTCATTAAATGGCAACATGATCATGGGTTGTTCTTGTTCACTTTTAACCAAGTCAAAGAATTCGATATTGTTTAAAAAGTTCATACGCAATTGATGATTGTTCGATGACTGATTCCCGTGATTGGTTAGGGTCATCGTGAATTCAATTTTGTCACCAGGAGACACGGTTGGGCTTTGACAGGTGGATAGACATAGCTTTTTAGCACTCGCCTCCAAGTAGTATAACCTTCCAATTGTGAATTGATTTTCCAGTCGAACATTTCCGATATACGCCTTGTTTTTGGTAATCGCAAAAGTCTCAAGTCCCTGGTTTTGAAACTCTTCCATGGATTTTAGCTTGCACACGACTAAAATTTCTAAATCTTGGTTTGGTTGGAGGGTTTCTTTGATCGTCCCATTAAGCAAATCGAAAAGTGTGTAGTTCCGTGGTTGTAAAAACGAATCGATGTATACATGGACTTTGACGCTTTCTGGTTCAACAAGAAACAACGACAATGTTTCCATCTCGCTTTTTATCACCATCTGTTCAAGTACTGTAGCTTCCTGATTGTACATTCCCATTCGAATATGCAATATTTCCCCTGGATCACCAAAATCATTTTCATTTTCATCATCAATCGTGAACCACGGAGTAAGTCTTGGTAGCTTGATTTCTAAGTTTTGGGTAAAATGAATATCTTCAACGCTTACCTTGCTTTCTAACAAGAAATTACCTTCTTGCATCAACGAACTGTCCATAGGTATATCACTTACATCTTTTACCTTGATTTTGTAGCTAATTGCGACTACCGTTTTCTTAATCATTTCCATATAGACATAGCCATCACGTAAATTTCCTAACCAGGTCTGTGTATTTGCTTCAACACCGTTGACCAACACACTGATATTAGCCATCGGCTGTGCGGTAGCAAATGGATCGTCCAATACAGCAAGACCACTTTCATTTTGCAGCATATTGAGTTCATCTCTAAAGTAAATGGGCACCTTAGTGTTTCCTTCATATGTAGCAATGATAAAAAACTCCACCTCGTCACCAGGTTTAGCAACGCTCGCCTTTATCCCATTCACTTCGATTTTCGAGGTGACAAACAAACTAGGATACTTAGTTGATTGGTGTAGTCCTGCCCGTTGTGATGGCTGTGTTTCTGGTAATTCTATATTGTAGGTTTTTAAATAGTCTGCTACCCCCAACGATATTTTTGTATTCACAGGTTTAGGATTCGTGAGTCTTACCATTTCAGGGAAAATAAATTGTATGTGCTCATCTTTGCGCAATTCCCGAAACAACTCACCTTCGATAAAAAACTGATCTACTTTGTTTGTTAACCACCAAGTACCAATGCACTGCTTATTTTGATTCAACAATTCGTAGGTATTGTTTTCATCATTTGAAAACTGCAAAACATCAAAGTTGTTTAACGTAAGTGAGAACACTTGGTTTTCTTCATTATTTCTTACCTCTACTTTTGCAATCGCATCAATCACAAGTTGATAGGACTCATTTGGCCGTAAGACATGCGCTTCCTCCTTTTGCTCTTGGAGAAGACGCAAAAAATGCATATCGCGAACTTCCATCGATATGCTATTTAAAGTATTGATTTCACTTACATGTTCTGGCGAAGTATCCGTAAACGCACTTATCATCAAAAGACAAAAAGCGAGCCCAACACGTAAGATTCGTTTGTTAAAAATACGCAAACCCTTCATAAATCCTCCAACACTTTAAACGACACACATACTCGCCTGCACTGTTAGATTCTTTACTTATTTGAGATTTAGTTTATTATATGACAATTTATCAACTTTTGTCTATGCAAATGAAACAAAAGTTAAAAATGCGGATATTAAAACCCGCATGTAGTCATCGAATTGCTTGAAAGCCAACTTCTAAATCTTGAATTAAGTCTTCGACTTTTTCTATCCCAATGGACAAGCGAATCGTATTTTCTTTGATTCCTTGTTCTTGTAGTTGTTCACTTGAAGCTTGTGCATGAGTCGTACTTGCCGGATGAATCACCAGTGACTTAACATCCGCCACATTGGCTAGCAATGAGAAGATTGGTAGATTATCGATAAACGTTTTCGCGTCGGATACATCACCCTTAATTTCAAAGGTGAAAATCGAGCCACCACCCTTTGGGAAATATTTGTTATAAAGGTTGTACGTAGCTTCGCTTTTTAGCGAAGGATGGTGAACCGCTTCTACTTGGGGATGTTGATGTAGATACTCCACGACTTTTAAAGCATTACTAACATGTCGTTCCACCCGCAAAGACAATGTTTCAATTCCTTGCAGAAATAGAAAACTGTGGAACGGAGATAACGTCGCTCCTGTATCGCGTAATAAAATGGCACGAATATAGGTAATAAACGACGCTGCTCCAGCTGCTTGCTGAAATGAGATGCCATGATAACTTGGATTTGGCTTGCTTATCCATGGATATTTATCTTCCGTAGACCAATCGAAAGTTCCGCCATCGATAATTACACCACCAATGGCTGTACCATGTCCACCAATAAACTTCGTTGCTGAATGAATCACAATGTCTGCACCATAGGCGATTGGTTGCACCAAGTATGGTGTGGCAAAAGTAGAATCAACCACCAAAGGAATGTTATGTTCATGGGCAATGTTAGCAAGTGTTTCTATATCAGCAACGTTTGAATTTGGATTTCCTAAGGTTTCCACAAAGATCAACTTTGTGTTTGGTTGAATTGCCTTTTCAAATGCTCCTTCAATTTGTGGATCAACGAAGGTTGTCGTAATTTGATTACGCAAAGGTAATGTGTTTGCCAGCAAATTGTATGTCCCTCCGTAAATTGTCTTCGCTGCTACGATATGTTCTCCTGGTTTAGCCAGCGCCTCAATGGTATAGGCAATGGCCGCTGCACCTGAAGCCACCGCTAAAGCTCCAACACCTCCTTCCAAGGCTGCAATTCTTTTTTCAAAGATATCGTTTGTTGGATTGGTGAGTCTTCCATAGATATTCCCTGCATCACGCAAACCAAAGCGATCCGCTGCGTGTTGTGTATCATCAAATACAAATGATGTCGACGCATAAATCGGGACTGCTCTAGCTCCAGTAGCCGCATCTGGCGTTTCTTGTCCGATATGTAATTCTTTTGTTTCAAATCCCCAATTCTTTGGGTCCGTAATTTTTTTCATGTATGTTTCCTCCTTGTTTTACATCCTTTTGTTTTACATCCTATGTTTACAGGTAAGACAAGATTCTACATTCGATTCAAACTCATTTGGATTGCTATTTTGTACATAGTGTCATCCCTTTCTTTGTTACAAATAGCCTACCACGTGATTTAAAATCCGCCCAATACATAAAAATAATATGGAGCTATAGGTTTTACCTATAACTCCGTATGTTCGATATTCAGTTCTTTTTTTATCGCGATAATGTAACTTTTTCCCATGTCTGACAAATAACTTTGCTTTCTGGTGATGTATCCAATCTCCATTTCCGTATTGGGATTTTGTTCATCTGCTTCGTATGCAACAGTCACAAAATCCGTTCCGTTCAATTCTTCACAGATGATACCTGAACAAAGTGTGTATCCAGATAGTCCAACCATGAGATTCAACATGGTGGAACGATCATTAACTCGAATTGTTTGTGCATATTCATGATCAGCAAGAATCTCCTCTGCAACATAAAACGAGTGGTGTTCTCCTTGTTCAAATGATAAACATGGATAGTCTTTCAACTGTGAAAACGTGATAGATTTCTGTGATGCTAGCGGATGATGTTTCCACAAATATACATATGCTTTGCAGCATATTAATGGGTGAAACTCAACTTGTGCTTGATTGAAGTTTCGCATCATCACCTTGCGGTTAAATTCATTTAAAAATAAAATTCCAACTTCACTTTTCAGCGAACTAACATCATCAATAATCTCCATTGTTTTGGTTTCGCGAATTGCAAATGCATACTGGTTCATATCAAATTGTTTGGCCATCTCGACAAACGCTTTAATCGCAAACGAATAGTGTTGACAGGAAACACCAAACTTCTTTTTATAGTTTTCTTTCAACACAAATTTATCAACAATGGTCTCGTATTGTCCGTAAAGTTGACGTACATAAATTAAAAACTCTTGACCTTCATTCGTTAATTGAACACCTCTTCCCGTTCGTGTAAACAACGAAATTCCAAGTTCTTGTTCCAATTCTTGTATCGCACTTGTTAATGTTGGTTGTGACACATAGAGTTCCTGCGCTGCTTGATTAATCGATTTCATTTTGGCAATCGTAATAAAATAATGTAATTGTACTAATTTCATAAATCCCTCACTTTGCTTCATTATGAACGATTTACGCTTGCATTTCCACAAAAACTATACCAATGAGGCATATAACTTCTAAGTTACAGCTAATTAGCTTATAATGCAAAAAAGGAAAAGGAGAGAATTGAATGAAAGACTCATATTTTGATGGTGGCTTATTACAGCTTGTAGGTTACAAGTTACTTGGTGGATTTGTAACAGCAATTACACTAGGCATTTGTGCCCCATGGGCGATTACCATGATTTACAACTGGGAGACCAAACACACGGTTGTAAACGGTCAACGACTGGCTTTTAATGGTACAGCGGTTGGGCTATTTGGCAGTTGGATCAAATGGTTACTACTTACCATTGTTACCTTGGGAATTTATGGTTTCTG
Source organism: Erysipelotrichaceae bacterium MTC7 (assembly GCA_001695645.1). Lineage (GTDB taxonomy): Bacteria > Bacillota_I > Bacilli_A > Erysipelotrichales > Erysipelotrichaceae > Breznakia. The sequence continues at coordinate 69,997 of LVZN01000078.1, read as the reverse complement.
GGTTAGTATTGCCTTGCGCAAATGGAAAGCAAGCCATACATATTTTGCATAAAAAAACACATAGGATTGCATGATGATGCATCTTATGTGTTTTTTCTTAGCTTTGTTTTATTTACTATTTATGCGACATGCGTTGCATTATGTTTGATAAATGTCCCATCAGATAACTCATCAAAGGCATGCTCAAGCTCTGCTCGCGTATTCATAACAATTGGTCCACCCCAGGCAACTGATTCATTTAGTTTTTTTCCTGCGAAGAAAATAAATCGTGCACCTTCATCACCGGCAGTTACTTTAATTGAATCACCTTCATTGAAAAGTACAGCTGTTTTTGCAGCAATGTCTTGACCAGCAACTTGTACGCCATTCACAATCGTGAAAATAAAGACGTTATCTTCTTTTCGGGTTGGAATTTCAATGGTTGCATTTGCTTGCAACTCAACATCGAAGATCTGTGCATCCACGTACTTTGGTTCCACCCCTTGATGCCCTTGGTAGTTACCAGATACAACATGTACCGTTGCCTTGTCTTCTTGTACAACTTGAATATCGTTTGCGGTAATATCACGATACGTTGGTTGACTCATTTTATCTTTTTGAGGGAGGTTAATCCATAATTGAAGTCCAAGGATTTGATCAACTGGTCGTGGCATTTCTTGGTGCATAATTCCACTTCCTGCATTCATCCATTGGCTTTCACCATTTTGAATGACACCTTTATTACCTAAAGAATCCGCATGTTCCATCTCCCCTTTAATTAGGTATGTTACCGTTTCAATCCCACGATGTGGATGAAATGGGAACCCTTCCATATAATCTTTTGGGTTATGAGAGTCAAATGAATCCAACATCAAAAACGGATCAAAATCCTCAACTGTTGTATTTCCTAACACACGGACAAGATGCACACCTGCACCATCTACCGTATGGTATCCTTGTACTAATTTTTTTACTTTTCGTTCCATAAATATCACTTCCTTTGCTTCATCATATTACAAAGTACAAAATAAGCAATTCTTTTGCTTCTTACGCAAAAATCACAGCTTTTTACTGCGATTTTTTTCATTATTTTCTTTTACAAATCATTTGCGTCATCGTCCCCATTGGACAATAGACACACCAGGTACGTGGTCGATATATAAACATCGTCAACAAACCTAAAATTGTTGACGTCAACATGACGCTATAAAACCCGAAGGCAAATTGCGCAATGCCTGGAGCAACAATGTGAGTTACGCCCCATGCCCATGGAACTTTAAAGGTCCACAGTAAGGTTACAACTTCATTTAGTTCTTGACCAGCAAAGACCAAATACGTGATATACAACATATTGAGAAACATAAGCATGAAGAAGGTAAGAAAACCATAGCGAAACCATTTTTTTGCAAGAAACTTTGGCGGAACTCGTTTTCTTGATAAACCATAGGTTTCCCCAAGTAACTCTAAAAACTGTCCTCTTCCACAATAATGATTACAGTAGGCTTTACTTCCAAATCGAAATGAAATAAACAAAGGTATCGTAAAGCAAATCAACCCTAACCAGGCAAACAAGATATTCACAAATCCAAGCATTAGGTAAATAACTGATGCTATCCATAGATATGTGTACCATGGTTTTTTCAACCTTAACATAGACTTTCCTCTTCCATAGTAATAATGTTTGCTGGACATACTTTCATACACTTTTGACAACCAACGCATTTGTCATTATCAACAATGGCGATGGTTCCTCGTTCAATTTCAATGGCTTTCATTGGACAATATCTTACACAAGTCCCACAAGCTACGCAGTCCTTGCCGATATTCGCTTTTTTACTTATCTTCATGTTTCTTTTGGGCTATTTGCACTTGGTTATACGTTGTGTAACCACCCGAAACGTTGTAAAGATTTTTATATCCCAATTGATCCAATAAACAAAGGGCATAGTGCGCTCTTTGACCAACTTGACAGTACACCACAATTGGTGTTTCTTTATCTTTTGGTAACTTATCTACATGATCGCGTAAGGTGTCCAATTCCAGATTAACAGAACCAGGTATATGACCACCAGCGTATTCTTTAGGCGTACGAACATCCAACAACATCGTTGATTCATCCAATTGGTCAACCCATTGGTAGTTGATGGTTTCATACAATCCAGAAATCGTATGACTTGCTGCATAACCAAGAATGTTTACAGGGTCTTTTGCACTTGAAAATGGTGGGGCATAACACAGTTCCAATTTAGCTAAATCCGCAACTTTTAATTTTCCAAAGATTGCAGTCGCAATAACGTCAATACGTTTTTCTGTCCCTTCGTATCCAACCCCTTGTGCACCAAGAATGTTTAACGTTTCTTTATCGTATACAAGTTTCAATGTTAAGTTTTTTGCATTTGGATAATAACCTGCATGATTGCCTCGGTGCACAATCGTTGTACCTACGTCATATCCAAGTTTACTTGCCATGACTTCATTTAAACCAGTAGAAGCTGCTACCATATCAAAGACTTTTGCGACACTTGAACCGAGCGTTCCTTCGTATGCAATATCAATGCCATGAATGTGATCAGCCACCAAACGTCCTTGACGATTTGCTGGCCAAGCTAAAGGAATGTACGTTGGTGTATTGGAAATCAAATGATTGACTTGAATCACATCACCAATGGCATAAATGTTAGGGTCTGAGGTTTTTAGTTGTGCATCAACAACAATCGTATTTTTAAGTCCTAACTGCAGACCAGCATCTTTTGCTAGCTTTGAAGCAGGAGATACACCAATTGCCAATATGGTAAGGTCGGATGAAAGTTTTTCACCATTGCTTAGTAAAACCGTTTTTCCTTCATCTGTAAAACCTTCCAAACCAACACCTAGTTTTAACTGTACACCATTTCTAGTAATTTCATTTTGAATTACTGCAGATATTTCTGGATCAAATGGTGTTAAAACTTGTTCAGCTAAATCCACTAACGTTACATCCATACCCAAATGACGTAAGTTTTCTGCCATCTCTACACCAATGAAACCACCACCGATCACAACTGCTTGTTTTGGTTGATGTACAAGCATTTCTTTAATGCGATCAGTGTCAGGAACGTTACGCAATTTAAACACATTTTTGGCTTCTGCTAGTCCTGGTAGATTTGGCCAAATCGGATTTGCTCCTGGCGATAAAATCAATGTGTCATATGACTCTTCATAACTTTCTTTCGTTTGGTGATTGTATACTTCTACTATTTTTTTATCTGGATGTAGGGCAACCACTTCTTGAAAGTTTCGAATATCCAAATCAAAGCGTTGTTTCATTCCCGCAACGGTTTGCACCAACAACTTGTCACGTTGTTCAATGACACCACCAATGTAATATGGCAAACCACAATTCGCAAATGAGATATACTCATCTTTTTCAAATAGAATAATTTCGTCATCTTTTGATAGACGACGTAATCTTGCTGCTGCAGATGCACCACCTGCAACACCACCGACAATTAGTATTTTCATAGGTCCCTCTTTCTTACTTTATCTTGCTTACTTTATCTTGACTTTAATAGCAGTTCCACTGCTTGATCAATTTGTTCATCGCTCAATGCATCTTCTTCATACATTTCTTTTAAGTTATTCACGACGATTAATGCAATGATACGGTCCACACTCGAACGAACTGCACTTAGTTGAGTCACGATATCCTTACAATCTTTTTCTTCTGCCACCATCTTTAACACACCGTGAAGTTGACCTTCACTGCGTTTCAAACGGTTCATAATTTTCGCATCACATTTCATATAAGCACCCTAGTGTTATACTATTTTGCCATGCCAACGACTCATACCACCACTAACATTGGTCACATCATAACCTTGTTTTGTTAGAAAATTGCATGCTTGTTTGCTACGCATCCCTGATGCACAAATTACATAATATTCTTGTTTCTTTAATTTACTAATATCAAATGCAGACAATGGCATATTGATTGCACCTTTGATGTGTCCTGTTTTAAATTCATCTTTTTCACGCACATCCAATATGGCAATATCTTTCTTTTCCTTTAATTGTTGTTCCAAATCCGTTGTGCTAATTGAGTTTATTTTTGAAAAAAACATAGCTACCTCCTTATACCCCTTGGGGTATCAACTATTTCTATCTTATCCAACAAACATCCATCTGTATACTGATGTGCTCAAACTTTTTAAAAAGTTCGTCAAACGTGCAAAAAAACCAGTAAAATTTGATGTTTTACTGGTTTTAAACAAATTCTAAGGTTTAGATATTATGATGAACGAATAAAATACGCATTAATTCGTGCCAAATTCATACCAATTGCAAAATGGATAAAAAAAAGCCCTTTACTTGGGCCTTATTTAGTCTATGGAGCGAGCGAGGAGAATCGAACTCCCGTATCGACCTTGGCAAGGTCGTGTTCTACCATTAAACTACGCTCGCACTAGATGATTTAAAAATGGCGGAGTAGGAGAGATTTGAACTCTCGCGCCAGTTTCCCGACCTATACCCTTAGCAGGGGCACCTCTTCAGCCACTTGAGTACTACTCCACAGTTATTCTAGTGACAACGCTTATTAATATTATCATATTCAACAATCTTTGACAAGCACCTAAAAAGCTAAAATTTACACTTTTGAGAAACGCCCAATTCCATAAAAATAAAAAAAGGGCTTTGACTTTAGTAAGTCAAAAACCCATTTTCTCCTAAGATTCTTGTTGCATTACGAACTGCATCACCACGGTCATTAATTACGAGCGTTTTTTGCTCTAAATCAAAGTCGTGTTCGATACCTAAGTCGTCCAGTTCATCCGAGACACGCGCACGATCTTCTTTCGTTTTCATATCTCGAAGCAATATTACATGTTTCATCATAGTTTCCCTTTCCTAGTACGTAAATTTTTCAAAGTACTGCATCTTTTCAAGCTGTTCCATATTTTCTAATGGATTTGCATCCAAACGTAATTCATAGAGTTTGCTCATACCAATCAGTGGTTCCAAATCAGAAATATAGTTAGCTTTCAATGTTAAACTTACTAGATTCGTTAAATTTTGAATTGGTGCTAAATCCATAATGGAGTTATGATCTGCGCGCAAACGAATGAGTTTCATCATATTTTGCACTGGTGATAAATCTTCCACAACATTGTTATAAATATCAAGAATTCGAAGCTCTGTTAAATTTGCTAGTGGTGCAATCGACTCTACTTTATTGTTGGCAACCTTCAAAGCTTGTAGCTCTGTTAGATTTTCTAAAGGTGCTAGATTACTAAACCAGTTGTTTGATGCATCAAGTACGCGTAGATGTGCACACTCCGCTAGAGGTGAAATATCCAAAATCATATTATTGTGAAAGTCTAGTTCATGAATTTCTTTAAAGTTTTTTAAGAACGACAGATCACTTAAATACGTATGATCAACTGTTAAGTTTTCTATCCTATCCAGTTTTTCCAAAATGGTAATATCAGTAATTCGGTTTTTCCCAAGATCCAAACGCGTTAGGTTTGTTAAATTACGAATGGGACTTAAATCTTTAATTTCACAGTATTCCAAATTTAAATTTTCAAGTTTTGTTAAATCACGTAAAGCTTCTATATCAAATACTTTACAGTTACTTAGTTGTAAGCTTTTTAAATTCTTGCAACTTGCAAGCAACGAAATATCATGTAAATATTTGTTGTTAGAAAGATTCAATTCTTCCAAGGCTTTAAAATCTTCGAGAACCGATAAATCAGAAAACAAGTTTCCTGATACATCAAGTACACGCAATTTAACAAGCCCACGTAACTTACAAATATCGTATAGCCACATTTTAGGCAAATGCAGTTCTTCTAAGTTTTTTAATTCTGCATACACGGATAAATCAAAGGTATCACTTCGTACGCCACCGTGCAGTTCACGTAGCTTGTCTAATTTATCCAGTTTATCAATGTGCGAGACATTGGTGTTATTGATGTTTAGCACTTCCAAATTATCCAAATCTTTCAAACGTCGCAAGTCCAGTGGAAATACTTCGTTATGTGAAAGATCCAAGTTTGTTAAACGTTGCAAGTCCTTTAACGGTTCAATGCTTTGTAAGGCATTGCGTGAAAGACGCAATTTTGTCAATTTATTCATCTTTTCAATGGCATGTATGTGTTCAATTCGATTTCCTGTTAAATCAAGCACTTCCAAATTGATACAATCTTCCAGTCCATCAATCGATGAAATATCACGATTACGTAAAGACAGAATATCGATTTTTGCGAGTTCTTCTGGTGTAATCATTTCATTTTCATTTTTTCCTAAAAACTCAAGCATGGCTTGATGTAAATGATCATCTTTAAACATATGCTCCTCCTTTTAGGCTACAGCAAGAAAACACTTGCAAGCCCTAAATAAATTAATAACGCCACAACATCGACAAGTGTTGTGATTAATGGTCCAGCCATAACTGCTGGGTCGAAGCCAAGTTTTTCAGCAATCATTGGCAATGTACATCCAATCAATTTGGCAACCATAACGGTACACATCACAGTTACTGAGACCACAATCGATGTTTGCACATCTACCATTCCCATAAAGATAATGACCCTAAAGAAGTTCACAATCCCCATGGTAACTCCACAAAGGAAGGCAACGCGAATTTCTTTAAACCATATCTTTAGCATATCGGTTAAATGTACTTCACCCAAGGCTAATGCTCGAGTAATCATCGTACTACTTTGGTTCCCCGCATTTCCTGCAGCATCCATCAACATCGGTATAAACACCGATAAATATGCGACGGATTTCAGGTGATCTTCAAAAATCAGTAAGATATTTCCAGTAAACGTTGCTCCAATCATTAACACAAGTAACCAAACGATACGGTGTTTATACATATCAAAGACACCTGTTTCTAAGTATGGCTTGTCTGTTGGCGTAATCGCTGACATCTTGTGGATATCTTCCGTTGTTTCTTCTTCCATAACATCTAAAATGTCATCATAGGTAATTGCTCCAGCGATTTTCCCTTCGTCATTCACAACAGGAATGGTTGATATATCATACTTTCGAATCAGCTGTGCAGCTTTCTCTTGATCATCGTCAGTATTGACCACGATCAAATCCGTATCCATGATTTCTTCAATCATTTCTGCGTCTTCTTCATATAGAAGTTGTTTAAGTGAGAGCGAACCAATCAATTCACGTTTGGCATCGGTAATATACGCATACCCTAAGGCACGATCAATGTTTTTTAGCTTCCGCAAACGATGAATGGATTCAAGTACCGTCTCATTACGCTTCAAGGTAATGTAATTGGTATTCATAATAGAACCGCATGAATCTTCTCGATAGTTTAGCAATTTATTAATCTCTGCACGTTGGTTTGGCTTTGCATTTTGCAAGACCCTTTTTACAACGTTAGCAGGCATTTCTTCCATGAAGTCAACGATGTCATCACTGTACAAGTTATCTAACATACTTTGAATTTCTGGACCTGTAAAAATCTCAATTAAATCTTCTTGTCGGTCGTATGTTAAATAGGAAAATATCTCAGCTGTGACATTTTTCTTCAGTGTTTTAAAAACAAATAGAACATCTTGAATATCCAATTGTTCAACCAGTTCACTCATATCAACAATGTTGTATTCATCAAAGAGTTCACGGATACTTCGTACATCTTTTTTATGTATGAGGTTTTGCAATTCCTCAATTGTTACTTTTTGGTTGTCCATAAACTCTCCTTCCTACTTACGATTCTTTAATTATTTTGAAGATAACCCCACCGGTTTCCACGTTTTCAGCAACCACTGTGTAGTTGGCAGCTGCAACCACCTTATATACAATACTCAGTCCAAGTCCGAATTGACCATCACGACCTTTTTCATAAGGTTTAAACAACGTCGGTAAGATTTCCTCTGGAATTTGATCCCCATCGTTATAAATGCAAAGTTGATCTTCATCCAAGGTAATTACTATTTGTGTTTTTGCATAACGCAAAGCATTTTCTAAGAGGTTTTCGACACAAACACGCCATGCCTCTTCATTTCCTCTAAACAGTGACGACACTGTATTTTTTTCAATTTCAATTTCTGGACGAATGACTTTTGTATTCAACACAACGGTATCAACTACATCACGCATGTCCGTTACCACTTCATCACTGTCTTGACTTAAAATGTATTCCACGCGATTCATAAACAATAAGCTACGAACCTTTTTTTCCAAACGGTTGGCATTATCAATAATTACATCCACACTTTTTTCAAGTGTATCGTATGGATAAATTCCATCTTTGATGCTTTCTCCGTAGGATTTGATGGTTGCGATTGGTGTTTTCAAGTCATGGGAAATGTTGTGTATCATTTCTTCTTTGGTTTTCTCTTGTTTGGCAAGTTCATCATGCATCGTAACCAAAGCATCAGCTACTTCACCAATTTCATCTTTTCGATTGACTTTCATCGTGGCTTCTTTACCAACCCGAATACGATCAATATAGTTTTTAATCACATGCAATGGTCGGATGATATTTCCTACCCATAGCATCATAATCACAAAGAACAACCCAACAACAAATACAGTAATATCAATAACGTTTTCAACAAACGTACTTTTGAAATCATTAATATATGCATTGTTCAACAAAGACACAACGACAACATCATCTTCAAGAATACGAATGCTATAGTATGTGTATTTTGACCCTGGGTATACGTGCGCAATACTTTCATCATGATACAGTGCACCTAATGGGCCTTGTTGAATCTTGTCCTGAATCAGTAAGTTATTGTATACATCAGCGTAAATACGCTTGTCATCTTTTAAGTCGTCTGCATGATATTCGACATGAAAAACGCCTTCTGCATCACGCTTAAAGAAATAACTATCAATCATTCGATTATCATTTTGTGCAAGCTGAATCGAGTCCACATCCACTGCATGATAAATGTAGCTTAGATTATCTTGGGTTTCACTAAGCTGTGTAAACATCTGTTCTTCAGTGTAGTTATTTACATTTGAGTTAATAAAAATAAAGAAGAACACGGCAAAAAACGACACGAAGCAAACAATCAAAACAATTAATTGTTGCGACAAGGACAGTCGTTTTACCCATAAGCGATTATTCTTTTCCATTATCCTAATCGATATCCAAATCCATAAATGGTGTGAATGTTCAAGTTTGGCAATTTCTTACGTAAACGGCGCAAGGTGTCATCTACCACACGGTCACTACCAAAATAGTTGTCTTCCCAAACATTTTCCAAAATCATTTCCCGTGAGAATGCAATTCCTTTGTTGCGAATAAACATCATCAATAAGTCAAATTCTTTGGTTGTAAGGTCGATTTCAACATTTCCTTCAAAGACTTTACGTTGCACTTCATCAAGTTCATATCCATCAATTTGAATACGATTACTTTCTTTGTACGCTCGTTTCATCAAGTTGTTTACACGCAATACCAATTCTTTTGGTGAGAATGGTTTTGTGATGTAATCATCACTACCCTTTTCTAGCCCGATGATACGGTCAAATTCCTTATCTCGTGCACTCATAAAAATAACAGGGATTTCACTACCTTGTGAGCGAATTTCTTCGATCAAGTCAAATCCACTTTTATTATCCAACATAATATCTAAGATCCATAGATGGACATCTTCATCATTGATGTGCTCGTAAGCATCATGATAGGTCAAATATGAGCGTACTTCATAACCTTCTTTTTCTAAGTAACGCTTTACTAGTTCATTTAAATCTTTTTCATCTTCAACGACACATATCACTTTTTTCATAATTTGCACCTCTTCTTCCTCTATTGTAACAAAATTATGTGATAGAAAAAAGGACTTTACTGCCTAGGGGCAGATTACAGTCCTTGTGCTTTAATATAATCGACAACTTGATGTACGTATTTCTCGCAAAGTGCATCGGTTTTTGCTTCTACCATCACGCGAACAAGTGGTTCTGTTCCACTTGGACGTACCAAAATACGACCTTCAGCTCCTAGTTCATTTGCAACTTCATCAACCATGGCTTGTAACCCTGCATTTGTTAATGCTGCTTCTTTATCTTTTACTTCTACATTGATTAAAAGTTGTGGATAGATAAATAATTCTTCACCTAGTTCTTTCAAACTTTTACCTGTAGATTTCATCATTTCTACTAACATCAAAGCACTAAGTAAACCGTCACCAGTTACGGCGTGTTCACGGAAAATGATGTGTCCAGATTGTTCTCCACCGAGTGAATAGTTGTTTTTTTCCATTTCTTCGGTTACGTATTTGTCACCAACTGGAGTTTGAACATACGTAATTCCAACTTCATCCAACGCCTTGTATAACCCTAAATTTGCCATTACTGTTGTGACAACAACATTATCGTTCAAACGACCTTTTTCACTTAAATAGCGACTTGTCGTATATAAAATGTAATCTCCATCAAAAAGACTACCATCTTCATCAACTGCAATTAAGCGGTCAGCATCACCATCAAAAGCAAATCCAACGTCATATTTACCTGTACGCATTAATTCTTGTAAATCCTCTGGGTGTGTAGACCCACAGTGATTGTTGATGTTTGTCCCATTTGGCATGGAGTGGATAACCTTTACATCCATCCCTAAATCTGTAAACAAATCAACTGCTGAACTTGTCGCACTACCATTAGCCAAATCCAAGGCAACGCTTAAACCCGTTGCATCAATGTGATTGATTGTATTTTTCAAATAACTTTCATAAATAGCCAAACCACTTGCAAAATCAACTACTTTTCCAATGTCGTCACCTTTTGCAGCTTCAATTTTGATTTCACCATCCATGTACTTTTCAATGGTTTCTTCTAAGGTTGGATCCATTTTCCTTCCTTCAAAGTTGAACAGTTTAATTCCATTGTCATAGAACGGGTTGTGTGAAGCACTAATCATCACACCGCAATCAAAGTGTTCTTGTTTTACCAAATATGAAATACATGGTGTTGGACAAACTCCAACCACATATACATTGGCTCCAGTACTGGTTGCACCTGCACTAATCGCCAATTCAAACATATCACTTGAAAGACGTGTATCCTTTCCAATAATAATTTTCGCTTTCTTGTTTTTTGAGAAATGGTACCCTAAATATTGACCAATTTTTACAGCCATATCCAATGTTAATTTCTCATTCGCTTTTCCACGGACTCCGTCCGTTCCAAAATATTTACCCATGTTACACTCCTCTATTGTATTTGTATTTCGATTTCATCGTCGTCTATTTTATATCGCAATTGATTGTTTGCATTTTTTAGTTGCAGGCGAATATCATAGGTACCCGCTGCTTCACAGTCCTGCAAATCAGCGACCAATTGGATATCTTCTGCTTTTAGTTTATCAATGATTTCTTCTGATCCACTGACAGTTACACTTTGTACAATGGCATCTGCATTGCGCACGCCCAAACCTTCTTTTAGATTGGCAAAGCGCACCCGTACACTATCAAAGGTTTTGGTTTTTCCTTTGCCAAAGTTTACTTTGACACTTAAGGTTAAACTATCACCTTTTACTGCTGTTCCATTTGGTAATTTGACTGGAACTGTTACCGTTTTTGTACTCATATCTTTGGTGATGTTATTGAGCGGAATACTAACCACCAATTCATCTAGTTTATCTAGCACCTTCTCAGATCCATAAATCACCACTTCTTCTTGATCTGAAGTAAAGTTTTCAATGGCTACGCCATCTGGTAATTCACCCGTGAAGTCTAGTCGAATCGGCACAACTTTATGTGGCGAACTCACTGTGACTTCTACTCCAACTGTCGTTGGTAAAATATCGACATCGAGTTTATCCCCTGTTGCATTATAAGCAACAATTTCAGCATCTTGACGGAAATCCGCTTTTTTATTTGCGACATCAATCAACGCTTTCACATAAGCTATTTCTTGCATTCGTTCATCACTTGCACGAATGATCACTTCATTTTGATCAAATACGGGTTCAGATAAGCTATAGATATCATCCATCTGGTTCATATTAACAAAATCATAACCAAGCGAGAAACTTCGACTGACTTTTTTACGAACCGTCACTAAGGCAACCGAAGGGTTGACCGTAACATCTACTTTATCAGAGAAATTTAGTGGAACCAGTTCTACCTCATAGGTACCTTCTCCGACACTACTTAAGTTTGCAAGTACTTGATAATTATCTTTCTTTTGACTTGCGTATTGGACATCACCAGCATCTCCTGTAATGGTTACATTCACCGTTTCGGGTAAATCTACGACTTCATATGTTGATAAAGAAATATCCGTAACAACTTTAATATCTTTCAATTCCGTTGCCGAACGAATTTGATTGGTAAAGATGTTTCCTTCAATATCTTGCGAAACAACCGCAAACATCAGTGCGGCAATCGCCACTGCAATAAGTTTTCCATACCTTTTACTAAATAAGATTTTATCAACCCACTTAGAGAGAATGCTAAACAAATGTAAAACATAAGCTTCAGCTTTCGAATAGGTTTTCTTAAACGATTTAGTACTCTTCACAATTGGTTGAGGAATTTCGGTGCGTTTTCCTTTATTTTTTCGCATTTGTTTTTCCTCCTTTCGCCTTCGTTTCTTTTGTTTTTGAACTCGAAGGTTTGCTTGGTTGAATCACAATTGCATCTGCTTGTATTTTTTTACGCGTTTTTGGTTCCTCTACAAGCGTTGCCTCTTTTAGCGGTGCATCTGTTTGTTTGGTTGGTTTTGTTGGTCTTTTTGCTTCTCCTTGATTGTTGGAAGTTGGGCTTTCTGTCGCTTGTAGGGCTGTCACTAAAGCAGCACGCAAACTTCCCGTATTCACTTGGGTTAAAATACCATCTTTTGCAATGGAAATATTACCCGTTTCCTCAGAGACAACAATGGTTACACTATCGCTAATCTCACTAATCCCAACAGCAGCACGATGTCGCGCACCGTATTGTCGTGGAAATTCACGTGCAGTTGGCGGGAAAAATGCACTTGCACAAGCAATACGATTTCCACGAATGATGACCGCTCCATCATGAAGTGGCGTTCCTTCCCAGAAGATCGTCCCTAACAATTCATCACTAACATCTGCATCCAGTGCGGTTCCTGTTGCAATATAATCATCCAAAGAGTTGGTTTGTTCAAGACAAATTAAGGCTCCTGTTTTGGTGTTAGCAAGATCGTTTGTCGAGCGAACAAGTTCATCAATCAAACGTTCCTTTTGGTCTTGATTCAAATTGGAAATACTCGAAAATGTCGTCTTTCCTAACTTTTCTAAGAGTGAACGAATTTCTGGTTGGAAGATGATGAAGATAACCAATACTCCCCAGTTTAGAAATTGCGTTGTAATAAATTCAATGGTTCGTAATTCTAAGGTTTGTGCAATCCAATTTACCAAAAGCACAAACAAAATCCCTTTCACCAGCTGAATGGTTCTAGAGTTATTTTTTACAATTTTCAAACAGTAATAAATCACAATCGCCACGACACCAACGTCGAGGACGATTCGCAAGACTGCTATGACATTGCTTAAGGTCAAGTAATTTAACATAAACACCTCGTTTTTTCTTTTCAATTATAGCATAATTCCATGGGCTTTGTTATATGAAGAAAACGGATATGTATGCAAAAAAGAAGCTTCATTTACTGAAACTTCTTCAATCTTTGATATAGAGCTGCAATTGGTAAACCCATGATGGTAAAGTAATCTCCATCAATTGATTTCACAAATGCTTTTGCTTTTTCTTGAATTCCATAGGCTCCTGCTTTGTCGTATGGTTGTTCCGCTTCGATATATGCAAGGATTTCTTCATCACTTAACGGATAAAAATGAACCTCTGTTACACTTGCAAACGATTCTATTTTTCCATTTGCAATAATTGCAACACCGCTAATGACTTGGTGACTGCTATTGCTATATGACTTCAACATCTGAAAAGCTTCTTCTTGATCCTTTGGTTTTCCTAAGATTTTACCATTTTGATAAACAATGGTGTCACAACCGATGACGATGCTTTCTGGATGCTGCTTAGCAATGGATTGTGCTTTGGCAATGGCAACTTCTTGAATGGCATCCTCAATGGCAATGGCTTCATTGAACACCTCTTCACTATCACTGACCATCACCCTAAAAGGTATGCCAACACTTTCCATCAACTCTTTGCGTCGAGGACTTTGGCTGGCTAGGATAATATCACGCATTAAACTTTACGCACCCATCCATATGGGTCAGCAATTTTACCCCATTGAATTCCGGTTAATGTTTCATACAGTCTTTGTGTAACTTCTCCGGTTTCAAAGTTATTGATGATTTGTTCATCCCCTTTGTAGTAAAGTTCTCCAATTGGTGAAATAACAGCTGCAGTTCCTGTTCCAAAGGCTTCTTGGAGTTTTCCACTTTTTGCCCACGCCATCAAATCGTTGATATCAATGTGTGTTTCTTTAACTGTATAACCCCAATCTTTTAAGATGGTGATGCATGAATCTCGCGTGATTCCTGGCAGAACACTACCTTCCAGAGGTGGTGTAAGAATTTCTCCATCAACCACGAACATGACATTCATCGTTCCTACTTCTTCTACATACGTACGGTGTACACCATCTAACCATAGCACTTGGGTATAGCCAGCATCTTGTGCTTTTACTTGACCAATAATACTTGCTGCGTAGTTTCCACCACACTTGGCAAATCCGGTTCCACCAACTACAGCACGTACATACTCATCTTCTACGAAGATTTTAACCGGGTTAACACCTTCTGGGTAATACTGTCCAACTGGACTTAAGATCACCATGAATTTATACGATGTTGCTGGATGTACACCAACTGCTGCTTCTGTCGCAAAACAAAATGGACGAATGTAAAGCGAAGTTCCTTCACTTGATGGAATCCAATCCTTTTCGTAACGCACAAGTGCTTCTACTGCTTCTACGAAAATGTCTTCTGGCACTTCTGCCATACATAAACGCTCGTTGCTTTTTTGCATACGTAATGCATTCATTTCCGGACGGAAGATTAAAATATCATCACCGTTACGGTAGGCTTTAAGTCCTTCAAATGTTTCTTGCGCATAGTGTAACACCATACTTGCAGGATCCATTGGGATTGGTCCATATGGGATAATTTGTGCATTGTGCCATCCCTCATCTACACTCCAGTCCATCATAAACATATGGTCTGTGTAATATTTACCAAATCCTAAGTCTTCTTCGTTACTTGGCTTTGCTTTTAAAGTTTCTGCTCTGGTAATTTTGATATTCATAATCACTCCCCCTTATTTTATATTTGTTAATTATTTTACGCTTGTTTACTTAAGAATACAAGACTAGGCTCGCTTTCTTTCTTCGTAATAAATAGATGAAACAACCAAGTCCAATGATCATAAACACCCCAACAAAGACAAGCAAGATGCGTGTAACCAAGGCTTGAAAAACCGCTTCTGGCAGCATGCGTATCATAAAGTCCGTTGCTGGATTTAACAACCATAAATCATTGGAAAAGAATACTCCATGAAAAGCATTCCAAAAACTGGTAAAATCAATGGCTGCATAAATTCCTAGTGCACCTAGACATATCATAAAAATGATACTCATTCGTAAATAACCAACACTAAATACTGCAATGAATTCCCTTGGTGCATCCAAGATTAGAATCAGCAGTAACAAAACGGCAAACACTACACAAACAATCGCCACAAAGCGAAAGTTCAAATATAAGTCTTTGACATCAACCATGTGTTCTGCTTCTTTTTCATTAAACATGTCGCGCGCTTTATCATTGTAGGTAATGTTTGTGGAAATGGAATCACGTTCACCTTTGATGTAGCTTAATACATTGCCCATTGCCTTTGTATAATCGTCTTCGCTAACATGCATACGTTCATGTATCCCAAGTCTGGCGTCTTGGCTTTCAAAAAAACTACGCTGTAAGGCAAAGCCTTCCACGCAACCAAAAAGCACACCAACCCAGATGCACAAAGCAAGTATTGCACTTAAAAATACTTTTAATCCATATCTCATAAAATCATTATACGACAAAATGAGACAAAGCACCTAAAAAAATGAAACATACATGTTATTGTATGTTCCTTATTCAAAAAATACGGTTTGCCCCGGACCTATTTGATACCTTGTTTCACCTTTTGTCAGCCAAATCATGGTATCCGTTGGATTGTATGCCCCATGTTCATCTCCAAAGCATTCGAGCAGTGAAGCTTTGTGCATATAATCATAAATTTCTAGGTTTGTGGCATACCAAATATCTGGACGATTTCCAATTTTTTGGGCGAAAGCTTCAATGACTTCCCAGTTATCATCGCGTTCAAATTCATAACTATGTCCCCACACGTAAAACAACAACAGACGTTGATTGTAACTCACCTGCAAGAACGTTTCTGCTTTTTGCAAGATATCATCGTTATGATGACAAGTTGGATGCCACAACAAATAATCATCTGGCAAATGAAATCGGTGACTCGCTAAACATGTTCGACTGTATTTAATGCCTAGTGCGCGTAGTATTTGCGTGACGTGACTGTTATAGACACCATTTGGATACGATAATCCTTTGATTGGATATGCGACCAGTTTTTCTAAAGCCTTGCGATTTTCTACAACCTCAGAAATGATATGTTCACACGGTGAGCGTGTCAAAGTACTGTGATTTAGTGTATGGTTTGAAACTTCATGACCTTCATATAATGTGTTTACTTCTTTTCTTGAAATAAATGGAAGTTCCCCTTCTTTATGTTGATCAAGAAAGCTATCGCATAAATGGAATGTCGCTTTCAGCTTATATTGATTACATATGGACACCAAACGTCGATCACTAATTCTTCCATCATCATAACTTAAGGTGACTGCTTTATATGTCCAATTTGGAAAACAAATATACAATTGACTCATATTTGTATTGGTATGATAATCCTTATTTCCTTACCATACACTCCTTTCGTTTCTATCATACTATGATTTTGTGGAATTGTTGCTCCATTTACGCAACTTCTTACAGGTATACAGCTAAAAAAGAGCAAAGGTTTCCCTTTACTCAACTGTTACTGATTTTGCTAGATTTCGAGGCTGATCGATTTCACAACCACGTAAATTCGCCACTTGGTAGCTTAATAATTGTAGTGGCACTACACTGACAATCCCTTGAATCAAACGATTGACTTTTGGCACACTAATTTTGTAGTCATAATAATCATCACCAACATTGAAATCTTCACGAACAACCAAAATGACATTGGCTCCACGTGCTTTTACCTCTTTGATGTTACTGATGGTTTTTTCATAAAGGCTTTCCTCTGTACAAATAGCGATGACCGGTGTCCCTTTTTCTATTAAGGATATCGTTCCGTGCTTGAGTTCACCAGCTGCATAAGCCTCGCTGTGAATGTATGATATTTCTTTGAGTTTTAAACTTGCCTCCATACAAAGTGCATAATCCAAACCACGTCCTAAAAAGAAGACATTGTTGTGACGTGAAATGATTTTTGCCGCTTGTACATACTGTACATCTTCAATCATATGTTCCAACATTTCTGGCAATTGTTGGACTTCTTGAATGATGGCATTGGCTTGTTTTTTATCCACATGACCATGTACATAAGCCAAGTTCAACGCCATGAGTGATAATAAAGCAACTTGCGTACAATACGCCTTGGTTGTTGCAACTGCAATTTCGACACCAGCATGTGTGTATGCCACATATTTTGCTTCTCGAGCAATGCTGCTACCGATGACATTCACAATCGCCATCGTATCCACACCCTGACTTTTTGCGAGCAACAAAGCAGCTAAACTATCTGCAGTTTCTCCACTTTGACTTACGATAAGCACAAGTGTCGGTACATCATAAATTGGATGTTTATAGCGATATTCACTTGCGATTTCCACATCTACACGAATGCGTGCTGCTTGTTCAATTAAACTTTTAGCAATCATTCCTGCATACATAGCACTTCCACAAGAGACAATATGAATTTGTTGATATTTCCTCAAATCTGGCAAACTAGCGACAAGTTGATCGATATCATCTTGTACATATGCATGCATCGTATCTTTGACTACACGAGGTTCTTCATGAATTTCCTTCAACATGAAGTGTTCATAACCATCTTTGGCGATTGCACTTGCATCCATGGTCGCCGTTTTTACTTCATAATCACGCTCAACTAAATCAAGCGTGTAGATTTTTACTTCATCTTTTTTTAGCACTGCAATTTCATCTTGATCCAAAAGAATGTAATCCTTTGTATACTTTAAGATTGCCGGTACATCACTTGCAATGTATCTCTCATGTTCCCCGACAGCCACAATTAATGGAGAGTTGCGACGCATCGCATACAAGGTGTCCTGTTCGTCTGCAAAGATAATCCCAAAGGCAAACGATCCACGAAAGGCTTTGTTTGCTTCTTGCAATGCTTGTTTTTTATCAAAACTTTTCTTATACACATAATCTAGATACGCCGCAGCAATTTCTGTATCTGTTTCACTTTCGAAAACGTATCCTTGTTTGGTTAGTAACTCTTTGAGTTCTCCATAGTTTTCAATGATCCCATTATGAACCAACGTAACCATCCCATGTTGATGGGGATGCGCATTACTTTGATTGGGAATTCCATGCGTTGCCCAACGCGTGTGAGCAATACCCAAAACACTTGATGGTAAATGTAAGTCTTCAATCTTCTTTTCTAAGTTTGCCACTTTTCCACGTGTTTTGATGACACGTACATCGCGATTGACAACAATCGCCATTCCCGCTGAATCGTATCCACGATACTCAAGGGCCTTTAAGCCGTCCAAAAGGACTTGGTTTGATTGGGGTTCACACCCTACATAACCGATAATTCCGCACATATTTACTTTTCCTCCACGATAAAAACGCCTTTTCTAAAAAGGTCTCTTTCTGTTGTGGTGGCAAAGTAATTTTTAACCTTATGATCTTGGTCTTTGTTTTACTTCTAACGAATCACCGTATCCGCGATAGTACCCGCCGAAACTTTCGATAACTATCGTCCTCGTCAACAACTTATAGTTGCCCTGGCGCTGATTATGCAACTGGCATAACTGCCTTTTATTATAGAGAACCTTCCAGCAAAAGTCTATAAAAACAAAAAAAGCTACCTTGCGATAGCTTGTATTATTCGTTTGCTTGTAACTCAAGTCCACTGACAAATTGTGCGGGTAATGCAAGAATAACCTTACCGTGATCATCCACCAAAGATGCAATAATTGCATTGGCGATACGCTCTTTGTCTTCGCTTGCTACCAGAATGGTTGTGACATCTTTGCGGTCTTGTAAAGAAATACCAAAAAACTTTCCAAGTTCTTTACTTCCTTTGCGTAACGCATGAAACATGGTACCCCCCGTGGCACCTGCACTTCTTGCAGCTTCCATGACTTGATCACTACTGCCCTCTTCACTTACGATGACAAGTAGTTCATGGCTTACTTGTGTTTCCATATGTTCTCCTTTTATATCGTTTTCCCAAGTATAAAAAACTTGATTTTTTTCATCCATGATCGGTATCATCATCGACGAAATCGGTATTGAAAATGCGATTCCAGCTCCTTTTCGTGAAAGATGTAGTTGTTCACTTAAATAGCGAATCATACGTGGAACTTTATTTTTACTCATGAAGCTAATGACAAAATCATTATCTACATCACCTAATCCTAACAGATCCATCATGGATGAACTGGCAGTTCCTTTTGCCTTAACTACAAATTGCCCAGGGACTAGTTTTTCGCGTAAGGCTGCACTTACAATTTTGCGACGTTTATGATTGACAATAACGACTAGTGCATGTAATTCATGAAAGCGCATATCGACATGTTTCATCTACTCATCCTCCTCTCCAAGCAAAACTGGGAATGAATCTTCCACGGTTGCTTTTGATTTGAATAAACGAACATTGGTTGAATAAATCAATCCAAGTATTTGTACAGCAATGAGTGGGACAACTGCGACCATCGCAACGACCCCAAAAGCATCGGTCATAATATTACCACCGATTGCTTCACATGCTCCCATGGCAAAAGGCAACAAGAAAGTTGATGTCATTGGTCCACTGGCAACACCACCACTATCAAAGCCAATTCCCACATAAATCTTAGGTACGATGAAACTTAAGATTAAAGCAACAGCATATAGTGGAACTAAAAACCACATGATGTGAATGCCTGTAAGCACCCGGATCATGGCTAGTCCTACTGAAATAGCCACACCAATCGATAAGGTATACTTCATCGCTTTGGCTGATATTTCTCCATCGGAAACATCCTCGACTTGTTTGTTTAGTACATGCACTGCAGGTTCTGCTGCAACAATGAAGTATCCCATCACCATGCCAATTGGCACCAGCAGTAAACGCAACGAATCACTTCCTAACTGACTTCCCAAAAGTTTTCCAACAGGAATAAAACCAGCGTTTGCTCCACTTAAAAACAAAACCAGTCCAACAAACGTATAAATAAATCCAATGGACATACGAATTACTTGTTTTTTACGAAACTGCTTGGTAAACAGTTGAAATAAGATAAAGACAAGCGCCAAAGGAAGCAGTGCACGACTCACTTCGCCAGCCATCAACGGTAGTTCATGAAAGAACACTTTGGCAACATCTTGTGCTGTGTGCAATTCTGGAACAACAACTGGATCGTAGGTTGCTTGACTTGGATTGTATATAATCCCAAGCAACATGACAGCCAATATCGGACCGATACTACATATCGCAACTAAACCAAAACTATTTTCGCTTGCATCTTTATCACTGGAGCGACTGGCCATACCTACTCCTAAGGCTAGGATAAAAGGAACGGTAATCGGACCTGTTGTCACCCCTCCAGAATCAAATGCAACAGGTAGAAATTCATTAGGCACAAAGCATGCCACGATAAATACCAGTGCATATAAAATAACTAAGAGTTTAGAAAATGCAAGCTGAAAGATAATCCGTAACACAGCTATCACCAAAAAAATACCAACACCACAGGCTACTGTCAAAATAATGACATCATCTGGAATACTTGCAACCTGACTAGCAAGTACATCCAAATCGGGTTCTGCTATGGTGATTAGAAAACCCATAAGAAATATTGGAATCACAATCATCCAGATTTTCTTAGCACTTGTAAACTTTGATCCAACTGCTTCACCCATAGGCATCATTGCAATATCTGCACCAAGACTAAACAGCCCCATACCAATGACCAGCAAAACCGCACCCATAAAAAATAAAAGTACCGTATCGGTGGATAGTGGCACTACAAAAATACTTAAGAAAAGTACGATTAAAGTAATTGGCAATACAGATGACAATGCCTCTGCAGTTTTTTCTTTGAGTTTTTTATTCAACCAATCACCTCCATATATCTACTTATATAGTCTAACATGCAAATGTGCATATCACTATTCATATACGCAAAAACGTGAAGTTTCAGTTATCCTTCACGTTTCCTTCTTTTCTTGTACATCAACTGTTTTTAATTGACCATTTTGCAAGATATAGTAAATTCCTACAAGGCGTTCTTTTCCGTTGAAAATTTCCACAAAGCTACCATCCGGCAGACCCACATAGCTTGCATCCATGCTCGCTTTTACAAGTTTGTCCAAAATGCTAGCATGGGATAATGCATAGTCAAAATGCGGAAGGATATTTAGCTTGGTAAGTCCCAACCCTGTAAAACGATACACATATGGATCCTTGATGTCTTCACTTACGTAATTGACTTCATACGCTGCATTAATCGCTCCTGCACTCAAGCCAATAATCATACCTTGATAGTCAGCAAGAATGTTTTCCAAGTCAATTTTAGCAAACAACTCCGCCTGGCTTTGAATGCCTCCTCCCGCTAAAAACACAAGGTCCGCTTGACGAATCGTTGTTTTTACATCCTTAGTAAAACGATCATCAATGAGATCCCACCTAGCAATCGAAAACCCACTCATTTCAAAACTTGCTTTTGTTAGCGAACTAAACAAGTCATTCATGTGGTACTCTTTTGCTGCACTAGCTACGTTCACAACCCGAATTGGATGCACCAGTTCCTTTTTCAATTGATCGAGAAAGCCGTAGGAATTATCCATAACTTTGGCATGAATGCCATCATCATCCAAATACGTACAGCCTAAATCACTCACTAAATATATATGTTGCATCTTTCATCCTCCTGACATTCACTATTTACCATAACTATACCATGAATCTACCAAGCTTTTGACTAGCAACATGACCGACTTCGACCAACAAAAAAAGAAGACCTCGAAGGCCTTCTTACTTTATATTCCATTCAGCATAATTGAATGATATTTTACATTGGTGCACGGAAAGGGACTTGAACCCTCACGGACGTACGTCCACTACCCCCTCAAGATAGCGTGTCTGCCATTCCACCACCCGTGCATATGCTAATTATTATACAGCATTTTAAATTGTTATAAAAGTGGGAATACGTTATAATTATGAAAAGTTGAGGTGGACAGAAATGAAACGAATTGTAATTAAAGTTGGTTCGAGCACAGTAACCCATGAAACAGGTTTACTGAACTTAAAGAAAGTTGAAGAACTAGCAAAAGTCATAAGTGACTTAAGTAACATGGGTAAAGAGATTATCCTAGTCTCAAGTGGAGCGGTTGCTGCTGGCATGGGACGTATGAATATGAATGAAAAACCCGAATCTGTCCCCGAGAAGCAAGCACTTGCATCAATTGGTCAAAGCGAATTGATGTATATCTACGATAAATTCTTTTCCCAATTTGGAAAAGTTGTGGCTCAAATGTTGATGACCAAACGTGTTTTAGAAGTTGATATGCTTCGTCACAACGCAATTGCGACGCTAAACCAGTTGTTAGCATACCGTGCCATTCCAATCATTAATGAAAACGATAGTGTTGCAACCGAAGAACTTGTCTATGGTGATAACGATACCCTTGGTGCAACAACAGCAGAACTAGTACATGCTGATTTGCTACTTGTCCTAAGTGACATCGACGGTTTATATGATAAAAACCCAAGCCTACATAAAGATGCTAAACTCATCCCTATTGTAGAAAAAGTCACAAGTGACATTGAAGCAATGGCAGAAGATGCCATCACCAAAGTGGGGACTGGTGGCATGATTACGAAAGTACAAGCAGCAAAAATTGCTACAGAAGCTAACTGCGATATGATTATTTGTAACAGTAAAGATTTGCGCGTGATTTATGATGCGGTCGAAGGAAAACCTGTCGGCACATTATTCAAAAGGAGAAACACTCATGAATGAACTACAAACCAAAGGTAAGTTTTGTAAAGAAGCAAGTTGGGAATTGATGAATCTATCAACCGATAAAAAAAATGACATCCTAACTTCCATTGCGACTGCATTAATGGCTCACGCAGAACCTATTTTAAAAGCCAATGCAAAAGATGTTGAAAACGCAAAAGCAAATGGTCGACCTGAAGCATTTATCGATCGACTCACATTAAATGAAGAACGCTTAAACGGGATTATTGACGGAGTGAACCAAGTCATTACACTTGCTGATCCAAGCAACCAAATTCTAGAGACTTGGCCTAGAGAAGATCTTTTCATCAGTAAGAAAAGTGTGCCAATCGGGGTCATTGGTATGATTTATGAAGCACGTCCTAACGTGAGCGTTGATAGTGCCTCTCTTTGCTTGAAAAGTGGAAACGTTTGTTTCTTACGTGGAAGCAAGGATACCATCCATTCCAATAAGGCTTTGGTTAAAGCGATGAAAGACGGTATCAAAAAAGCTGGATACAATGAACACTTTGTTGAGCTATTGGAAGATACCTCTCGTGAAAGTGCAACGGCATTTATGAAACTTAATGAATATTTGGATTTATTGATCCCTCGTGGGGGAGCTAACTTGATTCAATCAACAATTGCCAATGCAACTGTACCAATCATTGAAACGGGCACAGGAAACTGCCATGTGTATGTGGACAAAGAATTTGACAAAGAACAAGCACTCGCAATTATTGAAAATGCAAAAACCCAACGCGTGAGCGTGTGCAATGCATGTGAAAGTGTTTTATTACATCAGGATATCGTTGATGATTTTACACATGACTTGCTTAACATGCTAAAACGTCATCACGTTATAATTCATGGAGATGAAAACATTCAACGATTTGACGAATCTGTACTAAGTGCCACACAAGAAGATTATGCAAAAGAATACTTGGATTATGAAATCAGTATTAAAGTTGTTGCAGATGTACAGGAAGCAATCTCACATATCAACCACTTTAGTACGCATCACTCGGATGTCATTGTTTCAAAAAACGAAGCATCAATTGATGCTTTCTTGAATCAAGTAGACAGCGCGGTTGTTTATGCCAATGCATCCAGTCGCTTCTCTGATGGTGAAGAGTTCGGATTTGGTGCGGAAATCGGTATTTCCACGCAAAAGATTCACGCACGTGGACCCATGGGTCTAGAAGCACTTACAAGCTATAAATACATTGTGAAAGGTAAGGGCACCATTCGTAAATAAAAAAGAAAGACAAAACCTGGTTGAACCATCAGTTTTGTCTTTTTTACTATATCGTTTTATCTATATCGTGACTTTGTTTTGGCAAATACAAAGTAATTTGTTTTTCCAAGATTTCAATTACCGGATCTTTTTCAACTGTCGTTTCACCATCCATGTTTAAAACCACTTCCTTTTTCCCAAAAATCTGTATTTTTTTACATCGATATTGTTTCACAAAATCAAATGATAGGTGTTCACCTGCTTTATATTTACGAATCAATGACATTACTTTAAAGCGACTCAATGCATCTATGGTAATCACATCAATGTAACCATCATTGATTTTTGCATCGGGTGTTGGATGAAAACCACCACCATAATAGCTACCATTGGCAGCAACAACAAAGATATAGTTTTTATAATCGATATAGGTATCATCAATTTTTAATGCTTGATGAAATTTCATAGATGCTAGAAAACTATTAAATACACTCATAATATATGCAAAACCACCATTCACGAATGGTAAGCGTTTGAATCGTGCAACCTTTTGGACCACACGTGCATCAAAACCAACCGATGCGATATTTAAACATACCCTGTTGTTGGCATATAATAAATCACAAGGTAAATCTATTCCCTCATGATAAGCTTCCAAATTCAAGAAATCTTCTTTGGTAGTTTTCTTAAAGAATTTAATAAAGTCATTACCTGTACCAATTGGCACTAGTGCTAACTTTGCATTTTTATATTTATACATACCGTTTACGACTTCGTTAATGGTACCATCACCACCACAAGCATAGATAATCATTTCATCGCCGCTGGCAGCATGTACCATGGCAATTTCTGTGGCATGTCCTGGATAGCGTGTATAGATAATCGTGAATTCAGTATCTTTAAAAACTTCACGAATTTGTTTCTCTAGTTGTGATTTACTCTTTTCTTTTCCCGCTTCAGGGTTTATGATAAAGACATGTTTCATGGGTATATTCTCCTTATTTGTAGTGTAATCTAACCACCTAAAAAAGGCAAATAAAAAAACCCAGAGAAATTTGCGAAAAGTACTTGAAATGCAATATGATATTTGGTATTATTAGTAAGCATTGCGAAAGCAAGCGATAAACATGCGCCCGTAGCTCAACTGGATAGAGCGTCTGACTACGGATCAGAAGGTTGTGGATTCGATTTCTGCCGGGCGCGCCATTCATTATCGGGAAGTAGCACAGCTTGGTAGTGCACCTGGTTTGGGACCAGGGGGTCGCAGGTTCGAATCCTGTCTTCCCGACCATTTATAAATGGCTGGGTAGCTTAGTTGGCTAGAGCATCCGGTTCATACCCGGAAGGTCGTGAGTTCGAGTCTCACTTCAGCCACCATTTATTATTTGTAGTTATATGCTGGACCCTTAGCTCAGTTGGTTAGAGCATCCGGCTCATAACCGGTGGGTCACAGGTTCGAGTCCTGTAGGGTCCACCAAAAATATAAAACTTAAGACATTATGGAGGAATACCCAAGTGGCTGAAGGGTCCGGTCTTGAAAACCGGTAGGTCGGGAAACTGGCGCCTGGGTTCGAATCCCAGTTCCTCCGCCATTCTTATTAAGTTTTATTATCATTCATCGCGGGGTAGAGCAGTTCGGTAGCTCGTCGGGCTCATAACCCGGAGGTCGCAGGTTCAAATCCTGTCCCCGCAACCAAATGGTCCCGTAGCTCAGTCGGTAGAGCAAAGGACTGAAAATCCTTGTGTCGTTGGTTCGATTCCGACCGGGACCACCATTTGGAAAGTTAGTGTTTAAGCCTTTATTTAAAGGTTTAGGCACTCTTTTTTTATACATGAAAAACTAATTGTTTTATCACGTTTTATCATGTTTTATCAGGTAAATGGTGTCAAAATGGTGTCAAAGCCATTTCAAATTAATCACACTATATATATAAGTATAGAAAAATCAATTTATCATCGCGTTGCGAACATACATATAAAAAGCTGCTACACTACACCAAAAATCAAAATCATGGTTTCCTGTTTGCTTAATCATATGGACACCTCCTTATATATATAGATGCAATAATAAGTAATAATCCTAAAAAAAGTTCCTACTCCCAATTAAGAGAGTAGGATTTTCTTTATTAGTCTTTTACTTCGTACATTGGCCCATAACGCAACCAAACATCAACATTTTTACCTGCGTTCGTTCTCATAGTAATTAGAGCCGCTTCCGTTGGTAAGTGTAGTTTTTTCACCTTGTAAGTTCCGTTAACTTTAAAGAACTCACCCAAGTGTATATTTTGATCTCCGGACACATTTCCATTTGCATCTGTTTCGGTACATTCAAAGCCAGGGATCCAATTTTCATTACTTGGATATCCATTGGCTAAAATGTTATTAGATACTGCATCGCGACTAGCACTAGAATAGTCAGCTCTAAATACTCCTGGAATAGACACCAACGAACTTCCTGCTACTAAAACTTGATCAGGTTTGGTTTCAACTTCTGCAGGAGAAGAACTAGGTGCATCAGTAACTTCATTAGCAATACGTGCGTAAGCTGCCCAATGTGTCCAACCTCGCCCAGCTAGTTTAGTTTTTAAAACTCCCCAACCACCTAAGGCCATATTAGGTGTACATTCAACTACTTCACCATTACCAATATAAACTCCAACATGTCCAGGCATAAACACAAGCATTCCTTCACGTTCAGGTAATGTGTGAATAGAACCTTTAACCTTTGCACGATCATACATCATAGCTTCGTTTTCATCTTCAGACGCTTTGTAATTTGATGGTTTATCATCCCATAAGTAGGCTTTGATCAATCCACAACAATCATACGCTTGAATTCCTTGATCCACATATTTAGATAGGAATCCACGGTTTTGTTGATTCCATGGTAATTGTTTACACTTTTGCTCAAGAAATGAGCTCGTTAGCACTTGACCAAACGACCCTAATACGTAAATCGTATTCGGTTGTGCTGCTTTTTTTCTAGCAAACGCTGCTAATCCAATATTACTTTTCATTTTATTACACCTCTTCACTTTCTTCTGTTTCTACTGCTTCAATTTCTTCTTCAACTTCTTCTGCTTTATCTTTTAATTGCTCAAGAGCTTTTTTTAACTTACCTGGAATAGGTAAACCTAAATTTCCAGCATTTTCAATTAACGATATACCTTCATTTGCGATGTAGAAATAACATACTAATGTCCGAAAAATCCATTGTCCTGTTCCTTGCAATCTATCTAATTGAACCGCTCCTATTAATATAAGGATGATAAGCATTTTCTTCGCTAGTCCTTTGAAGCCAACCGCGCTGGATAACTTATCGTTAGTAAATCCAACGATTACCCCTGTAACATAATCAAGGACCATAAATGCACAAAGTGTAATCACTGCAACATCAGCTCCCCCAAATAAATACGTAAAAAAAGTAGCTGCAACTGCAACTACCGAATCAAATACTGTCTGCATTTTCTTCATTGTTCCCTTCCTCACTCTCTAGTGAAATGATGTTTTTCACATCTACTATTAATTGATCCACACGTACAATTTCTTTTTTGATTGCATCGTGTGGAACTTTTTTATGTTCTCTTTCTAGTTTCGCAGCGTTGTATACTTGTTCAGCTTCAATCACTGCTTTATCTTCTTTTGAATAATCATAGTTTTTCAAATCATCTTCAAGACTTGATTTGTATTGTTCGAGTTTTTCTAAGTCGCTCATTTTACCTCCTTATTGTTCTGCAGGAAAACTGCATTTGATTGAACGTGCATACGTTCCACTCGTGGCGGTGAAATCTATTGTTCCACTACTATCAACGTTTAGTTTTACAAATTGTGCAGATGATGCGTTGTAACCTACACTAGCAATAGTAAATCTTGTCTTCGGTCTAAAACCTACAGGGAGTATTGCAATAACTTTGTCTGGAACACATGTAACTAACCCTTTTACATATACTATCATCCCAATCTTTCTATACTGAGCAGTTTCCCATGTCCCTTGATTTACTGCACCGTTTTGCAACGGTAAATCTATCCACCCTGTATCACTCAATACAGGATAAATGTCTTTATCATCTGCTGTTAGTTGTACTACTTGTTTTATTGACATAACATTCCTCTTTCTAAAGAAAATGAAATGTTACACCGTGTATGTAACTGTGAACCCCCAATAATTTGTTGTCATATGTGTCAAATATAACTCAACGTTTCCCGTTGTTTTTATATTTGCCGACTGCTCCGAAGCGGTAGGATTGCCCTTGGTATTAAACGCAAATGGTAGTTCTATTGGAGGTCTAGCATCAACTGGTAAAGTTGCCATTGTTTTAAAACTGCCTTTAGGAATATACGTGTTTCCACTACTGTTCCCCACAACAGTTACTACGTTACCTAACTTTCTGTATTTAACAGTTGCGCTTAACTCAATCCAACCAGTATCCTCTGTTATTATTTTCGGATAAACATCTTCATTTCCTATCTCTAACTGTATTTCCATTCCCATAATTTGGGCTTTGCTATGTATTGAGGTTTGTTACATCATTGTTATCAATTCAACTGAAATCAATCATCTAAAAGTAAAACTGCATTAAGACTTATATATTGCCCAACTTTTGCTGTTCGTAATACAAACCGATAAAAGTTATCTCCGTAATGAAGTTGACATCTACAGATTTCAGAACTAAGAGAAGCATATCCATCATTACCAGCAACGTTACATGTTATTGATGTCCCAGAAGTCTTTAATCCTTTTCCAAAAATAGTTGGTGGTAGTGCAATTACTAATTGATTTTCTAAAGACGTATTCATTAATAGATTTAAATTAATGTAAACAACGTTATCTTTAATCAGTATTCCACCTTGTTGTAATGTTGCTCTTGATTGATATACATATTGTTGGAGATCTGAATGTGTTAAATATCTTTCGTAGAACTTCTCTTGCGTAACAGGAAATATATTTTCACTATTTATCTCCAATTGCGTCAAATGGTTAACACCCATAAAAACCTCGTGTCGAGTTGCCGACTACATAGCTACGCCGACACCCCCTTTTTTGCACTATATATATATATATATAAGGATAGTATTCTATTTATCATATATCTTTAATCCTCCCATGTTCGTATGATTCTATAACCAATAACCATTTGCCCGTTTTGTGTAATGTTTCCATTCACTTGCAATGCTGCGTTTATGGATGCATTTGGCACTGCACCAATACCTACTTGGTTTTCTCTTATCGACAACTCTGGCTGTGCTTTGAGCAACTGCGTTAGCGCATAAGTTGCACCAAAGAAGTCACCAATTTCTAGTTGCACATCATAGTTTTTATCTGTATCGAATAGTCCAACTATGTTGTTGTATGAAAAAGAACTACCACTAATCGTGATAGCCTGTTGTACCCAACCGCCCCACGTAGAAGCAGTTGTTAATTTGTATCTAAATCTCAACGTAAGATTTGGATTCTTATCAACTCCATTGATATTCAATCTGTCAAACGTTCCATTTGTCACTAAATAAGTCGACTCCTCAACAACGTTAATTCGTAGCATGTTAAACAAACTTACAACTGGTGGTTTGTAAGGTATCCATTTAGTATACGTTTTCGTGTATTGCGATTGTAGCCCACGGCTGTCAATGACTGTCAGAACCATTTGCGTTTGTTTTGTGATTGTAGTTGTAGTGAGTGACGTTCCTGTTCCACTAATAACTTGATCAGATACGTTCAATTGATACTTTGATATTGACGCACCGTTCTTCGCTGTTCCTAACATTGAATAAATCTGTAGATACGACACGTTTTGTATTATCCATTGATTATTCTCTGTTTTAACAATCGAATTAGGATGCATATCTTTGTAACTAAATCCGCTCAATGTCGGTGCATCATATGTTGAATGTATTTTAAACGGTACAGTCATAGCAGTAGATGAACCTATATACGTACTTCCACTGTAAGTATCTAAATACACTATTAAATCCAATTGCATCGCGCTTGGAATAAGCGCGTACATTTCATTCATTTGTGCTGTCGTAAAGTTCACGGTTACAGAACCAGCTTTACCACTTGTTTTCACTCCGTTACCACTTGCCCATACCTTATTCATATTCGATTTAGTACGAACGCTCCATGCATGCGTAAATGAGTCATCATAAGATGTAAATGTAAACTTAAACGTTTTATCTCGAATATACGCAGCATTGTGTCCTGTTAAGTAGCTAATGCCACTTGTTCGCGTTTTCAGTTGAACGTAAGACGAATTCATTCGTGCGCCATCACGCCCCCACAATTCAACGTTAAATGTATAGTCAGTTCCAGCGTTTAAGCCAGAGATGACATTATTACCATTTGGTGCATCATTTTTGTACAGATATGCTGTTGTATTGTAAATACGTACATACCAATAGTTGTATGGGTTGTTTCCGCGCGTTAAATTAATCGTAGCACTGTTGTGGGTTGTCCCATTCATGTACGCACTTAATGTGGCTGTTCCTGGTATTGTTAATTGTTCAACACATTTACCACTACCACTAAATCCACCGCTAGTGAATTGGAAACCAGGTTCATGCTTGGTTGTTCTTGCTCCCCATCCATATGTTTGAGAGCCACTCGCTAGGACACCTGTCGTTCCTCCACCACTTCCGAATGCAAATCCCAAATTGATGTTGTGTTTGTTCCCATTAAAGTTGAATGTACAATTGTTGTAGTACCAACTACCTTGCGCAGTCAGTCTAATTTGAAATGAATAGTTGACTTTAAATCCTAGATTTGGATATGAACCTGTGATACTTGCTGACGTGTTAACGATCAATTTTGTGTAAGCATCTGTTGTACCTACTATGTATTGAGCCATATCCTATCCTCCTCCAGTACGCTTTATAATCGTAAAATCACAACCATAATTACCTGTTGTTCGTGCATAGATTTGCATCCCACCAATTTGCACATTGTCGTGTGCATACATCTTGTTTACTTCGGTAGTGTCACCGTTCAAAGAAAAGACTCGCTCGTTACCGTCGTATCCAGCGAACTCAAGTGTGTTTATTACTGTTTTGTTGTTAGTTCCATCTTGAGCAACTTCGATACCGTTTTTGTCTATCTTCACATTCATCGTGTAAATTTCATCATTTGATGATGACCATTGTTGTTGTATCTCGCCATCGTTTGCCATTATGTCGCTAATTAATAACCATTCACCATCTGAACCAATTTCCACAATTGCCTCATTTCCTAACGCTTCGAATGAAACATTGAACGATACCCAGTCACTTTGCACTTCAGTCGGCAAATTAAAAAGGAACACTTCTTGTGTACCTGTCGTAATCTTCAAATATGCCGTATTTGTGAATTTACGTATCTTGCATGAAACAGTGTATTTACGTCCTACAATCGTTTTGAATGATTGTGTCAACGTTCCTGCATTTACCATGAACGCATATCCACTCACTGTGTTGTTACGAATATCAACATCGGTTAACGATTGAACGTTTCCTTGAACATTCCAAAATTCGGTACCGTTCCAACCACAACTATTAAGTAGTTTGTTAATTCCACCACTTTCGCTAATAGCGAAGTTAATAGCATCAACTTGTTGTTGAATGTATGAGTAAGCTTCTTTTAATGTAACTTCGTTCCCGTTGATAATGGTAGTATTGTTTTCTACTAGCATTTCAATGGATCCTTGCTGCATTGTAATGGATGTATTGAGTGATTCGATTTGCCCTTGTAAATCTTCAAGGTCTCCTTGATACGCTCCTACTACTACCCACGCGCCTTCGTACCAAGTCTTTTCAGTTGGAGGACTCATTGATATATCAATCCACGTTTGCCCTTCAACAGGGTTCTCTGGTTCAAATGCTGATACCATAGGCTTCAAGTTCTCGACCTTGGTATTTATATTAGAAATCTCTGCTCTAATTTCACCATCAATCTTATTTACGATCAGCTCAACATTCATCACTTTAGATTCAATAGATGTTGCCATATCATAATTGATTTGATTCTTTGTTTGAGTAATTGTTTCAAGTGTGCTGTGGACACCACCGGAGTACTGAATAGAGTGTTTGAAAATATGTGCCTTAACAATATTTCTTGATCTATTTGTAATATTGATTACATTACAACTGTCAAGATGTATTTGACCTTGCAATTCACATTTGAATGGTATGTATTCCATTCCATTCACACGATCGAATATTTCCAACTTTGATTCATTTCTATCAATGTCTAAAATCGGATTGTTAGCAATGTTCATTTCAGTCAGCCCATGCTCATCAATTGATTGCTGGTCCTGAATGTATACATTTTCATTTTGTGGCATTCTAGATAAAACCAAAGAATTGATTGGGCCATACTTTTCAGTAGTCGTGATTTGCTTCGATTGTGCATTGATACCAACATTGATATCAACTTCATTGAACCATTTCATTTCCAATTCGTTTATTCGATTTATACGAGCAACCGTACATGTCGCTTGTGCGATTGCTTCAACTACATTTGCACAGGTCGCATTTACACCAAAAAAGACTTCGCTAGGAATAACGAAGTCTTGGTTTGGTAAAACATCATCATGAAGCGGTACGCCTGCCTGACTACATACCTCAATCAGCAAATCTTTTACAGTGATTGGATAAATAACTGCAGATGTGTTAAATGGAATATTGAACAACATTTTGCTATCCATAATTTTATATTCAACATCACTACTCACTTCATAAATATGATAAGTACCCATCGGAACGTATTCAATGTCTGTACTATTTACATATACTCCCATGAATATCTCAATGTTTCGATTTTCTAGATTCAACTGATTTTTAAAATCAACTTTAATCGTTCCACTTTTTGCAATAAAGGTACCAACAAATACATTGTTAGTACCATAGACATTATCATCAATTTTCACACTTATTGGATTGTATCTATTTCCTTCGAACAAGAAATAGCAGTCCATTCGCCGTACAGATTTAGCAATTGCTGTTTTAAAGGCTTCGCTTACAGATACTTGGTACATCAGTCATACCTCGCAATCGAAACAAGTTGAAACTGAATAGTTTCGAAGTAATCCATCATGCCCTCTAATCGCGATTTTTTCGGATCAACACAATAGCATTCGATTGTTTTCAAAGTATCAGTCTCACTATCTCTAAATTGCACACGCATTTCAGGGTTTTTTAATAAATTTAAAATAACCATGCCTTCATTTACTGGTGTAATTCCAAGAGTCACATCAATACTCATAATTCTACCTAGTATATCTCGATTCATGTGAAGAGATGGGACACGACCAGATTTTTCCCCATCTTGTGTAGATGCCAAATCATCATAACTAACAATGTTGTTTATGGTAACACCATCAATAACCAGTAACGTTTTATATGCCATGTCCTATCCTCCTATCATTGCCAATTCTTTTTCAGCTTCTTTAAGTGATATTAATAATCCTTTACGATCAACTTCACATTCTAATTTCAATGAAGAAATAAGAATAATTAATTGCTTTAGCAATTGGATTATTTCTTTCAACATACCTGAATCAGAACCTTTACTTGCACCAGCGATTGCTTGATCTGCTAACTCGCGTAGTTTGTTTTCAGGAGCAACAACCTCACCTTGGTGTCGGTTATCCCCAATCATTGCGAGTTGTGGCTGGTTGGCCTTTACATAACCACCCTGAGCCAATGCTGGGATTTGTGGTATTGGCAATGGGTTAGAACCCCATAAGCCTTTAAACACCTTCCCAACGACTGGGACATCAAAATTACGAATTGTATTTAGCAATCCATTGATTGTTTTGAATGGTGCAGCTATAACCTTGTTGATTCCTGAGAGAATTGTGTTCACAATCGATTTAAACACATCAGCGATACCTCCAACGATGCCATCAAATATTTTTCCACCTTTATTGAATATACCGATGATAAAATTCCAAGTGTTAGATACAAAACTTTTCAATCCGTTCCACATCGTTTCCCATACACCTTTGATTGTGTTTAGTACTGTTTCAATTGTTGATTTTAGTCTTCCTGCAGCTGTTCCAATACCGTCATTAATTCCTTTCCAGATATTAGAAAAGAATGTTCCAATCCCATTCCAAACTGTATTCCAAATTACTTGAATGTTTTTAATCGTATTTGTAATGAATTCAGAAACGTTTTTGATGATTTCGTCTGCAGTATCTTTTATACCTTGCCAGATACCACCAAAGAAATCACTGATACCTTGCCATACTGCACTCCAATCACCACTAAATACGGCATTTAGAAAAGTAAGGACACCACTAAAGAATGTGATTATTCCATTTGCCACAGTTGCAACAAATTTCACAAAATCACTTAGTATGTTCCACGCTGTCTGAAAAACAGTTGCCACAATTGGCGCAAATACTCCAACTAAAAATTCAACAATCGGAGTTAAAAAAGCAACCATCGTTCTTATAAACTCTGCGAGCTGCCCTACGAATTCAATCAGTTTATTTACAACTGGTTGAATATACTCATTAAGAATTTTTGAAAAATCTTCGGCAATATAGTCAATTACCGGTTTAATATACTCATTATATTTTTCAAGAATAACTTTCAAAATACTAGTCAACGATTCTTTGATTTTATCGAATGCTGGCTTTACATATTGATCATATGTTTCATGAATCTTTTTAAATGAATTGTCCACATACTTAGCAATGCTACCAGTAACCTTCTCGATAGGTTTCAACATTCCTTCGAGTGTTGTCTTAATCAGTCCTTTATTTTCTACTATTGGCCCAACAAGTGTTGATAGAATATCTCTACCAAGTTTTTGAAAAAGTTCCATATAACCCATAGCACCATTAACAATTGACTGAATCAAGTTTGCACCGATTGAGATTGCTGTAGGAGATGCAAATACTCTAGCAATATCTGCAATTGTCATATAGAATCCTGCAAGTATACGATTAGTATCTGCTTGAATATTAAACATATTCGAAATAAATCCCTGGATTCTTGGAATATTTCTTTCTAAATATGTTGAAATGGAACCAACAAACAACGTTGCTATAGTAGTTCCAATCGAAGCGACCGCACCAACTCCTGTACCTAATCCATAGTAAAATGAATCGGCCCAGTTTCTTATTGATGAAAGAACCTTTTCGTTTGTAAATATTTCTACGAGACTATCGCCAATTGAATATATATATTTTTTTAGTCGCTCAAGATCTTTGTATGAATCACCAAAGCCAAAATTGAATCCAGCAATAAATAACGAACTCAATCTTTCGAATTCTTTGATAATTCCATTAAGCATCCCATCAAAGATACTTGCTTGTTTAGTTGCTTTAGGAAAATCTACAGCATCAGCAACACTTCCTTCTGAAGATCCGCCACCGCTTCCTCCTGAACCGCTAGAACCACTATCACCATCATCACTACCAAATGTTAGCTTGTTGATAGTATCAACTTTAGCGAAAGCCTTTTGAATCTTCTTAGCTGCTTTACTTGCTCCATCACCAACAGAACCAACGGCATCTCCTGCATCATCCGCAGCAGTCCCAACTGCTCCTACATCTTCAGTAGCATCAGCTAACGCTCCACCACCTGAGTCCCCACTGTAACCTGTGAGCATCTCCATAAGATTCCCAAACGAGTCAGCAAGCACTTGTAGGTTTGCTAACACCCAGTTAATCCCTTTGATGATAGGAGAGAATAAAGCAATCAATCCCTTTCCTATTGATGCTTTGAACGAATCCCAACGCAATGTAAGGATACGTGTTTGGTTAGCCCACGAGTCTTGTGTACGTGCGAAGTCACCAGTAGCAAACTTTAATTGATCTTGAACAAATTGATAACGTAACATTACCTTTTCCTGCTCAGTCATTGCAGCAGTTGACTTATTAATTCCTTGCGACAGTGCATACTCATCTAAAGCGGTTTGAGTCATTACAATCCCTAAATCTTTTAATGTTTCCGTTTCTCCACTAAACACTGATTTCAGCTTTGTATATGCTAAATCACCATCGATGTTATAAAAAGAAGCAACATCACCAGCTAACCCTGTAAGAGTTGTAGCCATCTCTGCTGCTTCTTTTTCTGTGAATTTAAATGCTTGGGCCATAGATCCATATGTACCAACCATCCTTTTTGCAACTGTCTCACTTAAACCAAATTGAGTAATCGCGTTTTTAGCAAAGTTATTGACCTGTCCATTCATTTTAGGAAAGGCAACATCAACAACGTTTTGAACCTCAGCTAAGTCACTTCCTAGACTCAAGCACGATGCTGCAAACTTGCCAATAGCAGCAATTGAAAAGGCAGCGGCAGCCATCTTTCCTATTCTTCCGAACGTTTTACCGAAAGAGTTTTCCATATTGGCAGTTGATTTGTTTGTAATTGAGTTGATTTGTTTATCAAAACCTCGTCCATTCAAAGTTAAATCAAGACCTATTTGTCCGACTGTTGTTTTACTCATTAGCTACACCTCCTTCCGCCAGTTTTTTAAACATATTTTTGAAACCTTCAATCACTTCATCATATGTTTGTTTATCTATTTTCTTAGCGTTACGATTTAACCAATCATTTCTAATTTGCTTTTGCTCCTTAGTGAAACTTTTTATAACTTCTTTATCTTTTTCTGCTCGAATACTTACGATTCTTCCTAATGGAGTATCATCCATAATCCCTGTTAAGTATGAGCAAAATTCGTTCCAAGGCATATCGCTTACGCTTCGTAATCTAATTCCATATTGTTTGAAAAAGCTCGATTCAATTAATGGCCAATCGTCAATGATGTCATAATAATCATCGCTTGAATTATTGTCCGTGAAATCGAGCCTTCACCACCTCTAGTTCTTCATTATTGACTAATGCCAATAAAGCGAAGAAAACTTCTTGGTATTGAGAAAAACTTAATGGTAATGCATCAATTTCTTTTGCTGCTTTTTTTCCAACAAGCATTTCAATAATTTTTGATAAAATGGCGAAATCATCACGATCTTCTTCTTTGCCTTTTGATATTTTTTTCATTTCGTCATTCATTTTTAAAACATTTGTTTTTTCATCATTCACAATATATGTTTTTCCATTGATTGTTAGCGATGGCTTTTCTTCAGATAATAAACTTGATAAATCAATATTTTTTGACATATTGTCCTCCTAATAAAAAGAGAGAGACCGAAGTCCCTCTACACTGCTGGAGTAAAGGTTGGTTTACCGTTACTCATTACTTCGAATTCAAGTGGTGCAACTCCTGTAGAGTCACCTGCACCGACATTGGTAACATTGATTACCGCTTCTGCTAGTTCAACCTTCGAACCATCAGGGAAAGTCCAAGTGAATGGTTTTTCTACATCACGTCCATTTTTTGAATATAGAGCTGCTACTTTGTCGTTACCTGCATCACCGACATTTCTTTTTCCTGTTACAGTAATCGTAAGAGATTTTGCAGTCATTAATCGACGTGTCCACCCTTCTGCATCGAACGGTTTCCATTCTTCAATTCCGTTATCAAACGCAACACCAAATGTTTCCATATCTGCAATAGAATCACTATCAATTTGAAATTGATTTTTATAGCAAGGATATACTCCTGTTTCTGGCATAATTATGCCTCCTTTCGTTCATAATAAATTATGAGCTGAATCACACGCTCATAAATACCTGTATCATCCGTGTGGACGTCTACAGGTTCGTTATTCAACAACTCAACATAATACACACGTGTATCATTTAAATTGAATTGTTCCAATCTTTCTAGTTTACTGTACAATTCCAATGCCTTTTTCTCAGTATGGTCATGATACATGTCCCAATGGACCAGCAAACTAATTGGTTTGGTTTTGTATCTTGTATTGGCTAATCCACCTAAAGCAACATGAGGCACGTTGCTAGTTTCTAGTTGATAGACTCCTAGTGATTTTTCTTTCTTACTATCAAGTTTACCTTCATAGTAGAAATCAAATCCTAGTTCCATTCCTTCTAGCCACTCCCTTATGTTTGTTAATGTAAGCATCTTTACCTCCTAGCCGATAAGCCTTTTGTAGAACTGACCGAAAATCTTTGCTGCATCTTTTTGTTTCGTTCCACCTGGTAACCAATCTTCATACCAATTACCCTTTGCGTTAGGGTTGTTAATGGTTTGAAAATCGTATTCAGGATGAAAATATAAACGACGCGCTTGGGGACTTGTAGTGATTATCGTCACTTTTCCATTTGCCGCTTTCGTATCATCAACATCTGTATTTTCATTTTGCATGGTTCCATTATCAAAGGGCATTACTTGTGCATTTCGAACTCGAGTGTTCAATTCTTCAGCTGTCATAGCAAGTGCTCTTTGACCATCTATATCCAATTGCTTTAATTTTGATGGAAATAACTTCAACTTTGTTTTTGCTACAGCCATCACTTCAACTCCAATGTCGTGAAATTCACTGAACCATCAGGATTGCGTGATTTTCGACCTTTGTAAATTTGTCTTTTTTCGCCATGTACAATTACAAAACCATTTGAGATAGTTGCTAATCCAGGTGCAATATCTCCATTAAAAAGAGCCTTACCATTTAAAGTGATAAGACTCTTCTCAGCATTTAATATTTGATAGGCTTCATCTTGGAAATTACATTTCAATGATGTTGCATCTATCGCAACTTGTGGCCCACCTGTAGGCCCTAACTCTTCTTTGTAAATCGTTACTTCAATCGGTGTGGTGCATACTGAATCGGGGACTAACTGTGGATACTTAATAGTAAAAGCTCCTAGTAGTTAATCCTGTCTGTTCTAGGAGCGAAAAAAGTTCAGTTGGTATTGGAATACCATTCTCAACTTTTACTGTCCAGGACTCTCCAAAATGCATTGTTACACCGTTGATTGAATACTCACTAAGAATTGTTTCAAGAGCATCTTTGTTTGTATACTCAAAATCGACAAGTTCACATATAACATCCTTTATAATTTCTTGTTGAAAATCACTTAGATCATCAAACTTACCTATAATTCGGTTGAAAGTTAATGTATCAATGTGACGACTTGCCTTTTTGAGTAATTTTCCAAGAGAGTAAACATCTTTCACTACTCCCTCGTAAGTTTCTTTGTAGTAGTTTTCATCTACATATGGTTGGTAGGGCATAGGCACCTCCTACTTCGCTGCAGCTTTTAATTCTTTTTCTGCTTTTGCTAATTTTGCTTTTAAATCTGCAACTGCTTCATCTTTCGCTTTATTAGCTTCAGTTAATTGTGCAATAGCATCATCTTTCGCTTTTAGTTCTTCCGCGCTTACTGCACCTTTAGTTGCCTCTGCAACTGCATCGGCCACTTTCTTTTCATGTTCAGCAACGGTGATTTTTGACAAAGGTGATCTTTCTACCACTTCACCTTTGTCATTGTAAATATCAAAGCCTTTTTCCAAGTAAGTTTTTTTACTTGCTTCATCAACTTTATATTCACGATTTTCTTTTCTTGCGAAATACATAGTCAACCCTCCCTCTTACGCTTCTACGTTCATGTAACAAGCTTTGCTTAAGAAATCATCTAAAGCAAACGTTCCATTGAAACGACGATTTTGGTACAGGTAATTATCAGCTGTACGTGAATCACTACCAGGTGCAAACATGTGAATGTATGAATATTTCACACGAGAAACCTGTGCATCAGGATCTACGATAATGTAGTTGATTTGTTTTCCAGTTGTCGCAACTGCATAACCATCAGAGAAGTCGTATGCTGTTTTGAAACGTTCTAATGGTACTGTTACAATTTCGTCGAAATTTTCCATAGAAGTAACACGACGGTCCAATCCGTTCCCTTTTGAAACATCTAACGTACGTTGGATACCTTCAGCATTTTTCAAAATCTTTTTGTATGTAGATGTACAGTAGATAATGCAGCGCGAAATTGGCACACCATCATTTTCTAGTTTTTCCACAACAGCATCAAAGTCAGCAAGAATGTTTGTTTTTGTAATGACATCAGTAGAAATGTTAGCAGGTGCAACGCGGTTTAATTCACTATATAGTTTAGAGAATGTGTAGCAGTCAAGTTCAGGAATTGATTGACGGCGGTCAAAGTCGTGTTGAATATTTCCAATTGATAGAACTTGGTTTGTTTCATCTACATCCATTGGATCTACTACAAACTCAATGTCACGGTCATGATCAAGAGTTTTTGTTTCAAACTCGTTTTCATATGTTCCGGAATTGAAACCAAGTGAACCACGCGTATGGTCCTTATATCCACTTGTTTTGATTTTCGGCAAGCGAATATCTTTTGTGTTAATAATTTTAATCGTTGGGTTAGAATTGAATAGTTTTACTGACTTTAAATCAGATCCATACAATTCCATAATTTGATTGTAAAACTGTGATACATAGTTAATCATAAAATTTCTTCCTCCTATTTTTTACTTGGTAAAATAATTCGACCATCTTGAATTCTGGTCTCACTTCCTGAACCACCATCAGTTCCTGGAGTTCCGATAGGTTGGAACCCTCCTGTTCCGTTTGGATTTGACTTAAATTCAGGGAAATCTTTTAAAACGTCATTGATGGCAGTTTTTGCTTTATCATCAATGATTTTTCCGTCTTCACCTACTAAACCTTCGCGTTCTACTAACTTTAGTAAACGTCCGACTTTTTGTGCATCAACCCCTTCAGCAGCAGCTAAAGTTGTTAATGACGCATCAAGCTCACGATTCAATATTTGTGCTTTAAGCTTTGCGTTTTCAGTTTCAAGTTCTTTGTACTTATTGGCTTCAGCTTCTTTTGCAGCTGCTTGGTCCGCCTTGTACTTAGTCATAGCTTCTTTTGCTTGCTCTTCAGTTAGGCCTTGGCTTTTAAAGAAACCTTTAAGTGCAGAATCTCCCGCATTAGCTTGTCTGCCAGCAACAACTTCACTTAACTTGTTGTAGTCAATTTCCGGTGTTGCACTTGGCTGTGTTTGAGATTGTGGATTAGGTGCTCCTGCACCTCCATCTGCCCCTCCTGCTGGGTCACCACCTCCAAATAATTGAATGTTTAATGGATACTTGTTTTGTTCTTTCATATTTCCTCCTGTTTTTCGTGTGTCTCACGCTTATCAGTTTTAGGTGTGTCTCACCATCTTCTCGCACCTTTTTAAGCCATGAGCGGATTGGGCAAAAAGAAAAGCGCTCTACTTAGCGCCTTCTTTTATTGGTTTAGGTTTTTCTTTTACTTCTTCAACTACTTTTTGATCAATGAGAACTTTCGCCCTTCCTTCAGTAGTATCGAATACACTTCCTGGCTTAATATAGTCGCTTTGAAGTTTATCGAAGTATTCCTTGATACACTTTACTTTCATGATTCCTCCTTTCGGGTATAAAAAAAGCACTCTGTTTAAAGAGTGCATTAGTTAATGTATTCGTATTAATAATCTATTCCTTCATGTTCAGCGATTTCTTGCCAACTATCAAAATTTTTCATTTTTTCTAATTCTTCTTGGATAGATGCTTCTATCTCTTCAGGAGTTCTGTCAGTCAAAATGATTCCGTCGAAGTACTTCACTATTTTATTTTTTCGCATAATATACCATACTCCTTTCTCAATAAATCAAGTGTCTTTTCTTGTGCTTCTTTTACACCCATATTATAGGGTGCACTAGAATACTTGTCAATTTGTTTGGCATAAAATGTTGATGTGAATCTTCTTTTACCATGACTATATTTATACAAATCCCCATAATGAGTGGCCACTATACCAAAATCATAATTACGTGCTCCGGAAACGACAAAATCAGAACCTGTTGGCAATATATTCGTAGGGTGATTGTGTATTGCTACAACTTGACCTTTATGATTGCTTAATATTTTCTTTTGTGCTTCATTTAAACCTACTTCAAGTGCATCTTTTTTACCTTGTGCACTTATGATAGTTTCACCGGTTTTAGCATCTAATATCCTCAAATACTCAGTATCAGTGTTGTTTGCTTTTGCTAGTATATGTGTAGTCTGTTTATGAATAGCGCTATTCAACGTTTGATTATTACTAAGTTGTTGGAATTTCGATTTATAGTCTTCCGATTTTACTATATCTTGGTTAACTGCATTAGTGCCAATTCGTTTAACGTTATTTACTGTGGCTTTTTCAGTTGAATTATCAGTTTTCCGATAACCCTTCCCCTCAATCGATTCGCGTTTATAGTTGCGTTTCATTCCATCAGTATCATCAACAAGTTTTCTTTGTTTAGCTTGCCAAAATCTCTTTTGAGTTGCATATTTCTCACGATTATCTGGATCTAATGTATTTTCTTCTAATCGTTTATAACTCCTGATTTGTCGTTCGTTATATCGTTGTTGAGCAACTGCTTGTGAATTTTCTTGAGTTTTTGCAACATCAGCTGCTTTAGGCATTTCGGTAATACCAGGGAAGTACGTTGTGTGACTATGTTTGCAGTTTGGATGATAAAGACCATCAGCAATTGCTTGACTTAGAAGTGGATAACCCTGCTCCTCAGCCTCTTTGGCCGCACCTCCCGACCAAACATCATCAACGTATACTTTTCCTTGCCACGGCAAGCAAGTAGGACTACATGCGCCATATTGGCTTACAAGAACAGTATGGATTCCCCATTCCTTCCGTTTATCACCTTCACCACTTAAATACCCACGCTTGTTCGCAGTTCGAATAGCCATCTCTGCATACGTGTTGATATTAACAACTCGTCCATTTGAATACTGGATGCAATTAATACCTTTCTTTACAAAGTCTTTTGTAGCCATATCAATTGCTTGACCCACTGTAGTCGTTCCTGTATTTGCAAACATCGCAGCTTTATGAATTACTTTACGATATTCATCATTCGATTTTCTCAACATTGCATGTGATGCTTTTGTTAAGTCTTTTTGAGTTGCTTTTATCAATGCTGAAAGTTTACGATCGTTAATCTTAAAGAAGTTTGCATCAATACCTTTAGAACGTTTTAATTTAGCACCTTTCTTAATAGCATTCAGAATCTTTATTTCTTCTTCCATGCCACCATGCTCATATGATTGCTTGATTAATTCTTCAAGCTTAATATTCACGGTGTTACTGCGTTTATTTACATACGAAAGGTTTCGTTTGCGATATTCTTCTAATGCTTCTAGTTGTCTTACTTGCCATGCATCCCACTTAAAATCTTCAGTAGTTTCCCAATCGGTATGACGCTTCATATTACGCATCACGGATTCGATTAGGTAGTTCTCCATCTCTTTGTATATCTCGGAGATGTTGTACTCGTCCATATTACACCTTCATAATGTTTTTGACTGAATAGACTTTATAGCCTTTCTTAATCCAGTCTTTTACTGCATCTAACACTTCGATTGCAGTGTCATATTTATCGTTGCGAAGTTCCATAACACTACCCTTTTCAAGAGCAATAATCATGTTTTGTCCTTTATGTGCTTCTCGAATCATTTGCACAGTCTCTTTTGCTTTTTTAGGCTTCATGTTATAACTTCTCACTTCACCGTTTTTACTTGGTACATTTACGATCATACATTCTCCTCCAACGTTGGGTCAGGAACATCAGAATTAAACATTCCTGGTTCATCCATTTGCACTAGACCATACTCTTCTTTGATACGTTTTACTTCTTCTTCTTTTTCTTCAGCAGTTAGCGAATCACCATACATTTCATCAACGATCTTCTCCGTACTCATCGATTGACCTTGGCGAGCTTTTGCCATAGTTTCTACAACTGATTCAAATGAAGGGTTGGCATATTCACCAAATGCAATTGAGATTTCGATATCATCTTCAGTAATAGATTTCATATGATATACATCCATCGCTTTTATCGATACATTCAATAATTTTGGAATCACCTTAAGTAAGGCTTCTACGATTTTTCCACGTGTATAAAGAGTCGCTTTCTCTTTCTCACGTTGTGCTTCAGCGTTATCTAACTTCTTGTTATCAATTCCTAAAGTAGATGGACTGATTAACCCCTGCAAGCACAGGTCCAATACTGTCACATATGTTTGTAAATACTGTTCAGCTTGGATATTAGGTGTTTCAACTTGAATCTTATTACCGCCTTCAGAGATATCACCTTTGGTTTGAATATATGATGATTCAAAATCATTCTTCATTAATGTCTCACCCGTTTTAGGGTTTCTAGGTAATAAACGTTCAGGAATGTATCTTGTAGTACGCCCTTTGCGAATTGCATCTATCCATTGCGATACAACTTCATCTAACGCATCGAAGTTACCTTGTTTTGTTTCAAAAATCGATTTCCCACGATATTTGAACTTAGCACTTTTGAATATTAAAAAAGGAACAGCCATGTTCAGCGTTCCATATTTTGAA
The DNA here is from genome assembly GCA_001695645.1 of Erysipelotrichaceae bacterium MTC7. Lineage (GTDB taxonomy): Bacteria > Bacillota_I > Bacilli_A > Erysipelotrichales > Erysipelotrichaceae > Breznakia. Next base: position 25,318 of record LVZN01000078.1, on the reverse strand, counting down.
ATAATTCCTTGCTTATCAACTTCAGCTCCAGCAAAAATGAAATCTTTGACATCAGCTAATTCAGGTACAGTATTCATAGGGACCTTTTTGTTATCATCCAATGTGTAGAGTTCGTTCTTTATATAGCCATATCCGTAGATTTCTTTATGAACATAATGACGATTATCATGTTCAATATAATTCTTGAATATAGTTTCACTATACTTGCTTCGTTCATATTTGAACTCGACCTTATCGGCTTCGTAGAATTCGATAATAGGATAATCTCCTACTTTCAAATCAAACGATATCTTGAAAGCACCATCACCTTTTACCAATACGTATGGCAGTGAATTGCTTAACAGGTTTTCAATATCGTTTTTGTTGCAAATATAGTCAACGTCAACTTGTCTAGTAGTTGCTGTGACTTCGTTCATATCTTGAATGACAATATCCGATAATACATCTGCAATAAGTGCAGGTATCCCTGTATGGATTTTGCGCACTCCACGTGTAGCTGTTGCCCAAAAAGATGCATCTTCACTTCCTACTTGTTGGAAGAATTGATGTAGTTCTTCAGGATCCCCACGATACCACATATAATTTTTGAAAACGTTAGCATCAAAGTCCATCATGTTTTGAATGTAGAATTGACGTCCATTTAGATTTTGAATATTTAGCCATGATCGTAACATGTTTTTAAACCACCCCATCTTTCTTCCTCCTAATCAAGTAATTCATTCGTTTCTTTTATTCCTGATGTTGCATCCGGTGCATCATCGTGTTCGTTCTTTCCTTTTCGTTGATATGTATTCATTGCTTCATAATAATCAGGCCAACGACTCTTCCAATCAACTGGAAACAATACATTTCTCATAATATATGGTGCTGCAGTTAGTATACGAGCCACTTTGTTTGAACTTTGATGAAACCAAGACACATCACACGTATAATTTCGCAAATCATCTTCCAATATGCTTGCCACTTGCCGTGCATATCCTTTACCACCATTGTTGGACTCAAAACGTGCAGTCATTACTTTATTACTGTCTAAAGCAGCTGCTACCATCGGCTCCGTTTCTTCCATAGGTAATTGAGTATATATGACATCTAGTACATATGAGTAATGTTCATATATCCCCCAAATGATTGTGCATAAATAATCACTACCCTCATCTGCAGTATCCGTATAAGAACGTATACTTGTAAAAAGTGGTTGTCCTGTTGAATCAACTGGGATACGTTCGTATGTTTTGAACGATGTATATAATTTACCCTTGATATCAATTGGCTTTTGTTGATAGTTGGCTGATGCAATATCTTCACCCATTGTAGCTACCTTATCCAAGTACTCGTGTTTGGGAAGCACTTCATCACAAAGCATGTTGCCATCTTCATCAAATGCTGGCATATTGATGTGTTTGTACTTTTTATGCTCTTCTTTGCACCAATCAAGTACACGACCAGCAAGGTCCTTTGTATGCCATCTAGTCATGATGATAATAATTTTATATCCTGCCTCCGTTCGTGAAAGCATTGTATTAACAAACCACTCCCATTGTTCTTCAAGAATACGAGCATTGTTTGCTTCTTTTGCATTCTTAATCAAGTCATCAATGATAAGATAGTTGGCCCCAAATCCTGTTGCAGTTCCTCCAGGAGAAGTTGCTAGATAACTATTAAATCCACCCTCTAGGCTCCATAAGTTCATTGCACCATCTCCCCATTTGATTTTTGTTCCAGGGAACACATCACTATACACCGGAATGTTTGGATCCGCTTTTCTTTCAGATATCGTATTTCTTACTGCTTTTGAAAAAGTAGTTGATAGTGTTTCATTATACGAACCAGTCATCACCTTTAGTTGCCTGTTGATACCAAATAACCATTCAACAAAATTAGATGCAGTACGCGATTTCCCATGACGTGGTGGCATATTGATAATAATTACATCATCATCACCTTCATAGAACTCTTGAAGTGTATTGCATAAAGTCACAAGATATTCACGATCCTCCTTGTAGAAGTCTGGTGCAAGCAAGTTACAAAAAGAAAAGAACTCGCGCTTTGCAAGTTCTATCTTTGCTCCTTGTCTAATCATTTGCTTCTTTAGCAAGCGCCTTCAACTCCTCTGTAGTAAGTCCTTCGAATGGATTGTTCACTTCACCACTCAACTCAACATCTTGTTTATCACGCCATAAATCTGGTCGTCTATTCTTCAACCAAAAGATTTGTGCAGTAGTGTCAGGTGCCACCTGTTTAGTAGTAACAACTTCTTTCCATCCACCATCTGTCACTTCATTTCGTACTTCTTTATATTCGTATCCAACTGCTTTTTTAAACAATGCAGCTTCTACTTGTAGATCAGCAGGTTCTTTTCCGTTTCGTAACGCTTCTCTTAATTCAGGATAATCACGTTTGTAATTCTCGAAGGTAGACCGTGCCACGTTTAGGTTCTTAGCAATGTCCGCTTCAATTGCTCCACGTCTAGCCCATGCTTCGATTAATTCTAGATTAGGTTTTACGTTTGTATCCCATTTACTTTGCTTTGCCATAGTATCTACCTCCTTTCAATTTGTTAATTATGTGAAATTGTGTGATAACCGCTTTTCGTTTTAGTGTTTATTGGTAAAAAGTGATGAAAATCCTTTATTTATCGTCTTTTTTTGAAATCCAGGAAAAATCTTGAAAACAAATGAAAAAAAACTAAAAGTTTTCAGTTTTTTCTCAAAAAAAGACATATATTGCATGATATAATACAGTTGTTCTTGAAGATTTCTTCACTTCAGGATCTAGGTTATTGTGTAGCCTATCCATTTTTTGTTTCCTTTCTTGTGGCTCTTTAATAAAAACAAGAAGGAGGATAATATGTTTAAAAACATTTATCTCGGTGCTTTTGCACCAACAACCATGTATATTTGTCGAGAAACCGGTACAACATTAAATCAGGAGTTATATGAGCGAAGTTATTATCTTTATGGTAATGCTTTACTTATTAACAAGAGATTAATTAACTAGGTTTCAAAAAGACAAATATACATAAAAAAGACAGGACGGCAATCCTGTCTTTTACTTTGTCGAGAAACCGGTACAGTTTCTTTACACACGTATATTACCATGGTTCTCCCCGGCAAATCAACAAAATAGCCCAAAATAATTAAACTTTTTCTTATTAAAATTCAACTTTTCTTGTATTATTATAAACTTTTCTTATCATTTTCGACCATTTATCATTCATTTTCTAGACTCTTTTGCTGGTTGAGGAATTATCTTTAGTGGAGGTCCACCATGTCAATTTTTCTAACGCCGATACCTGATGCGAGCAAATAAAGTATGAATGTATTTATGTAAGTAAGGAGAAACATAATATGCAAAAAGGATCATCTCAATTTGTGTAGGGGATGAGATGAAACATCAGGTATCTGCATTAAAAAAGCACTCTAATGATAGAGTGCTAGTTATTTGTTTTGATTGGTCACACTTGCGACCTATGACCATTATACATCAAAATCGAAGGGCATGTAGGCCCTTTTTTGCGAGTTGTTGTAAATAACCTTGAGTGCTTTTTGATTTGCATATCTAACTGCTTTGCGTGATTTATGTAACATCATCCCCACATGTTCATAACAAATGCCTTCGAAGTAATGTTTTTCGATTATAATGCGTTGCTCATCTTCAAGCATAGAGAGCCCTTTATCAAGACCTAACCTGTCTATATCCTTTTTGTATTCTTCTTTTAGTTTTTCCAATGAAGCTAGAGTAATGATCAGGCTGCTAACATTCTTCCCTGCATCCACTTTGATTAGTTTCGCTTTTGCTATTGATTCTTGTTGACCTTTCAACATCATCATAGTCGAATCACATTTCCTACATTCGACGTTTTTAAGCCCACTAGGGACTAATTCCATATGCCCACATGTATTGCATATGTACGTTGTTATTTCGCCACTGTATGAAATTGCGTGAGGGCTTTCCTCGCGTTTTATCTTTTGCTTCAGGCTATAAATGTGTATATCCAACTCTGTTAATAACTTCTTGTAATAGCCATAACTTTGCAGATCTCTTTTTAGTTGTTCGATTTCGTTCATGTATCCCCTCTTCCTACCTTCCTACTTCTTCAAATCCGTTTTGATAAATTTGTACACGCTATAAACAATTATGATAATCAATGTTGAAATAAACACAATACCAAGTGTGTATATAAATGTAATCAATGTATCAAACATAGTAAACATCATTTTTCCTCCAAATTCTTTCCTAACGTGTAAATTGAGTTCTTTGTGTGAATAATTATTTGTTCAGGTTCTTCTACTACACCTTCGATAGGCGAAGTTTGTAGTACTCCATCTTCAAACATTAAGCTCATACTGGTTCCCACATTGAAGTAACCAACTATTTCACATTCTTCACCAAGTAATTTCTCGTACTTTGCTAAAACATCTTCGCCTACTATGTTTACTAACTTATAATTCATAATTTATTTTCCTTTCAAAACCCTTAGGGTGTCTAATTTGTCCAAATCTTCTAGAATAGACTTCCCTGCATAACAGGGTCATCTACTCCATTTTCATTATGTTCTATAACTTTATAACCTTTGCTAATAAGTGATTGAGCAGTAGCTTCTTCACGACCTTTTATATCGTAAGTTTCTTGAACTCTACCATTACGCTTAGTTACCAGGAATCCATTCTTAATGACGCGTGTGATCTTTGCTCGGCCATCACCTTTCTCAAGTACAATCACCTTCATAACTCTTCTACCTTCACCCAAATACCCACGATGTCAGCATGGTACTTTTCAATCACTTCACTAGCCACTTCTGCATCATCCTTCCAAAATCCCACAGCAGTCATACAGTCCTTAAAGAGTTTTACTAGGTTGTCTGTATCGGGCTTAGTGACTTTGTACTCTCCATCGCTTTTATTCTTAGTCACAGGGAAACACCACCAAGTAGTCAACCGGATAGGTCCTTTGAATTTATCGCTTGGAGCTTTTTGGCCAAGCATTGCCATGAATTTAGATCGTGCAGCTTTCAAATCATCTTCCTCATAGAAAACTGGTTTGCCTTTTACGACTGACACTTTCTTTTGCTGATGTGTTACTGTTGGGATTTTCTTCATCGGAAGAAAGAAGCTCATGCTACTCATCATCTAACTCCTGTGAATCTAGTGGAAAGGATCTACCAACTGCATTTGCTAAGTTTTGAAAGAAGCCAGTTATTCCTGCTAAACTTTTTTCGATAAAGAAATTCATGTTGTCATCACCTTGAAACACAATCTTCTTTCCTACTGTTTTCGCATATTGGTATTCTAGTTTTGCTCCGTTGCTATTTTCCCAACCATCTAGCATAAAGATCCAATCACATTCAGCTAGCATCTTCAATCCACGAATGATGTACTCTTCATAATCTAGTATCAGATCAGTAACTGGATTCACAACTTCTATACCAGGACTTGTTAGCGACTCTTCAACTTCTTTGAAACGTTCCACATAATCATCAGTTCCTGTAATAGGACCGGCTAAATAGATTCTCATTAGCATTCACCGAGTAACGTTTTCCAAACCTTGTCAAAAGACTCTGTGGTCAAACCGTATACTGCAACGTCACTTCCGTATAGAACAATAATTGTCTTTGAATCTTCGTCTAATTCAACTACACACGATGAGTTGATTAGTTTATAAGTCGTCTCTATTTCTTTAAAATCAACTTCTTCAATTTCTACTTTTATAAAATTTTTCATTTTATTTTTCTCCTTCATTTGGGTGCTCCATGTTGGTACTCTCTTTTCGTCGGTTGTAGTGAGTCGTCTAGCGAGAGCGTACGCTAGACTTACTACACCTACGAGAGTGGGTGCGTCAGCAACTTATATGTATATATATAGGTCGGCGCACCACCCGTGCTCCGGTGCGCTAAGAACATAAAAGCGCATAGGTGCTCCACCTATATTTTGATATGTAATCGCACCCGTGCTCCGGTGCGCTCTCTCTTATTTGGAGCACCCTATTTTTTTTCTTTTTTTCGTATATAACTCCTACCATCTTCTCCCATATATTTCTCGTACATGTCTGCTAATTGCTTCTTTTGCTTTTGACCTTTACCAAGCCACGCTAATAGTGTTTTTTGATTCACATCCAGAGACTCACTTAAGTCATTAGCTGAAACTTCTTCGCCATTAAATGCCAAATTTTCATATTCTACTACAAAATTATTAACTGCTTTCTCTTTTTCTTTCTCAGCTTTATCTTTACGCTTCTCTTTCTGTTTATATGGGTATGCACCCTCAGGATCTATATCCTTAAGGTGGCCAATTGTATCAATTGAATGTATTGGGTAATCGAACCATAAGTTGAGCGGTTTGAACCTAGCGAACTCTCTGAGAGTTCCTTCGATTCTCCATCCTGTACGTCCGTTTACCTTCTCTTTAATTAATTCAGTTTGTCTATCCACTTCGGCCAAGCTGTTCGCATTTAGTACCATCTGCAGATGATCATACAGCTTCCTATAATTCATATAGTCATCATTTTCTACTGAACTAGATGCATATTCTGAAGCCTTATCGTTAAGAACCTTTCCATAATATTTACGTAGTTCTTCATTTTGTAATTGGCCAACTAATGTGTTTGGTAATTCCAACTCAACCAAGTCAAGCAATGCATCAGGATCACGAGCAAATACTCCACTTCCTGAAGCACGGTCCATTGAACGTTTATTACCTTGTCCACCTTTACTATGGTGGTGACAATAGATAACTGCACTGCCTAATTCTGTACATACCTTATCGAATTGATTGGTGAAGTGTGCCATTTGATCTGCGCTGTTTTCATCACCAGTTAGGATCTTATAAATAGGGTCAATCACAATTGCAATATAGTTCTTCTTTTGAGCTCTTCTAATGAGTTTAGGAGCAAGTTGGTCCATCGGTACTGATTTACCTCTAAGGTTCCATACATCAAGGTTTTTAAGATTGCTAGGCTGTATTCCTAATGCAGTGTACACATCTTTAATACGATGCAACAATGACGCTCGATCAAGCTCTAAATTGACATACAGCACACGCCCTTGTGTACATTGGAAACCAAGCCACTTTTGTCCTTCAACGATTGCAATGCACAACTCAATAAGTGCAAATGACTTCCCTGCCTTACTTGGTCCAGCCATAAGCAACTTATGTCCTTGTCTAAGGATTCCATCGATTAATACTGGAGATAAATCAGGAAGATTTTCCCAAATATCTTCAATTGCTTCAGGTTCAGGCAAATCATCATTCACCGCTTCAATCCACTCTTGCCATTCTTGCCAACTTTCTTTTCCTATGTTAGTTGCAATAAGAAATTGTTTGTGACCATTACGAGTAACTCCAGGCATACGAGACAATCGACTTGGATTTTTGTTCTGTTCATCTACCTTTAATCCATTCTTTTTACAAACATCGTAAAGGTAATTAACACGCTTTCTATACTCATCGTAATTTGCAGCATGCACTTTAACGATTGCATGTATTGATTTCTTTCCACTATGGACCAAACATGCGACAGGTAATTCTAATTCGGTAATAATTGCATATTGTTTCTCTAATTCCATTGCATCAGATTCTACTAATGCATATCGATACTCACTAACGTTGTCGTTCTTGATTCCATTACCGTCTAACGGATTGAATCGAATCCAAGCACCTACTTCTTCTTGATAATCACCCAATACAGCTCCAATATCTTCATTGCATTTGTTTAATTGTTCAATTAATTCTCCAGCTGTACGATCGTAATTCCCTTTTGTCGGTACGTACTTTCCTGCATCATTTTGATAGGAAGTTGTGACATAACCAACATTGTCAGTAGACTCATATAAAGTTGATAAGTAAGTAATCAAATCCTTAACCGGTTTCCAGTACTTAGGTTCTTTTATTTCCTTACCTTCAACCCACGCAGGATCCACAACTACTAATTCATCTTTAGCGTTAATTGTAGAATCCCAATCCAATTCATAATCAGGACCACCACTTCTATATGGTGGTGTCCATCCATTCTCTTTTGCATATTGAACAATGGTGCCTCCAGTAACTGGTGTTCCTGTTCCTTGAAAAGTATCCCACTTCTTGAAACATTCACCAGCATGGTATCTACTGGAATCTTTACTGCTCCATTGGTCCCAATCCATCGCGGTATAGCCTTCATGCTTGAGGGCCATCCCTATATTCGTCCATTCTTGGTAATTGAGAGTGGATGGATCAACACTCTCTAATATTTCTAATAAATCGTTTTCATACTCTTGCATGTACCCTCCAGTAAGTGCAACCAATTTTGTTTGCTTTTATGAATAGCAAACATATTCGGTCGCTAATAAGAACATTGAATCTTGTTCTTTCTACTCCAGTCTTTTAAAAATTCTTTAACACCATCAGGTGGTGAACCATTATATTTTGCACGTACTTGAATTATTTTCTTGTTTCTAACTTCCACAGTTACAAACGGAACGTTTATACTACTTACTTTTCGTACAAATAAGATTTCTGTTTCCCCATCAGCAACCTGCTTGGCATAAGTACGCACACAATGACTTAACACTTTACTTTCTACAATTAATTCTTCTTCACTTTTAACTGGCCTAATAACATATTCATTGTTTTTAAAAATATGTTTTTTATGTTTAGCAAAAAATTTAGTGAAGGCTTTTTGACTCTTTTCACTCTTCTTTCTATTAATTAGTTTTTCTAAGTGGTTGTGCTCTTTTATCAAATTTTCAGGAAATAGATTTTTATTTCTATGCAAATCAATGCCTAGTTCTTCCGCAAATCTTAAATAATCATTGTAAATAGAAACATTAGAAAATAACCGGTTTCTTTTAGATCCGTTTCCAGTATCAGAAAAATAATCAAATGTTTGTGGAAATTTCCAATATTTCTTTATAAAATCATAATCATTGAAAGTTTTAAGCGATTGTAAATCATCAAGGTTTCTTAAATCCTTCATTTTTCTTATCACGAGTAAATCGTTTATATCGATTTCATGTAAAAAAGGAATCCATTTAGCATCAACTTTAAATATTTTCGATAAACTTTTTTGACTTAGATCTAAATATCTAATCGATGTTATAAAGTGATCAAGCTCTGCTTTTACAAGCAACTCAATTTTTGGTTCTTCCAAATACAAACATATGTAATCAAAAAATCGGATGCTATGCTTATATTTATTTGTCCAATATTCTTTGATTTCAGTAGTTAAGTGTTTTTGATACAAATCATATGAGCAGTAAGGAATATTCAAATCTTGTATAATTGATTCTTTATCATACATTTCGTAACCATAACATTCCCATGAGTTTTTCACTTCTCCAAAGTACAATTCATCTTCAAAATAAATTGTTCGTCCACTCATGTTGGCAGACATATTTCCTGCTAAAAATGATTTATAACCTTGAAGCTTTCGGTTTACTTCTTGGATCATGATATTTTTGTAGGTCCTTTTCTCTTTTTGTGAATAGTTTTTATATGCGAATACCCTTAACAGTAATTTACCTCTCCATTTTTCTATCACTTCTACATATCCATAACGCCTATAACAACGCCTATCTAAACTTATTTTTTGATAATCCGTTTCATGATAGATAAACTTCTTTAGTCCTTTTGGCTGCTTTAATTTAAGTTTAGCCAAAATCTCTAGCTCACTTTTTTTTGCCATAACTAAAACTCAAAATCATCCATATCCATTTCCGGAAGTTCGATTTTATCTACTTTCTTTACTTTTTTTTCTTGTGGTGTTTTTGGATTTACTTCCTTTTTTTCCTTCGGTTCGAAATCCAACGAATCTTCATCATAATAATGTTGTGCTAAAGCATATACTTTTTCGTCTTCAACTACAGCGCATCCATCTTTTGCCAGTTTTCTGGCTTCACTTTTCACGTATTCAAACATCCCTTTTAAAGATTTGTTTGGTTTATTTAACGTTTCTTGCAACAGCGGATCATTTTTCGCTTTGTTAATTAAATGTTCAGCAATCGCCTTAATGTATGACACTGCCTTCCCATATGCGTGATAGTCATCTACTATTTTCATAACTATTCCTCGCTAAATTCTTTTACGAAAGCCTTTTCATCATCACTAAGTTTGTAGCCAAAAATTTTAAGATAATTGTATACAGTTGCATCTTTTAGTTGTTCCATCCCCGAATATACGGTGACAACAAAGTAATTGATTGTATGTTTTGCAATTTCTTCTTCATCTACAGGAGTTCCATCACACACTTTTTCAAATGTTGAGAAATTGCCTTTGATTGAGAAGTTGTTTTTTAGTTGTGCAGAAGTTAGAAAAGTTGTTGCTTCAGCAAATTCATTTTTGTCAATTTTTCGTTCAAAGACTTTTTGCATGAAGTTAATACGTAATTTAAACATCAAATCTAAATCATATTTTGGTTCATCAGTGACTTTGTCAATAGGTTCAATTGACGTTTCATCGTCTGTAACTTCAACGTTCGGTGCGATTGGTTTACTTTGCTTTTCTTTTGCTTTTAATAATTCCATATTAAAGTTGTCTGTCCCTACGAATTCTACTAATCGATTTCGTTCTTCTAAGTTTTTGATTTCTTCTAATGCAATATATTCTTCAATAGAACCACCACTTGCCTTTTCAACTCGGTCCTGATCAAGTTCAAGCATCTTAAGTCGATGTCTAATTTTCTTTTTACTTAATCCAGTACGTTGTTTCAATTCATCTTCTTCGATACCTAAATCCAAACACATTTGGAAGCCACGTGCTTCTTCATATGGAGTAAGGTCTTTACGTTGCATGTTTTCAAGTAACATTGTTGCTGCTTGTTTCTTATCATCCATCGCCACTACTTCGCACGTTAATTCAGTAAGACCTGCTTCCTTAGCAGCTGCCAAACGTCTGTGACCCATTATCACTTTGAATAAGAAGCCATCTTCAACAACTGTTATCGGTTGTAAAATTCCGTTTTCTTTAATACTGTCAATCAATTCTGTTAAATCACCTAAGTCTACACGAGGGTTATTCTCATGTGGTGCAATTACATTAATGTTTATTACTTTTTGCATTTTTAGTTCTCCTTTTAATTTTTCGGTTCATATTCTCTTGGGTTTATGTCGCTAGGAATGCGCCAATTGTTTCCAGCAATCCTATCGATTAATTTTCTTGCACTTTCACCATTCCAACTACCGACATGTTGGAATCCCCTACCTTCAAGGAATCGTATTTGTTTCGGACTAGCCAAGCCTTCTACACGGCGTTTTTGTAGTCTATCGAGTAGCAAATTGGCTTTCCCAGCGTTGTCTATTTCATCCGCGAAGATTCCCATTTTTTCTAATGCTTTAACTTGTTTTTCACTTGGCGGACTCATCTCCCACCCAAACGAAGGTACATAACTAGATAAATCTTCCGCTTGTATACTCATTTCAAATTGCAATGGATCTACAAGTTTACGCTTACGTTTCTTCATTTCAGCCAACTGTGCTGCAAGAGCTGCTTCACGTTCTTCTACAACATCGCTCTTTGCTTTTTCTTCAAGCATTTCAAGGTCCATAGGGACTCCTGGAGCGTTTTCTAGATTCTGTGTAACTTTCTTCGCTACTTCTTCATTTTCGCAAATGAGATGCGCAGGATGGCATAACTCGTGTCGTTCTGTGTGCCACAAGAAATCCAATAATAGTAATTCTTCCTTACCTGGATATAAACGCGTTCCACGCCCTACCATTTGACTGTATAGACTTCGTACCTTTGTTGGTCGAAGCACAACTACGCAATCGACAGATGGACAGTCCCAACCTTCTGTTAGAAGCATCGAATTGCACAGTATGTTGTATTTTCCTTTGTCGAAGTCTTCAAGAATTTCTGCACGGTCCTCACTATTTCCATTTACTTCAACCGCATTGAATCCCATCTCATTTAGTAATTTACAAAACTTTTGACTTGTCGCAATTAGTGGAAGGAAGACTACTGTCTTTCGATCAGCACATTGCTTTTTCATTTCTTCTGCAATTCCTTCTAGATAAGGGTCCAGTGCTGTTCCAACTTCGCTAGCTTTAAAATCACCAGCTTGTTGACCAACACTACTCAAATCAATTTTCAGTGGAATTGTTATCGCTTTAATTGGTGACAAATAACCTTCCTTAATTGCTTTAGGTAATGTGTATTCATATGCTAATGATTCAAAATAACTACCTAGATTCTTCATGTCTCCACGATCAGGAGTAGCCGTTACACCTAATACATCCGCTTCATCAAAATGTTCGAGTACACGTTGGTAGCCATCACTGATAGCATGATGTGCTTCATCGATGACAATAAAGTCGAAGAAGTCTTTAGGAAATTTTGCTAAACGCTGTGGCCTTTGTAGTGATTGAACCGAGCCAACGGCTACACGATACCAACTATCCAAGCAAGTCTCACTCGCCTTTTCAGTAGCGCATTTAAGTCCTGTTGATTGGTACAACTTGTCAGCTGCTTGTTCGAGTAGCTCGCCTCTATGTGCAAGAACGAGCCCCCGACCTCCATCGCGGACCCGTTCTTCAATGATTTTGCTAAACACGATAGTCTTCCCACATCCCGTGGGCAAGACTAACAATGTTTTCTTATTTCCGTTTTCCCATTCAGTCAGGACTGCGCTTTTGCTTTCTTCTTGATATGTTCGTAACTCCATATATTTTTACCTAAAATTTTCCAGATGTGAAATTACCAGTTGGAGTTGTAGGCGCAGTTTGAACAGGTTGTGCAGTTTGTTGTACAGGAGCCTGATATCCTACTTGTTGCGTTTGTGGTTCAAGGTCATATCTTGGAATAAATTTAGCGACTTCGTTGTATTGGTTACCGTTGTACAATTTGATTTTTACAGAACATTTTCCTGTTGCTCCAGGTACTAGATTCCAATTCATTTGAGCAGGTTGTCCTTTTTCTTTTAGCCCAATACTCGCAAAAAATGCAGATAACATTCCTTCGGTTCTTGAATGTAAAAATAATCGATATTTCAACACAGGGTTACTTTCTCCTGTTGGATCCATTGGATTGATAATTTCTACTTTTAGATTCGCTTCATTACAAGCTGGCATTTTTGATGTTGGTCCAGGTGTATACCTTCCTCTTTCAAAACTCAAAATTCTAAAATCATAATCGGCTGCTGGTAATAGGACAAACTCCTTCGGGTCTTCTGTAAGGGTGTCATCCCACCCAAATTCACGTTCTACTACTTGTTGGTTGTTTTGTTGTTGTGTCATGTTAGTTTTCTCCTTCATCTTTAACTAATACTTCTTTGACTATTTCATTTTTTACGTAAATACTATTTTCAAACACTTCATAAAATTCTTTGTAAGTCATTTTTGATAGTTCTTTTAACTCACTAATCGTTTTCATTTTTTTACAATACAATTCATTTTTGTTAATGCCTTGTGAATCAAACCATTCAATAACTGCATTCTCATTGTTAACAGTTCTTCTACCAGTTACTTTCATTTCAAGATGATAGCCAGTTTCATAGCCTTTTTGTGTAGCATCTAACAATAAATCCTCAATATATTCAGATATTTGATTAATCAACTTAATGTCTTCATAAAAAGATTTAAGCAGTTCAATTTGTTCAAGAGTATATTCAATTGGTGCTTCACCATCAAAATTAATCTCTACATTTTCAGAATAACCCGTCTCTTGAATACTTAAACAATTACAATTAAAATTCACTGTTTTCATTAGAATGTTATCCTTTTCTCATTAATCATTTCTAATACTTGTGGCCACGCTGCAATCAAGACACCATCGATAAATTCCTGTGGATAATTCGTGATAGGTGTCCCTTTAGGGAAATACCCTTTTTCTGAAACCACATCTTCAACCATTGCCTTACTCACTTGCTCAGGTTTCATCAAGTCAACGAGAGCTTGTGGTAATCCGACATAATCGCTTTCATCAATTGCGATAGTCAATGGGGTCTCAGTTGGTGCTGCTTGCTGTACAGGTTCGTGTTTAACTTCTTGAACAGGTGCTTGTTGTGTAACAGGTGGTGCCACTGGTTCAACAGGAGCTGCAACATTAAACGTTTTAATTACATGTTCGATGTTCTTGTAATCCATGTCTACAAAATCAGGAAGACCATCACGGTTCTTCGCATCCCATGCTGGTGCATGAGTTGTATAGATCACACGTTTACCACCTTGTCCTTTAAACTTCTTACCTTTATCATCAGTAGCCACCGAAATTGTTTTGTAATTGCAGAATAGAACCATATCAGCCCACTCTTTTACTAATGATGCAGTCTTAGCAGTTGTTTTGTTTCCTAACTTCAATTCGTAGCGGTCGTAAGCTCCCATTTCGTCCGGTTGCTCAAATTTATTGATTTTAGCATGCGCAACTAACACCACATGGATTCCTATTTCGGTTAAATCAGATAAGTTGTTCAACAAGCGACCAATTTCTTCTTCAAGCTGTAAGAACCCTTCACCGTATCCGAATTGTGTAATACTTGTCTTGTTTACTCGTTGGCAAATAAAGTCGGTTACTAACCGTTCGGCCCAATCAATCGTGTCAATGACCAATGTTCCACATGGTCTGTTTTGTTTAACAAATTGTATTTGTTGTAGCAACATTGTGTAGGACGTTGGTTTATCTAAACGAGCGACATCTAAACTCTTTGTTCCACCCTCTGTATCAATAAACAGTGGGTCAGGCCATTGTGCTGCTAGCGTTGATTTACCGATCCCTTCAGGTCCGTATACTACAGTTTTTTTTGCACTTTCAATTTTTCCTTTTGTAATATTCATTATTTTTTCACCTCGACATTATCAAGAGCGTATTCAATCAACATGTTTGCTAACTCACTCTTGTTTCTATTCGTTTTCTTTGATAATTCAACTAACTTTTCATAAGTGTTATCAGATACTCCTACGTGTCTTGATTTAGGTGTTTTATCTTCTTTGATTACTGTAATAACTAATCCCATTAGAATTCACCTGCCTTCCATGTCGGCTGTTCAACTGGTGCTTTAGTAGCTAGTGGAATCGCATCAACTGCATATCCATCTTCGATAATGATGCTACATTCTTCTCCAGTACTTACTCGAGTTGCGATTGCTTGTAAGCCTTCACCTTCAAGCCATTTACCAAATTCGTTCAACGTATCAATGTCCATCATTTCCAACTTATCAAGCAATACGAATCCGCATTGTGGTTTCAATTTACGTACAATTGCTGTAGCAACTCGTAGTTGCTCACTTGATGACATGTTGTCCCATTGTTGGCCGTTATAGATAAGCACACCATTTTCGACCATCAAACCTTGTAGTGGTAAATCTGCACCTTGTAATAAGTCAGCTTTTTGTTTACGTACTTCTTCAATTTGCTCAGTAAGTGCATCGTACTTTTCTTTGTACTCAATTGCTTCGCCTTCAGCCTTTTCTTTGTCGAGATTTGCACGTACCTTCACATTAATTGCTTCAACTTCTTGAATATTTTTTTCTAGTTCTTCAGTTGACTCATCATGAAGATCTAATGCACTTTTTTCTGCTGTAGCTAAATCAATTGTGCTTGCATTTACTTTTTCATTTAATTCAGCAAGTTGCTTTTCTAATTGCTCTTTTTGACTCAACAATGAAACGTGGTTACTTCTTAGATACTCAACGTTTTGTCTTTTGCGTTGGTTCTCACCATTACGCGCTAGAATCTCTTGTTGCTTTTGAATCAATTCACTAGCTGCTACTGGTTCTTTTGGTGCTGTAGGATCGAATGGAAGTTCTTCAGCAAACTTTTTCTTCTGATCAGCAATTTGTCCAATAGCATGACGTTCGTTGTATATCTTCTCTTCTTGCATCTCTAATTCGTACAACTTATCACCTACTCCAATAATTTGTAGTAGTGTATCTGCTTTTTCTTTGTTCGTTGCTTCCATGAACTTCGGTAAGTTCAATGCAAGTTGTTCTACAAATGAATCTAGCAGTTGTTGGCCACCTTTGTTGCCCTGTGGATCAGTAACCTTCAAGTCACTATTTTTACCCTTGCGTTCTACAATTAGCCCGTTGCTTAGTTCTAAACGTAAATGAGGTGGAATTGTAGACCCTTCTCGTTCTGCTTTGCTAGGTTTGAATTTGTTCCCACCTAAGGCCCATGCTATGGCATCCAGCACGCTTGTTTTTCCTTGGGAGTTCTTTCCGCCGATTACCGTCAAACCTTCTGCAGTCGGTTCAATAACTACTGCCTTTACTCGTTTGACATTTTCAATCTCGAGTTTGTTAATTTTAATTTGCTCGTTCATATTGTTCCCCTTTCATTAACTATTCACGATTTCTTGCACATGACGTAACTTCGCTTTATATGTACTTAGTTCCAATCGCAATTCTTCGTTTTCTTTTCGCAATGCAGTAATCGTTTCACAATCATGTTCATCCTCTACTGCCTCATTCTCATCTGATGCATTACGAATTTCTTCAATCACTTCATCCAATGCTGAATCTAAGTCTTTAAGACTATTTATTTCTATTACTTTTACTTTCATTTAATGTTTCTCCTTTAAAAATCTATTAAATCTGTTATATCGATTATTTTGCTTTCACTCATTAATGCATACTTACGGACTAACAAACTTGTAATTGCATATCTATTAAAAATTCGTTTGTTATATCTATAGAAATAGGCAACTATTTCTTCAATATGTTCACTTCTAAAAATAATAACTTCATATGGGGTTGATGCCACAGTGCCACCACAGTGATACCAAGCCATACAACCTTTACCAGTTTGGATTTCTTTTTTTACAAGTCCGATTTCCCAGTATTCTTCACCTTTTTTGTAAATGATCCAATCACCTGGTTTCACTCTCGTCACTTTCCCTTCTTGCATAATTACTCCTCCTTCATATATACTTCTGCGAAATATGCATCCATATGTGGACTTTCCACAAAGATGTCAATCACATTTCCCTTTACGGCTCCGCCACAATCTTGCGCAACGTATGTGTGTCCATCAATTACCACTTCAGTCCCATAAGGTATTACTGTTGGATCCACGGCAATAGTAGTTCCTTCAGTAGCATATGCTCCCGTTGATGTTGCATGTCCATACTGGTCTTCACCAGGCCAATAGTACGTAATTTTGAACGTTCCCAAACTTGTAAGCGCATTTTGTTCTCCTACCGTTTCTTCAACAGGTGCTAAACTGTTACTTACTTTGGCAGCAGGTACTCATTCGCTTTGTGTAACTTCTACAATTGCATCTTGTTCGACTGTCTTTGCATGTGCCTTTTCAATTTCTTGGCTACCATACAAACAAGCACACACAATAATTGCGATAATGTTGAACCATAGTAGTGGATGCTTTTTTAAGTAATATCCAAAGCAATCATCTTCTGCTTGTGTATAGTTTGTATTTCCAATTTTCATATTTTTACCTCATTTGTGTTATAATAAGTAAGGCTAGTTAGCCATTACTTGTTTTGATGATTCTTCGCTTTCCAGGGCATTAGGAATCATCTTTTTTTATGTCGCCATGTAACATCCCATGTTTTTCTTGCCATTTCTTAAATGACTTTACCGGTATGCCCCAGGGCGACTTTTGATTTAACCCTAGTTTGATTTTTGGAAAATCAGGTTCATCCATCCATCTAACTAAAGTAGCGCGGTCATATCCTAGTTCTACTAGTTCAGTTACACGCATTATCTTTTCCATACTTCCTCCTTTCTTATTGTGTAAGTGTTCCGTTTTTATGGCACATCATGTTCAAAAAAAAATGATATTGCTCATTGGAACCTTGACTATTCTACTAAATCTTACTGCCTCATCCACATAGAACTTACTAATTCCATTCTCTTTGTTAACATATGTTGTTTTAACCCAACCCATCAATTCAGCCATTTCTCTTATAGAGTATCCTGCTTTTTCACGTGCTTCTTTTACTGTGATTTTATCTTCCATTGTTTCTCCTTTCATGTGCCATTTATGTGGCACATCCAAAGTATAAAACAAAGATTTTCTTATTGCAAGAGAAATGTGCCAAAAAAATGGTTTTTATATTGAAGTGTACCATTTTTATGGTATAATGCATTTATATAAGGGGGAAATGGACCATGACTGCTCTTAACAAATTTGATATGGAATTGTACAAGCAACTCGGAAAAGTTCTTAAAGAACGTAGAATAGAAAAAGATATAAGTTTGGATCGATTAAGCGAAGCAATCGGTGGAGTGAAAACAAAAAGCACACTCAAAAGATATGAGGATGGTAAATCTCGTGTAGACATGGATACCTTGGAGTTAATATGCAAGGCACTTGATTTGGATATTGATGAATTACTTTCCAAAGGTATGTTCTATTTTGATTTTAACGATAAAGAAAATGATGATTACAAATCATTCTCAGACATTATCAAGCCATCTAACCCCACTACCGAATATCTAGAAAAGAACAATCCAGAATTATTAGAAATATATAACTCTATTCGAGAAAATGACAATTTAGTCTTATTATTTGATAAAACAAAGGATCTAAGTCCTGAAGACATGGAGCGTATTCTAACTGTCATCAAGGGTATAAGAGCTGAAAGAGGTATGGACTAAGTGAAACCAATCAAATATCAAACTTATAAAAGAGGTCAAATAGTATCTGTGGATTTTGGCAAGGGAGTTGGGAATGAATTAAGCGGAATACATTTTGCTATCGTCCTAACTAAAAAGGACTCAAATTTTAACGGTGTCCTTACAGTCATTCCTTTAAGTTCTAAATCTAAGCGTTATTATCTACCATTAAAGAATATGATATTTGCCTTAGTTTATTCAGGTACCGAGGAATATCTAAAAAGAGTGGCTCGAGATTTTAATAGAGGGATTGCTTTAAAATCACAATTACTAGGTGTCACTGACAAATTACAAGAAAATTTAGATTTCTATCATTCTAAAATCAAACAATCGTATGCGCTTATTCAAAACATTACAACGATAAGTAAATTTAGAATTAAGCCTTTTATAAATGAATATGACCCATTATTTCATTTACTCGCACCACCATTACATATGAACAAAATCGATGATGAGATAAAGAAATATTTTACATTTTAAGTTGTTTACAAATATTCGTTTCGTGATATTATATTAGTACAAGGCCATTGCGCCACGGACTGACATATGTCAAGAGTAAGGCTATACGCCACGGACTGGAACAACTTTAGTAGAGTTGTTCCTTTTATTTATCAGTACAGAATAGATGTAACATTCTCAAGTATGATAACTTGGGGAGGTACATACTTATGGGATTCGAGGATTTTTGTAGACAAAATAACATATGTGTAACTAGGTGTTGTTTACCTAAAACAACAAAGGGGCTTTGTTACTTACTAGAAGATACTTATTATGTTTTGTTAAATTGGAATTACAGTATTGAAGTAAATAAACAATCACTAAAACACGAATTAATTCATATACTAAAGAATCACTTTAATACAGATATTAGTTCAGAAGATGATTGTGAAAAAGAAGTAGATATGATTATGCCATATGCTGATCAGTATCTACAAGATTATGGTATTAACATGGAATAGGGAGGAATATATGGAAGATATTAGAAATCGTTTAATCAAAAAAAGTGTAGAAGCTTTTGAAATGGCTATAGAAATATATAACAAACCAACTATACGGTATAGAGTAGAGGGCTTTGCATTATTTATATGTAATTCATGGGAATTAATGCTAAAGGCCCATATGTTGAACAAACGTGAGAATATTTATTTCACAGATAATCCAGATAGAACAATTTCTTTAGAAAATTGCATTAAAAAAGTCTTTACCAACGATAAAGACCCACTACGAAGAAATCTTGAAAAAATCATTGAGCTTCGAAACACAAGTACACACTTTATAACCGAGGAATATGAAATGGTTTATGTCCCTTTGTTTCAAGCCTGCGTATTAAACTTTAATGAAAAAATGGAGCAATTTCATGAAATTGATATGACAACCATAATCCCCCAAAATTTTCTTACTCTATCTGTTAGTATGAAAACGTTAGATGAAAGCAAAATTGTAGCCAAGTATCCAGAAGAAATAGCAACAAAATTACTTAAAAACAAAGGTGATATTGATGACTTAAGTGAAAATAATAATGCTAACTTTGCAATTTCAATTAATCACCACCACTATATAACAAAAAGCGAAAGCAAGGCTACCTCAAAAGTCAAAATAGATGCCAATGCGGAGACTGGAGTTAAAATAATTAATAAACTACAAGACCCTAATAAAACTCATGCGTATACAACAAAAAAATGTATTGAGCTCATAAATGGAAAACTAAAAAAAGAAGGAATCTATCTCACGTATAAAGACAATAAAAAAGCAAAATTTAACAGTTATCATTTTTCGAATTTTTGTAAACATTTTGAGATAAAAGAAAAGACTGATTTTTGTTACGTGAACACAATTCATTCTTCTCCGAGCTATTCTTACTCAAACAAGGCAATCAATTTCATATTTGAAGAATTAAAAAAAGATCCAGAAAATATTCTGAATCATATAAAAAGCAATTTATAAAAAGGTGTCAACCCCAGGAGCAAAGGAATTCTAAATAGTTAAACACTATCTACTCCCATTCGGGAACCCAGCTATATCCATCACGAGTTGACCTACTTATATTATAGTTGATACACAATATTTGTCAACTAACCTGATATAACTTGATATAGTTTAGCAAGCAAAAGAAATAAAAAACACCCAACTGCAATTGGGTGCGAGCATAGAATTTAATAGACGGACATCTATCGTTTTTCTATGCTCTTATAATACCAAATTATAGGAGGATTCACAAATGCCAAAAGCAACCAAGAGAAAAGATGGAAGATGGCAAATAAAAGTAAATGTTGGAATAGATCCTACAACGAACAAATCAAACTATAAAACCGTTTATGGTAAAACAAAGAAAGAAGTTGAGCAACAAGCTGACCAACTGAAGTTCTCAATTGCAGCTGGAATAAACGTTAATAGCAAAGTGAAGTTTGGAAAGTATAAAGAAGAATGGTATAAGATAAAGTGTATTAATATATCCGACGCCACTCAAAGCATGTACCTTACAACGCTAAATCACCTTGCAAGTCTTGACCACTTAAATCTTGATGAGATTACTAGGCAACATATTCAAACTATCATTAATGAAAACATTGCACATCCACGTGCATGTCAAAAGATAAAGATATGTGCAAAACAAATCTTTGAACTAGCTATCATTGATGGTTGGATAAGCAAAAATCCTTGCAATGGATTAGTTATTCCAAAGTATGTTGCTAGTGATAAAAGACCACTTAACGATAATGAAAATTACTTATCTGATCATGCTGAATTCACTGAACGACAACAAGCATTCGTATATCTAATCAAATATTTCGGTTTACGACCTGAAGAAGCTCGTGCTATCCATACAAAAGATTTTGACTTCAACAAAAAAATATTGGTTATTCAACGTGCTCTTGTGTTTAAGAAGAATAGACCAATTTTGAAAGAGACTAAAACAGATGCAGGAAAAAGGTACTTGCCAATCTTGAATAACTTAGTTCCATTTTTCAAGTTCTATATTTCTAATATTGGAGATGATTATTTCTTTCGTAATGTAAAAGATAATCAACTCATCACAGGACAAGCATATCGACGGTTTTGGGAGACAATTATAAACGCTATGAATCGTTATGCACTACAAGAGAATCGTCCACCAGCCAATAGCGACGGGCTTACACCATATGTATTTCGCCATAATTATTGTACAATGCTATTTTATGCCGGAGTGCCATTACAAGAAGCGAAAAGACTCATGGGCCATAAGTCGATACGTATTACTGCAGATATTTATGCCCACTTAGATCATGAAAAAAGTGATGTTGGTAATCAACTAAATGCATACATTGAAAAGCAAGATGGTGTCAAATTGGTGTCAAACGCATTGCAAAACTGAACGAAACCCTTTGTTTATCGCACTTCTATCAACTAAATAGTCGGACTGAAAATCCTTGTGTCGTTGGTTCGATTCCGACCGGGACCACCATTTGGAAAAATACCCATGAACTTCGTTGTTCATGGGCTTTTTTTATATTCTTTGTTTATGAAATTATGCTATTTTCCTATTCTATGACGAATTTATGACGAATTTTTTTTAATTTATCTAATAGTCTTTGTTTTGAATACTCTCAAAATTATCCACATATATTCGCATTATATCGTCGCTCACCCATACTGGAATCACTTTATATACTTTATTTTCAATTTGTAGCCCGTGTGTTATATTGATAACTGATCTCTAATATAGTTTCAAACATCAATATATGCATGCAAAATGATACAGATATTCATACGGACCATATTTGTTTATCTATTAAACGACAGTCACAGTTCAATATAGATTTTTTTCAATTAAAAGAAGGCTTACTAATACTTTGTGTCCCCTTACAACACATGTACTATCGATATTCTTTAGATTATCAACTGGAACCCATACAATTTACTTTGTACCATTCGGTGTACTGCATGTACCTTACACAAAGGTAACGGTGTGTATAAATGTGGATACAAATTATCAGCTGTAACACCTTCCATTTTCAAATATTTGATCAAGCTATCATCAACAAGAACTTCAAGTACGCAAAGTTTTTGATGCATGCCATAGCAAGATGTTGCAACATCCACTAGTTGTTCTTTTAATGAGAAATGAATAAAGCCATCATCTGCATAATCCTCTGGTGTATAGAATTCTTGGTTTTTTATACACTCATACACTTCCGTTGGCAACATATGATAGATCTGCTTCGGTCTATCCGGTTGCGCAGGATGAGAATATGGTAGGTGTTTTTTCATACTAAAGTGACCTCATTATGAACGTGTCTTGGCTAAGAAGAATAAAGCAATGGTTCCTGGACCTGCATGGGAACCTACGACTGGCCCAATATCTGAAACGATGACATCTTTTACACCAACATCCGTTTTAATTTTATCAATTAGATACTTTACATCATCTAATGAATCTGCATGAGAAATCATAATTACTTGATCTTGCGGGTCAATCGCTGTTTCTTTCATTTTTTCGACAAGTTTGTTCAGTGATTTTTTACGTCCTCGTGCTTTTGCGACATTTAATAAATGACCTTCATCATCGACATGCAAGATTGGTTTAATGCTCAGTGCACTACCAACAATTGCAGTTGCACCTGATACGCGACCGCCTCTTGCTAGATGATGTAAATCATCAACTGCAACCCAGTGCGCAAAATGCAAACGATTATCAAGTAACCAAGCTTCATTCTCCTCAATTGTCATACCTTTTTCACGATTCAAGCAAGCATAGTAAATCATCAATCCTTCACCGGCACTTGCCGCTAAACTATCTATGAAATGAATCTTTCGATCAGGAAAGCTTTCTTTCAGTTCTTCTAGTGCAACCAGTGAACTTTGATACGTATTACTTAACCCACTAGAAAACGCAATATATAGAACATCATGACCAGCTTCAAGCAGTGGTGTAAAATATTCAATATACGTATACGGTGTAATTTGCGAAGTCGATCCCGTTGATCCATTTCTTAATTGATTGTAAAAATCGATTTCATGAAACACTTTAAAATCTGCCTCTTGTTGGTATTCCTTTTCATCCAAACGGAACATCATTGGAATCATTTTGACATCATATGTTTTTATGACATCCATGTGTAAATCAGCAGTTACATCGCTGACAATAAGATAATTTCCCATACAAACCTCCTTGTACTTTACCATTATATCCTTTATAAAAACACCATACAACAAATTACCACACGTGTGAGTCAATGTTGTAAGAATGCACCTTGATAAAGGGATTTATCTTTAGAATATTCTATCACATATTTTTACAAAATATACCGAAAATTCAAACACTTATATTTAATATATTATAGCCTGCAAGAGATAATTTCTTGCAAGTATGTTATCCCTATTACATACATTAGAATCCCCTTATAAACACAATATGAAAAAAAGACTTCAACCCCTATGAAGTCTTTTTTTCTATTTGTTTGATAAAATCTTGCATCGCTCCAGCCATCGGTATTTGCATTTTGATTGTTTTCCAAGATACAAAGTTTTCATTTATTTGAGCCACATCTATTAAGTACGCTTGCATCTTCCATTCCACATGGGAATAGACATGTGTATAATTCGAAAGTTTAGAAATCGTTTGAATTGTGTAATTTTCGCTGACTTGATGAATGATATCCTTCTTTAAAAGATGACCTTCGATATTAACAAATTCATATAGATTTGCCATCAATCCTTCACTTGGACGTTTATGTACATAGTACATCTGATCGTTACGTAAAATGAGAATTGTTCGTTTCTCAATTCTTCTTGCCTTCAGTTTGCTTTTGATTGGCAGTTGATTTTGACGTCCTTCTTGGTAAGCTTTGCATGTTGTCGAAATTGGGCATATGTTACATCTTGGTGAACCATTGCCAATACAAATTTGTGAACCTAAATCCATCAACGCTTGATTAAAATCTCCTGGTTGTACATGATCCATTTCTTCTAACAATTTTTCAAAAACCCACTTTTTCGTCTTTTCTTTTGCAATGTCATTATCAAGTGCATGGACGCGCATATATACACGTAACACATTGCCATCGACTGCTGGCACCGCTTCATCAAATGCAATAGAAGCAATTGCTGCTGCTGTATACATTCCAACTCCCGGCAAACTTAATAACGCTTCATACGTACGCGGTAACTTTCCTTCAAAGTGCTCCACACAAACAATTGCTGCTTCTTTTAAAAAGCGTGCACGACGATAATAACCAAGACCTTCCCACAATTTATACAACGTTTCATCATCCACCATCGCTAAAGCTTCTAGTGTTGGTAATTTTGTGATAAATCTTTCAAAATATGGAATCACTGCTTCCACTCGTGTTTGTTGAAGCATAATCTCACTAATCCATATTCTATACGCGTCTTTGGTAATTCGCCAAGGAAGCAAGCGTTTTACATCCCCATACCAAGCCAATAATTGGGAATTTCTTTCTATATGTGAATACATTAATAATATCTCCTGTTTTATACATATCATGCGGTAAATAAAGAATTTTTGCAACATATATTTTACCATATGATGAAGAATGCAAATACATATGCATATCCCATTTTTTTCCATAATTCTGCGATATTTACGATATATAACTATCGTATTATCTATGAGTAAGGCGAGAGCCTTGCATGTATGTTATCCCTATTACATACATTTCTATCCCTTTATAAACACACACAGAAAAGGGGCTGTGACACTTAGTACAGCTTCAAATCATAAAAATAACGCCTAAACTCGTAAGAGAATAGGCGTTATTTTTGGTATAATTTATTTGTGAAA
>LVZN01000077.1 GCA_001695645.1 Erysipelotrichaceae bacterium MTC7 | reverse complement strand
GAACATCATTGTAAATTCCAGGGATGAGCTGACATTCAATTTGAAATGCGGTCTTTCCCTGAAAGAAAAGGTGGTGAGATAAATGGCATATATTCCATATGGATACAAAATTCAAGATGGAGTGGTTACTGTCGATGAAAAGGCAGCAGGTCAAGTAAAGGTATTCTTTGAGAAATACATATCAGGACTATCCCTTACAGTGGCTGGCGAACAGGCAGGTATTGATAAGACACACTCTGTGATGGGTCGCATTTTGAAAAACGTCAACTACCTTGGAAATGATACGTATCCAGCAATTATTGACAAAGAGATATTTGATAAAGCTGAAGAAGTTAGAGATAAGCGTGCAAAGGATTTAGGACGAGTGGTAGAGCTTGCCGCTTTCACCTCTCCCCCTCCCAAAGAACGATTTAAAATGAGAAAGGCAGATAATAAGATGCCAGTTGATCCTTTTGAACGAGCAGAATACTTATATAGTCTGATAGAAAGCGAGGAATAAAGTGACAGAGAAAAATATAATGGTTATTCCTGCTCGTAAAAGAGTAGGAAGTACAGCCGCAAAAGAAAAGATAAAGAAACTTCGTGTTGCTGCCTATTGCCGTGTTTCTACAGAAACAGAAGAACAAAATTCTAG
>LVZN01000076.1 GCA_001695645.1 Erysipelotrichaceae bacterium MTC7 | reverse complement strand
CAGGCCGTTGTCCGCCATAAGAGGTCTAGAGATTTGACCTCCCCCTTGGGTCAGCTACGAATCTGTCGATCACCGAGTTCTAAATGAATCTTGTTGTGACAGGATTTACATAAGGACATCAAATTACTTCTATCGTGTGTACCACCTTGAGAGACAGGGAGGATGTGATGCACTTCATCAGTAGGAGTTAGTCGTCCGTCCTCTTTACACATCTCACACAGTGGATGTTCTCGTGCATAGCGGTCACGGATTCTTTTCCAGGCTCTGCCATACTTTTTGTTGACATCGCTTGACCGTTGATATTTGTCATAGCGTCTACGTTCTATTAATTTATGTTCATCACAGTACTGACCATCGGTTAAGTTTGGACAACCCGGAGTACTGCACGGTCGTTTCGGTTTTCTTGGCATCTCATCACCTCGCTTTCTTGGCATAGAAAAAGCCCTGCAGCATGACCCACAAGGCTTGGTAAGTATTCTATCTTGCTGATTATAATGTAACATAAAGATGAGGTGCTTATCTCTGCTCAAAAGTGCTCATTGCTGTTCAACTTTTGAATAGTTATTGGATTTTCAGGTACGACAACGTGATTTAAGGCATTGCCATGCCATCTGCGAATGGTACTCTTATCAGCATTCAG
>LVZN01000075.1 GCA_001695645.1 Erysipelotrichaceae bacterium MTC7 | reverse complement strand
ATGCCTGCTTATGGCTGGAACTGGCAAATCTATGACACACCAGAAAACCTAGGTAAAGCCTATAGGGGAACGTCTCATACCTACTATGCGGCAAAATACTGGATGACAGGAGCTTATAATTTCACAGACGATGCGCCTCTTCAACCGTTTATTCCCATCGTGGCTTATTGGGATGATGATAATAAAGTGCCCTGGGCATTGCCGCATGTCTACGATTATATGGAAGGAAGAGATGCCACTCGCTATAGCTATCCACTCTTATCTGCAAGCTACAATGGCAGACAGTATCTGACGGCCTATGGCAAACAACAAAAGTCAGCCTTTGGCACTATTTATGTGGATCATGATGCCATGCCGGATAGTTATTCTGGTGTTGTTTCTGTTTCTAATAGCGTCACAACACTGGGGGATGAAGGTGCGGCAATCTATCATTTTACGCTTGCTCAGGCAGGTACTTATGATGTAGCAGTAAAGCTAGGCTTTCCCTTTTGGGATAAGAATAATATTCATATCTCCCTTGATGGAAATGAAGTAGATTTTTCTGAAAACAGACTGTGGTGGCCTTATTGGAGAACGACTTTCTGGGCGGTGCTTAAAAAAGGAGTGAGCCTTTCTCAAGGAACACACACCATCACCATTTC
>LVZN01000074.1 GCA_001695645.1 Erysipelotrichaceae bacterium MTC7 | reverse complement strand
CAGGCCGTTGTCCGCCATAAGAGGTCTAGAGATTTGACCTCCCCCTTGGGTCAGCTACGAATCTGTCGATCACCGAGATCTAAATGAATCTTGATGTGACAGGATTTACACAAGGACATCAGATTACTTCTATCGTGTGTACCACCTTGAGAAACAGGGAGGATGTGATGCACTTCATCAGTGGGAGTCAGTCGTCCGTCCTCTTTACACATCTCACACAGGGGATGTTCTCGTGCATAGCGGTCACGGATTCTTTTCCAGGCTCTGCCATACTTTTTATTAACATCCTTTGACCGTTGATATTTGTCATAGCGCCTACGCTCTTCTACTCGATGGTCTTCACAGTACTGGCCATCGGTTAAGTTGGGACAGCCTGGTGTACTGCATGGTCGTTTTGGTTTTCTTGGCATCATATCACCTCGCTTTCTGGGCATAGAAAAAGCCCTGCAGGGCGCATCCCACAAGGCTTGGTAAGTATTCTATCTTGCTGATTATAATGTAACATGAAGATGAGGTGCTTATCTCTGCTCAAAAGTGCTCATTGCTGTTCAACATTTGAATAACAATTGGATTTTCAGGTACGACAACGTGATTTAAGGCATTGCCATGCCATCTGCGAATGGTACTCTTATCAGCATTCAG
>LVZN01000073.1 GCA_001695645.1 Erysipelotrichaceae bacterium MTC7 | reverse complement strand
TTTTCAAACGAACGAAGAGCAATCTTTCTGCTGTAATCGGTAAAGGTACAAAGCATGAATCACGATCAACGGGTGAATTAGAAAAGGCACTCGGTGTCACTTCAGTCAGGCTAGATAGGAACGGAAACCACAATATAAAAATTGGATTTTCTGAACCAAGGACTGATGGTGAGAGTAACGCAAAAATAGCAAACATCCTTGAGTATGGCAAACACGGTCAACCTGCAAAGCCTTTTTTGAAACCCGCTAGGAGTGCTTCCAAATCAGAGTGTATCTCAGTTATGAAAAGCACTTTTGAAGAGGAGGTCAAAAAGCTATGAGTATTTTAGAGGACTTACAAGTAGTTTTAGAAACACTAGACGTTCCGATTGAAACAGGAGTGTTTTCAGATGTGGCTCCTGGTAAGTACATGGTGATTGTTCCGATGAGCGATAGCTTTGACCTTCATTCGGATAATCTACCATGCATCGATGTTCAAGAGGCGCGGATTTCAATTTATAGCAAAGGCAGTTATACAGCGTTAAAAAATCAAGTGGTGCAGTTATTGTTGGATTCCAGTTTCACCATAACCGCACGGAGCTACATCGGCTTTGAAGATGATACGGGCTATTACCACTACAACGTGGATGTAGCCAAACATTATGAAATAGGAGGTA
>LVZN01000072.1 GCA_001695645.1 Erysipelotrichaceae bacterium MTC7 | reverse complement strand
GTAGCTCGTACCTTAAAAGAAAAAAGACCGATGGTATCAATCCGGTCTCCATATTTCTCTAAAGCTTCATACATCCGTGCATTTCCCATAAAAGTCCACACCATGATTTTCTTGCCTTTTAGTCGTTCCATTAGAATGGTTCACCTCCGTCTTGCATTTCCTGCATGGTAAACAGCACCCTTGCAGATTTCCCTTTTTCAAGGGTCACTTTGTGCTTTGAGTCCCAAGCAGCACTGTATTGATAGAACCCCTCTTTGGGTTCGCTTACTCCGTTTTTGGTACATGCTCGTGTAGATGCTAGGAGAGCCAACTCAACATCTTTTCCAATGGTTCCAGGGAAGGAGACCTGTTGCCCTCCTATACCTTGGCTTAGTTTCACTGTTCCAGCAGACATAGAAATCTTTGGATAGATATGAATATCAAGTCCTGCAGAGGTTTCACCAACATTAAATAAAATAATGGTTTCCTCTGAACGGACCACACCGTTAAACCAAACAGGATTCTTGATACTGCCATCTTCCTTTAGTTTTTCTAACCTACTTTCTGTATGAGGCGCATAACCATTTAGAACAGGTCCTTCTTGTAACTGGATGTCCGTAAACCAAATCATGCCAGTGCAATCATATAGGGTAGGTTTTATGCTTACACTCATGACACGCTTATCTTGTTTTTTATTTATGACTTCTGC
>LVZN01000071.1 GCA_001695645.1 Erysipelotrichaceae bacterium MTC7 | reverse complement strand
CGGATGTATGAAGCTTTAGAGAAATATGGAGACCGGATTGATACCATCGGTCTTTTTTCTTTTAAGGTACGAGCTACCGGGGAGATTGTTGAGAGTGGTGTCACCATCAGCAGTATGCTCCCCTACATCAACCGTTATCGCCACATCAAATGGCTACTGACCATCGCCAATGATGGAGCAAATAATATTTTCAGAGCATTGAGAGATAACACAAATGGCGCTCAGGAACTGTTTCTATCCGAGCTTATTCGCATTATGGAAAAGTATCCGTGGTGTGATGGTATTGATATTGACCTAGAAAGAGGCGATGACTATTCCACTCATGCTGAGTCAACCGCCATGTTTCAAAACATTTACAACACCATCAAAGCCTATGATTCAAGCAAACTGATGAACATTTGCCTTCCAGGTATGACCAGTGTCAATGGCTCTGTAGGTGGTGAGAACTGGTGCATTTATGGTGACCTAGACCCTTATTGCGATACCGCATCTATTATGAGTTATGGTATGGCTTGGTCAGGTTCTGCACCAGGACCTGTATCTCCAAGGAGCTGGCTTGAAGGCATTTATGATTATGCCGTCACGGTGATGAATCCCGATAAGATTTTCTTTGGGATGCCTGCTTATGGCTGGAACTGGCAAATCTATGACACACCAGAAAACCTAGGTAAAGCCTATAGGGGAACGTCTCA
>LVZN01000070.1 GCA_001695645.1 Erysipelotrichaceae bacterium MTC7 | reverse complement strand
CGGATGTATGAAGCTTTAGAGAAATATGGAGACCGGATTGATACCATCGGTCTTTTTTCTTTTAAGGTACGAGCTACGGGTGAAATTGTTGAGAGTGGTGTCACCATCAGTAGTATGCTCCCCTACATTAACCGTTATCGTCACATCAAATGGTTACTTACCATTGCCAATGATGGAGCAAACAGTATTTTCAGATCATTGAGAGATAACACGAATGGCGCTCAGGAACTGTTTCTATCCGAGCTTATTCGTATTATGAAAAAGTATCCTTGGTGCGATGGTATTGATATTGACCTAGAAAGAGGCGATGACTATTCCACTCATGCTGAGTCAACGACCATGTTTAAAAATATTTACAACACCATCAAAGCCTATGATTCAAGTAAACTGATGAACATTTGCCTTCCAGGTATGACCAGTGTCAATGGCTCTGTAGGTGGTGAGAATTGGTGCGTCTATGGTGACTTAGATCCGTATTGCGATACCGCATCAATTATGAGTTATGGTATGGCTTGGTCAGGTTCTGCACCGGGACCTGTATCTCCAAGAAGCTGGCTTGAAGGCATTTATGATTATGCCGTTACAGTGATGAATCCCGAAAAGATTTTCTTTGGAATGCCTGCTTATGGCTGGAACTGGCAAATCTATGACACACCAGAAAACCTAGGTAAAGCCTATAGGGGAACGTCTCA
>LVZN01000069.1 GCA_001695645.1 Erysipelotrichaceae bacterium MTC7 | reverse complement strand
CCTCCTTTCGTCATTTCACAGATAGAGAGTTCCTCGATGCTATCTCCAGGGATCACAATCGTTACACGCTGTTTACTCCCTAAAAGAAAGCGAAGAATTCGTTCCCTTACGGACACATTACGGTAGGTAACAAGTCCGCCTGTCTGTGGTTTCTTAGAAACACTAATTTTGAGATTGTGTTTCATATCCATCACCTCTTTCCAAAGGGCGATTTATTTGTTGCCCTCTACCTAGTAGCCACGGGAGGTAATAGAATCTGACGGTTTAGAAAAAAAGAATGCCTACCAAAGAGAAATACTCCTTGATAGGCAATCTTGATTACTATTATTTCAAGAGTTCATTGACCCTTTTTTGTACCGAAATGTAGTCATAACCGGCATTTGTAAGTTTGTTTTTTCGATCTTGTCCGTTACCCCAATCGCCACGAATGACTTCCTTTGCGATGGCATCAATAGACTTTTTACTAGATAGCATTTCATTGACCTTTGATTGCACTGCCACATAATCATAGCCTGCATCCGTTAAGCGTTTCTTTCGTTCTTCACCATTACCCCACAAGCCTTGAATGACTTCCTTGGCCAGCGTCTCAACCGATTTCTTTTCTGTAGGAACAGGTATATTTTCTTCTTTACCAAGATGATTAAGCCCTGCACTTTGGATAATCGCTTTGTAATCTTTATAGGCATAGTTCAT
>LVZN01000068.1 GCA_001695645.1 Erysipelotrichaceae bacterium MTC7 | reverse complement strand
TGCGAAATGTTAGTAAACAACCAGCTAATCGAGCAGTATGCCATGAGTGTTTCTCGTTGGATTCAGTGTGAAGAGTGCATTTCAGAGTATGGCTTTCTTGCCAAGCATCCAACCACTTCCGCTGCCATCGCATCACCTTACGTTGCGATGAGTCGTGAATACATGAAACAGGTCAACCAGTGTTGGTATCAGATTTACCAAATTGTAAAAGAAAACTGCTCTGTGGAGTTCGGTGGAAGAAGTCCACAGGATGATTTGATGGAGCGGTTATTATCTGCTCGGAAAGGAAAATAAAATGGAAAAATATAGAACGTGTGAAAGCGTATGTAAAGGTCATCCTGA
The DNA here is from genome assembly GCA_001695645.1 of Erysipelotrichaceae bacterium MTC7. Taxonomy (GTDB): domain Bacteria; phylum Bacillota_I; class Bacilli_A; order Erysipelotrichales; family Erysipelotrichaceae; genus Breznakia. Next base: position 359 of record LVZN01000068.1, on the reverse strand, counting down.
TAAATTATGTGACCTTATTTCAGATAGCATTTTAGATGCGTGTTTAAGAAAAGATAAATCTTCTCGTGTTGCTTGCGAGGTGATGGCTACCAAAGGACACATCATTGTTGCTGGTGAGATCACCTGCTCAAAGAGAATTGATATCAGGGGTGTTGTTCGCCGTGTTCTGACGGATGTGGGCTACAATCCTAGAAAGTTTTTAGTCTTTGTCTACGTCCATCAACAAAGTAAAGATATCGCAGGTGGTGTAGATCAAGCTTTGGAATCTCGTGAGGGTGATATGTCATGGTATTCCATGTTAGGAGCGGGTGACCAAGGCACCGTTTATGGCTATGCCACCAATGAAACCAGTGAGAAAC
>LVZN01000067.1 GCA_001695645.1 Erysipelotrichaceae bacterium MTC7 | reverse complement strand
AAGATGTGATAAACCAACACTTTATCCTAAAGATAAAAAGTAAAATACAACAGTTGAATTTATAAAATGAAATAGGCTTTTTTAACTCGCCTATTTTTATTATTTCGTGTTTTGCATGCCGAAGAGAACTTTCCTAAAGAATAAAAAAAGATTAACTCATGGAATTAATCTTTTTCTATCTTATTTTGATACAACTGTAAATTGTTGTTTTATGTGGTTTGCTTTTACTGCTTCATCTACCATCGCAATTGCATAATCAGCATAACTGATGTAACAATCACCTTGATGATTGACCATCACTTCATCTTTACCAATGTTGTAGGTTCCACTTCTTTGGCCATTTGCATCGAAAATGGCTGCTGGGCTTAGGTATGTCCAATTCACCTCATTCTGCTTTTTTAAGTTTTCAAATGCCAAACCCATTTGTTGAGCCAAAGGTTTCCAATCTTCTGGAAATGTATCGCTATCCATCAGTTTTTGCGTATGTGTATCATCAAGATATAAACTACCTGCTCCACCAACTACAAGCAAGCGATTTGGTTTTCCTTTCAATGCATCAATAAGCACTTGCAATGAGCTTTGATGTTGATGTAGCGATTCTAAACTCCAAGTTCCAAATGCATCAATAATCACGTCATATTCTTTTAAATCGTCGTAAGTAATCGCAAAAATATCTTTGACCACATTTGTCACATTCGGGATTTGTTTATTTGCATCACGAACAAAAGCTGTTGTTTCAATTCCTCTAGAAACCACTTCTTTTACAAGAAGTTTTCCCACTTTACCTGATGCTGCTAATACTGCTATTTTCATAAAATCTTCCTCCTTATAATTGCTAAAAATTGCATTCTTTAGCTTGTATGTTTATAATACAAGTAGAAGTTTCTTATGTATAGTAGGCACTTTAATGTGCTATAGGTACCCAAAAGATACTATGGAGGATGATACGATGCAAACATTACCCGCATGTCCAGTAGAAGCAACGCTTACATTGATTGGAAACAAATGGAGTGTGTTAATTTTACGAGATTTAATGGATGGTACGAAACGATTTAACGAATTACAAAAGTCCATTGGATCCATTACACAAAAAGTTTTGACATCCAATTTACGAACAATGGAAACGCAGGGATTGCTCGAACGAAAGATATATGCAGAAGTTCCCCCACGTGTAGAGTATACATTAACTGACACAGGATACAGTTTAAAACCTGTCTTAGATGCTATGACTACTTGGGGTTTGCAGTATAAAGAAAATCACCAAGAAAAGCTAAAGGATGTCACAAGATGAAAAAGATTCTCAAACAGTTACGAAAAGCAGATGAAGACTTCAAACTAATTGAGGATGGGGACTCGATTATTGTCGGTGTTAGCGGTGGTAAAGATAGTATGTTATTGTTATATGCTTTATCTTTATACCAAAAATTTGAATACACCAACTTTACATTGACTGCTGTCCATTTAAACATGGGATTTCCGGATATGGACAGTCAAGTGATAAAGGATTATTGCCAAAAACTAGATATGCCCTACTACGAAGAAGATACGTACATGCACGATATTCTAACGTATCATCAAAAGGAAGATGGTTACTTTGATTGCAGTCTATGTTCAACACTAAAACGTGGAGCCATTGTAAATATTGCCAAAGAAATGGAAGCAACAAAAATTTGTTTTGCACATCATGCAGATGATGCCATAGAAACCTTTTTCTTAAATGCGATCTATGGGGGTCGACTTGAAACCTTTCAACCAGATATCTATTACGAAGACAAAGATATACACTTTATTCGGCCACTAATTTATGCTTATGAAAAAGACATTCGTCAAGCTGTCAAAAAATATGAAATTCCCGTTGTGAAAAGCACTTGCCCCAACGATGGCGTGAGTAAACGTGAAGATATCAAACAATTGGTACAACAAATGTATCATATGTACCCACAGGCAAATAAAAACTTGTTGCGAATGTTAAGCAACGATACCATTCAATTATGGAAGAAAAAAACGTCTAACTCATAGACGTTTTTTTACAACATTGACAATCAAATTCAAGAAATAAAGTTAATGAAGATTGGATGCCTGTGTGATTTGATAGTTTCTTTTGATTGTCAGTTGTTGTGTTACGCATCACCTGTTTTATGTTTATCCTTGTATGAGGTAATAACCGTTTGTAAGGCAATAAATACAGTTAAGAGTAAACCGATGATGATCTTTGTCCACCATCCACTAAGCGTTCCTTGGAACGTAATGAAGGTTTGGATAATTCCTTGCAATAGAACCCCAATAAGTGTACCAGGAACAAAAGCGACCCCACCAGATAGTAATGTTCCACCAATAACACTTGATACAATTGCATCCATTTCCATACCCGCTGCATGCAGTGTATATCCAGAAAGCATTGTCCAAGATAATGCAACACCAGTAAGTGCAGAACAGAATCCACTAATAACATATGCCCAAATTCGTGTACGATCAACTGGTAATCCCATCAGAAGCGATTGGTTTTAGTAAATACTCACTAACACCTAAAGCAATGGCATTTCTTGCATATTCAAACTCATCATGACCACTTATAATAATGATTTTCGTATCCGGTAAACGTTCCTTTACAATTTCACTCAATTCTAAACCATCCATAAATGGCATTTTAACATCCGTTAAAACAATGTCTGGTTTTTGCTCCAATATCATCGGTAAGGCAAGTTCACCATCGCTTGCTTCCCCTAAAAACTTGACATGATGGCTCTCCCAGTCAATATTATCACGTATACTTTCGCGCGCAAGACGCTCGTCTTCTACTAGAAATATAGACACCATAACTAATCTCTCCTTTTGTGACTTCTTAATTTAAGTATATGGTTAAGTTTATAAAAAAGCAATAAAGCAATTTTCGGTGAACTATCACAATTTTTCGATTGTGCATGATACAATGACGTTATGAAAATTCGACATGCAAGAAAAAAAGATGCTTTGCACATAGCATCCATTGAAGCAGCTTGCTTTCCAATATCTGAAGCTGCTAGTCAAACAACAATTGAAGAAAGAATTGCAACCTTCCCTGGTAATTTTTGGATTTTAGAAGATGAACATGGGGAAATGGTTAGTTTTATTAACGGCATGATGTGCAATGAAACAAAGATTCATGATGCCATGTTTGCCTCGACATCGTGTTATCAACATGATGGAAACTACTTTGCAATCTTTTCGGTGTGCACAAAACCAAGTGAACAACACAAAAACTATGCATCCATCCTAATGTCAAAAGTCATTGGAGATTGTCGTTCACAAAATCGCCAAGGTATCATACTCACTTGCAAGAAGCAACTTCTTCCTTTTTATGAACGTTTTGGCTATATAAACCTTGGCATATCCTCATCAACACATGGTGATGCAATATGGTACGATATGCAGTTAGACTTATAAAGAAAACGCCGTCCTAGACAGCGTTTTTTTTGTTTTATAGGTATGTATTTACTTTGTTAGCGATGGCTTGACTATCAAGTCTGTATTTCTTTAATAGATCGGCAGGTTTTCCTGATTCTCCGAAGGTATCGTTAACCCCCATACGAATAATTGGACATAAGTTGTGTTCAGCTAATGCTTCAACCACTGCTCCGCCTAGTCCCCCAATGATACTGTGTTCTTCAACTGTCACAATTACATCGTGTGTTTTTGCTAGGTCAATTAATAAATCGGTATCGATTGGTTTAATTGTAGGCATATTGACGATTGTTGGGTTTCCTTTGAATAAGTCTTTTGCTCCTAGTGCTTCTTGCACCATCATTCCTGTAGCTACAATGGCAACTTTTTCTCCCTTGTTAAGGATCACACCTTTACCAAGTTCAAATGTATAGTCTTCCTTATTAACTCTTTCTACTCCAGAACGTCCAAGTCTTACATAACAAGGTCCATCAATGTCATAGACAGCATTGATGATTGCTGCGGTTTCAATATCATCACATGGTTGGAACACTTTCATATTTGGAATGGCACGCATCAATGCAATATCTTCTACGCTTTGGTGGCTTGCTCCATCTTCTCCAACCGTTAATCCTGCATGTGTTGCACATACTTTTACGTTTAGCTTTGGATAACAGATTGAGTTACGAATTTGTTCGAATGCTCTTCCAGCTGCAAACATTGCAAAACTAGATGCATAAACCACTTTGTTACTTGCTGCAAGTCCTGCTGCCACACTCATCATATTTCCTTCAGCAATTCCCATGTTGAAGTGATGCTCTGGACGTGCATTTTTTGCCTCAATCGTTTTGGTACTTTTTGTCAGGTCAGCATCAAGTACTATTACATTATCTTTTTCGACAACTAATTTCGCTAAGGTTTTTCCATAAGCTTCTCTGGTTGCTACTTTTGCCATTACTTGTTACCTCCTGTTAAACATGCCATTGCTGCATCGTATTGTTCCTTATTTGGTGCAACACCATGCCATCCATAGTCACCTTCCATAAAACTTACACACTTACCTTTTGTTGTTTTGGCAAGAATCATCGTTGGTTTTCCTTTGCAGTTTCGTGCTTCATCAAAACCACGACGAATGTCATCAAAGTCGTGTCCATCAATGTGTACCACATTCCAACCAAACGCCGCAAACTTTTCATCAATTGGTGTTGGGTTCATAACATCTGTGATATCTCCATCAATTTGTAAACCATTGAAGTCAACAACTGCACATAGGTTGTCCAGTTTATAGTGAGCTGCTGCCATCGCTGCTTCCCACACTTGTCCTTCTTCACATTCACCATCTCCAAGCATTGCATACACTCTATTTGGTGAGTTATCTACTTTATTCGCAAGTGCCATTCCCACAGCACAAGAAATCCCTTGTCCTAGTGATCCTGTTGACATATCGACACCTTCCACATAGTTCATGTTAGGGTGACCTTGTAGTTTTGAATCTACCTGTCTAAATGTTGGAATTAAATCTGTCGAAATAATTTCTTTCTCCATCAAGATTCCATAAAGAAGTGGTGATGCGTGTCCTTTACTTAAGACAAAACGATCACGATTGTTTGATGAAGCGTTTTCTTTATTGATGTTCATTTCATCAAAATACAAGTAAGTCACAATATCTGCACCACTAAGTGAACCACCTGGGTGTCCCGACTGTGCTGCAAATACCATGTCAATGATGTTCTTGCGAACATTAGTTGCGTGTTCTTTTAAGTTCATACGTACCATTTTAAAAGAGAAACATAAATTTCTCTTTATAATCCTTTCTGCATAATTGTACCATTTTCTATCATAATTTGAAATTACAATTGCTACTGATTTCCATCAAAATACTTATTGATTGAGAATTCTAAGACGAAATCTTGGAAACCAATTTTTTTACTCATAAATATCAAATTATTCGCTTATAATTTCTGAAGCCAGTTTGACAACTGGTAAAGCTTCTACATAATTTTCCATGAAGGTATCAAATCCAACGGCTTCATCTTCATGTGGTTGTACTACAATTTGTTGACTTTCTTTGAAAACATCTTCACTTAAATAAGCTGCCAATGACTTCTTATTGTTGGTTAGATACTGTGCAAGTACCGCGATTCCCCATGCTCCACCTTCGCCTGCAGTTTCCATTAAGGCAATTGGTGTGCGTAAAGCTGCAGCTAAAATGCGTTGTCCAACTTCCTCAGTTTTGAAAAAACCACCGTGTCCATACATACAGTCAAGAGCGACATGCTCTTCTTTTAGTAAGATATCCATACCGAGTTTTAAGACACCAAATGATGCATACAACTGTGTACGCATAAAATTAGCTAAAGTAAAGCGACTGGTTGGTTTACGCACAAATAAAGGACGACCATTATGAATCTCTGTAATGTGCTCACCAGATAAATAATTGTAGTTTAACAAGCCACCACAATCCACATCGCCTTCTAATGCCTTCTTGAAAAGTGTGGTGAACAGTTCATGTTTTGAGACTTTTGTGCCAAATGTAGCAAGCAGTTCTTCAAACATAGACATCCATGCATTTAAATCACTTGTACAGTTGTTTACATGTACCATTGCGACCAATTCCCCACTTGGCGTTGTCACAACATCAATCGCGTCATAAACTTTTGATAGTTCTTTTTCAAGTACGACCATGGCAAAGGTAGAAGTTCCAGCAGAAATATTTCCAGTACGCATGGCAACTGCATTGGTTGCAACCATACCTGTACCTGCATCTCCCTCGGCGGGACAACACAAACTTCCACTATGCAATTCACCCGAAACATCTAGCAATAAAGCACCCTTGTTTGTTAAAGTTCCTGCATCTTCACCAGCAACGAATACTTTAGGTAGAATGTCAAGTAAATTCCATGCATACCCTTCTGTTTTAACGAGTTGATCAAAAGCAACAACCATTTGTTGATTGTAATCGCGTGTTGCTAAATCAATGGGAAACATCCCACTAGCTTCGCCAACACCGATGGCTTTCACACCAGTTAGTTTGTAGTGCACATACCCAGCTAATGTTGCTAAAAAGTCAATGTCTTTGACATGGTCTTCTTGATTCAACATCGCTTGATAAAGGTGTGCAATGGAACAACGTTGTGGAATTTTATAATCGAACAGTGTTGTTAGTTTCTTGCTTGCATCTTGTGTGATGGTATTTTGCCATGTACGAAATGGAACAAGCAATTCATCGTTTGCATTGAATGCCATATATCCATGCATCATCGCACTAATTCCAATTTGTCCGATGTTTGTTAACGTAAGGCCATACATTTTTCTAACAACTTGCTTAAGTTCTTTATAGCTTTCTTGAATTCCTTGCCAAATTTCTGTTTCATCATATGTAAAAATACCGTCTTTATAGGTCGATTTCCATTCATGATTTCCACTTGCAATCACCGAGCAATCACTTGCAATCAACACGGCTTTAATTCTTGTTGATCCAAGTTCAATACCTAGGGATGTACTTCCATCTTGGATTTCTTTTTTTATTTGTTCATTATTCATATTGTCCCCCTTTATGAAAAGGTAAACGTTGTTTTCGAATAAAACGTTTCGTTAGCCTTTAGTAATGAATCTGGTTGTTCTTGTAGGTTGATATTGTCTGGCATAAATGAAGTTTCAATACAGAACGCACAGTGTCCGATGTAGCTGGCTCCATCTTTTCCCAACACTGGTGTTTCATATGCTGGCACATAAAAGTGATACCCAGTTAGATCGGTAGTTACCGTTAGTTTGTGTTTTGTAGTTGGATCAAACACGGTTACAGTTTTTATATCACTATCATTAAAATCAAAGTAGTGATCATAGCCGTCACAGTATTGAATTTGTTTATCATCCGCGTCAATATCTTGCCCAATGGTTTTCGCTGTTAAAAAATCAAATGGCGTTCCTTTTACATCTGCTAGTTCACCAGTAACCAAACGATCTTGATCACCAATCCCGTATCTTGATGCAGTGGAAGTCATCACTTGTTCAGTCACATCGCCATTGCCTTGTCCTTGTAAAGCAAAATAACTGTGGTTTGTAAAATTGACAATCGTGTCTGCGTCGCAAATTGCCTGATACTCAACGTCTAATGTATCATCAATTAGTGTAAACGAAACTTTAAATTGCAAATTGCCAGGATACCCTTCTTCTCCATCTTTACTGACATAAGACAAATGTAATGTATCCCCTTCGACTGCACCCTCAAAGTATTGTGCATGAAAGCCTTTAGGACCTCCATGTAATGCGTTAGGAACATTATTAATGGCAAGTTGATACGCTTTACCATCAAGCCTAAAGTGTCCTTTTCGAATTCGATTGGCAAAGCGGCCAATGGTTGCACCAAAATATGCATCTTCATTTGGATAATCATCCAAACACGGTTGTCCCAACACTACATCCATATGATCTTTATTGTAGATAACATGCGTAATCGTTGCCCCTAAATTGATGATCTTAACCGTTAATTCTTTCGAAACTAAGGTATATTGAACCAATCGATCATTAATCTTTTCTACGGTAATTGCCATCGCTATTTCCCCTGTCCATAATATGCATTTGGACCATGTTTTCTTTTAAAGTGTTTATCTAACAATTCTTGTTGCATCACTTCTGCATTTCCTTGTTGCAATTGCATCGTTGTAAATGCCATGGCGGCACATTCTTCCATCACAACAGCATTATGGACAGCATCAAAACCATCTTTACCCCAGGCAAATGGACCGTGCGAGTGCACCAGTACAGCAGGCACATCAACTGGATTGATTTGCCTTTGCGCAAAGGTTTCAATGATGACGTTTCCTGTTTCTAGTTCATATGCTCCATGGATTTCATCGTTTGTCATCATACGCGTACAAGGAATTTCACCATAGAAGTAATCTGCTTGCGTTGTACCAAATGCTGGTATACCTAGACCTGCTTGAGCAAATGAGGTTGCCCAACGCGAATGCGTATGTACAACACCATTCACCAATGGCCAAGCATTGTAAAATGCAAGGTGTGTCATCAAGTCGCTAGATGGCTTCAAAGAACCCTCTACGACATTTCCTTCTAAATCGACAACGACAATATCTTCAACTTTCATATCATCGTAAGAAACCCCACTTGGTTTAATTGCCACAACTCCATGTTCACGATCGATTTCTGAGACATTTCCCCAAGTAAACGTGATGAGTCCATATGTAGGCAAAAGCAAGTTTGCATCAAGTACACGTTGTTTTAACTGTTCATACATGTGATCACCTATTTTAACTTCCAAAGAAGATCGTTGTATTGTAATTCTCTTCTAAATGTTGGTAAATCTAAGTCTTTACCAATATGAATAAATTCAATATCCATAATTTCAGCAAAATCACGCATTTCTTCAGCAGTTAGATCGTAACTAATCGTACAGTGGTGGGCTCCACCTGCATAGATCCAAGCTTCGGTACTTGATTCTAAATCCGGTAATGGTTTCCATAAAACACCAGCAACTGGTAGTTTAGGCATTTCGTGCTCTTGCTTTTGACAAACGACGTCATGACAAATCATGCGGAAACGATCTCCCATGTCAACTAATGTAACTAAGATGGCAGGTCCTGCCTTTGCTTTAAAAGTTAATCGAGCAGGCGCTTCACGATCTCCAATTCCTAATTCATGAACTTCAATGTTTGGTGTTGATTCGGCTAAAGTTGGACAGACTTCCAACATATGTGCACCCATGTTCATACCATTTTTTGGGTCAAAGTTGTAGGTGTAATCTTCCATAAATCCAGTTCCACCGTCTTTATCAACCGTCATCGCTTTCATGATACGTGTCATTGCAGCTGTTTTCCAGTCACCTTCACCAGCAAATCCATATCCTTTACGTTCCAAATCTTGCGCTGCAAGACCTGGTAATTGTTTTAAGCTTTGCAAGTCTTGGAAGTTTGTATGGAACGCATTGTAATCTCCAAATTCTTTCATCGCTTTTTCAATAGCAACTTCTTCTCTTGCTTGGTAACGAACCGCATCGATTTGATCGGTAGCCATGTGATAGTGCGTTTCATATTCTTTCATTTGTGCATCAATTTCTGCATCAGTTACTTGATCAACCAGTTGGATAATGTCCCCAACTCCATAGTGATCAACACTCCATCCAAGTTTGATTGCTGCTTCTACTTTATCACCATCAGTAACTGCAACATCACGCATGTTATCAGAAATACGCATAACACGAGTCTTGCTTGATTCTGCTGCTCCAATAGCTGCACGCATCCAAGAACCCATACGTTTTCTTTGTGTTTCATCTTCCCAGTGCCCACTGATTACCTTTTGATTCATTCGCATGCGCGCAATGATATACCCGTGTTCGCGGTCCCCATGTGCAGCTTGATTTAAGTTCATAAAGTCCATATCAATCTCGCTCCATGGAATGTCACGATTGAATTGCGTGTTCAAGTGTAATAGTGGTTTGCTTAGCACTTTAAAGCCAGGAATCCACATTTTACTTGGACTAAACGTGTGCATCCATGTAATAACACCAGCACAGTTTTCATCGTTATTTGCAGCAATAATCGTATCCTTGATTTCTTTTGCATTACGAACAACTGGTTTCCATACGATGTTTCCAATCACGTTTGGATCTTTATTCCATCCTTCAACCATAATCTTTGTGTGCTCATCTACTTGTTTTAGGGTTTCTTCCCCATATAAATCTTGTGAACCTACCACAAACCAAAAATTGTATTGTTTTAAACTATTCATCTTGACCTCCTATTTGTATTTGAATGTTTTTAACACTATTTCCTTCAACCAGTCTTGGTTGAAAATCAACCGACGTGTTATACGACGGTTTTTGAACCATTTCTAACATTGTTTTTGCTGCTGCACTTCCTAGCTTTTGCATTGGGTGCACGACCGATGTAATCTCAATATTACTTTTTCCAATAAAGTCCGAGTGGTCAACCGAAACAATTGACAATTCTTCAGGCACATGCATGTCATGCTTTTCTAAGAATTCAAGAAGTTGATATGCCAGTGCATCGTTGTAGCAAAGAACGGCTGTATAGTTTTTCAAGCGCTCAAGCAGTCTTTGATCAAAGATTCCTTTTTCAAAATCCTCTGTGCTATACCAGTAAATATCATCATCATTGATTTGTTCACCATGTAATTTGCTGGCATCATTGGCTCCTGCATAACGTAGATGTCCTTGTATATCATCATATTTAAAGAATGAAAAGATTTTACGATGACCTCTTTCAAACACATAGTCATAAATCATCTTTCCCGTTTTGCGATCATCCAAAGCAACATGAACTGTGGGTAGCGTCTGATAACTAGCATTGATAAAAAGTAGTGGATATCCTTGATCGATTAAACTATGATACAAATCCATATTTGGATTAGGCAGAGCACTACGTGTCGGTTCAACAATAAAACCATCCACATTTGATTGCAGCATTAGTTCCAATGCACGTCGTTCATCACTCACACGGTTGTGAGTAAACGCTAGTTGCATTGCATATTCATGATCTGCCAAAACTTCTTCCATGCCGCCAAGAATTCTTGGGAAAATATAATCCGTATTGTAGGTTGTTATCACACCAATGACTCTACTTGCTTGATCACTTCGTTTACTTTTTCGAACATACGTTCCAGAGCCTTGTGTAGATTCCAATAATCCCTCATTGATGAGTGATGATATTGCTTGTCGAATCGTTTGCCGTGAATAACCAAACTGTTTGGATAACTGTGCTTCGGTTTGAATTTTTTGCCCATGCCTCAGTTTACCTTTATCAATTTGTTCTTTGATCCAATTTGCAACAATTACGTATTTTGCATTTGCCATAATATCCCTCTTTTCAAGCAAACCTTAGCAAAATAAAAACGGACTTTCAACAAAAAATACATAATTTGTACGTACAAATTGAAAGTCCGTAAAATATTCATAAAAAATCGTAAGATTGCAAAGATATTATTCTATTTGTACCATACAAATTATATCGTAAACAAAAAAAGCACTTGCGTGCTTTTTCGTTATTATTTTATGTCTAGGAGGAGATCTTTCCCTGTTTTAGCAGGTGGGTTTTCTGTGTACCACACTAGGATTCCTAAGCAATGCAAAGGCGTTCAACACAGTGATACAACTTCTAAAATCCCTTATCTCAAAGTGTCGGAAAATATGTAACTCCTAGACATGTATATTATATCAGTTTGTTTGCTAAAGTGCAGTCTTGACAACCAAGTTATTTATGCTTGTTTGTGCTTTTACTCTTTTTCGCTGTAAACGACTTGTAAATGCAACTCTTCAAGTTGTTTGTCATCAACTTTACCTGGTGCACCTGTCATCGGACAACGTGCAGCAGCATTTTTAGGGAATGCAATGACATCACGAATCGAGTCTGATTTACTTAAAATCATCGCCACACGGTCAAGTCCATATGCAAATCCACCATGAGGTGGTGTTCCATATTTAAATGCATCCACAAAGAAGCCAAAACGCTCTTGAATTTCTTCATCAGAAAAACCTAAGATTTTAAACATTTTCTTTTGTACTTCATTATCGTAAATACGAAGTGATCCCCCACCAATTTCATAACCATTTAACACCATATCATATGCAGCTGCATGAACTTTTTCTGGAGCTGTATCTAGGTATTTTAAGTCCTCGTCTTTTGGACGTGTAAATGGGTGGTGTTTTGCATAATAACGGCCATCTTCTTTGTCATATTCCACAAGTGGGAAATCCGTTACCCATAGGAATGAGAAGTCATCTTTGCTTGTAAGTTGTAATACATCTGCAAAGTGTAAACGCAACGCCCCAAGCACTTCACAAGTTGTTTGCCATGTATCACTACTTATGAGTACAAGGTCATTGTTTTGTAGGTTCAATACATTGATAAGTTCCGCCATTTCCGCATCACTAAAGAATTTTACAACTCCACCTTGAAGTGCGTCATCTACAAATTTTAAGGAAACAAGTCCACCTGCACCGTATTTTTTTGCAAGGTCAGTAAGTTTATCAATTTCTTTTCTTGATAGACTGGCTTGTTCAGGCACAACAATCGCTTTGATGCTTTCTACACCTTTGAATACTTTGAACTCTGAATGTTCAAAGACACCTTTGATATCTTTCAATTCAATACCAAAACGATTATCTGGTTTATCTGAACCATAACGATTCATAGCTTCTTCATAAGGCAAACGTAGAAATGGAACTTTTAAATCATAGTCCAAGGTTTCTTTCATCACTTTTACCATCATGTTTTCTAACAAGGTTTGAATTTCTACTTCTGACATAAATGACATTTCAATATCCACTTGCGTAAAGTCCGGTTGACGGTCAGCACGTAAATCTTCATCTCTAAAACAACGTGCAACTTGATAGTATTTTTCAAAGCCTGAAATCATCAATAGCTGTTTGAATAGTTGAGGAGATTGTGGAAGTGCATAAAATTCACCTTCATGGATACGACTTGGAACTAAGTAGTCACGCGCACCTTCTGGTGTTGATTTTGTTAGAATCGGAGTTTCGATTTCAACAAATGTTTCATCATCTAAGAAGTTACGCATGGTCTTTGTGATTTTATGACGTAACATCATCTTGTTTTGCATCACGGGACGACGTAGATCCAAGTAGCGGTATACAAGACGTGTATCTTCTAAGGCATCTGTTTCATCTGCGATAATAAGTGGTGTCGTTTCGGCAGTGTTTACAATTTCAACACCTTTTACTTTAATTTCAATATCACCCGTTGCTAGTTTTGGGTTTTTATCTTTACGTTCAGCAACAACTCCATCAACCTTTAAAATGTATTCATTACGAACATTACTGATGTGCTTAGCAAGTTGCTCATCAAACACCAATTGTGTAATTCCAAAGCGGTCACGTAAATCGATAAATACAAGTGCACCAAAATTACGGCGTTTACTTACCCAACCAATTAAGGTTACTTCTTCATTTACATTGCTTAATCGCAATTCTCCATTGTTATGTGTTCTTTTCATCTTTATCTCCTATTCGTGGTGACTGTGGTTATGGCATTCACAGTTTCCATCTTCACAATGACATTCGTGTTCATCTTCACTTTGAAATAACTCATCCATCAAATCAACAACCTGGTTAACAGGAACCGTTATATTTTCTTGGCTTTCAATGACTTTCACGGTCACGTTTCCTTCAATCAAATCTTTTTCACCGACAATTATTGCAACTTTGGCGTTTTTGCGCTCTACGCTCTTAAATTGTGCCTTAAATGAGCGATCAAGATAATCTCTTTCACTTGTGTATCCAGCCGCACGTAATTCAGTAACAAGTTGCAATGCAGTAAATGATGTATTTGGGCTCAAACTTAAGACATAAGCATCAAGTGTTTTTTCTTCACCAAGCGCTACGCCTTCACCTTCTAAGGCAATCAATAAACGTTCCATACCCATGGCAAAACCAATTCCCGATAATTCTGGACCACCAAAGTATTCTACAAGTCCATCATAACGACCACCACCAAAGACAGTGGATTGACTTCCCATTTCTTTGTTTGTTGAAACAACTTCAAATACGGTGTCTGTATAGTAATCCAGTCCACGCACCAAACGATCTTCGATTTCATAAGGAATACCAAGACCATCTAGACCTTCACAAACGGCTTCGAAGTACGCTTTACTTTCTTCAGTTAAATAATCTTCAATCCTTGGAGCTGTTTTCATCGATTCGCGTTCAGCATCAATTTTACAATCCAATAAACGCAATGGATTTTGCTGTAAACGACGTTTACAATCCGCACACATGTTATCGATATCTTTTTCGAAGTGTTCTTTTAAAGCTTTACGGTAAGCCTCACGACTTTCATTATCACCAAGTGTATTAACTAAAACTTTTAGCTCGCTCATACCTAAAGCTGAGACAATTGAGTATCCTAAGGCAATCGTTTCAACATCAAGGTATGGATTTTTTGCACCAATCACTTCCACACCAAATTGGTGGAAAATTCTTTGTCTTCCTTTTTGTGGACGTTCATAGCGGAACATCGGTCCAACATAGTACAACTTCTTTGGTAAATCACCTTCACCAAACATTTTGTGTTGCACAAAGCTGCGCACAACACTTGCAGTCATTTCTGGACGTAAAGTTAACGAGTCTTTCCCATTGATAGAAAATGTATACATTTCTTTATTTACAACATCACTACTATCATTTTCACGTTTGAATACCGCAGTATCTTCAAACATTGGTGTACGAATCTCCTCATAATCATAAAGCATGCAAAATTGGCGAATCACATCTTCAATTGCGTGCCATTTTTTTATATCTTTTGGAAGGATATCACTTGTCCCTCTTGGGTTTTGAAATTGTTTCATCTTAATCTCCTTTTTTCTTTCTTTTCTTTGGTACTGGTATTACTTCTTCTAGTATATCAATAACGGTTTCAACCAATGTACGATTTTCAATATCGAGTACATAATGTTCCTTAGCAGATGGGTATGGAAGACCACAACTAGCATCTTTCATAACTTCATCTAAACGTGGATGTTTTTTGACAAACACAGTATTATCACAAACCAACAATACGGGTTTATCATTCGCATAAACCATGTATTCACCAAACATTTTTTATAACGACAATCGTGTATCGTATGGATTTGATCCATCACAAATTCAATATAATCTTGTGTTGTTGCCATATATCCACTTCCCTTCATGATTTTTATAAACAACATGTTTTCATTGGTAAAAGAAAAACGCCCTCATTGCTAAGGACGTTTATACGCGGTACCACCTTAGTTCATGTAATGATACATGCACTCAAGACCTGTAACGTTGGCTAACGGCTAGGATTAACTAGCATCTCCAAAGCGTCCTTTATGTAGTTCATCAGAAACTTTCACCAACCGTTTCCTCTCTATAGACTTTGTACATAAAGCTCTTTTTCTTCGATATATGTGAATATATTACCACGCTTATGGAAAAAAAACAATGAAATGCTCACATTCCAGTCGTTTCATAGTCAAATCCAAAATCTTTACATAACATATAAAACAATTGCTAGAAAGTGGAAGAAACTTCCAACCAAAATGAATAGATGGAAAATGGAATGTGAATACTTCATTTTCTTACCAAGTGCATAAAAGATGACACCGATCGAGTAAGCAATACCACCAATTAACATAAATAGTAAGCCTGTTGTACCAACACCTGCAATGACTGCATCTTTAGCAAGTAAAACACTCCAACCCATAGCTAGATAAATTATAACTTCCAAAATTTGGAATTTCTTAAACTTTGAAGCCGTTAGTGTCATCCCTGCTGCTGCCACTGCCCAAATCGCAATAAAAAGAAACCAACCAAGTTGACTATCATATGCACGAATGGTGCATAAAGCAATTGGTGTATATGTACCAGCAACCAACAGATAGATTGCGCAGTGGTCTAGAATGCGAAATACTTTCTTTGCTTTTAAACGTGGACTGAGTCCGTGATACACACTACTTGTTGTATAAAGTAAAATCATCGTTGCACCAAAGATCGCTCCACTCACGATGCCGTATCCATTTTGATGTTTAGCAGCGACGACCACACATAATACCGTTGCAACAATCCCTAATACACCACCAACAATATGACTCACCATATTGAATATTTCTTCACCTTTTGTATAAGGTGGAATTGTAATTGCATCTAATTTACTTTGTTTTCTCATCATCATTTGCTCCATTTATCTCACCATTTCTTTCACGATTGCATCCACTGGGAATGCTTGATCACTCATTAACTTTTCAATCATTAAACCATTTACACTACCTACAATAATATATACAAATGCCTCTATATCATGGTTAGGTAGACGATCGTGTAGAATATCAGTTAGTTGTTGATGCCATTGATTATAGATACTTTGAAATCGTTTTGCTAACTCTTCATCACCAACGATTGCTTGACTTAGTAAATGTATATGCAATTTTGCTCTTTGATTTGCTTCCAACACTTTATGTATGATGGTTGAAAGTATCGTTTCCACCGAATCATTTGCCTTCACATTTTCAAATATACCCTCTGTAATTTCTTTTAGGTTAAAATCGGCAATATCCAAAATAATGTCATTTTTAGCAGAATAGTAATAATATAAAGTTCCTTTTGAAATACCTGCTGTTTTTGCAATATCTTTTAAACTTGTTTCTTTAATTCCCTGTTTCATCATTAAATCCGTTGCAACACGCAAAATATGTGTGCGCATATCGACTAAAACTTTTGTTGATTCTTGATGATCCGTATCTAACACTTCCAGTTCGTGTTTTTTCTTTTCTTTCCTTGCCATACTTTCTCCTATCGGTCGGTTGACCGACTCAACTATAAAAAATATAACACGAAACACAAAAGTTGTCAAAACGAAAAAAAAGACACATCAAATGTGTCTTTACTTATATAATGAGCAAACATGCACGTAAACAAAGAATAGAAACGACTCCAATGATAAGATATTGTATCGTTTTAATTCCCTTTTCATCAACGTATTTCATGGTTGAGAATTGCAGTATAATTTGTTTCATACCTACAAAATCTTGTTTTTTGCTTGAGCAGTTGATACATACGTTTGCAACTTACCATCAATCTCAGCTTTGTCTAACTGCTAAAAGTAAACCTAATACGATACTCATAAATCCCTTAAAAGATTTACTTTATAATACTACACGTTCAACCGAATTAACGCTTGTTACTTTTTTCAGGTTGGTAATCAGTGTTTGTAATTGATCCAAGTCTTGCACCAATACTGTTAATTTTGTTGTTGCATGAATTCCATCTTCATTCACTTTACTGTCCACGTGTTGCATCCCTACTTTACTTTGACTAGATACCGTAACAATATCACTCAACAAGAAATTGCGATCTGTTGAATGGATAAGCAAATGCACTGGATAGTTTTTTACCGTACGGTTTCCTTCCCACTCGACATCAATTAAACGTTCTTTTAAATCTTGTACGTTTGGACAATCTTTACGGTGAACTTTTACCCCTTGTCCTTTTGTAATATAACCAACGATATCATCACCAGGTACCGGCGAACAACATGGTGCTAAACTAATCACAATACTATCAATGCCTGGTACATGAACCCCATATTTGCTTGAACTTTGTTCTTTAAGTTCTTTTTTTGTTGGTGCATGTGTTTTAAACTCAATATCTTTTGCACCAGTTTCTCCAGCACCAGCTTTTTGGTGCGTCAGTTTTTCAATTGCATTTTGTAAAGGTAAAGCTTTTACGAAAATGGCATAGTACAAATCAAGCAATGTATGCATTTTAAACTGCCCTGCTAAATGTTCAAGCGGACGGTTGGCCATGTAATCTTTAACTTCATAACCACGTTTACGAAGTTCATCTTCTAACATACGTTTTCCTTTTTCTGCACCTTCTTCTTTTTCTTCTTGTTTGATGCGTTGGAAATACGAACGGATTTTATTTTTTGCGTGGTTGGATTTTACAATTTTTAACCAATCCTCGCTTGGTTTAGAATTTTTGTTGGTTTTGATGTTTACCACATCACCAGTTTTTAATTGCGTGTTTAAAGGAACAAGTACCCCATTTACCGTTGCACCAATGGTTTGGTGACCTACTTCCGTATGAATTCGATACGCAAAATCCAATGGTGTAGATCCACTTGGTAATGCAATAACTTTTCCTTTTGGACTCATTACATACACATTGGCTTCAAAGATATCTTTAGAAATCAAATTCATAAATGATTTTGCATCTTCATTTACATCTTCACTCATCAATTGGAAGTCTTTGAAGAAATGTAATTGTTCTTCAATTTCTTTTTGTTGTTGGTTTGGTACATAATTTGCGTTTTCTTTGTAACGCCAGTGTGCAGCAACCCCACGTTCGGCAATTTCATCCATCATCTCGGTACGAATTTGCACCTCAAAGATATTACCTTCAATACCCACAATGGTTGTATGTAAACTTTGATACATGTTCATTTTCGGCATCGCGATATAATCTTTGAAACGTCCTGGAATGGGCGTATATTTTGCGTGGATGTAACCTAAAATCTCATAACATCCCACTTCCGTGTTTGTCACAATGCGAATGGCAAGTAAATCGAGAATTTCCTCAAAGCGTTTATTTTTATTTACCATCTTTTTGTAGATACTGTATAAGTGTTTGCTACGTCCAAACATGCGAAACGGTAACTTATGTTCATCCAAAATCCCTGAAAATTCACGAATCATTTCTTGAACTTGTTCATCACGTTCGCTTTTTCTATTTTCAACTAATTTTGCAATTTCATAATACTTTTCAGGATTTAGATAATGGAAAGACAAGTCTTCCAATTCATTTTTAATCTCACTAATCCCCAAACGGTGTGCAATAGGAGCATAAACATCTAGTGTTTCTTGCGCAATTTTCTTTTGCTTTTCTGGTTTCATAAATTGCAGTGTTCGCATATTATGTAAACGGTCTGCCAATTTAATCAAGATTACACGGACATCATTTGCCATCGCAATAAAGATTTTACGGTGATTACTTGCTAAATACTCTTCTTCATCACTAAACTTCAAGGAACCAATTTTTGTAACTGCCTCGACTAAAATGTATACTTCTTGACCAAAACGTTCGATAAATTCTTCTTTCGTTATGCCACAATCTTCAATGACATCATGTAATAAACCTGCAGCAATCGTACTAGGTCCAGTTCGTAAGTCAGCTAAGATTCTTGCTACGTGCAAAACGTGCACCACATATGGTGCACCACTTTTTCTTTTTTGTGGGCGGTGTTTTTCTTCTGCGAATTCATAGGCATCTTGAATAAGTTTTAAGTTTTCCTCTTTTTTAATATAGGATTTAACCTCATCCATAACCTCATCAAACGTGATCAATGTATCTTCCATAAAACTCCTCTTTATTTACACAAATTATAACATACTATATAGAAAAAAGTGCATTCGCACTTTTAGTCGTATTGAATAATCGATTTAATCTTGTAACCCTTTAATAAGTCACGGCCTTTAAGGTCCATCAATTCATTAAAGAATTCACAACCGACAACTTCTCCACCAAGCCTTTCGACCAAATCAATGGTTGCTTTTACCGTACCACCAGTTGCAAGTAAATCATCAATAATCAATACTTTTTGTCCTGGTTTTATGGCATCAGCGTGAATGTGTAACTCGTTTGATCCATATTCCAAGTCGTACGAAATAGATTCCGTTTTTCTTGGCAGTTTTCCTGGCTTACGAATTGGCACAAACCCAATACCTAGTGCATATGCCACTGGGCAACCAAAAATAAATCCTCTTGATTCTGGTCCAACAATTACTTCTGCACCTACTTCTAGGGCAAATGCAATCAATGCGTCACACGCTTCGCGAAATGCTTTTCCATCTTGCATCAACGGTGTGATGTCTCTAAACAATACCCCATCTACTGGGAAATTTTGTATTTCTGCTATATATTTTTTTAAGTCCATCTTCATACCTCATTTGTTATAATAACACAGATTCAACAATCATGGTTATTGTTTTTTTATTACGGAACGTATTAATTGAAACATCCCCGATTAACGTCAAATTTTTACCCTCAAATTCAGCAATTTTCGCACCTTGATTGAAGTACAAAAAGTCCATATTTGCGGTTTGGATCTTTAGGTGTTTTCCATAACTTAGTGTACTAAGTTTATACTCGCGAATGGTGCAAGCAAACTTTGGCTTTTCAAATCCTACACCATAGGGATCAAGTGCATCAAGTTGTGCGATGTTACCAACTGTTACATCAGCATCTTGTAAAGGAATATATGTGATAACATCTTCGATGGTTTCATGTTTGGCAACTTCTTGTAAGTACGCATGAATCTTATCTACATCTTTTTCATAAAAAGAGATACCTGCAGCTTGTTTATGACCACCATAAGCAAGTAACATGTCTTCCATGTCAAGAAATACTTTGGTTAAGTCAAGCCCAACGGAACGAATGCTTCCCTTTAAGATACCATCCTTATTCGTTAGGACCATTGCACTTTTGCCATACGTCTGCGTTAATTTCATTGCAACAATTCCATTGAGTCCCTCGTGGAAATCTTCTGAATAGGCAATCATAAAATCGTCATGTCCATTGACGGTTTGCATTGCGATTTGCTCATTTGCTGCGCTGATTTCTTTACGCTTATTATTTACTTCTTTAATTTGTTTAACACTATTTTCAATTTGCACGGTATCTTGTAAGAGTAAATATTTTACAAGGTTGTTGACGTTTGCTTGGTCTGCCAAACGCCCAATCGCATTAAGCTTTGGCGCAATTTGAAAACCAACTTTCGTGGTATTCCACGGATTTTTATCATCGGCCAAATATTGTATATTGGCAAATCGATTTTGATTTAAATACAACAATCCTTCTTTAATAATCACTCGGTTTGCATCAAGCACCCCAACCATATCCGCGATAGTTGCAATTGATGCAAGCGTTGTATGATAATCGTTACGACCAATCAAGGCACGACTTATCACAAAAGCGACACCCGCTCCACACAAATGTTGAAACGGTTGTTGCATAACATTTGGATGTAAAAAATAATCATAGATTAACTCATCTTTCTGATAACTGTGATGATCCGTTAACATAATGGTAATCCCCTGCTCTTTTGCATACGCAAGTGCTTCTAAAGCTTTCACTCCGTTGTCAACTGTAATCAAAATGCTATACCCTTTTTCGACTGCCATCTTGACTGTTTTTTTAGCCAATCCATATCCTTCTGTAAATCGATTGGGGATGTAATATCCACAAGTAATCCCATAGATTTGTAACGCATCATATAAAATGGTTGTTGAACAAATACCATCAGCATCATAGTCTCCACAAATTAAGACTTTCTCATTGTCTGCTTTTGCTTGTTTTAAACGTTCTACAATTGGTAGTGCATCATCATATGATAAATCATCTGTTGTTTTCGTATCATATAGAATTTGTTTGATTTGTTCATCTGCTAGTTTATTGTAGCTAAGTACTTTAGCAACTAGCGATGAAACATTGTAAGTTGTTGCTATGTCATCAACATGCAACAAGCGATTCTCTTTATATATCATGCAAGTATTGTACCACATTCACATTGGTACTTGTATGCGATAAGACTAAAAAAAGACTTCCTTTGAAGTCTAGTTCATAACGAAATACACTAAGATCACTGCAAGAATGATAATGGCAATCAATGGGAAAAATCGTCCATAACTCTTTGCATCTTTGTACAATTCATTATAAAAATTATCTGCATCTTTTTTGAATTCTTTTACCTTCTTCTTTTCTTTTTCTGATAATGCCATATGCATCCCTCATTTCTTTGTTCCAGCTTATAAACTTATTATAGCACTCTTGTAAAAAAGTACAAATCACGCAACAGTCTAAAAAATGAATAAAAAAGATTTCTATTTTGTTTTTCAACAATTGAGAAATCTTGTGTTAATTAATCGTTTACCCCAGGAATGATATGTTCTTGTGGTCCTTTTAACTTTTTAGGTTTTTTCTTTGCTTTATGTTTTACTTTAAATTTTAAACGTAATACATACCATAATTGTGGTGCAATGAATAATGAAGAAATACAACCACCAATCAATCCAACAAGCAATGCAATGTTAAATTGGAAGATGTTACGACTACCAAATAACAACAATGCTATTACTGGTAAAATCGTTGTTGAAGCAGTTACGATTGAACGCCCAAACGTTTCGCGTAAAGATACGTTAACAATGTCACGTAATTGTTCTTGTGAAGGTTGTTTACGTCCGTAACCTTTCAAGTTATCACGCATTCTATCGAAGATAACAATCGAGTCATTGATACTATATCCAATAATCGTCAATAGTACCGCAATGATGTCTGTCGTAATTTCCATACGTGTGAATGCAAATACAGCAAGAATGACAAACACGTCATGAACTAATGCAGCAATACCACTAACTGCGAAGTCCCATTTGAAACGGATACTTACATAAATCAGAATGGCAACCCACGATAGAATTGACATAATAATGGCATTTTTAACCAACTCACGACCAACAACTGGTGATACAGTTGAATCAGAAACTTCTACATCTTTGTATGTTTCATTCATGTAGTCAGTGATTTTTTCACGTTGTTCTTCCGTAATTGCTTTTTTAATTGTTACAGATGCAACTTCATTTTTTTCACCTGATAAGGTAATATCGCTTGGTTCTACTCCAAGTTTTTCAAATTCTTTTTGTAAGGTATCTGCTTTTAATGTAGTTTTGCTTTCCATCGTGATTCTTGAACCACTAGAGAAATCAATACCGAAGTTAAAGATACCATCACCTTTAATTCCATTGAATCCCATCGTACCAACACCGATAATCATAATCGTTACCGAAATTGCGATGAAGTATTTTGCTTTACCAACAAAGTCAAAGTTTTTCCATGGTGAATGATCTTCGTATTTTTCACCTTTTTGTACATTTGGAATGTAGTTTTCTTTAATTCCAAACCATGATTTTTTGTTATCAAGGTATCCGCTTTTCACCACTTGTCCAAGTAGGAAACGTACCAATGTAACATTGAATACAACAGCAAGAATTGTTGAAATTAACAACATTGTCGCAAATCCTTTTACACTTCCTGTTCCGAAGATGTAAAGAATTAATGCTGCAATCATCGTTGTGATTTGTGAATCTAAGATAGTTGATAATGAATTGTGACTACCTTCTTTGAATGCATTTTTAACACTACGTCCTGCATAAAGACTGTCTTTAATTCGTTCAAAGGTAATAACACTACTATCAACAGCCATACCCACACCAAGTACAAGTGCAGCAATCCCACTAAGCGTGAAGACACCACCAAGTAATGTATATAGTGCTAATGTTGACACCAAATAAATAGCAACTGAAATTGCAGAAATAAATCCGCACAAGCGGTATAACACCATAAGTAATACTGCGATTGCTAGAATTCCAATTCCACCAGCTAGCATTGTTGATTCAAATGCACCAACTCCTAAGTTTGGACTTACCACATTTGAATAGATTTCTTTCATTTGGAAGTTCAAAGATCCTGAGTTTAGTAAATCCACAAGTTCTTGTGCTTCATCCTCTGTGAAGTTCCCAGAAATCATAACTGTTTCCGAGTTTAGTCCTTCACTTACCGTCGCTGCAGAAATATATGCAGGACCATCTTCAGTAGCTGCTTTGTTTGCTTCTTCAGCATAACGTTGACCTTCTTGGTAATCCAACCAAGTTACCATCAATTTATCTGTTGTTTTTGATAAAGCAGATGTTACTTCATAAAATTTTGCTGTATCAGCGATTTTTAAGTTAACAATTGCTTTACCTTCATTAAATCCTAATGATGCTCCTCCATCTTTTAAGACTGTTGCATCCATCAGTAAATTATCTGATGTATCTCTAAAAGATAATACGGCACTACTAGAAATCACATCACGCGCTTGTTCGTTATCTTTTACACCCGCTAACTGTACACGAATACGGTTTCCTTCCACTGTAATATCAGGTTCACTTACACCCAACACGTTTACACGTTTCGATACAGAACTTGCTACTGCAGCCATATCGACATCTTTTGTTTCTGAACCTTCTAATGGTGATACTTCATATAGTATTTCAAAACCACCTTTTAGATCCAATCCTAGGTTCATGTTGTCGATTGCTGGTTTCGTACTTACGCCCACAATGCCAAGAATGGCAATCACCGAAACCAGAAAGACAACGAGTCTTTTCTTATTCATCTAAATCTCCTCTCATAACCCCTTCAATTTTATCAAGTCCCATACTTGATCCTTTTTCAATTGCACAATATGACAAATAAGCAACCACGGTTGCCGCTTGTAACGACATAATGTCATTAATTGCATCGTGGACATGTCTGACGGTTTTTTGCTTCCAAACAAATTCTTTCATTGTTTTCACAACTTGCTGATACGTTAGATTTTTAATTTGCTCACGTTTCAACTGACTTGTTTTAAGCGTTAATGCCAGACGAACATCTTTGTCATTGACAATATTCTCCTGATTCAATTCCCTCACTCCTTAAATACCATGTTTTATTATATTATAAAACCGTGCAAATGCAAAAGAAAATCAACGTAACAGTATCTTTTCTTTTAATTCTAAGTACCGTTTACTTTGAATGACACCCAATTGAGCCTCGCGATAATCGTTACCAAAAGCACCACGACTTAAACTAACAATTGGTGGCATTTGAATGCGTTTAAACACAGATTTAGCCATTTGTGACAATAACCATTCCAAATCTTCGATAAACGCATTGCCATCATCAAGATGATAATACCGTATCCATTGGCCAATTTCTTCATCATAAATACTACCGTCAAGATAGCTTTCCATGTATGCTTCCACATTCATGGTTGGATAATCAAGGAATCGACGAATGAGTTCATCATGATAGTACCATTTCATCGGATCCACTTGCGCATCCTTTAATTCTGCACTTGGTGGCATCTTCCAATCAATTGTTCCATTCGTAATTTCGGGAATCAATGTTTTCGAAATTACTTCTTTACCGAAATATGCATTCAGTTGTTTTGCAAGTTCAAACACTTCGACTTTTGTTAAATCTCCAATTGGTGATATCGCACCAATGCTATCACCATAAAGTGTGCAATAACCTACCGCTATTTCTACTTTATTGGCATTGTTTACGATAACTCCACCTTCTAGAGCTGCAAATGTACTTAATATATGCCCACGCACTCTGGCTTGGATATTCTCAACGACAAGTGAAGGATATGGTTCTTCATACCCGTACATTTTTGCCGTTTGTTCTGTAGCTTTAACTACTTCTTCAATCGAACCATTGCGTAATTCAATTCCTAAACTATCCGCAACCTGTTTTGCATTATTTTTTGTTAAATCACTATTGTACTTCGTTGCAAGGTTGTACCCAACCACACGCTTTGGACCAAGGGCACGAACCAACAGTCCAGCATTGATACAACTATCAATACCTCCACTTAACCCAATGATCCATTTTGGTTGAAATGGAAACATCTGACGGTCAAATTCATAAAGAGCAGTCGTCAATGCTTCAAGCAATTTATTCTCGCAAAACGAATCAATACGAATCGCCCGAAAATCATAAACTGCATACTCTTCTTTAAACCCATCGTTACAAGTAAAGATTGGTTTTCCATGAGTATCAAACACGGTTGAGTCACCATCGAACAAAATGACGTTTTTACCGTTATTTTGCATGCCAACAGCATTCACATAAATGACCATCGGCATGTGTTCACCAAGTTCTTGTGCATGTTTCAACAATTGTTTATTGCGTGAAATTTCTTTATTTTTTGTATACGGACTACTTGAAACGTTAATGATAAAATCAACGTTTTGTTTTGCTAAAATCTTTGTTGGATCAACACTGTAATCGTAAGACCAAATATCCTCACAAACTTCAAGTCCAATGCGATATGTTTTTCCATTCAATTCGAATAGGAATGGGGATATGAGTCGATCCATTTCCTTAAATAAATAGTTGCTCACTTCAATTCCACTTAAATAGAATCTTGAGTCATCAAAAATGCGATAGTCTGGATTTAAATGTTTGATATGAAAACCATCCATGATGCTGTTTTCCTTTTTCACCCAGGTTTGGTTGTGGGCAAAAAATGCACAGTTACAACGCAACGTTCGTCCATCACGACCTTTTTCAATTGTTTCAATTGGACCATGATACAAGTTTCCATACACAATTCCAATTCCCTCACTTAAGGCTAAAACACGTTCATTAAAGCTATGTACATACGCACAAAATGCTTCATCTAATAGTTTGTCTTGTAATAAATATCCAGAAATACACATCTCTGGAAAGACAATGATGTCCACTTCATCAGTTTTTGCCTTGGCTATGAGTTCTTCCATCTTTTGAAAGTTTTGTTCGCATTTTCCAGCAACAACATTCATTTGGGCTAAAGCGATTTTCATCTTTTGCCACTCCCTTCTTTAACTTATAATACTGTGTAAATTAATGGTTCTGTTTCCACAGGTTCTTTTGAAATTGTAAAGCATGCTTTTGCTTCATCAAGAAATGCTTCATTGTAGGTTTCGTTGTAGTACAGTTTACACAACGCTTCACCTTTTGCGATTGCATCTCCGTGTTTTTTGTATACTTCAATACCAACACTGTGGTCAATATCATCTTCGATGCGCATTCTACCTGCACCTAAACGACAACCAAGCATTCCAATTCCCTCAACGTGAATTTTTGCAATGTATCCATCTTCTTCAGCAAAAACTTCAATTGTCTTGTCGCTGATTGCTAATTTTGAAGGGTCATCAACAACACTTGTATCTCCATGTTGTGCTGCAACCATTTCTTTGAACTTCGCAAGTGCACTTCCATCATGCAAGCAATCTACAACCATTTGATGTGCTTTTTCTTCATCTTTGCAAATTCCTGATGATTGCAACAAAGTTACAGCTGAATGTACGCAAAGTTCATAGAAGTCATTGTGAACTTTACCTTGCAGTGTTTCAATTGCTTCTAGTACTTCTAGCGAGTTACCTACCATGTTTCCAAGTACGTCATTCATACTTGTAATTTCTGCATTCACAACCTTTCCTGCATCTTTACCAATTTGAATCATGCGTGTTGCAAGTTCTGTTGCACTAGCAACATCCTTCATAAATGCACCATCGCCACATTTTACATCAAGTAAGATGACATCACTACCTGCAGCAAGTTTCTTTGACATAATACTTGAAGCAATTAATGGAATGCTACTAACGGTACCCGTCACATCGCGCAACGCGTAAAGTTTTTTGTCAGCATACACCATATCGTTGCTTTGACCAATAATGGCACAACCAATTTCACTTACTTGTTTTTTAAAGTCAGCTTCAGAAATAGCAACTTGAAAGCCTGGAATGGATTCTAATTTATCAAGTGTTCCACCGGTAAATGAAAGACCACGTCCACTCATTTTTGCAACTTTTAAACCACATACAGCAAGTACTGGTGCCAATACTAAACTTGTTTTATCACCGACTCCACCTGTACTGTGTTTATCAACAAAAATCCCTTCTAAATCAGAAAAATCATAAACTTTTCCTGTTTGAATCATATCTTTGGTCATGTCTGATAATTCACGATCACTCATCCCTCGTAAGTAAATCGCCATTAATAAAGCACTGGCTTGATACTCAGCAATTTCTTCTTTTGCATAACTGTCTATAAAGTATGCAATTTCTTCTGTGCTTAATTCATAACCGTCACGTTTCTTTTCAATAATTTCTACAATATTCATGTATTTACCTTTTTTTACGATAATGTATTAGCGTAAATCCTTCCTTTTTTTCTTTTGTTACTACGATGAAATCATCCGGGTTAAATTCTGGGAAAAACGTATCTCCATTGTAATGTTCATCCACTAGTGAAATCCACATTTCATCTACATAAGGCAATGCTTCCGTGTAGATTTGTGCCCCTCCAGTAACATATAAAACATCCTTACGATCTTTATACGATGTCAGTAAACCTGCCAAATCATTGACAATTGTGACATCGTCATGATTGTATGAATAATCTTCGTTTCGTGTCACAACATACGTATGACGTCTTGGTAATGGTTTTTTCATACCTTCAAAAGTTGTACGTCCCATCACAATGTTTTGATCAATTGTTATTTTGCGAAACACCTTTAAATCTTCAGGTAAGTTCCAAGGCATCCAACCATCTTTTCCTATGACACGATTATCGCCCATAGCTACAACTAAACTAACCATTAGACACTCACCTTACCTACAAGTTTTCCATGACTTTCATAGTCTTCAATTTTAATATCATCAATTGTGAAATCAAAAATGCTGGTAACTTCAGGGTTTAAGCGTAGTTTACATTTTGGTAAAGGTACACGTGAAAGTTGTTCGTTTACAACATCAAAGTGGTCTTTATAAATGTGAGCATCCCCAATGGTATGTACAAACTCTTTAGCTTCATAACCACAAACTTGCGCGAGCATTGCTGTCATAAGTGCATAGCTAGCAATGTTAAATGGTACCCCTAAGAATACATCTGCGCTACGTTGGTACAACTGACATGATAAATATTTCTGATCCGCACTTACATAAAATTGTAAGAATGCGTGACATGGTGGAAGTGCCATTTTATCGATTTTCGCTGGATTCCAAGCACAAACGATATGACGACGTGAGAATGGATTGTTTTTTAATCCTTCCACAAGTTCACTGATTTGATCAACACCTTCGCCATTAAAGTCACGCCATTGTGAACCATATACAGGTCCAAGATCTCCATAGACTTTCACAAATTCACTTTCCGCATCACTTGTTTTGATTTTCTCTACAAATTCTTCCAGGCTTTCACCATTATAATCCTTACTCTTCTTAAAGTTTTCATATGGCCATTCATTCCAAATACGAACGTTACGATCCACCAAATATTTGATATTGGTGTCTCCTTTTAAAAACCAAAGTAATTCTTCAGCAACTGGACGCAAGAACATTTTCTTTGTTGTCAACAAAGGAAATCCATCGCGTAAATCATAACGTGTTTGGTATCCAAAAACACTTCGAGTTCCAGTTCCTGTGCGATCTGCTCGATCTTCACCATTACTCAAGATATATTTACATAAGTCTAAATATTGTTGCATTATTTTACCCTCCTAATACTTCTACTTCCGTTTTTGTTAATGCACGATATTCACCTTCTTCAAGGTTTTCATCTAAATAGAGTGCACCTATGCGAATTCGCTTCAGTGCAAGCACTTCATTATTTACAGCATGCATCATGCGTTTGACTTGGTGATACTTCCCTTCATCAATCACCATCGCATAACTGGCTTCATCAATCACTTTGATCGATAATGCTTTGCTAAGATCATCGTCGATACTAACGCCTGCATATAGTTGCTGAATATCATTTTCACTTAATGGTTTTTCTAATTCCATCACATACTCTTTTTCAACGTGACGTTTTGGTGCTGTAACAGCATGATTAAACTTACCATCGTTAGTTAAAATCAATAACCCCTTGGTATCAACATCAAGTCGACCAACACACTGTAAATCAAAGGCATAAGGTTCAAAAACTAGATTCAATATACTTGGATCTAGTTCATCTTTATTACTGGAAACATAGCCATCTGGTTTATTCATCATCAAGTAGTAATACTCTTGATAATCAAGCACAAACCCATCATAGATGACTTCATCTGTTGTTTCATCAATTTTATAATCATCGTTGCGAATCACTTCTCCGTTAACACGAACGGCACCACTACGGATGATTTTTTTCACTTCTTTTCGCGTCCCATACTTCAGGTGCGCTAGATATTTATCGAGTCGAATCATTTATTTACCTCGCTTTATTTTTGCTTTGATACTTTCTAAATCAAAATGGAAAATGGTTTGTGGAATGTTGCAATACAACGTGATTCCAGCATACACGCCAACTGCTGCAATTCCCATAATGGCAAGCAACAATAAGGCAACAACACGATTCCCGCTGTAATCAAGTAAGCCAAACCAGTAACATACTTTAGAAACTAAAAACATTCCAGCCAATCCTGTAAAAATGAAAATCAGTTTTCTAAATGTATACTTCCAATCAATCGCATATTCTTTTTGGATGATGTAAATGTTTAAACCAGCAAATATGACATATGCTAATAAGCTAGATAGAACCATTCCTGGAACGCCAAAGAATGAAATAAACAAACGATTGGTTGCCACTTTTACAATTCCAAAAATCATTGTGGTAAAAACAATTTTCTTGCGTTGTCCTAACGCCATAACTAAGCTTGAGAAAATTGGACATATTGTTGCACTTACTCCTTCGATACAAAACCATTGTAAGGTTGTCACAAACAGTTCAGAACCTTCCCCAGATACGCCATATAATGTGTACAAGATCGGTCTAGCAAAAACGGCTAATGCTACACATAAAGGCAAACAAATGTAAATGACAGATTCTACACAATCCAATACGTATTTTTTTACCAGGTGTTTTTCTTTTCGTTCTCTTGCTTCGGTAATGTACGGGTAAATTGCCGCACTAAAACCAGGTGCAAGCACCATCGGTATCGCAATAAGTTTCATCGCTTTATATAAAACCGCATCTTGGTATTGGTCAATGATTGCTGGTGTCATAGCAATACCTGCTTTGGCACCATAGGCTTCAAGCCCTGGCGTAAAATCCATAATGTTGACAATTTGATCACAATATCCAAAAGCAGCAATAATTAAAAATGGAATGGATAATTTAATTAACTCTTGAAAGATAAACTTTGCATCTTCAGCAGGTTTGTCTTGATATTTTGCATGTTCTTGAATCGGTTTTACCGACTTGCTATCGTTTTTCTTTATGTATCCGATGGTAACAACACCTGCAACGCTAGTTGCAATCACCCCAAAATACACACCCCAGTGTCGCCCAAAACCAAGCGCGTAAATTGCGATCACACTAACAATCAATAAGAAAGCAATACGGACAATTTGTTCAACGATTTGGGATATTGAATATACATTCATTTCTTTAATACCTTGATAGAACCCACGAACACTACTTAGTATTGGGATGATAAAGACCGCAAGTGCCAAAATACATAGTGAGTTTCGGTACAGTGGGACAAGCTCTGGTGATGAAGCAATTTGTTGAGCAATCGGTTGTGAACCAATCAACAAAAACAACATGCAAATAAAACCAAAGGCGGTCATGGTATAAAAGGAAACCTTACGGATAAGTAAGGTTGTTTTGTAATCGTTACGTGCCATATAACGCGATACCAACGTCGCAATTGCAAATGGTAGACCTGCTTGCGCAATGGTCAATACATAGGAATAAATTCCATAGGTACCACCATACACACCTTTATATGCAGATGATTGCAAAATCGCATCGAATGGAATGGTGTAAAAAATACTTAAAAACTTCGCTATAAACAAACCAGCAGACGATACTAAACCACCTGCTAGCAAAGACTTCTTATTATTATTCATGTTCTACCTCTTGATAAAATACTTTTCCGTTGATAATGGCTGTTGAGAAAAAGACACGTACATTGCTTTGATTTTCATCGATGTATGTCACCATGACGTATAAATCAAAAGTGTTTGTACTACTTTCACCATTAATCGCTAGACCTTTGGGATATCCACGACTGGCATCTACTTGATTTGGAATTAAGCCATAGCTTTCCTCTTCAAAGATACCAATGGATGGTTCCATTTTATCTGGTGCAACACTTGCTGGATCAAGTGCCATCATTTGCACTTGATTCATTAATACTTTTGGCTCATCAATAATCACCGAGTACGATACAGCATGATCTTCTAACGGTGTAATCTCAAAAGCAAAAGCAAATGGGATATCATAACTATCAGAACCATTTTGCGCATTGGCTATGATTCGTTCTTTATATGCATTATATAGTTCCATTGCTTGTGAACTTACTTCATTGTGAACCTTGCAGCTAACCAAAAGCAACATCGCAAGCAAGCATAAGAGTGATTTTTTTCGCATAATTACCTCTAGATGATTATATCATAATTAGACCTATAATAAAGTGAATTTACGTATTGTCTTCGTGCTTCTTTTCACAAGCAAAATAAAAAGCGTGCATTGCTGCACGCATGTTTCTTAAACAAGTTCAAGGACGTAGTAATTACGTTTTCCTTTTTTGATGATGGTATAGTTATTGAAAATACATTGGTCTTGGTTTACGTTGTATTCCAAGTCCGTAACTTTGATGCCGTTTACCGCAATGGAATTTCCACTGATGAACTCACGTGCCTCACGTTTACTTGAAGCAATCTTACTTTCAACTAAACAGTTAACTAAGTCCATCCCCTCATTCACTTGAATCGTATCAAATCCACGAATTGCATCAATCAATTCGTTTTTGTCTAAATCTTGCACATTCCCTTTAAATAGTGCATTGGTGATATGAAGCGCTTTATCATATTCTTCTTCACCGTGTAAATAGGTCACCACTTCTTTTGCTAACACTTTTTGTGCTTCACGCTTAAATGGTTCTGTTTTCACTTTTTCTTCTAATGCTTCGATGGTTGGTCGATCTAAGAACGTTAGTTTTTTCAAGTAATCAATTACCTTTTCATCTTCAGCATTTACTAAGAATTGGTAAAGTTCGTAAGAAGATGTTTGGTTTTTATCTAACCAAATTGCCTTTCCTTCACTTTTTCCAAATTTAGTTCCATCCGCTTTGGTAATTAACGGCATCGTAAATCCAAATGCTTCTTTTCCTGTTTTTTTACGAATCAGTTCAATTCCAGCGGTTATGTTTCCCCACTGGTCTTGTCCACCAACTTGCAACACAGCATTTTTTTGATCAAATAAGTGCAAGAAATCCAAAGCTTGTAAAATCATGTATGAGAATTCCGTATACGTAATTCCAATATCCATTCTTGATTTTACTGTTTCTTTTGCCAACATGTAATTCAAGTTGAAGTACTTTCCATAATCACGTAGATAATCAAGGAAGTTCAAATCTTTCATCCAATCATAGTTATTTACAACCTCAAAGCCAAAAATATCTTCGACTTGTTTGCGCAACTTACGGTAGTTGTGATCCAGTTGTTCTTTGGTAATCATTGGACGTTCTGTATTTGGTTTTGGATCACCAATCAATCCAGTTCCTCCACCAACAAGTAAAATTGGATGGTGTCCAGCATCTTTCAAACGTTTCGCAATCAGAAAACTAGAGTAATGTCCAATATGCAAGGAATCCCCAGTTGGATCTGTACCGATGTAAAAACTGACACTCTTGTTGTTTAACATGTCTTCAATTTCTGGCGAACTTATATCATTGATAAGTCCACGCCACTGTAATTCTTCAAATAGTTTCATAACTTCTCTCCTCAAAAAATAAAAAAACGCCCTTATCTAAGGACGTTATAAACGCGGTACCACCTTAGTTCATAAGTAAGAACTTATGCACTTAACTCCATAACGCAGAGATGCGTAAACGCTCCTAGGTGTATATCCTACATCCAATGCATGGCTTGCACCAACCGCCATTTCTCTTTTGCATGAATTATAGGGTCTTGTCTAATCAACGCATTTATTTTGTTGTTTGTCTTGGAGTAAACACATAGCTTAACTCCGTTTCTTTATTATAACTGTCATGCTCATCATCTTGCAACATTTTTGTCATAATCCGCATCGAAACAGCTCCCAAATCATAGTCAGGAATTTTAAATCCTGAGATTTGTGGACGAGCCATCACGTTGTATTTGCTATCTAGCACACATACAAGTTGCATTTCATTTGGAATATCGATTCCAACTTCTTTAGCAACGTTTAAAACAGCCATTGCTTGTGAATCACGATATGTAAACACAAACTCGTGTGTATTGTTTTTAAAGTAATCTTTTAAGAATTCATAAGAAGAACGGTATTC
The DNA here is from genome assembly GCA_001695645.1 of Erysipelotrichaceae bacterium MTC7. Taxonomy (GTDB): domain Bacteria; phylum Bacillota_I; class Bacilli_A; order Erysipelotrichales; family Erysipelotrichaceae; genus Breznakia. Next base: position 69,292 of record LVZN01000067.1, on the reverse strand, counting down.
TTTAGGAATCGTAATATAATTCTCAAACACTTCTCCGTGTTCTTCATAGACACGTTTTAAACCTTTGTATAACTCTTCAATCATCGCCGGGTTCTTGCGGTCTTCAACCAATGCCATATTACGAATTCCTGATTCGTATAATTGTGATGCATAATCGTAAATCAACTGTTCGTAATCAACATACACTGAACAGATGTTGTTGTTTGAAATACGGTTTCCAATAACAACGATTGGTACATCGTAGTTTGTTAGTGTGGCAATGTCATCGTTATTTAACTTATCATTAAAAATCACGACACCATCAACTCTTGATTTGATAATGGTTTCAATGATATCACTTGTTGCTGAAATCCCTTCAGTTGTCGTATGTAAGACCATGTTGTAGTTGTATAACTTTGCGACATCAATTAACCCATTGATGATTTGTCCAGTATAAAAGAAACTAGCTTCTGGAATCACAAAGGCAATCGTTGTTGTCTTTTGTAATGCAAGACCTTGTGCAATTGCATTTGGTTTGTAGCCTAATTTTTCAATTGCTTCCTGAACTTTCAAACGCGTATCTTCACGTACAACTTCAGAACCGTTAATAACACGAGATACGGTAGCTAAGGAAACGTCCGCTTCTTTTGCAACATCGTAAATTGTAATTCGTTTCATTTATTGTTACTACCTCTAATTATCCTTTCTTCTTTAACAGCTCTTTAACACCATCAGCGACTTTTTGTGTAAAGTCAACCGTTGCGTCTTTTGCTGTTTCTATTTTATCTTGAACATCGTCGCGAGCCATAAAATCGTTCACGCTTTGTCCAACTTTTTGTACAGTTTCATTTTTTGAAATGGTATCCACAACATCATCAAAGGTGTTGTTTAATTTCTTAAGAACATCTTGAACACGGTCATCTTCTTTGAAGTCACCAAGCGCTTTTTTTGTGGCTTCTACCATTTTATCAACTTGTTCTTTTGCTTTTGTTAAAAACTCTTGTGTTTGTTCAGAATCTTTAACGTCCTTCACTTTTTCTTTTGTCTTAGTAAATACTTTTTCTAATTCTTTTGAAAGATTATCAATAATTTCTTTCTTGTTTGAATCATCTTTATGTTCGTCTTCTAAACGAATGATGTCGTATTTTGTTTGATCCTCAAATTTTTTAAAATCCTCATTCTTCACTGATGATTACCTCCTCTACATCAACTGTAGAATTTTCACTTGCATGTCTTGCATGTTTTGGTCTAACTTTTACACTTTTCGCTTTTTCTTTAACAGCGCCAAAACCTTCTTTCGCCGCGTCAAGACCGGCATCAATTGTATCGCGAGTTTTGACATGGATACGGTCGACGGTGTCCGAGATGTCGCCAACCGTTTGTAAGGGTCGATCAAGTTTCTTCACCTGCTCTTCCGTTGTTGTTAATGTTTTGTTTAATGTTTTTAGTGATTCAATTACGTTTTTAACACATACGATTAAAAAGATAATCAAAACCAATACTGCCACAGGAATCAATTTGCTTGAGACTTGGCTAAGCATTTCAATAAATTGGTCACTTCCCATACTACATTCCTCCTATAAGGTATTCTATATCATTTTGAAAGCATTTTCAAACGTTTTGAAAATTTTTCATACGGTCTTTGAACTTATAAATATCTTTACTACTCATAAACAAATAGACAGCTGGTTTTAACTGATCCAGTCCCTTGATTGCAGCATCTGACATATCGCAAGCTTTCGCTTGTGGAACATGGGCAAGAAAACTTTCATTGGTCACTGTAATTCCTGGTTCTCTAACTGCATTATCTGGGAATGGACAAAGATATACGTCATCCGCTTTGGCAAACGCATCCGCAAAATCATCTATGAAATATGCGATTCGTGAATAGCGATCCGGTTGAAAGATAGCCACAATCTTCTTGTTTGGATATTTTTGCTTTGCTGCATCAATGGTCATTTTGATTGCAGTTGGATGATGTGCATAATCGTCAATATATACCTGCTCACCAACTTCTTCGACGATAAAACGACGATCTACACCAGCAAAACTTTGTAACCCTTGTTCCAGTGTATCACCATCAAGTCCGTTCATGACGCCAAGCGTAATGACTCCTAACGCATTGTAAAGTAAATGCACGCCATAGTACGGTAATTGAAAACGATGAAATTCTTCATTGTTTACCATACATGTAAACGAAACTCCATGTGCATCTTCCACAACATCTTTTGCATATACATCATTATCATCATGCAATCCATAATACATATGGTTAACACTCACATGCAAATTGCGTGAGCTAGGTTCATCACCAAAGATAGCCAAGCCTTTTTTTACATTTTGACTAAACTGCTCAAATGCAGTCACGTAATCATCCATATCTTTATAGTAATCGACATGATCCAGTTCAACATTTAAGATAATTGCATAATCTGGATGATAGTTTAAAAAGTTGCGCATGTACTCACATGATTCCAAAACAAAAGTTTTTGCTTGTTTTGGCATATACCCAGTTCCATCACCAATGAGATAACCCGTTGGTTGTACTTGTTCAAATACATGCGCAAGCATTCCAGTGGTCGTTGTTTTCCCATGTGTACCAGCAACGCAAATCGAATGGTATTCATCCACCAATTTTCCAAGGTATTCAACGTACTTGTACACGGTTACCGTTGGATTGGCTTTTGCCGCTTGCACTTCTACATTGGAATCATCGAATGAATTTCCAATAATTACTGTCATATGGTCTTTAATGTTTTCTTTACCAAACGCGAAAAAAGGAATCTTATGTTCCTTTAGTTTCGTTTCCGTAAAGATAAATTTTTCAATGTCAGATCCGTCTACTTCTTCACCCATGTCTTTTAATATACAAGCTAAAGAAGCCATTCCAGACCCTTTAATACCGACAAAATGAATCATAAATCCTTCTTTCTAAAATGGAAGATCCTCGTTTTCTTCACTATCTTCCGTTTGTTCTTCTTCGTGTAGTTCGCGAATTGGTGCATCATCTCCAAATAGTGAGAATTGTACCATTTCATCTTCTTGTTCGTATGGTGAAGCAACAATTTGATCAAGTGAAATGTTTTCCACTTCATCTTCTTCTACATCATCAACTTCACTTATTTTATTCACAGCAAGTTCAACTTGTGCTTGTTGGTGAAATTCTTCAAGTTCAACTTCACCAAAAAATGGTGAAATGACCGTTCCTAAAGAATCTTTACTGCGACGTGGTTTACTTGTCACAAATTCAGCTTCTTCTGGAATTTTTTCGTTGGTTATCCCCGTGATTGGAGAAATGACTTGTGGAATATCAAAATCTTTAGCAATTTTAGGCTGTAAACGCTTCGTAATTGAAGGTTCTTCTTTTTTTACCTCATCTGCTTTGATATCAAAGATTTTTTCCAGTTTACTTTCTGGTTCACGAATACGTTCGATATCTTCTGTGATTGCTTCAACATCTTCATAACGTGGTTTTGGTTTAGGTAACGGTTTTGGTTTTTGTACTTTTATCGGTGGTTCTTCCTCGATAAATTCCCCTTCATCTTCATCGCGAATCAAGGTTTCTTCAACATCGGTTTCTTCGGTAAATAGCACGTCCTTTATTTTATCAAATATTGACATATATACACTCCTACTTGAAGAAAGGTTCGCCGACCTTCGCTTCATCTTCTAGTATTAATATACCCTTTTTTGGTTCTTCTATCAATCCTAACTCATAAGCACTTGCCAACATCCCATCACTTGGAACACCGCGAAGTTTTCCTTTCGTGATCAATTTGCCATCTGGTAAGACTGCATTTGGTAAACAAGCAACGACATTCACGTTTGCTTTTACATTCGCTGCACCGCAAACAATTTGCACCACTTCCTTACCAACATCAACTTGACAAACATGTAAGTGGTCACTGTCTGGATGATCTTCACAAGCATTTACACGACCAACCACAATGTATGAATTGAAATCGTGAATAATCTCTTCATGAAACGCTTCGTGCAAATGACCATTTACTAAGCGTAATAAATCAAATGTCATGGGTTGATATCCATCACGATCACTTTCAAATGCATCAACTTCAATGTTGTACCCGAGTAGACGATCGTCTTTTCCCAATAGTTTTGTGACATTTTTATGTTTTTCTGTTGTTAATACATCACCATCATGGATAAGTACAAGTAAGACATGTTCAAAAGCTTTTGCATTATAAAATACTCTAGCGATCATCGAACTGCACCTAAGAACTCATCAATTTCTTTTTCTGTCTTACGCAGTTTTGATACAAAACGTCCTTCTTCTTTTCCGTTCTTTACAGCAACAAATGATGGGATTCCCATAATTTGTAAACCGATTGCCAAATCGATAAATTTATCACGATCGATATAGACAAAGTCATAGTCACTGTATTTTTCTACCAATTTAGGCATAAATGGTTCAATAAAGCGACAGTCCGGACACCAGTTTGCACTAAACGTAAAAATCACGACACCTTCTTTTTTATAATATTCTTCGAATTGTTCTACTGATTCAAGAATTTTCATTCCTTCTTTTAAAGCCATCTTACTTTCCTCCTTTTTTCCATACGGCCCGATAAATCGGACCTTCTTCCATAAACTTTCTTTCGTATTCACTGATAACATCTTCATCATGCTCTTCACTTCTGAAATCCAAAAAGATTTCTTCAAGCACGAAACCAAAATTTTGGAATTCGATAATTGAATATTCAAATAGTTTACGATTATCCGTTTTCATAATGATTTGACCATCATCACTTAAAATCTGATGATATTTATCAAGAAAACGCTCATTGCTTAAACGACGTTTCTTGTTGCGGTTTTTAGGCCATGGATCTGAGAAATTCAAATGAATGACATCAATCTCCTTTGGGGCAAACCAAGCATCGATATTAGCTGCATCACCATAAATAAAGCGTGCATGTTCATCAAATGTTTCTTTCTTACGCAAGGCAAGAGCTGCAACGCTTTCTTGTTTCTCAATTCCAATCCAACCAAGTTCCGGATACAACTTAGACATTCCAATCCAATAGTCTCCTTTACCCGTTCCGATTTCCACATGGATATGCTCTTTATTTAGCAATTTACGCCATGTTCCTTTGTATGTTTCAGGTTCATGAACATTGACTTCACTATTTGCAATAAAGTCAGCTGCCCATTTTAATCTACGCATCCGCATGGAGTGAATCCTTTGCTAGATCTTGTAGTGCTTCAGCATAAATTGCTCCAGCTTTGAGTAAATCATCTAATTTAATTCCTTCATCTTTTTCATGTGGCCCACCAACAAAGAAATTTGGTGTTTCACGATTTGGGAATTCTGGACCAAATGCCACAAAGTTTTCAAACTTTCGAGCATAGGTTCCCCCACCAATGGTTTTCGCTGGTGAGAATGTATCTTTTGTGTATGCTTGATATGCATGCATGAGTGTTTTTACAATGGTACTGTTTGGATCCACAAACAACGGTTTGCTATCTTCAACCGGTTTACATGTGATCGTTTCTGGTAAACTTTTGATAATTCGAGTTTCTAATTCTTTACCTGTAGTGTCATTAGGATAACGAATATCTAATGTAATCTCAGTGTGTTGATTTTTAATTGAAACAATTCCAACATTCATCGTTAGAAAGCCCATATATGCACCTTCCATTGCAATGTTTAGTCCTGTACCCTTCCAATCCATCAATAAGTCGGCAAATTGTGAAGCCAGTTTATCCGCAAAACTTGCACCAACATAATTTAATAGATGTACTGCAGCATTTACACCATTATATGCCATTGCTGCATGGAAGTATTTTCCTTCAATCTCGACAATATCATCATCGCCATCTGCAATGATTTGTCCTTTTAATTTTTCAACTTGTAAATAGTAGTTAAACTCCGCTCTTTGCTTATCTGTAAGTTTTGGCAATGTTGCTTGGGCTTTTCCAATGACAATGTTTGGTCGCTCTCCTGCAACAAGTTTTTTTATCACTGTTTTTTCATCACTCACCAATACGGGATTGATGTGTCCTTTTTCTCCATAAATTACAGGAAAATCTGCATCTGGTGTAAATCCACAAGTTGGGATTTCTCCATGTTTTGCATAGTAATCCATACACTTCATTCCAGTCTCTTCATTGGTTCCTAAAATCAAAATGATTTTCTTGTTGAGTTTGATATTGTTATCTTTCAGCGCTTTTAAAGCATAAAAAGCAGCCATCGTTGGTCCCTTATCATCAAGGACTCCACGGCCTAAAATGTAACCATCTTTTTCCACCATTTCGGTTGGTCCATGGCTCCATCCTTCACCAAATGGAACAACATCCAAGTGTCCTAAAACACCAATACTTTCAGTGCCTTCTCCGTACTCGATGGTACCTGCATAACCATCAATATCTTTTACAACAAAGCCTTCTTTGGCTCCAAGTTCTAGCATGTAGTCCAATGCTTTTCTTACTTCTGTTCCAAAAGGAGCATTTGTTTTTGCCGACTCAAAATCTTCCAATGATGGAATGGCAATTAAGCCTTTTAAATCACTAAGGAATGCTTCCTTATATTCGTTCATTAATTTATAAAAATCCATAGTGTTCACCTCGCCTTATAGTTTATCACAAATCCATTGTTTATGGTATATTGTGCACTCATCTAATTCACCCTTTCTTAACTTTTTTAAAAAATGAAACCACCGATATGCAAAAGAAAAAAACACATGGGTTCCATGTGTTTTTAGTTCTTTATTTTTGCAATGAGTTTATTCACCGTATAGTACGCTGAAATCGGTAAGACAAAGTTTCCTAGATATTCAACGACATATCCTTGAAATCCCTTTTTAAATTCATATACTCCATATTCTGGATCACTTTTATCAAAGTTACCAGAAATCCCATAAAAGTTATAGCGTTTATAACCTTTGGCAATGCCTAGTTTAATCATATACCATTGAATTGCATATTGCGCATAGAAGTTCATATATTTCTCATAGCTACCACTAAACATATAGGTAATCTCATCTTCATAAAGCATGAACATCGCTGCTGATAGTGGAATATAGGTTCCATCAGACAGTAATTCTTGTGCTTCACGCAATCGTTTTTGCAAACTATTCACTGTAATTCCTAACTCTTTGGTTTTTCCTGCTTCAGGATTGTTAGCCATTGCTTTTTCGTATTTTGCATGTTCTTTGATAAGTGAATTTTGCAAACTTTCTATGTATGCATTTACATTTAAATAAGCAATTAAAAACTTTACTTCTCCAGTATCATGAAACTGTTTGTACACCTCTTTATAATATGCAAGTGAGCGGTCTTCAAACCCACGTCGTTGTCCAGTTTCTTCCGTGATGCGTTTATAGTCTTCTAGTTCATCAAATCCAACTTCTTTAATCTCAATAAAAAACTTTTCCGTTTTCTTGATGATGTTTCGATGGTTTTGCTTCATCGCTTTGAAGACTTCTGTTTCACTTTTCCCTTCCAAATCTAGCACAAACAGCCATCGCCCTTGACGTGTAATATCATATTCCGTTTGAAATCCGACATGTTGATACCCAAGTTTTTCAAACATAGCAACCATTGGTGTGTGATCAATTCCTCCAGGAACTGGATCTCCGTTGATATCACGTTCAAGGTGAATAATCGCTGGATCAATATCTAATGCATATCCTTTTTTCGCCTTTAAAAACGTTTTGACCTCTTTGGTAAAAAAAGCAACTAAAGCTTCGTTTTCATAATTGAGTAACGGTCCTCGAAACGCACTAAAAAAGTATTGTCCCAAACGATTTTTAACACCTGCTAGACGACACGCACCAATCAGTTTTCCATTTTCACGAACCCCAACATAATAGGAAACCAAACCACTAATTTTTCCAACTTCTCCCATTTGCGATGTTTGCATAAAATTATGTAACGGATGACTTCTTGCATATGCATCAAATTCCGTTGTACTTATTTCCTCAAATATCATGTTTCACCTTTTATACCTTTGTTTATACCTATGTAATTATACACGTTGTCTACTTGCTTCTCAAGTTAATCACAATCAAACCATCGATAAAAAAGAACGTCCAGTTGTGGACGTTCTCTTACTTATTTCTTATCCGTTTTATTTGCATCTTTCGCTTTTTTGACATTCACTTGATAAATGGTTCCCATTGAAAGTGAAATCACAAAGTAGCAGATGGCTAAAAACATACTTTTTGATAACAACATCAAGATTGAACAAATCAAGAAACAAACATTTGAAATCAAAAATAGGATATTAAACTTTTGATTTTTCATTGCTTATTTTGTTTCCGTTGATTCCGTACTTTCTTCTGTTTTTTCTACTTTTTTTACTTCTTCACGTTTTGGACGTTCAATAAGTGCTTTTGCAGAAACATTGATACGACCGCGGTCGTCAATTTCTGTTACTTTAACTTTGATCGTATCACCAAGTTTAAGCACTTTGTTTACATCTTCTACACGTTCGTGTTTGATTTTTGATACGTGAAGCAATCCATCAACTTTACCAAATAAGTTCACAAATGCACCAAATTTTTCAATACGAACAACTTTTGCATCATAGATGTCACCAACTTTAGCTTCTTTCGTGATATCCATAATCATTTCTGCCGCTTTATTGATAGCATTTTGGTCTGAGTGATAAATAATCACGCGTCCATCGTCTTCAATGTCAATTTTAACATTGTCACATGCTTCAATGATTTCGTTAATCATTTTTCCACCAGGTCCGATAACATCTTTGATTTTATCTACATTGATGTACATGATGTGTGTCTTAGGTGCATATTTAGAAACTTCAGGACGAACTTCAGAAATTGTTGCCATCATGTTTTCTAAGATTTGTGCTCTTGCAATACCTGCTTGTGCAAGTGCTTCTTTAAAGATATCTCTTGTGATACCCGTAACTTTGATATCCATTTGAAGCGCTGTAATTCCCTTAGGTGTTCCAGCAACTTTAAAGTCCATATCTCCAAAGTGGTCTTCCATACCTTGAATATCAGTTAATACTGTATATTTTTCGTTGTCTTCATCCATGATAAGACCCATTGCAATACCAGCAACTGGTGCTTTAATTGGTACCCCTGCTGCCATCAATGACATTGTACCTGCACAAATTGATGCTTGTGATGATGAACCATTAGATTCCAGTACTTCAGCAACTACACGAATTGCGTATGGGAATTCATCAACACTTGGCAACACTTGCAGTAAGGCACGTTCGCCTAATGCACCGTGACCAATTTCACGACGTCCAGGCGCACCCATTCTTCCTGTTTCCCCTACTGAGTATGGAGGGAAGTTGTAGTGGTGCATGAAACGTTTACGATCCACTTCACTCAAGTCATCAATGATTTGCTCATCGTTAAGTGCTCCTAAAGTAGTAACACTTAATACTTGTGTTTCTCCACGTGTGAAGACTGCACTACCATGAACTCTAGGTAGTAAATCAACTTGTGAGTTCAATTGACGTAGTTCTGTAATTTGACGACCATCTGGACGTACTTTATCTTCAATAATTAAACGACGCACTTCATCAGCTTCTATACTGTGGCAAATTTGTTTTGCTTGTTTTGCAGCTTTTGCTTTTTCACTATCGTTTTCAAATTCTTGTGTTTCGATCATCGCAACTGCTTCAGCAGTGATTTCATCGATTTTTCCATAACGTTCTAATTTCTTTTCAATGGAAACGGCAGCACGTAATTCTGCTTCAAACTTTTCACGAACAAGTGCATTGACAGCTTCATCAACTACATATAATTCGATTTCACGTTTTTCTTTTCCAACTTTTGCGATAATTTCTTCTTGGAATGCAACCAATTCTTTAATTGCTTCGTGTCCAAACATAATCGCTTCTAACATTTCTTCTTCAGTTACTTCTTTAGCACCTGCTTCAACCATGTTAACTGCATATTTTGTCCCTGCAACAGCAAGGTCAATTAATGAAACTTCTTGTTGTTCCGGAGTTGGGTTAATGATGTATTCACCATCGATGTAACCAACGTTAACTCCAGCAATTGGACCATTGAATGGAATATCACTTACACATAATGATAAGGATGCACCCAACATTGCAGTCATATCTGCACATGCTTCTTGGTCAACTGATAGTACTGTATTTACAACTTGTACTTCATTACGGAATCCATCCGCAAATAATGGACGGATTGGTCTATCGATCATACGCGCTGTTAATGTCGCTTTTTCAGATGGACGCCCTTCACGTCTTAAGAATCCACCAGGGATTTTCCCTACTGAGTACAACTTTTCTTCATACGTTACCGTAAGTGGGAAAAAGTCTAAATCCATTTTTGCTTGTGAACTTGCAGTAGCTGCTGATAATACAACCGTATCACCATATCTAACTAAGACAGATCCACCAGCTTGTTTGGCTAATTCACCAGTTTCTACCACGATCCCCCGACCGCGGAAATCTAAACGAAATACTTCTTTCGCCATGTCTAATACCTCTTCTTTCAATATGAATCCATAATAACATAAATAGACAACAAACGAAACAAGAAAGGGATTCAAATCGGTGTAAGTAGAGATTAACGATAATTTTGAATAAAAAATAAATTGACTTCAGCTGTACTGCTAACAAAAAAACGTTAAAAGTGTCAATATTTTTCTAAATTCTACTTCTGCTATTGAACTAAGTAAAGGATTTTTTGGTAATTTCACCTAAGGAAATACATTTAATTTTACTGTTCTTTATTAAGTGCTTGCTTATTAAATATTCGGAAAAAATAAACAATGGCTCAATTTTCCAACTTCCCTTTTTTAAAGAATAAAAATCAATTATTTCTTTTTTATGGTCTATTATCCACTTTGTTCTATTAAAGTGTTTACTTTGAAATGACTTCCCTTCACCGTATATACTCTTAATCTCCATTGCAATATCATAGGGATTTCTTGAATCTGAAAATTCTTTTGTTTCAATAACAAAAATTTTCTTCTTGCTTTTATTGATTACTAAGATGTCAATATCACCTAGATCATCTCCGTTATCATTTGTGATTTTTTTCTTTCCTATTTTTTTAACTTCGGTAAAAACTTCAAGTAACGGATTTTGTCGTATCATTTCCGCGACGCTCATGTTGAAATCTTTACCAATTTGATTGCGTATCTCAGACATAAATACTTTCATTTTCTTATTTTTTGTTTTGAGTTTTCCCCTGAAAATCAAATTATACAAGTATGTTTTTGCATACATTATATTTCTAACACCAAAATACAACTTGTTATCATACTCGACAATTGGTTTTCTTATGAATGAAAGATCCCTGTTAAATCTCCATGGTAATACATCAAATTTTGAATTACCTTTTGGAGGTTCTAAGAAATCATTTCTCTCTAAAGATAACAAGACATCTATAACTTTCCTTATTACAACACTCGACAGTTCTGCATCTGGTGATGATTCCAAAGTATTAATTAGTTCCTCTTTATCACCAACAATAATCGTATTAAAATGACCATAAAATATATTGCAGATTAACGATATTGTACTGTTAAATTCCACATTACTAAACCCAAACATTTCTGTAAATGCATCCACTAAGAGCTCATTACTTTTTCTGTTAACTTCTTCGCTAAACATATTGAAGTTTGGTTGAGTTTTATCATCAAAATTTAAATAGAATTTTTGTGAATTATGCATTGCTCGATTAATCTCATAGAAGTCGCTCTCTTTCACTCCAATTCTATTGGATTTAAGCATTGTAAGATTTGACTTCACCAAATTATATTTAAACTGATCACTTCTTTGTGCCCACTCAATTATTAATATACAAATAGATAGTAAATGTTCCATATCTGTTTTTTGGACATGTTTTGAGCCTTGTATCTTCGATGCTGCAACATATTCTAAAAGAAATCTAGTTGCGATTGAATTTTGGTTATTCTTCTGAATTTGTTTAAATGATTCTTCATTATTAGTAGCATTAATAAAAGATTCATTTCTATAATTAGACCATTCATTCAACACTTCTGGTAACAAGTATTCCATATTTGTTACTAATAGTTTAAGCAATTCATCTTTGTTATACTACCTGTCAATCTTTAAAACTAGATAAAAGTAGCAATTAAGATTATATTTAAACAAACTACAAAAAAGCAAATATGACAAATAATGGAAAAATGTGTTTGTACATCACCAACACTATAAAATGTGCAATCAAACAACACACAAATAAAAACTTAAATATTATATGGTGAACGTGATTTCTTGCATCAATTAATTTTCAATCTTGATTTTATATTTAGTCTGTCTGTTCGATAGTAAAACTTACATCTTTTGCTAGGATTTGTTCGCTTTTCTTGCACAATTGCCTATTTTGCTTGGTAGTAAGTTTCATCTCTTTCTTTTATACTAAATGTAGTGGAGGTAGTACATATGCATTTAGGAAATCAAATATTACAAGCAAGAAAAAGAAAAGGACTCTCACAAGAAGCAGTTGCCGAAAAATTAGGTGTAAGTCGCCAAACTATATCCAAGTGGGAGTTAGATGAAACAATACCAGATATTTACCAAGCAAAGAAATTGGCTCTACTCTTTGGTTTGTCATTAGATGAACTAATTAGTCAAGATATCGAACAAAAGGAAGTTGAGAAAGTGATTCTTGAAAGGGATGATCATAAAGATGAAAAAATAGATTGGACAAAAGCATGGGGTAAAAAGTATCCAATACTCAATGTATATCCACAACTTGTTGATGTAGAAGTATATGAAAAACAATTATTGGTCTTGTTACGGGATATGCAAAAGCGATATGATTTGAATCAATTGGATAGTTTACTTGTACTCAAAGATATCTTAGGAAAATGTTGGAAGAAAGCATAAAAGGCAGATTTTTCTGCCTTTTCTATTTTCTACTTAGTTGTGTACACGAAGTATCTAAGTAAAGTGCGTTGATTTACATCGATTACTTCCCCATCAAAGCGATGTGGGAAAGAAGTGATGACTTTTTGTGATGCGCTATTTTTCTTATCACAGATCAGTAGAACTTCATCTAAATGTAAATCATGTTTGTACATATCTAACACTTGTTGGAGTGCTTTTTTTGCATAGCCTTTTTTTCGATGATTTGGATGTATACCATAGCCAATATGACCACCATAAGTAGCCAAGTAATCATTTAGGTGATGACGACAGTTGATCATACCCACAAAAGTATCTTGTGCATAAATCAAAAATGTTGTTGCGCTTACTAGTCCCTCAGGACATGTTGTGTCACTACGCATAGCAATATCATTTTGTAGCCAATCTTCATAAACTTCATAATCTTGTAAGAAATTGGAACCATGTATAATAGTATTCCCGTTTTCTAACATGAAACTACGGTAGTTCATAACCGCTTCTTTGTCCTCGATTGAAGGGTTTACCAAATAGATTTCATCTGCATCTACAACATGTAACACAAATTCTTTTCCTAAATACTGTGCTACTTTTTCTGGAATTGTATAAATTTTATCCCAAGCTTGTAATGCATCAAAGTCCAAAGATGAAGTTGCATAATAATATAAGATCAATTCTTCATTCGTGAATTGGACTTCAACCTTTTGAATCTTTTGGAGTTCTGTGAGCATTGGATCAAGCTTTGAAGCATATACTGTACGATGGTATGTGACATCCATTTTGTCTGCTAACAATAAAGCCAAACTAACTAACGAATCAATACACTCTCCATTTGAGTGGTTGATAATCGCAGAACGTAGAATCTCAATTTCTTCATCCTGTAAATCAAGATCATCAATACATTCAACAAATAATGTACTTCCAATACTTGCGTGATTCGTATCTGCAACACTCAATCCTACATCATGTAAAAGACCAGCAACTCTTCCTAGAGTAACCATTCTTTCATCAACGTGAAATTGACGTAGTATATCTTCTATATAATCTGCGACACGTTGAAAGTGACTCATAGTATGATCCCATTCCCATTTTCCGTTTTGTGCAAATTGTTTCTCTTCAATTATGGAAACAATTTCCAAAAATCTTTTGTTTTGCAGTAACCGTTTTTCCATGTAAGTACCCCTTTAAGTATTATTTCATTTTAACTTATCGGATAGAAAAAGGAATAGAAAACGGATGATTTTCGCATTTTTTTGCGTTTTTTGTCGATTTTTATATATTTTGTCCGATTTTACTGTATCTTGTCCACTACCCCTAGTTTTTTCAAAAAAATAAATTATGATAGTAGTAGAAGTAGAAATGGGATAATCTTCACATAAAAGTAAATTGCTTGGTTTTCTCAATAATAATCCGCCTGTTGTCATCTGGTAGAGATGCTTCAATTGTGATAGAGAATAATGTATCAAAAAATGCAAATGCTGTTTCCGAAGAAAGGAAATAAAATACGTAAATCCCAAACATTTTTCGTTCTCAATATTCTTTGATTGTATGAAATCCATTTTCGAAACAATAATAATATTCCAAATATAAAAATTTGAATGGAGGATGTTGAATTTTTTACAAACTGTGTCGTGATTTGCTTCGCTTCTTCTAATGCGGCTTTGCTTTCACCTTTATGCAACAAACCCGTTAGCGAATTAAAGGAATGTAACAAGCCATGCATAAAAGAAAATGTATTCCCATAGAAGTTATTCAACATTTGTTCGCAAACACCGTAGGTCACTATGATGCTGTTCTCTTTGCATACAGTCTAATTGTTTTACGCTCCTATAGTGTTTTCTTAGTGCTTTTGGCCTTACTATCCTTTCTATTGGATATTTTTAGTGCAAGTGTGCTATTTGAACTTTTCCCATTCTCTTTGCGAACAAACATGGGTGGATTCCATTTCAAAAACAAATATACGTGTTTACTCTTCTCTTTAGTCAATGCACTTATTTGTGGAGCAGGTAGTAACTATTTGGAACTACATCCCTTTACTTTGTTGATGGTGTATGCAGTAATCTTTACTAGTTTGTACAAATACAAAGCTGTTACATTTAAAAATATAATACTCTCTAAAAGTGAAAAAACCTATTAAACAAAAAAGACACTACTGCTTAGTAGTATCTATACGCTATTGGGTATATTGGCATCTCTATTACACTATAAACGTATTACAGATGTCATATTCTTTGTCTTATCGAGTGTCTTTGTATCCTATGTGATCTAAATTGGAAAACGTAAACTCTATGCAAAATAAAAACTGGAACGAATTCCAGTTTAGTTGAATTATTTACGTAATCCTAAACGTCCAATCAATGTAGTGTAACGTTGTAAGTCTTTGTTTTTTAAGTATTTAAGTAAGTTACGACGTCTACCAACTTTTTGCATAAGTCCACGTTGTGAATGAAAGTCATGTTTGTGTTCTTTCATGTGGTCTGTTAAACGGTTGATTTCTTCTGTTAATACAGCAACTTGTACTTCTGGAGAACCTGTATCTCCTTCTTTTGTTGCGTATTCTTTCATAATTGCTTGTTTTTCTGATTTTAATAACATTTTATGTTCCTCCTATTGTCATTGTCGTTCAGTTCCAAGTAGATGGTTGGAGTATCCAAAAACCTAGAATTAAACCTAGTTCATAATAGCATTAGAACTTGCTTGAGTCAACTACTTTGTTGATTGTTTCTACGACTTTATTCACAGGAATCGCAAACCCTAAACCTTCAATTTCATCTCCGGCTTTTTTAAGCGTAACAATACCTATCAATTCACCTCTTGCGTTAAACAATCCACCACCTGAGTTACCTGGGTTAATCGCTGCACTTGTTTGCAACAATTCCATTTGTACACCATCTACATTCATGGTGCGTGATGTAGAACTTAAGATTCCTTCGGTTACTGTTCCACCAAGTTCCCCCAATGGATTTCCTATGGCAAGAACATTCTCACCAGTAACCAGTTTATCACTATCACCAAGTACGGCTGGTGTTAAACCAGTTGCATCAATTTTCACTACGGCAACATCATCGGTTTCTGATCCACCAATATAAGTTGCTTTATATTCGGTTCCATCACTTAAACGAACCGTACATGAACTAGCATTACTAATTACATGGTAGTTTGTCACAATGTATCCATCTTCACTTAGGATGACACCTGATCCAGCTCCTTCAGTAACATAGTTTCCATAAAATGGATGTTTTGAAACGACTTCTGTTGTAATTTCCACAACACTTGTACTTGCTTTTGCAATAACTTTGGTAAGGTCTGTTTCATTTTTTGATGTGTTTTCAGATTTTACGAGTGTGATTCCACTATCCTTGGTGTCGTTAAAGTGGTTTGCAATACTCACACCTGCAAATGCACCACCAGTTGCTAAAGCAAATACCGCAAGTGCAATCACTACATAACGCCATACTTTTGGTTTTGGTTTTTGTGGGGGTTGTTGATAATTTGCTTGTTGTCGACCACTGCCATCTTGTCCATTCCAAGTGTAACGATTAAATTGATCATCTTGGTGTGGTGTATATCCATAGTTATTCATTTCCCCACGACTTTCATTTTCGTTTGAATGATTCGTATTGTTAGTATTATTTGTAAACTCATCGTTTTGATTAAAATTTTCCATTTTGTACCTCCGCCTATACTATGCCAAATGTTTGTGAAATGTAAATGAATGAAAAGGAAATATTTTAGAAAAATTATAAGAACAAATTGAAACTTTGTCTACTTATATGACATACCATTTATTGAAATGCCTATGTAGATGCGTTACAATTTATGTAGCAACAAAGATAGAAACACGACCCGGCTGGTAGTCCGGGTGCAGCAATATCTGTCAGTAACCTGCCTCCTTGGCTGTCCAATCTTTGTGTTGAAAAATCAAGGAGGTTTTATGATGCAAAAAACACACAGTTGCTTGCAAGTTGTATTCGATGCTCCATATTGGATTGGAATTTATGAGCGGACCATCGATGGCGTAATGGAAGTATGCAAAATTACATTTGGTGCTGAACCAAAGGATTATGAAGTGTATGCCTATCTATTTGAACATTGGTATTCCCTTTCCTTCAGCCCACAAGTTCAGATGACAACCCAATCACCATCAAAAGTTAATCCTAAAAGAATGCAACGACAAGTAAGAAAACAAATGAAGCAAAATGGAGTTGGCACAAAAGCCCAACAAGCTCTCAAGTTGCAACAAGAAGCACGTTTACAACAAAAAAAGCAAAACAAAAAAATAGTAAAGCAAAATAAGAAACAAATGCAATTTGAACTGCGACAACTAAAGAAAAAAGCAAAACATCGCGGTCGTTGAAGTAAGTAAAACTGCACATTCACGGTTTTCTTCAACCGTAAATAAGCATATAATGACTATGAGGTGAAACATTATGAAAATAGCATGGATTGGAACTGGTGTTATGGGTAAAGCGATGATTGCAAACCTATTGCAAGCCGGTTATGAAGTACATACTTACAATCGTACGTATGAAAGAATGAAGGATATCGACACTCCATTCAAATTTACAACAATTAAAGAGTGTGTTGAGCATTGTGATGTTGTTATTACGATGGTTGGATATCCTAGTGATGTTGAAGAAGTGTATTTTAACGATGGAATTTTAGATTATGCAAAAGAAGGTGCAATCTTAATTGATATGACCACATCTTCACCAGATTTAGCTAAGAAGATTGCAAATGCAACAACAAAACACGGCGTCCTTGACGCTCCTGTCTCAGGAAGTGATGTGTATGCGAAATCCGGGAAATTAACCATTATGGTTGGTGGAGATGAAGCAACCTACCAAGCTGCCTTACCTATTTTTGAAGTGATGGGAGCTACCATCAACCGAATTGGCGAGCATGGTGCTGGACAACACTGTAAGATGTGCAATCAAATTGCCATCGCAGGTGCAATCAGTGGCGTTGCGGAAACCATTACCTATATGAAAAAACAAGGGCTTGATCCAGAAAAAGTATTTGCGGCAATCACCAAAGGTAGTGCGCAAAGTTGGCAGCTTGACAACAATGGTCCGAAAGCTTTAAAAGAAGACTTTGCTCCTGGCTTTTACATCAAACATTTCATCAAAGATATGAATATCGCACGTGATGAAGCACGTCTAGCAAATATGAACTTAGAGGTGTTGAATACGGTATGCCATATGTATGAGAGCCTTGCTAAAGCAGGTTTTGAAGATGAAGGAACACAAGCTCTAATCAAATATTATGAAACAAAGTAAGTCAAGATAAACGTCTTGGCTTTTTTCATGCAAATGGGCTTAATAATGAAAAACACTCCTATATACTATATGTATAGGTAAAACGTTCACATATCATTGAAAGCACGAAGTAGAAGTGCTATGATGATTTCAATACTTTATAAGAGAGGGTTTATATGAATATTATTGTTGCTGGTTGCGGGAGTGTAGGGTACTCCATCGCAAAGGTATTACGTGAGGAAGGTCATGACATCACCTTGATCGATCAACGTAAAGATGCTTTAGAAACTGCTTGTACGGACTTAGATGTACTAGGGGTTGTTGGACACGCAGGAAGTTATAACATCCAACAAGAAGCGGGTATCGAAAACTGTGACATGTTTGTTGCAGTAACAAATGTTGATGAATTGAATTTGCTGTGTTGTGTTATGGCAAAAAAAGGGAGAAACATCAACACGATTGCACGTGTTCGAAATCCAATCTATAAAAAAGAAGAGGAACATATCAAGGATGCGATAGGTTTATCCATGATTATCAATCCAGAATATACAGCAAGTAAAGAAATCTTACGGATTTTGCGTTTTCCAAGTGCCACAAAGATTGATACATTCTCACGTGGTAAAGCAGAAATTGTACAATATCCGATTCCAAAGAACTCCCCACTCGTTGGTTTGAGTTTAATCGAGCTAGGAAAAAAACGACTTGGTGATTATCTTATTTGTGCAATTGAACGCAAAGATGATGTCATCATCCCTGATGGAACTGTCACAATTCAAAGTGGGGATATCATCTATGTTCTTGCAACTCCAAAATATACAAGTAAATTCTTCTATGGAATTGGTGCAGGAATTAAACCTGCCAAAAATGTCATGCTTGTTGGTGGAAGTATGATCTGTCACTATTTAGCAAAACAACTCCTTGAAAAAGGGGTTGATGTGAGTATCATTGAAGCAAAACATGAACGTTGTGTAGAACTATCTACCCTCCTACCAAAAGCAAACGTGATTTGTGGTGATGCAACTGAACAAAATCTACTTGAAGAAGAAGGTTTGCTCGAACATGAAGCGATGGTGACATTAACCGGAATTGATGAAGAAAACATCATGTTAAGCATGTATGCGCAAAACATTCCAACCATCAAAAAGGTTGTCACAAAAGTTAAACGTTCAACCTTTGATAGCATCATTTGTGAATTACCAATTGGTAGTATCATCAATCCAAAACTATTAACCTCTTATAGCATCATTCGCTATGTACGGTCTCTACAAAATCCATTGGGTAGTGCGGTTGAAACATTCTCAAGAATTATTGATGGAAAAGTGGAAGTCTTGGAATTTCATGTTGGTGAAACCTGTGGAATTACCAACATTCCACTAATCAATTTAAAAACGAAAGATCATTTACTAATCTCTTGTATTAACCGGAAAGGAAAAATTATCATTCCAAAAGGTAATGATGTCTTATTACCTAACGACCATGTCATTGTGATTACACTTGCTCGTGGCCTTAAAGATTTGAATGATATCTTGGTTGGCTAATATGAGAAATTCAAAATTACGTTTTATCTTAGGATGGGTACTAAAAATTGAAGCAGCTTGTATGCTATTTCCTGTCCTAACTGGATTTTACTACCAAGAAGATGCAGCTTATGTTTATTTAGGAGTTGCCATCGTTACCTTTATTTTAGGTTATATCCTGACTTTACATAAACCGAAAACGCGAAGTTTTCGGGCAAAAGAAGGTTTCTTAGTTGTTGCTTTAAGTTGGATTGTCTTATCAGCTTTTGGTATGCTGCCTTTTATTCTAACTGGTGAAATACCACAAGTGCACGATGCCCTGTTTGAAATCGTATCTGGTTTTACCACAACAGGAGCAAGTATTGTTCCCAATCCCGATGTGTTGAGTAAGGCGACCATCCTGTGGCGAAGTTTCTCACACTGGATTGGTGGAATGGGAGTTTTAGTTTTTGTCTTAACCATCTTACCCATTGAAAGTAACCAACAAGGAAATACGATTCATGTGATGCGTGCTGAATCTCCTGGTCCAAGTGTTGGAAAATTGGTACCACGAATTAAGGATACTGCACGGATTCTCTATGGAATTTACTTTGTGATGACAGTTGTGCTCATTGTCGTACTAATTATTGCTGGAATGCCAATCTACGACGCCATTACCATGGGGTTAGGAACAGCTGGTACTGGTGGTTTCTCAGTCAGTAGTGCTGGGGCTGGGATTTATAGCCCACAAATTCAAGTAATTCTTACCATTGGAATGATTGCCTTTGGGATTAACTTTAACATTTACTATTTGCTTTTATTACGACGCTTTAAATCAGCATGTAAATCCGAAGAACTCCGCGCGTATCTAGGCATCATTATAGTCGCTATTGTTTTGATTTCATTAAACATTTATGGACAAGTTGGAAACCTTTGGGATACGATACTGCAAAGTAGTTTCCAAGTCGGAAGTATCATTACAACCACAGGTTATACAACCGTGGACTATAACCAATGGCCGATGTTCTCACAGTTAATCTTATTAGGTTTGATGCTAGTCGGAGCTATGGCCGGTTCAACTGGTGGTGGATTTAAAATCCAACGTTTGGTTATTATCTGCAAGAATGCACTTAACCAACTAAGAAACTTCATTTCACCACGACGTGTTCAAGTTGTACAAATGGATGGAAAACTCATCGAAAATGATGTCGTAGCAAGTACAAAGAGTTATCTCGTACTATACATTATCATTATGGGCATATCCGTACTCATTGTATCATTGGATAATTTTGATTTGATGTCTACCTTTAGTGCTGTAAATGCTACCTTCAACAACATCGGTCCAGGTATGAATATGGCTGGTCCGGTTGAAAGTTTTGCGGGTTTCTCCATGCTTTCTAAGTTAACGATGACTTTTGATATGTTAGCAGGTCGTCTTGAAATCATTCCTATGTTGTTGCTATTTTCACCTACAACATGGCGTCAATAAAAAAAACGGTTCTTCATCGAGAATCGTTTTTTTACTTGTGACGAATAAATTGCATATACTTTAAGACAGCCACAATTGTCTTTCCATCTTTAATTTCGTTGGTTTCAATCATATGAAGAACTTGATCAAGCGAGAATGTCTCAACGCTGACAAACTCTCCTGGATCCAATGCTTGTTTGCGATACGTACAGTTTCTTGCCAGTACCATATGAATGACTTCATCACCATAAGCAACTGTTGGATAGATATATCCTAAATACTGTACTTCATTGGATACATACCCTGTTTCCTCCAAAAGTTCTCGCATCCCCGTTTCTTCATGTGTTTCATTTGCATCGTGTTTACCACCAGCAAGTTCATAAAGTTCTTCTTGTGAAGGATACCGGAATTGTTTAACAAGAATGATGTTTTCTTGTTCATCAAGTGCTAATACACAAACACCACCACTGTTATGAGCAACTTCACGTGTGCTTGTACGTCCATCAGGTAATTCAATTTTTGAGACACTAACATCAAGGATTTTACCTTTATAGACTGTTTTTGTTTCTAAGGTTTTTTCAAACATCTTGTTCATCCTCCATAATGATATCTATCACTTCCATAAATTGCACCAAATGTGTATGTAGCAACAACATTCCATCCTCACTCATCGTAAAATTCGTTGGTGTATTCATGGCTTGATGATGGAGCACAAGGCGTTCGATGGCATCATCAAACAAATCATCAAAATTACGTTTAAACTTCTGTTTGAATTTCGTTTTATCAATACCCTTTTTTGTTCGCAAGTTCATCATTAAGTATTCAATTAAAATGTCTTTTTCAGATAACTGTTCTTTAAACAGCTCTCCCCCATCTTTTATATATTGTTCTACATTACCGGTAATTGCATAACGCACATGATCATCTTTTCCACTGGCTCCTAAACCCACACCATAGAAATCATCATACGCCCAATATACTTGGTTGTGCTTTGATTCATAACCTGCTCTTGCATAATTTGCAATTTCATAGTGTTCAAAACCATGGCTTTTTAAGTACTCACGACCTAGGATGTACATATCTGCTTCAATATCACCATCAATGGGTTGAACTCCTTGTTTGCCAAATACACTGTTTTCTTCAATGGTTAGTGAATACATAGAAATATGCTTGATGTTTGGATTGCTTGTTGCTTTTTTTAAGGAATCAAGCCATATTTCCTTACTTTGGTTTTCAAAGCCATAAATAAGGTCGATGGAGATGTTGGATATATACGAAGCGATTCTCGCAATCGTAGCATCAATGTCTGCTGCTTTATGTTTACGGTTCATGTAGCGCAGTAAGTCATCATCATAAGACTGTACACCTAAAGATATCCGATTGATACCATATGCTTTTAGTAACTCTAGTTTTTCATTAGAAATGGATTCCAAATTTGATTCAATGGTATATTCGACAACTGTATGTGTATAGGGTTGTATGATTTGCAACAACTTTTCTAGTTGTGTTTCATGTAAACACGTCGGTGTTCCTCCACCAATATAAATTGTTTGTAGTCCTTTGTTTAGAATACGTGTTGTCATTTCTTTATCAAGCTGTAATAAAAATGCATCAACAACCTCTTGGTTGTAAACACTACGTTTAAAATCACAGTAATAACAAATATTCTCACAAAAAGGAATATGAATATATAATGCTTCAATCATATACGTAGTATATCACGTTTTCGCTTGTAAATAGAGCGTATCCATTCATTAAATGAAAATGTCTACCTCGTTTCCTTTGCCTCTAAGATTTGTACATCTAGAATGTCATCAATAGAAATTCGCTGTTTGTTTTCTACCATGAGATATCTTTCATCAATACTCATCTTCACTGCAAAACTATGTAAGGTGATGATTTTTCCACCTTCCTTTTTCGCATCTGGTTCAAAATACATAACCCGTACATCGGGTTGTTTCCGAATCTGATCAAAGATTTCGTGAAGCACGTTATTGATATTTTGCTTTTCTTCCTCTGATAACAATGGTCTTTGATCAGTTAATCTTGCCTTTTCAATAAGCGCTTGATCGTATCCAGTTAATGCCGCAAATGGTGCAAACTGAGCAGCACGATTGGCAATCGTCATGGGTTTATGTTTTGTTGAGACAGGACGAGACAAGTGGATGATATCACCGTAAGTTTTCATAACATCATGATTGTTACTCATTTCTTATGTCCTCCAATTTGATTGTTTCTTTCTTTTGCTGTTGCACCTTCAAGCAAGCTGGTTGCTTTTAAAACTGCATTTTTGCCAAACTTTTGTTTGATTTTTAATAGCGCTTCTTGTTCCTTACGTTCTTTTTCTAAGTATTTTGCTTCCTCTTGTTTTTGTTTATCAATGGCTTCATAGTCGGTAAATAAATCTAATTGATCCACTTGTTTTTTAGGTTTGAGTGTCGTTCCTTCAGGATAGGTTGCAAACGACATCGAAATTCTTCGAATAAACAAACCTTTATTGGTAATCTTATCAAACAAGACAAGCAAACCTTCTACTAGCTTTGTTGCCGAGGATGTAAGTTGTTCTAAGTTGTGAGTACCATGTGCACCTTTTGGTACACTACGTCCGTAATAGTCAGTTGTCACAGGACCATCGTAACGATCTCGAATTTCTGGGATGTTTAAACTTTCTTTATCATAACCAACAGACAATACAATTTTGTTGGTGACAAGTTGTTTCTCTAACATATCAAGTGCGAGCGCTTCACCCATCTCTTTGACAATGATACGGGCTTTATGCCAAGGATACGGAGCATGTAACACTTGTCCTGCACCAAAACTATGATTGTTTGGTTTATAGTTTTTGATAGCTTGCATCGTACAAGGTTCAATTCCCCAGGCATGATCAATCAACAATTCTGCATTAATTCCAAACAAACGATACAATAGTTCTTCATTCTCTAAAGAACAACGTGCAACATCACCCATCGTGAACATCCCATGTGCTTCTAGTTTTTTGCTGTATCCTCTGCCTACACGCCAAAAATCTATCAATGGTCGATGATTCCATAACAGTTCGCGATAACTATACTCATCAAGTTGGGCAATACGCACTCCATCTTCATCTGGTTCAATGTGTTTGGCGACAATGTCCATGGCAACCTTTGCTAAATATAAATTGGTTCCAATACCAGCAGTTGCCGTAATTCCTGTTCGTTTAAAGACCGCTTGCACCATCTTTAGTGTTAGCTCATGCGCACTCATCTGGTAGGTATCTAAATACGGTGTGACATCGATAAACACCTCATCAATCGAATAGACATGAATATCATCCTTGGAAACAAAAGTTAAATATGTTTCATAAATCGTTGAACTGATTTCAATGTACTTTGCCATTTGCGGGGGCGCAACGATAAAATCAATTTTGTAGTCTGGATGACTTGCTAAAAACTGATAATCAAAACTATCATCAACAAATGTTTTATTAGGAGCGTACTGCAATCGTTTTTTATTGAGATCACGGATCATTTGATTGACTTCAAACAATCTTGGTCGCCCAGGAACACCATACAATTTCAAAGATGGCGAAACAGCTAAACAAATTGTTTTTTCGGTGCGACTATTATCGGCAACAACCAAATTTGTTGTAAGTGGATTCACATGTCTTTCCATGCATTCAACAGAAGCATAGAATGATTTTAAATCAATGGCAATGTACGTTTTTTGCATATCTATGTTCCTTTCTTCTTGTGTCTATTTTACTATATTATGAAACAACATTCATGTCACAAAAAAAGAATATTCCTTTTGGAATACTCTCTATTTTTTTACAATGTCTTTTCGCATGTAATAATCGTCCATGACAAATCCATTTCCGATATCATTCACAGCTTCTTCGAAGATTTCAAAGCCCATCTTTTTGTATTTTGCGATGGTCAATGCATTATCTTTATTGCAAGTTAACCAAAGACCAGTTGAACCATGTTCTCGAGCTAACAGTTCAATAAATTTTAAAGCAAAGCGACCATAACCTTTTCCACGTGCACTTTCCTTTAAGTAAAACTTACTGAGAAAGGAATCTTCACCTTCCTTAAACACAACTGCAATATACCCAATTGGCTCACCATCAATCACTTTAAAGTAGGTATAGTCTTCTTCTTTCATTTGACGAAGCATCGCTTGTTCGTTTTGAAAGTGTTCTAGCATGTAGGCAACTTGTTCTTCGCCAATAATTGGTAAGAAATGTTGACTCCATATCTCTTTTGCTAAACTTGCTAATAATGTTACATCATTTGTATCACATTTAAGTATTTCTATCATCGTTCATTCTCCCTATGTATTTTTAATTTAATCAACAAATTACATCAATGTCAACGTGACGTAAGCCATCACAACAAAAAAAGATAAGGATTTGGTTAAATCACCAAATCCTTGTTTTCTTATTCAGCAAATTGTGCATTGTACAATTGTTCGTAATAACCATTTTGTGCAAGTAGTGTTTCGTGGTTTCCTTGCTCGACAATATTTCCGTCTCTCATTACTAAAATCACATCTGCATTTTTGATGGTTGATAAGCGGTGGGCAATAACAAAACTTGTTCGACCTTCCATAATTTTTGACATTGCTTCCTGCAACATTTGTTCTAGACGTGTATCTACCGAACTTGTCGCTTCATCAAGAATCATAATTTTTGGATTAGCAACAATAGCACGTGCAATGGTTAACAACTGTTTTTCACCTTGAGAAATGTTATTTCCCTCCTCGTTGATAACCATGTTATACCCATCAGGTAAAGTACGAATAAAGTGATGGGCATTAGCGATTTTTGCAGCTTCTTCAATTTGTTCATCACTAGCATGATCCACACCATAAGCGATGTTTTCTTTAATGGTTCCTTTGAATAACCAAGTATCTTGTAGGACCATTCCAAACATACTGCGTAAGTCATCTCGTGCCAAATCACGAATATCTACGCCATCGATGCATATTGCTCCTGCACTGACATCATAGAAACGCATCAATAAGTTTATCAAGGTTGTTTTTCCTACTCCGGTAGGACCCACGATTGCAACCATTTGTCCAGACTTAATATCCACCGAAAGATCATGCAATAAGATATTATCTTTTGTGTAGCCAAAGGCAACATCTTTCATTTGGACAGAGCCGCAAACATTTGCGATTGTTTTTGGTGCCTTGCTATCTGGCAATTCTTCTTGCGCATCTAAAACTTCAAAGATACGAACAAGCGAAGCAACTGCTGCTTGTAAGATTTGAATTAAGTCACTCATTTGGTTTAACGGATCAGCAACTTGCCAAATGTAACGAATAAACGCCTGTAGTTGTCCTACTAGCATCAAGCCAGCTAGAACATCAAGACCACCCAAATAAATAACAATACCAATACATAGGTAGGTCACTAGGTTAATTCCTGGTGTTAACATCCCACTTACAAATTGTGACATAAAACTTTGATTACAAAGATTTTGATTGACTGCCATGAACTCTTCAATCGCATCTTCTTGTTTATCAAAAAGCATAATTTCTTTATAGCCACTGTATTTTTCTTGAATGACCCCATTGAGATCTCCAAGTGCATTTTGCAAGTTCTGATATCGCGGTTGTGATTTTTTAATAATAAATTTCCCATATACAAAGGTAAACGGAAGAATCAAACTCACGATGAGTGCCAATTTTATATTGATGGCATACATTGCAGCAATCGCAAAAGACAACATCAAAATACTCGATACAAAGACCGCAAGGCTTTGTTGAAGTGCATTACTCACCGTTTCAACATCACTAGCCATACGACTCATTAAATCACCCGTTGTATGTTTATCAAAATAAGAAACTGGAAGTTTGTGGATTTTGACATTGATCGCTTGACGTAAATCTTTCATCATATTTTGAATGGCTTCTGTAAGAATAAACTGATACAAAATACGACTTCCTGAACCCGTAATATAAATTCCAAGTAATAAGGCAATTAACTGTAAAATATATTGAAAATCAATCGTTCCGTTTTTACTAACTACACCAAGCAAGTATGTTGTAATCATCCCTTCTACATAAGGTGCAACAACTGTCATTACAGAAGCAAGCACAATAAAGAAAAGTGAGAAGATGAAAAACTTTCTAAATGGAGCAATAAACGGCTTTAAATCATTTAAAATTTGTTTTAATTGTTTCATAGTTGCAACTCCTTTTCACTTAACTGACTTTTCGCGATTTCTTGGTAGATTTCGCACGAATGTAATAATTCTCGATGCGTTCCTTTTCCGACAATCGTACCATTGTTCAAAACAATGATTTGATCGGCATTCATAATGGAACTAACGCGTTGGGCAACAATTAAGGTAATTGCATCCTCAGTTTCGCGCATCAAGTTCTTTCTTACTTCTGCATCCGTTTTAAAATCCAGTGCAGAAAATGAATCGTCAAAGATATAGATTTCGGGTTTTCTAACCACCGCCCTTGCAATGGACAAGCGTTGACGTTGTCCCCCAGAGACATTGGTTCCACTTTCCGCAATGCAATCTTCAAACTGTTGTGGTTTATCTTGAATAAATTCATATGCGTTTGCAACTTTCGATGAAGCGACAACTTCAGCTTCACTTGCATCGTGTTTTCCATACTTAATGTTTTCTTTTATCGTTCCTGAGAACAACAATGCTTTTTGTGGAATGAACCCAATTTTTTGACGAAGCGTTTTTAAATCGTATTTCCGCACATCAACACCATCTACTTTAATGTTTCCGGCACTTACATCGTAAAATCGTGGAATTAAATTAATCAGTGTACTTTTTCCACTTCCTGTACTTCCAATAAAGGCAATGGTTTGTCCTTTATGGGCTTCAAAGCTAATGTTTTGCAGCACTGGTAATTCTCCATCTGGATATTGAAAACTCACTTGGTCAAAGACAAGTGTTGTATCTTCTTTTCCTTCGTAAATTGGTTGTAATGGGTTTTCGATTGCAACTTGCACATTAAGCATTTCTTCAATACGGTCTGCACTTACTTTTGCCCGTGGATACATCATAAACATATTCGAGAATAGCATAAGTGAGAATAAGGCATGGAACATATATTCACCAAATGCCATCAACTGTCCAACTTGCAGACTTCCCGCATCGATTAGGTTTGCCCCTAACCAATAAATAAACAACCCTGCACTGTTCAAAATAAAGAAGAACAATGGTTGTCCAATTGCCATCAATTTAAACAATTTTTTAGCGACATTTGTGTAGTCTTCACTTGTATTGCTAAAACGGTTCTCTTCATACTTGTTTTTTCTAAATGCACGAATAACACGAACTCCCGTAATATTTTCCCTAGTGATACGGTTTAAGTTGTCCATTTCCTTTTGTTGTTTTCTTGAAAGTGGACCACTTGCTTTAGCAATCAAGTAAATTGAAAAGATAATAATTGGTAAACTACCAATGATCACCATTGCTAAGTTTTGACTGGTTTTAATCACCATAAAGAAACTCGCAACAATCATAACCGGTGTAAGTAAACCCGTACGCATTAACATATTTGTAAATTGCATCAACATATAGGCATCGGGGTTGGTTCTCGTAATCATACTTGAAACCCCAAATTGATTATATTCTCTTGGTGAATACGTTTGTGTTTTCTTAAAAATATCATTACGGATATCACGTACAACATAACTTGACATACGGGCACCACAAAAAGAAAGAATGACACGTCCAATTCCTCCACAAATGGCTATAATAACCAAGTAAACCAACATGGTTTTCATCACCGCCACATCTTGATTACGTATTCCCTTATCAACGATCTGGGCAACAATTGATGGAATACCTAATTCTGCAATAATAAACCCTGCAATTCCCACAAAGTTCAAAACAAGTATCCAACTATACCTTCGTAAATATTTCCATAAAAACTTCATACTTCACCTCTTGTAAAAACTCTCAATCTAAAATATACTAAACTATAAGGTAACCTTATAGTCAACACAAAGGAGAAAGAAAGTGAAAAATAATACGTATTTAACTTCTGGAGAGTTTGCAAAACTGTGTGGTGTCGAAAAACACGTGCTCTTCTATTATGATGAAATTGGACTGTTTTCACCTGTTTATACCAAAGAAAACGGATACCGTTATTATACCTATCGTCAATTTGATACATTTGAAATGATTAAATGTTTACAAAAGATGAATATGTCGTTGGAAGACATCAAATTGTACCTAGAACAACGCTCACCTGAAATCTTCATTTCGCTGTTAGAAGAAAAAGAGAAAGAAATTCAAATGCAAATGGATGAACTTAAAGCGATATCACAAATGGTCCATCGCTTTAAAACCAACACAAAAGAAGGTTTGCAAGCAAACCCTAATCAAATCACCCTTGAATATTATCCAAAAAAGAACATGATCTTAAGTTATCCCATTAAGCATGGAAAAGAAAAAGATTTAACCTTGTCGCTTATAAACTTTCAGACCTATGCAAACAAACATATGTTGGTGATTCAAAAAAACGTTAAATATGTAATGAGTATCGAAAAACTTTACGCAAAAGATTTTAATACACCCGCCTTTCTTTATACGGAGGCAAACAAAGTCATTAAAGGAGTAACAACCCAGCGTAAAGAAATGATGATGTTAACTGTCGTACATCAAGGTGATTACGATAGTTTGCACATTACCTATAACAATTTATTATCCTATGCAAAAGAACACAACATTCCTTTAGGGACTTACGTTTATGAAGATTACTTGTACAGTCGACTAAACCAGCAGGACCCTAACAAGTATCGTACAAAGATTATGATGGAAACCAAATTACCGATAATAAAATAGTTGATCGCAATTGACCAACTATTTTTTTACTATTTTTCCTTAATTGGAATCCAGATTGCACTTTCGTAATCGTAATCTTCAATCTCTCCATTTTTATACCATTCAATGCTGATTGGTAATGAAATTTCATATTCTGGATGACTTGGAATCCATTCTTTAAAAATTCTTGTGTTTGTTGTTTGTAGAGCATGTGGCATTGGACCCACAACTGGGAAAATCATCCAAGTACTGGCTGGAACTTCAAACAATGTGAACCCCTCCGGTACATCTCCACCTTTATACATACCCGCAACATAATAATCGAAACTACCTGTATCTTGACCTTTATCAAAAGATACACCAAACTCACCAATATGATGCTTTTTATAAACTTCGATTTCCTTCGAGTTAGGATTCATACATTCTTTACGATAGCTTTCCCAATAGCTTGGGATTTCTTGGTACGCACTTTCGTACTTCACTTCATATTTTTTTCCAATCATTTTCATTACATCTTTGTCTTTTGCATAGTTTTGCATAGCTTGTCCTCCTTTGACATCAATGACAAGTCGAAGTGGTTGAAATATGGTGATTTTTGATGGATCTAACTGTAACTTTGTAGGTGAGATACCATGTATCCGCGTGAATGCTTTACTAAAACTCTCCGGTGTTTCATACCCATAGGTATATGCAATATCAATCATCTTTTCTTTTGCTTGAAGCACATCAAGTGCAGCTAAGTAAAGTTTTCGATTACGCATATACTCCCCTACCGTATATCCAGTCACAATTTTAAAACTTTGCTGAAAATACATTGGTGAAATCCCAACAACACTAGCAACTTCATGTATCGTTACATGTTCCATTAAATGTTTTTCCATGTAATGCAGTCCGTTAGTTAGTGCTTCCATCCAGTTCATATTTCTACCCTCTTTCTTGTACTCTTATTGTACGGATAATCGCTAAATCCATCTTGTCATTTTTCACTAACATTTGTCAACTTCCTTTTCTTACATCATTGTAATATGCTACTTCTTGTGTTTTACGTGGCATTTCTATACAATGTTTTTAAAGGAAGTATACTATGGAAATTACAATGGAACTATTTGAAAAGTACTATTTACTAATTGCTAGATATGTTTTTGTCATTCTAGCCTTTTTCATTTTTATAGAAATCAAACGTCTTATTTTGTATCGACAAGAAAAACAACGTATTTTAGCAATACTAAATGTCGGTAACGGAGTTGAAAAGATACCCATTACCCATTATGAGGTAACCATTGGTCGCTCTAGCGCCTGTGATGTTGTTATCAATTTACGTTTTATTTCTAAACAACACGCTGTGTTGGTCATGAACGATAGTGGGTATTGGAACCTCACAGATACTCGTTTTGCAGGTGATATTATGGTTAACGATGTACCTGCAAATGATAAAACACCGATTCATATGGGTGATACCATCTCTTTATCAGGAGTGGAAATGGTGATTCAACCCCCTACCTATGACAATGTCAAAGAATACGAAAAAGCCCTAAAGAAACAACAAAAGAAACTTAGTTATTGTTTCCGCCAAAAGTTAAAATTTATTGGTCGACGTGATGGAAGTTACACCAAAGCCATTGTCTTACTCAACATCTTTCAACTATTGACTTGCTTACAGATGTTTTTTTCCATCGATGCAAGTTATCACACCAATATCTTTATTAGTTTTGCTGTATTATTTGTCATTCCTTGGTTGTTTATTCCGTTGGCAAAACTGTTACGTTTAGAAAACCTAGGTGCTGAAAGTGCTGCTTTCTTTCTATCGACCATTGGTTTTAGCATGATTGCAAGTGCCAATCCAGCAGAAATCTATAAGCAACTATTAGCTTTACTTATTGGAATTGTAATCTATATAATTTTATGTCTAGCTTTGCAAAACCTTGACACCATTATGAAATTACGGCGTTATGCTGCCTTTTTATCCATTATCATCTTGGCTGTAACGCTTGTTCTAGGTAGTAACATCAACGGCCAAACCAACTGGATTCGCTTGGGACCCTTGAGTTTGCAAACATCCGAGTTGGTAAAGGTTTTGTTTATATTTGCAAGTAGTGCAACACTAAACTGGTTATTCAAAAGTAAAAACTTACGAAACTTGATTATTTATTCCACAGCTTGCGTTGGTTTACTCTTCTTAATGGGAGATTTTGGAACTGCATTAATCTTCTTTGTGACCTTCATTATTTTGATGTTTATGACCAGTGGAGACATCAAAGCCATCTTTATGACCTTGCTTGTCTCTGGTCTTGGTGGTCTGATGGTCTTAAGCTTTCGTCCCTACATCATGCGTCGTTTTGAAACATGGCGTCATGTCTTTACTCACATGTACGATTCCGGTTACCAACAAGCAAGTGCCCTTATTGCCCTTGCCAGTGGTGGACTGCTAGGTTTAGGTGTTGGAAATGGATTTGCGAAAAACCTATTTGCTGCAGATACAGATATTGTCATCGCTATGATTGGTGAAGAATGGGGGTTACTCATCGCCATTCTTGTCGCAAGCATTTTCTTAGTCATCTTACTTGGAGCCATTCGCTCTCATAAAGTTGCCCGAAGTAGTTACTATGTTATTGCTGCCTGTGCAGCTGCTGGCATGTTTGTGATTCAAACAGCATTGAATATATTTGGAGCCTTGGATGTTCTCCCATTTACTGGTGTTACCCTACCATTTGTAAGTAATGGTGGAAGCAGCATGATGGGAAGTTGGGGGTTACTAAGCTTTATTAGTGCAGCATTAAACTATGCAACACCAAACGAACATCAGGAAGTAAAACCTGTCGATATTGGAGGTGATGAAGTATGAAACGAATTTCCGCACGCGCAAAATATCTAGTGATCATTATGGTTGTCTTTTTGTTTTGCAGCGCAGTATTTGCAAAAGACTATATCACTGGTGCAAACCAATGGGTCACATATCCCACCAATCAAAACATTTATTATGAAGGTGAACTCACAGTTGCAGGAGATATTTATTCTACAGATGGTGTACGCCTATTAAGTTCGACCAACCAGGGTCTTGTATATGCTGATGATGCAACGGTACGTTTAGCTACACTGCATAACATCGGTGATAAAAACGATGCCATCACCAATAGCATTCTTACCACAAAACGTGACATGCTTATTGGCTATAGTGCAATAAACGGATTGTTTGAAGCAAAAAGCAAAAAGAATACCATCAACTTAACCATCAATGCGCAATTATCAAGTTTGGCTTACGATGCTTTAGGTTATCAAGATGGAGCTATCGCTATCATGAACTACAAAACTGGTGAGATACTAACCATGGTTTCTAAACCATCCTTTGATCCAAACAACCCACCAAGCGAAGAAGCAAGTGATGATGATGGACTTTTTATCAATCGTGTGCTCAATGGACTGTATGTCCCTGGTTCCATTATGAAACTTGTCACTAGCTATGCTGCCCTTGAAACTATTGATGATATTGAAAGTCAAACTTTTGATTGCCAAGGTGGAATCACCATTGGTGATCAGTGGATTGAATGTAATGGAGTACATGGTCACCAAAGTTTTGAGCAAGCGCTCGCCAACTCATGCAACGTTGCTTTTGGTTTAATTGCAAATCAGCTTGGTAATGATACATTAAGTACCTATGTTCAAAAAAGTGGTTTAACGAGTAGTACCAACATTGACGGTGCAAAAACAAGTGCTTCGCGATTCAACTTAAGTGGTGCAAGCAAAGCTGACTTAGCTTGGGCAGGAATTGGTCAATATACAACACTTGTTAACCCTATGCAATTTTTAGAATATGTTGCAGCCATTGCGAATGATGGAACACTTCCAACGCCTCACTACATCAAAGATGATTCATTTTTATCTTCACTCACACAAATGACTAAAACAGACAGTGAGATTCTTGATAAAAGAACAGCCAATCGTTTGGCAGAACTGATGCGCAACAATACGATCCAAACCTATGGTGATTATAACTTCCCTGGTTTGGAGATTAGCGCAAAAACAGGAACAGCGGAAGTGGAAGGAAAAAATCCACACGCCTGGTTTGTTGGGTTTTCAGCAAATGAAGAAACTCCTTATGCCTTTGTTTTCATTGTCGAAAATGCAAACTATACTGGTGCTGCTACTGAAGCCGCAAAACAAGTATTAAATCAAATTCCAAATATTGTAAAATAACAAAAAAACGTGAAGTACGAGCTTATTATCTCGATTTCACGTTTTCTTTTTGTATTGTTTAGTCTACCGATTTTAGTGCTTCAATCATATGAATATGTTTTAATTTAACATGCGTTATACATGTCACAATACAAGTAAAGACGATGGTCAATCCTGCAGCAATTCCATAAGCATACGGTTTAATAATTACTGGAAACACAGCCAAATCGGACGATGCCATTTCCAAGATAAACCAAGTTAAAACATAACCAACACCAAAACCGAGCAAAATTCCAATGATCGTAAAGAAGATGTTTTCACGCACAATATGCATCGTCACTTCCCCACTTTGGAACCCAAGCACTTTTAATGTAGCAAGTTCTCGCTCTCGTTCCGATATGTTGATGTTTGTTAGGTTATACAACACAACAAATGCTAACGTTCCACTTAAGAAGATAATGATGATGACAACAACGGATAAGTTTTCCACCAATAGTTCTTGTTTTTCAAGTTGTGTTGACATGTAGGTAACGTTTTGAACACCATCATGTTGCATCAGTGATTCTCGTAATTCTTGTTCGGAACGATGGTTGATGTCTTTTGTTTTTAACAGGAAGGTGTTTTCTTGATACGTTTTTGAACATACTTTTTCATAATAGGTTTGTGACATATAAACATTGTGTCCCAAATAGTTTTCACTAATACCAGCAATTTTTATCGTATAGGTCGTTCCACCTGCATCCACCATATCCAAGGTATCCCCTTGGCTCACTTTGAAGATTTTAGCTAAACGGTCACTGATGATTGCCCCTTGTTTACTAAGAGGGAGTCGATGTTTATTTGATGCATCATGTAAAGCAAAGAAATCTTTATCGTTTGAAGTAGATGAAAGTACATATAAGCTTGCATTTTGCTTACTAACATCTTTGGCACGGAATGTTACTTGTTCACTGTAAACTGAAAGATTTTCTTCTACTTTCGTATCTTTTGCTAAAAACGTTTTTACTTCATCAAGTTCATTCTTGTTTACTGAACTTTCCATGGTTACGATAGCATCCATTTTATTTAGTTTGCCAAACTGTAATACTGCAGGTTCTCCAACCGAATCTTGCAAGCCAAAACCAGTTAGCATCAATCCACAACATCCAGCAATCCCAGCTATCGTAAGGATTGAACGTCCTTTATAGCGGAAAATATTTCGTAAGGTTACTTTCATTTGAAAACTCAATCGTGACCAGAAGAACGTGATACGTTCAAGTAGAACTCGTTTTCCTGATTTTGGGGCTTTTGGCAAGAGGAGCACCGTTGGTTTTTCACGTAAATCACGAAGTAATACATATGCTGTTGAACATAGTGTACTTGCTAGAGACAGCAATGTTGCAATGACAATCGGACTTGCCCAATATAGGGCAACGTAATCACCAATGATGTATTGACTTTGCAACATCGAAAAAACCACAGGTGGTAACAATTTGCTTCCACTATATACACCAACGATAATTCCTAAACTGGATGCAAGTAAAGCATACAGTACATACTTGATGGCAATTTCACCATTTCTATATCCCAAGGCTTTTAATGTTCCAATTTCTTTACGGTTTTCTTCAATCATACGTGTTACGGTTGTAAAAGTGATTAGAATTGCAATCGCGAAAAAGAATATTGGAAATGCATTTGCAATCGCATCAATTCGATCCGATAAGCTTGTATATTCACTAAAACCAGGAAGATCTTTTCTTTGATTGGTTATATAGGTTGCACTATCCATATCCATAACTTCTTGTTTGGATGTTTCAATTTCAGCTTTTGCTTGATCCAAGTTTGCTTGATTACTTTGCAAAGTTGTATGATTTTCTTTTATTTTTTGTTCTTCAACAACAAGTTGATTCATACCTGCATCGACCTGATCAATTCCGGTCTGCACTTGATCAATTCCTGCTTCTACTTGTGCAAGAGCACTTGCAAACTGCGCTTGTGCAACATCTTCACCATACTGTGCTGTAACTTGTGCTTTTTGTTGAAGAATGTTTGTTTGTTGATTTTGCAATGTGACAAGTTGGTCTTGCAGTGCTACACGTTGTGTTTCTAAGCTTGTTTTCTGATTTGTAATAGTAAGTAAACCATCATCAATTTGCTTTTTTGCATCATCAAGTTTTTGTTGATTGTCTTTAACTTCAAGTTCATGTTTTTCTATCGTATCTAGTGCTTGTTCTTGCAACTCTTCTTTTCGAGCTTCTTTGCGCTTAATCAGTACATTATCTAAGATTTGTGAATATGATTCTATTTTATTTTCATATGTGCTAGAAAACATATCTACATCGACTAGATCTTTGAATTGGATATACATGATGCTAGGTACATCACTCGCAATCGCTTCATCGTTTACGTAAGCAAACCCATGCAACTGTCCATCTCCAATGTTGGTTACACCTCGTTCCGCATTTGCAACATAGAGTACTGATTCTACATAGCCAACCACCCGATAGTCACTTTGTTGCAAACTATCATCATGAAAGACAACAATACTACCAAGAGGATATTCTTCTTTCAGTTGGTTATCCAATACAATTTCATCGGCATGCTGTGGCAGTACCCCAGAAACTAATGACACTTCGTTTTGGCTAATCTTATTGCTAAGATTGTATAGTTGAAGGTTGTTTTGCTCTTGTTGTTCAACGACAGGAAAGCTATAGGCAAGTTCAACGTTTGCTGTCGATAGCGCAGCTTCTACTTCTTTTTTGTCATCAGCAGAAAACCCTAAGGTGGATTGAACCACGATATCTGACATACTTTGCGCATCGATTACCTGATTCAAACTTGTCTCCAAGTCAGGTCCAACTGACTTTATACCAACAAAAAGTAGTACCCCCATAAAAATGATTAAAACAATGGCAATAAAACGACCAAAGGATTGTTTGATTTCTCGAAATGTGGTTTCAACGTATAATCGTAGTTTCATTACCAAACCAACTCCTCTACTGGTAAAGGATGTTCATTCACTTCTATTTTTTTCACTTTAGCATCATTGATATGGATCACGCGATTAGCAATCGGTGCAATTGCATGATTATGCGTGATAATAATGACTGTTTTCTTAAACTTGATACATGTATTTTGTAAAAGTTTTAACACTTGAATTCCGGTTTTAAAATCCAAAGCACCAGTTGGCTCATCGCAAAGCAACAACTTCGGGTTTTTAGCAAGTGCTCGAGCAATTGCTACCCTTTGTTGTTCCCCACCAGAAAGCTGCGCAGGAAAGTTTGCCATACGGTTTTCAAGACCAACATCACGTAAAACATCGCTCACATTGAGTGCATGTTTACTTACTGCAGTAGCAAGTTCAACATTTTCTTTTGCGGTTAAATTGGGTACTAAATTGTAAAACTGAAACACAAAACCAACGTCCGTGCGACGATAGTTAGTGAGTTGTCTTGTATTATAAGTTGCGATGTTTTGTCCATCAATGATAATGTCTCCATCAGTTGGACTATCCATACCACCTAAAATATTCAATATGGTACTTTTACCAGCCCCACTAGGCCCTAAAATAACAACGAGTTCACCTTCTTCAATGCTAAAGTTCATATCTTCATTAGCAACGATTTCATGTGACCCCATTTTATAGATTTTAAATTCATGTTTCACTTCAATATATGACATATGTCCTCCTGAAATTATCAACACCATGTTGATTTCATCCCACACTGTTATTATAATAAAAGTATGAAAGGTAGACAATATGCAAAATTGTTCATTATGTTATCTTTTGAACACTTTTTAGAAAATTGTTGAATGGTATATATATGGCTGGAGTAAAAAACAATCGACGCGTACAATACACCAAACAAGTCATTAAACAATCATTTTTAAAAATACTTGAAGAAAAAGACATATCGAAAGTAAGTGTAAAAGAAATTTGCGAACTTGCTGATGTGAATCGTGGAACGTTTTATTTACACTATCAAGATAGCAATGATTTGTTTAATCAAATTGAGGACGAATTGATCGCTAGTGTAATGCCTATCTTACAAATCGAAGGTGAAGGATTTATTCATGTTTGGTTAAGTAAACTCATCCATTTACTGAATGAAAATCGCACAGTAAGTCGCATCATCTTAACTGATTACCAGAACAGTCGACTTGTCAAAAACGTATTTGCTGAAGTTCAAAATATGGCAATGCGCGATTTTTCAAAAGACTTTAAAGAAAATGATCCAAGAATATTAAACTTTTACTTTGTCTTTTTTGTACAAGGTAGTATTGGTACCATCTTAGAATGGTTAAAAGATGATGCTGGTGTAAGTGAACAAGAACTAACTGATGCACTAACTAAGGTACTTGAGCGTATTAGTATTCTTGGTTTAAAACACGTGTAGTCAATTCGAGATAAAGCTAAGATACATTCATACATAAGAAATGAAAAATAGTTGGACGATCGCTCACACATTAGATAGACTAGAGACTAAAGGTTTAAGTCTTAATAATTTGAAACAGTTTCTCACTAATGGAAAATATTGGGGCAATTAATCGCGATTTAAGTGGCACAAACTATCGCGACTGGCTCAAAACGAGCGACGTACTCAGAATCTTCTGATTGTCATCACAGATTGCTATTTTATACATGCATTATCCTCTCACCCTTATATTATTTAATTGTATTTTATCACTTTATAGGACAATGTGTTTATAGAACAATACTTTTTAAACTATATGTACAAAAAAAAGAAACATGTTGCCATGATTCTAATTTTCTTCATCCATGGAAAGAACTGACATAAATGCTTCTTGTGGTACTTCTACTGAACCAACAGATTTCATTCGTTTCTTTCCTTCTTTTTGTTTCTCTAATAATTTTTTCTTACGCGAGATATCCCCACCATAACATTTGGCAAGAACGTTTTTACGTAATGATTTGATGTTGCTACGAGCAATGATTTTACCACCAATTGCTGCTTGAATTGGAATCTCAAATTGGTGTTTAGGAATCAAGTTTTTAAGTTTCTCTACAATCGCCTTTCCTCGTGGATACGCGAAGTCACGATGGACAATTGTACTCAATGCATCGACAATTTCACCATTTAGTAAAATATCCATTTTAGACAATCGAGATGTTTGATAACCAATCAGTTCATAATCAAAGCTTGCATATCCTTTACTCAGTGATTTTAAACGATCAAAAAAGTCAAACACAATTTCTGATAACGGAAGTTCATAAACCAAGTTCATTCTTGTATCATCAATGTAAATCATATCCTTATAATTTCCACGTTTCTTTTGACAAAGTTCCATCACTGGTCCAACAAAGTCGTTTGGAACCATAATTGATGCTTTTACATACGGTTCTTCAATATGATCAATCTTTTGGGGATCAGGTAAGAAACTAGGGTTGTCCACGAGTTTCATCGATCCATCTGTTAGATATGCATGATAGACAACACTTGGTGCCGTTGCAATTAATGGAATGTTGTATTCACGTTCAATTCTTTCTTGAATGACATCCATATGCAGCAACCCTAAAAATCCACAACGGAACCCAAATCCTAGTGCTTGTGAAGTTTCTGGTTCAAACTGCAAAGCTGCATCATTGAGTTGCAACTTTTCCAGTGCTTCACGCATATCAT
Source organism: Erysipelotrichaceae bacterium MTC7 (assembly GCA_001695645.1). Classification (GTDB taxonomy): domain Bacteria; phylum Bacillota_I; class Bacilli_A; order Erysipelotrichales; family Erysipelotrichaceae; genus Breznakia. The sequence continues at coordinate 29,670 of LVZN01000067.1, read as the reverse complement.
TGTATTTTGCATTATCGATTGGATAAAGTCCACAATACACTGTAGGATTCATCACGCGGTATCCTGCAAGTGGTTCTGCTGCTGGATCGTCTTTTATCGTAATCGTATCACCGACACGCACATCCTTGATTGACTTAATTGCAGCACTAATCCAACCAACTTCTCCAGTGACAAGTTCTTGCTTCTTAACCTCTTTCGGGTTACGAATTCCAACTTCTAAAACTTCATATTCAGCTCCAGTTGCCATGAACTTAATCATATCTCCGACTTTAATTTTACCTTCTTTAATGGAAACTAAAGCAATAACACCTCGATATGGATCATAAATCGAATCAAACACCAAAGCTTTAAGTGGTGCACTTACATCACCTTGTGGTGCTGGGATGTATGTTACAATTGCTTCCAATACATCATCAACATGCAATCCACTTTTAGCTGATATTTGTGGTGCATAACTTGCGTCAAGCCCTATAACTTCTTCAATTTCATGCATGATTTCTTCAGGTCTAGCACTTGGCAAATCAATTTTATTGATAACTGGTAAAATTTCCAGATCATTATCTAGTGCTAAATATACGTTGGCAAGCGTTTGTGCTTCAATTCCTTGGGCAGCATCCACCACCAATACAGCACCATCACACGCAGCAAGCGAGCGAGATACCTCATACGTAAAATCGACGTGTCCTGGAGTATCAATTAAGTGAAAGACATAATCTTCCCCATCTTTTGCAGTATACTTCAACTGAACCGCGTTTAATTTAATTGTAATTCCTCGTTCTCTTTCCAAATCCATGCTATCGAGTAATTGTGATTTCATGTCACGCATTTCGACTGTTTCCGTTAATTCTAAGATACGGTCAGCAAGCGTGCTTTTTCCATGATCAATATGTGCGATAATTGAAAAGTTACGGATATTTGACTGTTTCAAATACATTCTCCTCTAATCTTTTTTATATTTACTAGCAATGCGTACAAATGGTTGGTAAGCAAGTAATGCAAAAACTACACATACTCCACCTTGTACTAAATTTCCTTGAATACTTGGTAATGCAGCAACAAAATCTTGAAGTAAGATAACGTCTGTCACGTAATACCCAGCAATCATCAAGATGGCTCCGCAAACAAAAGCGACTCCACGAAACTTTTTACTAATCTTTTTGAACAAATAAGCCACTAACAACCCTTCGATACCTTTAATAATTAATGTAAAGATAGCAAATTGTGTATACCCTAAATAAATATCGGCAAGGGCACTACCGACTCCACCAACAAAAAATGCCGCAAGTGGATTTAAAATACAAGCAAACAGATAAATTATAGAATCTCCAAAGTTAACATATCCCATTGCTGGCATTGGTAACACAATAATTACAGTTGCTAAAAACGTTAACGCTGCACCAAAGGCGCATAATACTATTTTTTCTGTTTTCATTTACAAACTACAACCCGATTCCCGTTTCCGTTGATAAACTCGGAACAGTTACAGGCCTTCTTCCCTTCTAATTGGACTTTAGTGAGTTGCAAGCAACCCCCATGACATGAAAGATACAAGCCTTTCTTGTCACCTTCTTTACGAAACACCGTGCCAACAGGTTCAGATGTCGTTACATCTGTACGTTTCACCTCGTGAATTTTTAATTTACGTTCGCAAAACATAATATATCCTACTGGCCATGGAATTAATCCACGGATTTGATTGTAGACTTCATCCATTGACTTACGCATATCAATTTTTTCTTCTTCTTTTGAAATGTTGTAAGCAAATGTTGCTTGGCTTTCATCTTGGGCAGTAAACACAGCGTTACCTTCAACCAATAAAGGAATGGCTTCAACAATCGCTTTTGCTCCTGCAACCATTAATTTATCGTGTAAGGAACCAGTTGTATCCTCATCGGTGATTGTTACTTTTTCTTGCAACATATAATCACCAGCATCCATTTTCTTTACCATGCGCATAATGGATACACCCGTTTCTTTTTCGCCATAAATAATCGCTTTATGAATTGGTGCTCCACCTCTAAGTTTTGGCAACAAAGAAGCATGAACATTCAATGACCCATAAGTTGGTGCTTGTAAAACCACCTCTGGAATAAATTGACCGTAAGCACAAGTCACAATAAGATCCGGCTTCAAATCGAGTATTTCTTGATAGTCATCTTTAATTTTGACTGGTTGAAATACTGGGATTTGATAGCTTTTCGCTAATTCTTTAACTGGAGTTTCTTGAATGATTTGCTTTCTTCCAACACGTTTATCTGGTTGACTTACCACACCTACTACATTGTACTTTGCATCAACTAAACTCTTCAAAATGGAACAAGCAAATACTGGTGTTCCCATGAATACGATTCGTATATTTTTCATACCATCACCCCAATCTTTACCATTATACTTGAAGTTACCTAAAAGTTAAAGGTTGTTATTGCATTTTATTTGTGCAATTGCTATAATGTTAAGGCATTGAAATTAGGAGGTGTCAGAATGCCTAACATTAAATCTCAAAAGAAACGTGTTATTACTAATGATAAAAAACGTTTAGCTAACGCATCACAAAAAACAAAAATCAAAACAGCTATTAAAGCCGTTGCGAGCGCTGTTGAAGCTAACGATAAGGACGCTGCTGCAAAAGCATACGCTGAAGCAAGCAAACAATTAGACCGTTCAATTACTAGTAACATCCATCACAAGAATTATGTTTCTAGACAAAAAGCACGTTTAGCAAAAGCTGTTAACTCAGTAAAATAGTAAATGAATACATTAAAGGTTGTGGGATTCCACAACCTTTTTTCTTTGTTTATGCTGTATGTTTTAGTAAGAATATTTCAAACCCTTGTTGCTTCTCCACTCGACCCATTTTTATATCTTGATCAAGTAAAGATAAATCATTGAGAATTGCTAACAAGTCTTGTTTACGATACTCCCCTACATTTTTAAGAGTATGCCAAATACGTCCTGGAGAAGTTGACAGTTCACGAGCAATATGATCATTACCGTAGCCTTCTTCTTTTAACGTTTGCACTTGCAACAAGAAACGAAACTGTGCTGCCAACAAACCGATAAGGGCAATCACTTCAACACTATTTTGCTTAAAGTCTTGAACAAGTGAAAATACCTTTTTCGTATCATGATTAAAAATTGCATTACTTAACAAGAAAGTATCATCTTCGATAGGGCGGCTGATAAGCGCTTCTACCACTTCTTTTGTAATGGTACCACCATGCAGTTGAAGTTTCTCTAATTCCGTATAGATACGGTTTAAATCAAGGCCTACACGTGCATAGAATACAAGTAGCGCATCACGTTCTATTTGTATTCCACGTTTTTGACAAGCTTCTTTAACGATGCGATTTCTTTCATCTTCACTAATCTCTTCAAAGCGAAATTCTTTTGTTAGTTTTGCTAACTCTTTTCCAAGTTTTTTTCTAGCATCCTTTTTTCCATCATAATCCAGTACAACAATTGTCGTTGGATTTGGTTTATCCAAATAGTGCAACAATTCTTCAACTGTATCTTTATTGGTTGAACCAAAAAATGTACAATTTTGAATCACAACCATTTTGTGATCACTAAAAAAAGGCATCGTATTGCATTCTTCTAAGATATTATCCATATGGTCTTTTGTATAATCAAAATACACCAAGTTCATCTCAGTAATATCATGTTCCTTTTTTAGTTGATTTAGTTTTCGTTTGCGAAGAAAACTCTCCGTTCCAATTAGTGTATAATTCATTCCTTTGTTATTATACCAAACTCTTGGGTGGCTGTCCTAAATAGTTGCACATTTTTGATGAAATAAAAATGTAGACTACCATGTTCTTGTGTGTTCAAGGAATGGGTTCGCTGTTTTTGAAGGTTTTCTATGACTTCATCATGTGGATGTCCATAAGTATTGTTATGTCCACTGCTTATGATTGAAACTCGAGGACGAACCGTTGCTAAAAAAGCAGCACTTGTGCCACTGTTTGATCCATGATGACTTACTTTTAAAATATCTATTTTGAGTTTGTTGTGTGTTTGCATGATTTGTTCTTCTACTGGATGACCAGCATCACCTGTGAACAAGTAGTTAAACCCATAGATATTTGCAAACAATACCATACTCCGTTCATTTTCCTCTGTGGATGTTGGATGATCATTAAGATTGATAAACTCCAATTCCTTTAGTTTTATATTCCCTTCACGAACGACTTTTTGAATTGGGATACGTTCCTGAAGTTTTTTTAGCCCACCGCTATGGTCGTAATCATCATGACTAATCGCAACAACATCAAGTTTACGAACTCCCTTTGCTTTTAAAACCGGATAGATGACATCTTCAACAAGATCTTTTTTTAAATGTCCAGCAACATCAATTAACATCGTCTTACCAAAGAACGGTTCTTGGATGAAGATGGTATCACCTTGTCCAACATCCATAAACATGACTTCACCAACAGGGTGTAAATACTGTATATGGTATTGCATCAACAGTAACAGTACGATACCGATACCATGTTTTCTTTTTTGAAAACTGATAATACACAATGTTAAATATCCCCACACAATTAACCAAATTACACTTGGTAAACCATATATCGTAAGCCATTCAATTTTAAAGGATGATAAACTTTGTTGAAACTGTAAGACCAAAGTAAGTATGCCACTTATTGGTGGAATCATTAAAGCAAGTATAGCAAAAACAAACATCACTGTATTTTCAAGTTGAATCCAAGTAAAAAATAGAATTGATAAGATGTTAGCTTCATGAAAAAAATACAAATGAATCGGGATCAAAACAAGTAACGTCACTATGAAACGGCTTCGTTTTTGTACGTTAAACAGTGAAATTGTTGCAAGTGAAACAGATATGACATACCCAAGATGATAGAGGTAGTTAGGATTGTACCATAGTAAAGCAAATGCCCAAAGATGTGTCTTATGTCTTTGATGCATCGCTGGAAAAAGTAAATGTATAAAAGCTCGTATACATAAAGATAGCAAATAAAAACGTAAAGGAAATGCAATCAGCCCTAAAACACTTACGACAAATACAATCAACCAACGATCAAGCTTGATTCTCTTTCCTATCGTTTTCACCAATAAGTAGATATGAAAACCACTAAGAAACGTCATATCCATCTTGTCTGTTTTTTGATTATAAAACACTTTCATAAAATAAGGTTTTACCGGGTTTTGTAACTTTGCAAAAAAGTTGTAGACCGTCGCGCGTATAGATTCGCTTTTTGCCAACACAGTAAAATCATATGCATACATTTGATAGTATGCCCCCTCTTGTTTAGCATACGTCTCAAAAGAGAATGTATGTAGATTTTTTATCGATTTGATTGGTTCATACGTGCCATCAATTTCAATAATGTCATGATAATTGACGTTGCTAACATTGTATACATAGACCTTTTGCTTATCCAATTGTCCAACGACATAGTCTTCTTTCACATCAATAACTTCCATAATCTTATGTTTTGGCTTACTTGGTGTAACTTGTATCAACATCGTATTGAAGACAATTAATATAACTAGCCAATACAAAGTCCAACGCTTTGTTTTAAAGGTAAGGTAACCGATTGACAATAGAATGACAAGGATATTTGTTTTTGGATTTTGATTAACAATCAGCACCATTGCTGTACACCAAACATAAAAGATGTAATTCATTATAAACAGATGTAGTCCTTAATCTTATGAAAGAGTTTTTCTTTAATGCCTTTTACTTTCATAATATCTTCCAACGAACGAAAGCCACCTTGTTCTTTTCGATAATCAATAATTTTCTGCGCAGTTGACGGACCAATGTTTGGCAATGTTGCCAATTCTTCAATTGTACCTGCATTAATGCTTACTTTCTTGCGTTCACTTTTTGCAGGAACAACAATCACTTCTTCATTGCGCAAGTTTTTAGATAAGTTCAAGGCAGTTGTATCTGCACTTTCAAGGATACTTGCTTGATCTAAAAGGTCTTTAACTTTTGCATTGTAAACCAGTTGATAAACTCCAGGTTTAGCAACCTCACCTTTGATTTCAACTTCAATATGCTCAGATTGGTAGTCTATTAAATCTACGTAACTGTTTTGATTCCAAAATAAAAAAAGAAGGAACGCTGCAATAAGGATTATTTTTTTCATTGTATCACCTATTGTAGTATTCACTTCTTTTCATTAGAGTCCTTAATTCTCGTCAAACTTTTCGTAAGCGTCGATAATTTTTTGTACGAGTGGGTTTCTTACAACATCAGCACTTGTTAATTCAACAAAAGCAATGTCTTCAATATTTTGTAATACTTGTCGTGCACTAACCAAGCCAGAATCGTGTTTCTTGATTAAGTCAATTTGCGTAACGTCCCCTGTAACCACAACTTTAGAATTAAATCCCATACGGGTTAAGAACATTTTCATTTGTGACTTGGTTGAGTTTTGTGCTTCATCTAAGATAATAAACGCATTATTTAAGGTACGACCGCGCATATATGCCAGTGGTGCAATCTCAATTACTGCTTTATCAATCAAGCGCTGTACACTATCTGCTCCAAGTGCATCGTTTAAAGCATCATATAGAGGTGTTAAGTACGGATCCACCTTCTCTTTTAAATCACCAGGTAAGAAACCTAGACTTTCTCCAGCCTCAACGGCCGGTCTTGTTAATATAATTTTCTCGACTTCGTTTTTCTTCAGTAAACTTACCGCGTACATGACCGCAAGATAGGTTTTTCCAGTTCCTGCAACCCCTGTTGCAAACACGATATCCTTTTCTCGCATACATTTAAATAAGTACGATTGTCCAAGCGTTTTTGGATAAATGATTTTACCATCATTGGTACGATTGATCACTTCTTTATGAATTTTCTCTAACTTATCAAGTTTTCCTTGATCAGCAAGTTTACATGCATAAAGCACTTCACGTCCCTTTACTTGTAAGCCCCCTGCATTTGCAGAAATCATATAACGAATGACTTTTTCAATGCGTTTTGCAATATCTTCATCGACTTGCATAATGGATACACTTTCTTCGCGGAAAACAATCTCCACCCTATAATAATTACGAATGACATCCAAGTATGCTTCATGTGGTCCAAATAAATTACTATATTGGTCGAATGAAACATCTGACAAAGAAATCGTATATTTATCTAACATGATACCCCTTCTTTCTTATACTTCTATTTTACTTCAAAAAAAAGGAAATAGGGAGTCTTACACTCCAATTTCCTTTTGAATTCTTTCAATGATTTCACCCATTGCCTGCTTTTTATCACTATCTGTTTCCATGCCAGCATAGATGTCTTCAAATTTCTTTAATTGTGAAAACCAGTATTGATGAAACACACTGTTTTTTACCATTCTACGTCCAAACATAATTTCATCATTTGAAAGTGGTTCATCACTAGCCACATCAAATACTAAAATTTGATAGTAATGGTGGTCATGTACAACGACCTCCTCTTGTATATGGTAACGTTTTTCACTAATGTACATTCGAAGTTTTTCAACATCTTTATTGGATTGAATGATAATTTTTCTTGCTTGTTTTAATTTTGCTTCACTTTCTTCAAGAATGTGTTTGATTGTTTCAAATCCCATTCCCGCAATAATGAAGATATCCGCATCAGCAGGTACCAACTCTAATCCATCACATAAGATTGCTTCAACCTTATTTTCGCATTCGCTTCTTTCAATTGTCTTTTTTGCAGCCTCTAGTGGCTCACAAGCAATATCACAAGCATATGCCTTTTTTGCGATTCCATCGTTGACTAGCGCACAAGCTAGTTGTGCATGATCACACCCAATATCCGCGACTATTGCATCTTGATCGACGAAGTTCGCAATTGCTTGAAGTCTTTTTGAAATTTTCATTCTATTGTTTGTCCATGAAATCTTTTAAACGTTTTGAACGTGTTGGGTGTTTCAGTTTTCTTAAAGCTTTTGCTTCAATTTGACGAATACGTTCACGTGTTACGTTAAATTCTTTACCTACTTCTTCAAGGGTTCTTGTACGACCATCGTAAAGTCCAAAACGTAAACGTAAAACTTTTTCTTCACGTTCTGTTAAACCTTGAAGAACCATATTGATTTCATCTTTCAACAATTGGTTGTTTGCATACTCATCTGGTGACATGGCATCTTTATCTTCAATGAAGTCTCCTAAGTGAGAGTCATCTTCTTCTCCAATTGGAGTTTCTAAAGAAACTGGTTCAAGGGCAATCTTTTGAATTTCACGAACTTTTTCTGGTGTAATTCCACCCATTTTTTCCGCTATTTCTTCAGCTGAAGGATCACGTCCTAAATCTTGGACCAATTGTCTTTGAATTCTTGTTAGTTTGTTGATTGTTTCAACCATGTGCACAGGAATACGAATGGTACGCGCTTGGTCAGCAATCGCACGAGTGATTGCTTGACGAATCCACCAAGTTGCATAAGTAGAAAACTTAAATCCTTTGGTGTAGTCAAACTTCTCAACTGCTTTAGCAAGACCCATGTTACCTTCTTGAATCAAGTCAAGGAATAACATTCCACGTCCTACGTATTTTTTCGCAATCGAAACAACAAGACGAAGGTTGGCAGCAATCAATTTCTTTTTCGCTTCTTCATCACCTTCTTGAATTCGTTTGGCAATTTCTGGTTCTTCTTTTGGATCAAGTAGTTCTACACGTCCAATTTCTTTTAGATACATTTTTACTGGATCATTTACTTTGCTTTGGCTACTGGCCGCAAATGATTGTTCAAGCGTTTCTAAATCACTTAATTCTTTTTTATCTTCTTCTTCGTCATCACCAAGTTCACTTAGCAATGCATCATCGACATCATCCACATCCTCAACATCCATTTTTGCATCTTTTCCTTCAACGATTGAACTTTCGTCAATTTCAAGATCATCTTCATCAATGGGGATGTTATTTTGGGTAAACCACGCAAATAGATCCTCTGTGTCTTGATCAGATAAATCCAAGTGTTCCACTTGTTTATCAATGTAAGACTGCGTGATTTTACCTTTTTCCTTGTGGGTTTTTAATAGATCCTCTTTTACTTGATCCAATGTTTTTACTTCATCTAAAATTTTCTTTTTTGCCATACTAATAATCCCCTTTCTCTCGTTGCAACTTAGCGATTTCTACAGCTATATTCGCTTTTTGTTTAGGGTCGCTCAATTCTGTAGCTTGTTGTCTTAAGTTTTTAATTTTTTCATCCACCATACACTTCTTTATTTTTTTGATGGAATCCCGAAGCAATTCTTCTGAATATTCTTCATAGGCTAAATTCCAGTCTACGACATGTAACAGAAGTTTCTTCATGTCTTGTTCTTCTAATACATTTAGCAAATCAGCGACTTCAATCGAGTCATGCGTTCGATAATGGTTAATCATTGCTAATGCCAAATGATTGTACGCATCTGTAGGAAGAAATCCTAATTCATGTCGAAATATTTCGCCTGCTTGTTTTGCTAGAAGCAATTGACTTAGAATGTGATACTGCGCCACATCAATACCAGGTTGTGGTTTACGCAGAGTATTTGTCTGTTGGACAAATGTTTGCGTCGGTGCTTGTGGTTGCACTTCATTCATTCGTAAATCAAAGCCGCTGCGCTCTTGTAACACTTTAAAGTAATTTTCTTTTTCGAAATCATCTTTAAGTTTTGCGATTTGCTCACCAACAAGCTTTGCGTATTCTTTTTTTTCTGAATAATTAGCTAAGTTAAATTTCTTTGCCAAATAATTCATCATAAACTCAATCCACGAAATCGTGTTTTTGCTAATACGCTGCAATTCCTCGATTCCGTAAGTTTCAATAATTTCATCAGGATCCAAGCCCAAGTCATTTTTTACGACTTCTACTTGAAGTCCTTGCTTTTGGCTAATTAAACCAAATTTATAGGTTGCTTCCTGCCCTGCTTTATCACCATCGTAAAAGAGATATACTTTTGCGTTGGTATACCGAATCAGTTTACACTGACTATCGGTTGCTGCGGTTCCTAAGGTTGCAACTCCATTCACAATTCCTGCTTTTTCCAAAGCAAGTACATCCATCGCACCTTCAACAACATAAATCATGCCTTGTTTACGTGCTTCATCTTTGGCCCGGTGATAGTTAAACAACAAATTTCCTTTACTATACACTGGGGTATCAGATGTATTTATATATTTGGCATCACTTGACTGATCAATGATCCGCGCAGTGAAACCAACTGGATTACCATAACTATCATGAATGGGAATCATAAAACGATTGTAAAAGACATCACGTAATCCTTGTTGCGTTAAACGCACAACGCCGGTTTTTAAAATATCTTCATCGCTATGTTTTTTTGCATGTAGGAAATGATAGAGTTTATCTTCACTTGGATTAAACCCAATTTGGAATTTCTCTAACATTGCATCGTTGATGCTGCGACTTTTTAAATAGTCGTAAAAAGGTTTACCAGCTTGTGATTTCAATTCATAACTCGTAAAAGCTATCGCATCATTTAAGACATCATAGAGTGCCTTTTTTTCAGGATCAACTTTTGGTACATGAATACCTACATCATAATCAAAAGGTAAATTTCCAATGTTCGCTACACGCTTTACCGCTTCCACAAATCCTACATTTTCATAGTTTTGTACAAAGGTAAATACATTCCCACCCGCTCCGCAGGCAAAGCAACGATAAATTTGCTTGTCTACATGAACGGACATCGAAGGATCATGATCATCATGAAACGGACATACCCCAACATAATTTTTCCCTTTTTTATCCAATGGGATATAATGAGAAATTACATCAACGATATCACTGCGATTGCGAATGTCATTAATGACGTTTTCTGGGATTCTGGCCACGAAATCATCTCCTATAATTTAATCTTACTTGCAATAAAACTTTCAAGTTCATCAATTTTAATACGAACTTGTTCCATCGTGTCACGATCACGAACCGTTACACTGTTATCTTCTTTACTATCGAAGTCATATGTAATACAGAACGGTGTTCCGATTTCATCTTGACGACGGTAACGTTTTCCAATACTACCTGCTTCATCATACGTCAAAGCAAATGAACTTGCTAGCGAACCAAACAATCCCTTTGCTTCATCTGCCAGCTGCTTACTTAATGGTAAGATACAAGCTTTGTATGGAGCTAAAAACGGATGTAAACGAAGCACTTTACGTGTATCGTTTTCCAATGCTTCTTCTTCATATGCATCACACATAACAGCAAGCATCATACGTTCCACTCCAACTGAAGGTTCAATACAGTATGGTACGTATTTTTCATTTGTTTGTGGATCTTGGTATTCAAGCGATTTTTTACTTTCGTTTTGGTGAGCAGTTAAGTCAAAGTCTGTACGGTCAGCAATTCCCCACAACTCTCCCCAATCGTTTCCTTTACCAATTTGGTAACGGTATTCAATATCACTTGTTCCATTTGAGTAGTGGGATAATTCTTCTGCATCATGTTCACGTAATCGTAAATTGTCTTCTTTAATACCAATGTTGGTCAAGAAGTTCATGCAGTAGTTTTTGTAGTAATCATACCACTGAATGTCATCGCCAGGCTTACAAAAGAATTCAAGTTCCATTTGTTCAAACTCTCTTGTTCTAAAGATAAAGTTACCTGGTGTAATTTCATTTCTAAAACTTTTACCAATTTGACCAATTCCAAAAGGTAATTTCTTACGCATTGTACGTTGTACATTCTTGAAATTCACAAAGATACCTTGTGCTGTTTCTGGACGTAAGTAAATCGTGCTTTTACTGTCTTCTGTAACCCCTTGGAACGTTTTAAACATTAAGTTAAACTCACGAATATCCGTCCAATCATGTTTTCCACAGTTTGGACAATTGATGTGGTTATCATCAATGTATTGTTTCATTTCTTCTTTTGACCATCCTGAAGGATTCACTTCACCTTTTGAATGATCTTCAATTAATTGGTCAGCACGATAACGTGTTTTACATGATTTACAATCCATCAACGGATCTGAGAAACCACCAACGTGACCACTAGCTACCCATACTTGAGGGTTCATTAAGATGGCACTTTGCATCCCTACGTTATTTGGATCTTCTTGGATAAATTTTTGCCACCAAGCTTTTTTTAAGTTGTCTTTTAACTCAACTCCAAGTGGACCAAAGTCCCAAGTATTTGATAAACCACCGTAGATTTCACTACCTTGGTAAACAAACCCTGTACTCTTCATATGATTTACTACTGTTTCAAAGTTACTTTTGCTCATAATACCCTCTTCTATTCTTTATGTAAATGTGCAAAATGCACAATTTTATACATTCTATATAATAACACGAAAGTCAATATCTATCAATATGACGCACGCTTGGAAAAGTTAAAAAAGTGAATTGCTTCACTTCCTTTACATCTCTGCTATTTGTTTTAAAAACTTATATCCTTTCACACGAATCCCACTGTACTCCATTAAAAAGGAAAATGTGTCCTGTAAGTCATCCAATGTTACAATGACGCTTTCTTCAATTAATGGGAATTGGTCAATCTCTGCTTTATGTAAGATGCGAAACAACTGCAGCTGGTTTTTATCTTTTTTAATGTGACGTGTTGGTTGAAAACAATTTGCACAAACAAATCCACCATCATTTACACTAATTGCCACAATTTGGTGTTCACTTTGACAATTTACACATCCGTCCACAAATGGTTCAATTCCAATGTAACGACAAAGTTTGGCAACATACAAACCCAAAACAAGGTAAGGATTTTTCGTTTCATCTAGATAATGTAAGCTTTGTTCAAGCAAATCATAAGCACCTTCATCTTCGATTTGTAAAGAATCCATCAACTCCAACATCAAGCAACCCATCGCTTGCTTTTCTAAATCACTTTGTATGTGAAAGAAATTTTTAACCGGCTCGGCTATTTTTAGATTTTGCAATCCTTTGGTTTCTTTATAATCAAAATAAAATCTAGAGATTCGTAAAATCGCACACGGTGTCGCATTTTTTGAGTTGTGTTTTCTAACCCCACGTGCAACGAATGTTAGACGTCCATAATCTTTGGTCAACACATCAATTAGTGCATCATTATCTTTGTAATCGCGATTGTTTAAGACAATTCCGACACAGGTGTTATTCATCGTACTCCTTGTATCCGAGTTCGTTCAATTTACTTTCTTTATTGCGCCAGTTTTCTTCGATTCGCACATACAATTCCAACGTCACTTTTTTTCCAAGCAACTGTTTTAACTCTCTTTGTGCTGCAAGACGAATATTCTTAATCATACTTCCCTGCTTACCAATCAAAATTCCCTTTTGGCTTTTGCGTTCAAAGATGATCAGTGCTTGTAAGTAAAGAATTCCATCCTCTTCTTCTTTATTTTCAATAACTACGGCAACACCATGAGGTATCTCTTCACGTGTATAGAACAATACCTTTTCACGTATGATTTCTTTGATACGGAAATCGTCTGAACGATCACTAACCATATCCGTTGGATAGAATTGTACGCCTTCAGGTAAATCTGCAATTGTCACTTGCAATAGTTCATCAATATTATCACTGTTTTTCGCACTAATTGGGATGACTTCTTTGAACTCAAATTTACTAGCCCATGTCACATGTGTTTCAATCAATTGTTCACGTGTGATCAAATCGACTTTATTCAACACAAGATACACCTTGGCATGTGTATTTTTGATACGTTCTAGTAAGAATTCATCTCCACTTCCAAATGGCTTGGTCACATCAACGACAAGATACATCACATCTGCATCCTGCATAGATGAATATACACCTTTGTTCATGGAGCGCCCTAGTGCAGTTTTCGGTTTGTGTACACCTGGAGTATCCACAAATACCACTTGGTATGCATCTGTATTCAAAATTCCAAGAATGTTATTTCTTGTTGTTTGTGGTTTATCTGATACAATTGCCAACTTTGTTTGCATGATAGCATTTAATAACGTACTCTTCCCTGAATTAGGGCGTCCAATAATGGCAACAAACCCACTCTTGAAATCCATTACATACTCTCCGCATCGAAAGCGTGTGGTAGTAAACCTTCAACTGTATAGGTTTGTGTTTCATCATCGTTAGCAAGAATTACTTTCGCATCACGTGGCATCAATTCAGCCATAACTTGACGACATGCTCCACATGGTGTTGTGATCGTGTCTGCTGTTGTTACGACATAAATAGCTTTAATATCTTCTTTACGCACACCATGAGAATACGCATAAAACAAAGCACTGCGTTCCCCACAGTTACTTAATCCATAACTCGCATTTTCAATGTTTGCACCAAAATATAGTTGGTCCTTTGTTTCCACACAAGCCGCAACCCTAAAGTTTGAATATGGCACATATGCATTTTTTAAATATTCTCTTGTTTGTTCAATAATTTTCTCCATTATATATTTCCTCCAATAATTATACATGCGACAACAATCGCAAATAAGCAAGCTGTCAAAACAAAACCCGCCCCCATATCTTTAAGGTTGCGAATTTTGGCATCTTGCTTTGGTTGTATGTAATCCAATGTTTTTTCAATCACTGTATTCACCATTTCTGCAACGATAACAAGTGCGAAACAAAGAACCACCGCTATCCATTCTGTTGCACTTATCCCTAGATACATAAAAAAGAGACATGCAATGACCAACAAAACAAGTTGAATCTTGACGCTAAAGTCACGAATAAGTAACACAAATCCACGAAATGCGTTTTTAAATTTATCCACCCACAATTTCATCAAGGATCTCCTTTTGCAATGCAAACATAACTTTTTCATCTGCTTCATTCATGTGGTCATAGCCAAACAAGTGCAATAACCCATGGGTAAATAAGAAACATAATTCACGTTTAAAACTATGTCCATATGCAATCGCTTGTTCTTTGCATGTATCGATGCTAATAAAGATATCTCCAAGCTCAATTTCTTCCATTTCTGGAAGCATAAAATCCGGATCATCGAGCAATGCAAAACTGATGACATCCGTTGGTCGATCCATATGACGATACGTGTTATTAATCTCGTGGATTTTTTTGTCATCCACAAAAATAACACTAACGACATAGTGTTCAGGTTTCTTTAATACTTCTTTTGTTCGTTTGTAGATTTCATCAAATTCCTTTTGAAATTCAAAGGTGAAATCGTATTGATTTTCTATATGTACACTCATGGGGATATTATATCACAATTTAAAAATGCTGAAAGAAATAGATACACTTATTACAACAAAAGATTCTGCAATTTAAACAGAATCTTTTGTTTTATCATGATGCATTTTCGATGACTTGTTCTTGAATTTGTTTGATACTTGCTAAACAACTAATCATCAAATAAATCATTGCACCTACCCACGCTGTTACTTCTGCATAGAAAATCCCCGTACTTCCAATCGCCAAAGGAAAAATCAAAGCAGCAATCACACGCATGAAAAACTCGATAAATCCAGAAATCATCGGTGCAACCGTATTTCCTAAACCTTGTAAAGTACAACGGTAAGTATACAACAAATACAAGGCTGGTAAAAAGATGGACATCACAAACAAATATTTATATGCAACATCCAAAACTTGATTGGCATAGGATTCGCTTGCTATAAACAATGTCAGCAACTGACGTCCAACACCGATTAAGGATAACCCAACAACTACAGAAATAATCAATGATAGCTTTGTTGCTGTTTTTAACCCATCAACAATTCGTTGAATCTTTTTTGCTCCCCAGTTTTGCGCAGTATAGGTTGTCGTCGCATAGCCAAAACTAATCGCTGAAGTTTCAAGTAAACCATACAGTTTATTTGTTGCTGTAAAACCAGCAACAAAGATAATGCCATATTTATTAATTACGGACTGCAGTACCATTCCACCACCTGCAATTACCATATTTTGAAACATCAACGGGGTCCCAAGTTTTACCAACTCTTTAACACGTTTGGTATCATTTGCCCAATCACTTTTTTCAAACTGCAAGAAATCAAGTTTGCGTAAAACATGGAAACAGTACAAGAACGATAGTGCCTGTGCAATAAGTGTTGCAATAGCTGCACCAGCAATTCCCCAATGAAAGACCATTACAAACAGTAAATCCAAAGCAATGTTTACAAGCGCTGCAATACCCATAGCTACCAGTGGCGTTTTTCCATCACCAAACGAGCGAAGAATCGCTGCACTCATGTTGTAGCAGACACTAATGATAATTCCACCAATCATTAAATAAAAATACGTAAGTGCACCATTCATCAAATTCTCTGGTGTTTGCAACAAGACCAAAAGTGGTTTTCCTAGCAGCAGACCAAGCATTGTTACCCCAACACCTGCAACGAAACAGATGCGAACCGACATGGCAATCGATTTGCGCAGTTGTGAATAGTCTTTTGAACCAAAATCTTGTGTAACACGAATGGAACATCCTTGCGTAATAGCTTGCACCATCCACAAAAATAACCAATACGTCCAATCGGTTGCACCTAACGAGGCCAAAGCCTTTACACCAACCCCTTGACCCACAATAATGGTATCCACAATCATATACAATTGTTGACCTAAATTTCCTAGTATGAGTGGAATCGCAAATCCCACCATCAAATGCAGTGGATTTCCACTTGTCATATCTTTTACTCTACTCATAATTCCCCCATAACATGCACGACATAGCAAGCATCCATTTTTCACGCTTGTATCTCATATAAAAAGCATCCTTTGATGTGATTCTAAAGATGCTTGTATTCATTTATTCGACGAATTCAAACTCGAATTCTGCTAGTTCAATCGTATCACCATCGACTGCACCTGCTTCACGTAAAGCAGAATCAACACCTAAGACACGCATCTTTCTTGCGAAGCGTTGTTGCCCTTCATCTGTGTCTAGTGTAGCCATAGCAAATGCCGTTTCGATTTCTTCACCTGTCAACTTCCAACGACCGTTTCCTAGGTTATGTACTTTAAATGCAGGTTTATCACCTTCATATTTATAAAGGACACCTTCACTTTTTTCTTCCTCATCGTACAGTGGGAAGACTGGTGTAACCTCAAGTAAATCAGCAGCTTTGTATAAGATTGGTTCAAGACCTTCATCCAATGCCGTCATCGTCGGAAATACTTCAACATCTGGATACGCTTCTTTAAAACGGGCTAGATTTTCTTCGGCTGGATCTAAATCCATTTTGTTAGCGACAACAACTTGTGGACGTTCCAATAAACGATATTGATATTCTTCCAATTCCTTATTGATGTTTGCATAATCTTGGACCGGATCACGACCATCTTGTGCACCCATATCAATCACATGAATGATAACACGACAACGTTCAATATGACGTAAGAATTGGTGTCCTAGACCCTTTCCTTGTGCCGCACCATCAATTAGTCCTGGCAAATCCGCCATAACGAAACTACGTCCATCTGGTACTTGTACCATTCCTAAGTTTGGTTGAATTGTTGTGAAATGGTAATCTGCTATTTCTGGTTTTGCAGCACTTACAACTGACAACAGCGTTGATTTTCCAACGGAAGGATAACCAACAAGACCAACATCAGCAAGTACTTTTAATTCCACTTCAACATCTTTGATTTCTCCTAACCCACCTTTTTCAGCATAGGTAGGAGCAGTATTTTTGCTGGTTTTAAAACGGAAGTTTCCACGTCCACCTTTTCCACCTTTACAGATGATCGCGCGTTGATTTTTTCTGGTTAAATCCGCAAGGATTCGTCCAGTTTCTGCATCCTTAACAATCGTTCCTAAGGGAACTTTAATGACTGCATCTTCACCAACCGCACCATGCATTTTTTTGGTTTTCCCATTCACTCCGTTTGGTGCTACTACCTTACGGTTGTAACGCAAATCCAAAAGTGTTGATTTTCCTTCATCGACCATGAAAACGATGTCGCCACCTTTTCCACCATCACCACCAGAAGGTCCACCAAATGGTACATATTTTTCACGACGGAAAGAAGACATACCCTTTCCACCATCACCAGCTTTGACCTTAATTTTAACTCTATCTATAAATTGCATATATGTACCTCACTTTACTTTAAAAAACAAATCCTCGCGACTAGCGCGAGGATATTTAACTATGCTTGTGGATAAACTGAAACTTGAGTTTTCTTTTTACCTAAACGTTCGAATTTCACAACGCCGCTAGTTGTAGCGAATAATGTGTCATCTCCCCCACGTCCAACGTTTTTACCTGGGTGAATTTTTGTCCCACGTTGACGGTAGATAATAGCTCCAGCGTTTGCATGTTGTCCATCTGCCAGTTTTGCACCTAATCTTTTAGATTGAGAGTCACGACCGTTTTTTGTCGAACCTACTCCCTTTTTAGATGCGAATAATTGAATATCTAAACTGAATTTCATCATGATTACACCTCTTCTTTCGTTATCTGAATATATGCACTATAATTTTCAACCATGGTTTTAAGTTGAATGTATAGTGTTTTCAGAACGGTTTGCACCGTCTCTGTATTGTTTATAACAACAATTTTGATGAATGCATCATTCATTTCTAATGAACATGCGTTTTCATCCATTGCATGTAAGGCATTCAATACACCTACTGCAATGCTTGATACACCTGCACAAACCAGATCTTGTCCATGTTTTGCACTATCCGCATGACCTTGAATTACAACTTTTGTAATTTGGCCAGCATTTGTATCAATATTTACCTTGACCATAAATTATCCTTCGATTGCATCGATAGTTAATTTTGTGTATGGTTGACGGTGACCTTGTTTACGGTGAGAAGAACCTTTTTTCGCTTTGTATTTGTAAACGATAATTTTCTTAGCTTTACCTTGTTTTTCAACAGTTGCTTGAACTTTTGCACCTTCAACATATGGTGTTCCAATTTTAGTTGCTTTATCAGATACTAAAACTACTTTATCAAAAGTAACTTTATCTCCTGCGTTAACATCTAATTTTTCAACGAAAATAGATTGTCCTTTTTCAACTTTAATTTGTTTTCCACCTGTTTCAATAATTGCGTACATAATATACCTCCTTCTTTCGTTAAGACTCGCCAAGTAAGGTGATGCAAGCATACTTTTGTACCTTATGAAGTGCGGTTGTAAGCCACGAAGAAGCTAACAACATTGATATGTTACACGAAACATATCGAAAAGTCAATGAGAATCAAAGTTTTTTCATTGATTCGCTATGCTTTATTATACATGAATTACTAGCAAATTACGAGATTTATTGCAATTAATTGCAGCTTAGAGCATTCCCCTAGTAAGAACGTGCGCCAAACTTACTTCTTGGTTGCTGGCGATGTCAAAAAATCCTGAGAATACACCTTGTTCATCGTACAGCCAGTTTAACTCTGTTCCATAAGCGCTGTGATAAATCTCAAGCAACAATGGTTGATAGTTAGCCATTGTCTGTGCATCTATTGTTGTAAAGTTATTTGGATCTTTCACATAGGTCTCATCATCTTTCACTGATAAGACAATCCATCCACTCAACGTGTCATCATCTTGTTTTTCACGCAAAGTATACCCCACAGGTTGTCCATTCATTACGTTTTTTGAGACTATAAAGTCTTTATAAGTTTCTATGTTTTCACTCACCATAAAACCCTCACTTCTTATTGTTGTATTTCTTTATCGCAAACGCTACAAAACCTGCTACCAACGCCACTAAGGCATACACAATCACATAAACCCACGCTGTTTGATTAAAGTAGATAAAGATTGCTGGTATAAATAAAACCAGGACAAGTAAAGCAAAAAATAAGCTACTCATGATGCTTCTTGCTAGATATCCATTTGCCGCAGCAAAGATAAACACTAAAATTGGCATCACTGCCATCAATACCATCATGCCACTTCCCGTGTCTTTGATGATACTAGGTAACCCGTAAAATGTAAGAGCAATACATACGACACATAATACAAAAGGTATCGTAATTGCTTGTTTTATTTGTTCTTTCAATTCATTCACCATCTTTCTTATACGTTAATTGTATCAAGTTTTGTATGTATATGGGAAGTTTATTTATCATTTGTGAATCTTTTGTAACCCATACATATGCATCGTGTTCCTCACTTAATTGCACCTTTTCTTTACCAATGTGTACAAGATACGTAAACACATACAGCTTACTCTGATCTTTTCGTGTAACTTCCGTTTCATCCAATACGCATTGGACTTGTTCAGTTTGGATATGAATCCCGGTTTCTTCAACTACTTCACGAAACAAACCTTGCATCATTGTTTCTTTTGCTTCCTTGCGACCTCCAGGCAAATCATACAAACTATCTGAAGCATCACCGATTGCCTCATCCTTTGTTTTGTGTAGACATAAAAACTGTCCATCTGGATTCTTAAGCAGGGCCTTCACAGCGATTTATTTACTCATAACTCACTGCCTCCTTCAAACTTCTTATGATCACGAATGATAATTAACAATGCAAGAAATATCGGTAAGGTTAAAAAGATTGCCGCATTTTGTAGGTCTTTTGAAACGAGAAACCCCAGAATTGCACCAAGTACAAACATAGCGATGATACTCCCATAATGAAACACATGCGTGAGTGCTTTACGATCATGGTCAAATATGACTTTCGCAACATTTTCCATCATCGCTCTTAGATTTCCAGTTGCTACGGTTGTTGCATATGGAAGATTTAAGACGCGACGAAAACTATTCATCTGCATTGCAGTGACCAGCGATATAGCAACGTTGATTGGTAAACTTGGAAATGTAGTTGGCATAAAGCCAATCAGTAAAATGACAATCATCTCAATGACCAAGACCGCTTGACGCCACAAAAACGCGCCGAAGAAGCGTCGTCTTCGATGGAGGTATTCACTCAACAAAACACCTACAGCAAACGCAAGAATTGGTGCAAGATAATTGATTGGAGCCTTGAGGTTAGCACCAAACATATTCACCGCCAACAAGACCATGTTTCCCGTTTGTGCATTGGCAAACACACCACCGTGACAAGTATAGGTAAAAGCATCCAAATATCCGCCAACGATGGCTAATAGTGCACCAACAAGCAATCGTTCATGTGCATTAATAGGTGTTTCCAACAGGCTTGACTTACTTCGTATTTTCATTAAGTACAGTTTATGCTTATCTAGCTTTTTGGTCAAGTCGACACAATAACAAAAGTGGGACCTCCATCGGCCCCACTCCTCATTTTAGAACTTTGCAAATGAAAGTTCTACTTTGAATAAATCACCATCTGCTGTGATGTTGATTTCTCCACCTTGTAATTCAACAAAACTTTTCACAATCGCTAATCCAAGTCCTGAGCCTTCTTGATTTCTTGATTCATCACCTTGCACAAAACGATTGGTCAATTGATTGGCATCAAAATCTAATTCTTGTTGCGAGATATTTTTAAAGGTAATTTGTACCTGTTCTTTTTCTTCAACATCAATATACACACGAGTATTTGGTAACGCATATTTATAAATGTTGTGTAGAAGATTTTCAAATACACGATACATTTTGTTTGCATCCAATTTTGCATAAATATGTTCACTTGAACAAGTTACGCGTAGATCCAAATGATCGTTTTTATCATCTTTTGTTTCAATTAATGTTTGGTTAAGCAAACTAACAACATCAATTTTATCCAATTGTAAATCTACATTTCCGCTATCTGCTTTACTGACTTCAAATAGATCTTCAATCAAGCGCTTCAAGCGATTGGAGTTCCGGTCCAATACATCCACATACGACTTCACTGTTGGATCCATTGGTTCTTTCTTTAAAAGATCAACATAAGAAATAATGGCTGTTAGTGGTGTTTTTAAATCGTGCGAAACATTGGTGATCAATTCCGTTTTCATCTTCTGCGATTTCACTTCTTCTTCTACCGCAAACTTAAATCCTTCATTGATTGTTGAAAGTTGTTTGCTAATTTCGTTGAATGGTTGGACGTCACCTAACGGTTCGCTAGTAAAGTTACCTTCTGATACACTTTTACTTTGCTCGAGAACCTTTTGATAATTGATTGATGCACGATTCAACACATAAATCATTGCAATTGAGAAGATTACATATAACACAATGACTAAACCTAACCTAGATCCATAATTACTAATCCCAAAGATCACAATGAATAAATTAACAAAGAAGAACGAGATGATTGCCACACTGCCGCGCGGACTAAAGGATAATGTAAAGACCCATTTGAAAATTCGAGTCATGAGACTTTGTTGCATAATGTATATTTTAAAATTCGTAATTGCATATTTCACGATGAATGCGCATATTGAACATAACCATAGAAGTGTAGCTTCAAGCACAAATACCAATCCAAAATACAAAATTCGACCGTCCCATATAAAGCCATTGATTAAGATTCCCGCCTGCATACTTCTGATGACCTCACCAAGCATTCCAAGTACCGCAAAGAATATGAAGCATACACCAACAAGTACCGGTTCGATTGGTAATTTTGTAATGATTTTATACGGTTGTATTTCGCGCACTTTTTTTATCGGTAACATCAACATGATAAGTCCAACAACCGCTCCAACTAAAAGTCCCGCCATGATATAAAGCGAGGAGTTGGCATCATACCGATTGAAAAATCCTACTTCATGCCACTTTTCATTATCATAAATGTCAATGTTTCCCTTAAGATATTGTGTCGTAAGATCATTGGGAATTACATAAGTAATCTCCAAATTTGTCACAGGATTAAGTTTATAATTGTCATAAATCAAATTTTGTTCATAATCGTTGTACACACCATCATCATACGTAATTCCCTGCACAATTCCTTCATCATAAAGAGCACTTAGTGCGTATTGTCTTTCTTCTTCAAATGTATATGTAAGATGATTTTCAACATCTGCATTTACATACGCTCCAGCTATAGAAAGTTCACCTTTATCATTATATATCAATTTTACGACTGTATACTTTTCTTTGTCTTTTTTTGACATACGATCAATATTGGGAAACGTAAAGTTTTCACTGTTTGTATAACTCTTATTTGTCTGTAAATCCACTGCTTTTACTTTCACAAATGAATTGGTTTCAAAACGACGAAACTCTTCATTTAAAATTTGTTTCTCAAACTTTGCGATTTTTTTATCGTCCAGTTCCAAATCACTTGTTTTCTCTAACCAAACTGGTGTTTCTGAAGCACTAGGATGCACTTGTTCCTTCAAGGAATATTCACTGCCCACCAATTGATTTGCAACTTGTATCACCGTTGCTTCATTATTTGCTTTACCAATCATGTCTGCAATGATTGGTAATTGTACAACATACACCACACTACAGATCATGATCACACTAAAGATGAAAATCTTTATTTTTCTCACAGGTTGTTCCTCCAACTATTTTTCTAATTTATACCCAATTCCCCAAATAACTTTAATGTACCGTGGTTCCTTTGGATTGATTTCAATTTTTTCTCGTAAGTTTCGAATATGAACCATCACCGTTTCGGTACTAATGGCTTCCTCTTTCCAAATCGATTCATAAATTTGTTCACTTGAAAATACAACGTTTGGATGTTTCATAAACAATTCCATAATTTGCATTTCGAGTGGTGTTAGTCGGACAAGATCTCCATCAACATAAAAGTTTTTTGTATCTGTGTGTAGTTCCAAACCACCTACTTGATATCCATGAAACTTTTGTATTTCTTGTTTTTGATAACGATAATAACGACGGATCTGAGCTTGTACTCTCGCAATCAATTCCATGGGTACAAACGGTTTTGTAACATAATCATCTGCTCCAATGTTTAATCCGGTGATTTTATCAATATCTTCACTTTTCGCACTTAGTACAATAATTGGTAAATCGTAACTCTCACGCGCTTTCATAATCATTGTCACGCCATCCATAACTGGCATCATGACATCAACAATTGCCAAAGATACTTCGTTTTCTTTTAACATATCCAGTCCCACCTGACCATTTTCAGCTTGTAGAACATCATATCCTTGATTGTTTAAGTAAATTGCGATCGCATTTGAGATTTCTTTTTCATCCTCAACGATTAATACCGTGTGCTTCATAACATAACCCTCTTCTCTTGTCCTTAATTATAAAGGATTATGGTACTACTTAATAGAAAACTTTTCTTAAGAATTTCTAAAGATTTGTTTTTTATAGCCGTTCAACGATCGAAATCGCGTCTTCAACATTCCCATTTGCATCCGCATCTGTGTATGGTGCACCCAATGTCACCAGTACATACTCTTGTTCATCTATCCGAAGTAACGAAGCTAAGCATAATCCTGCTCGATCCGTAGTTCCGGTTTTTCCACCAAGAATTTTTTCATTTCCAATCTGCATATCTTGTAGTTTTTTCGACAGTGTACTACTTATTAACATACCTTCAGGATGCATGTTCGTCGGTGAAGTCTGATACATGTAGCTTGTAAAAATAAAACGAAAATCTTGATTTTTCAAAGCGTATTGTACGAGTGTTGCAACATCATTTGCTGACGTATATTGGTCAGGATCATCCAAACCTGTACAATTTGTATAATGGGTGTTATGTAGTTGCAATTGTTTGGCTTTGGCATTCATTTTAGCAACAAAGTTTTCCTCAGAACCTGCAAGATAGTCACCGATTGCTAGTGCACACTCTGCTCCTGATGCCAGTTGTAAACCATAAAGTAAATCCAATACAACGACTTCTTCATCTGCTTGAAAGCCTGCCATACTTGCGTTCATCTTTTCTATGTATTCCATAATATATGGTGGTACTCTCACCGTTTCATGGAAATCAACAATTTCTTCTAAAGCAACAAGTAAGGTCATAATTTTTGTCAGTGAAGCAGGATACACCCGACGATCCCCATCCTTAGTTTCCATTGGTGCATTTTCATGCAGCTTCACAAGAGTTGCATTTGAACTTTGTAGACCGTTCAACAACTCCAATCGCTGGGTTTGCTTATCACCATCAAATTCGTGATTTGTAATGGCGTTTGTGATTTTTTGTGGTAGTTGTTGAAACACCAACGATGTCACAAGTGCGCTACAAAACAGGAAACTTATAACAACCAATAAACGATGCTTTTTTCTTTTTCGTCTCATATATTCATACCTTTTTCCTTATCTGCATCTATCGTACAAAACAAATCTTAAATCCTATCGTTACAATTTCTAAAGAAATCCAAAAGAAAAGTCTAAGTAGAATCTACTTAGACAAGATGGTATCGATAAAGTTGTATGCTTGTTGAATATCGCTTGCATTTGGGTGTTTGCGCGCAATACCACCAATATATTTTAAAGGTCCGTAGGTATCAAACCCACGACAGGTATAAATTCCTAGTAGGTTTATTTCACATAACTTGAAAAAATCAGTTATAAATTGCTTTTGTTTTCTTCTTTTCATACCACAGGTTACCATGGCAAAACTGTTCTTGATTTCATGATGATGTGTGGCAATAAAATCAGTCAATTGAATGTTCATTTTTGCATAATAGATACCAGAGGCAAAACCTACAACATCATATGTTGTAAAATCCACATGTTCTGCTTCTTTTAACTCAAAAGCATCAAATCCGTAGCGCGTTGTAATCGCGTCCACGAGTTTTTTTGTGTTTCCATGGTGAAAGGAAACATAGATGATACAAACACGCATCTTATTCAGCCTCAACTTTCTGCAGTTTATTTACCGATATGGATGGACGGTCTTTAATAAAACCTTCCACATATACATAGTTTCC
This sequence comes from Erysipelotrichaceae bacterium MTC7, assembly GCA_001695645.1. Classification (GTDB taxonomy): domain Bacteria; phylum Bacillota_I; class Bacilli_A; order Erysipelotrichales; family Erysipelotrichaceae; genus Breznakia. Next base: position 4,061 of record LVZN01000067.1, on the reverse strand, counting down.
ACGAACCAAGATATCTTGATAGATTTGATATTCCTTTGGAAAAACAGCTAAATCGAATTTACTTGTTTCATCACTAATGATTACAAACATCATAATATCTCCACCTTTGGTGCGGTGTTGTTTGGTATGTTCAATAAAACCAAGGGTTTTAACATAACCTTTATAGTTTGCTAGTTCAATCAAACCTTTAACATCTTGGGCAAACCTTGAACGAATTTGGGTAATTGGATGTTCACTCAAATAGAAGCCAAGTACATCTTTTTCTTTTCTTGCACGATCACCCAAATAGTCACGCATCACAACCATTGGTGGTTTTGATACCAAGGTTAAATCTAGTTGTTGTTCCACCTCATCGACTTTCACAAGTGAGGCGTAACGTAAAGCATCTGGCAAAGTCGCACGCAAGGATGCTCTTGTTTCATTAAAGTCATCCAATGCACCTGCATCAATCAAGCACTCAATTGCTTTGCTTGAAAATTTCACCGTTGAGATACGTGCCACAAAGTCAAAGAAGTCCGTATATACACCATTGGTTGCACGTTCTTGAAGTAAGGCTTCACAGTTTGCACGCCCAATATTTTTAATCCCCAACAATGGGAATCGGATGCATTCATTTTCAATTTCATACATTGCCGTTGATGCATTAACACTTGGTGGTAATATTTTTATCCCTCGTTTTTTTGCTTCAAAGATATATTCACTACTTTTTGTTTCCGCACCAATCATGCTGTTTAAAAGCGATGTGAAAAACGATAAGGGATATCGCGCTTTCAAATATGCCATTTGGTAGGCAATCAAACCATAGGCAATAGAGTGTGAACGGTTGAATCCATAGCCAGCAAACTTTAAGATAGAATCGTATACACGATGTGCTAGGCTTTCATCATAACCATTTTTAACAGAACCAACGATGAAGTCATTTTCTAATTTTTCAAGTTCTCCTGGAATCTTTTTCGAGATGGCTTTTCTTAGAATATCCGCTTTTCCTAAAGAAAATCCAGCCATGACTTGTGTAATTTGCATGATTTGTTCCTGGTATATCATTACCCCATACGTATTTTTTAAAATGGGTTGCAATGTTGGATCCATATAATCAATTTTTTCAGGATGTTGACGATTGGCTAAATACAAAGGAATGTTTTCCATAGGACCCGGTCGAAACAACGCAATGGTTGCTGCAATCTCTTCAAAGTTTTTTACTTGCATCTTATGCAATAAGCTTTTCATCCCTTCACTTTCCAATTGAAAAACACCAACGGTATCAACTGCTTGTAAAAGTTTAAAGGTTTCTGGATCATCTAGCGGAATGCTTTTAACATCAAGATTTTGTCCATGTGCTTTGATGTGACTTACAACCTCATCAATGATTGTTAGATTTCGTAATCCTAGGAAATCAATTTTAATTAATCCAAGATCTTCCAAATACTCCATGGTATATTGTGTAGAATACAAATCATCTTCGACCGCAATCAGTGGACAAACAGAAGATATAGGTTTGTTGCTTAAAACAATCCCACCTGCATGTGTTGAAGCATGACGAGGTAGTCCTTCCAGTTTTCGTGCGATCAAAAATAGCCGTTTGAACTCTTTTTTTGCTTGAATTGCTTGGGCAAACTTTTTGTTTTGCTTATAGACAGCATCCAAATTGATTTTAAGTACATTGGGTACCATTTTACATAACAAATCAACATCACTCAATGGTATCGCTAGTACACGCCCTACATCACGTAAAACCTGTTTTGCACCAAGGCTACCAAATGTTGTGATATGCGCAACTCGATCTTTTCCATAGCGCTTTGCAACATAGGCAATGACTTCATCACGACGATTATCAGGAAAGTCGATATCAATATCTGGCATGGAGATTCTTTCCGGATTTAAGAAACGTTCAAATAGAAGTCCATAACGTAAGGGATCCACCTCGGTAATTCCAATACAATAAGAAACCAAGGAACCAGCAGCACTACCTCTTCCAGGTCCAACATAGATATCGTTCATTTTTGCATACCGTACGAAATCATACACGATTAAAAAATAATCTGAAAACCCCATTCGTTCAATAACGTCCAACTCATGTTGCAAACGTTCTACATAAGCAAGACTTACCTTGTTATGTAATCGTTTTTGTAAGCCTAAACGACAAAGCTCGCGTAGATACGTTGCAGAGTCTACTTGTTTATTATTTTCAAATACAGGAATGTTGGCTTTTTCCATTTGCATATGCACATTGCAATCCGCTGCTATTGCATCTGCTTTAGCTAAATCATCTTCAGTGTATAACCCTTCCATTTCTTGGCTTGAACGAAAGTATCGATCTTGTTCAACACTCAATGTTTTATCGAAAATTGTGCGTTGTTGACCAATGGCGTTAAGCACCTGATACGCTTCAAAATCTTCTTTGTTAGCATAATATATTTTAGATAAAGCAAACGTATCAATCCCTAATTTTCGCGCTAAGTTCTTTAATATTTCATTCTGTTTGCGTAAAAATAAAGAATCATTCATGGCAATTGCAATATAGAATTCCAAGAAATTACGTTTCAGTAAAAGCAATAACGACTCTAGCTCACTTTTATCTTCAAGACTGTTTAATCGTCGCAAGTCATCATTATTACCTGCCGTACAAACAATAAGATCTCGATCAAATGGTTGAAATGTTTCTAGTGTTAATGCTTTACTTGTTGTATTGATGTAGGTTGATAAAGCAAGTAACGATTGAAATCCTAAATCATTTTTTGCATATGCGATTAAATCAATGTGCTGTTCATTTTCAACCAATTCAAATTCAAGCCCATAAATCGGTTTAATACTCGCTTTTTTACATGCGCGATAAAAAGCCATGGCTCCATGCATCACATTACGATCGCATAATGCTACTGCTTCCATGTTTTGTGCTTTTGCTAATGCAACGATATCTTGAATACGTAGTGTACTTTCAAGTAGTGTATAACAACTTCTCGTATGTAAATGAACGCTCACAACCTCACCTCTTCTTTACTTTTAAGTATACCATATTTAGATAATTATGATGGCGAATATAGCACTGTGTCTTAAAAAAATGACATGAAAAGTATTCCAATTCATTCAAGTAATTTTTCTGTATTGTGCAACTTCAACCATAAATATCTCAAGTGAATTACTTGATGAACATTGGTATTTACGTTATAATGTATAAAAGTTAACTGTATATAACTTGATAGGAGGTACTTATGAAATTAGTCTTGGTACGACACGGAGAAAGTGTTTGGAACAAAGAAAACTTATTTACTGGTTGGACAGATGTAGATTTATCTGAAACTGGAAAAGAAGAAGCAAGAAACGGTGGAAAACTTCTAAAAGAAGCAGGATATGATTTTGACTTATGCTATACATCATACTTAAAAAGAGCCATTCATACCCTAAACTACGTTTTGGAAGAGTTGGATCGTGAGTGGTTACCTGTAACAAAATCTTGGAAGTTAAACGAACGTCATTATGGAGCCTTGCAAGGACTGAACAAAGCAGAAACAGCAGAAAAATATGGAGAAGATCAAGTCAAAATCTGGCGTCGTTCGTTTGGAACACCTCCACCTGCTCTAGAAACTACAGACACACGAAACCCTGCACTTCAAGAACAATACCGTAATGAAGATAAAAAGGAACTACCATTGACAGAAAGTTTAGCTACAACAATTGAACGCGTGATTCCATACTACCAATCAGAAATCTTACCAAAAATGAAAGAAGGTAAACGTGTTTTAATTGCAGCACACGGTAACTCATTACGTGCGCTTGTTAAATATTTAGATCACATGTCTGATGAAGACATCGTCAACGTGAACATTCCAACAGGTGTTCCTCTTGTCTATGAATTTGATGACAACTTCAACGTTACTGATAAATACTATTTGGGTGACCAAGAAGCTTTAAAAGCAAAAATGGAAGCTGTTGCCAACCAAGGTAAAGCAAAATAATAATAAAAAGTTCACTCCAATTGGAGTGGACTTTCGTATTATAAAGCTAAGAGATATCTTAATAAAACATTAGCCTTACGTGAATGTGCGTGAGAATGTGATATACTT
>LVZN01000066.1 GCA_001695645.1 Erysipelotrichaceae bacterium MTC7 | reverse complement strand
TGCGAAATGTTAGTAAACAACCAGCTAATCGAGCAGTATGCCATGAGTGTTTCTCGTTGGATTCAGTGTGAAGAGTGTATTTCAGAATATGGCTTTCTTGCAAAGCATCCAACCACTTCAGCTGCCATCGCATCACCTTATGTTGCGATGAGTCGTGAATACATGAAACAGGTCAATCAGTGCTGGTATCAGATTTACCAAATTGTGAAGGAAAACTGCTCTGTGGAGTTTGGAGGCAGAAGTCCACAAGATGATTTGATGGAGCGGTTATTATCTGCTCGGAAAGGAAAATAAAATGAATAAATATAGAACGTGTGAAAGTGTATGTAAAGGTCATCCCGATAAATTATGTGACCTTATTTCAGATAGCATTTTAGATGCGTGTTTAAGAAAAGATAAATCCTCTCGTGTCGCTTGTGAGGTGATGGCAACCAAAGGACACATCATTGTTGCCGGTGAGATTACCTGCTCAAAGAGAATTGACATTAGAGGTGTTGTCCGCCGTGTTCTTACGGATGTGGGCTACAATCCTAGAAAGTTTTTAGTCTTTGTCTATGTCCATCAGCAAAGTAAAGATATCGCAGGTGGTGTGGATCAAGCCTTGGAATCTCGTGAGGGTGATACGTCATGGTATTCCATGTTAGGAGCGGGTGACCAAGGCACCGTTTATGGCTATGCCACCAATGAAACCAGTGAGAAAC
>LVZN01000065.1 GCA_001695645.1 Erysipelotrichaceae bacterium MTC7 | reverse complement strand
ATATTTTCTTCTTTACCAAGATGATTAAGCCCTGCACTTTGGATAATCGCTTTGTAATCTTTATAGGCATAGTTCATGTCTAAGTTTCCTGAGTAACCACTTAGTTTACCTTTGCTTGTGTACTGCCAGATACCATGACGAAGAGTCGGTTCTTTACTGGACCACTGAGCGACCCAGAAATCATAAGGTTCTAGACGATCCAGTTCTGTTAAATCTTGAAACCAAGAACTAGACGCATAGATGCCGGCATAATAGCCAGCATTTTCTACGGTTTCACAAAAGCCTACTAACGCATCGGTAATGGCTTTCTTGCCACTTGGTCGCTGGTGATAATTATCCTCTGTATCAATAAATACAGGGTAGGAGATGGTCTTGCCTTTGATAATTTCTAGGCATTTCTTCGCTTCTGCTATGCCCTTGGTTTTGGTATTGGCACAGCTGTACCAGTAAACACCGATAGGAATACCTCTCTCGTGAAAGGCTTTATAGTGTTGTTCAAAGGCATCATCCTTGTGCAAACTTACTCCTGTACCGTGGCCCGTATATCCTGCTCGAAGGATGACAAAATCAACTTCTTTTGCAAGTTGGTCATAGTTAATCTGACTTGGTTTTTGCCACGTACTAATATCAATTCCTGTAGTTTTCATGATTATTCCTCCTCGTTCTTTTTATGGAGCTGCTTTAATACATCTTTTAGTTTCTCTGGGATCGGTAGTCCAAGGTGAGCTGAATTTTCTAACAGCGAAATTCCCTCATTTGATAGATAGAAGAAAACAATCGCTGTTCTTAGTACGCTCCCATCACCAAT
>LVZN01000064.1 GCA_001695645.1 Erysipelotrichaceae bacterium MTC7 | reverse complement strand
ATATTTTCTTCTTTACCAAGATGATTAAGCCCTGCACTTTGGATAATCGCTTTGTAATCTTTATAGGCATAGTTCATATCCAAATTACCTGAGTAACCACTTAGTTTACCTTTGCTTGTGTACTGCCAGATACCGTGACGAAGTGTCGGTTCTTTACTCGACCACTGAGCGACCCAGAAATCATAAGGTGCTAGACGATCCAGTTCTGTCAAATCTTGAAACCAAGAACTAGACGCATAGATACCGGCATAATAGCCTGCATTTTCTACGGTTTCACAAAAGCCTACTAAAGCATCGGTAATGGCTTTCTTGCCACTTGGTCGCTGGTGATAATTATCCTCTGTATCAATAAAAACGGGATAAGAGATGGTCTTGCCTTTGATAATTTCAAGGCATTTCTTCGCTTCTGCTACGCCTTTGGCATTAGTATTCGCACAGCTGTACCAGTAAACACCGATAGGAATACCTCTCTCGTGAAAGGCTTTGTAGTGTTGTTCAAAGGCATCATCCTTGTGCAAACTTACGCCTGTACCGTGACCGGTGTATCCTGCACGTAGAATGACAAAATCAACCTCTTTTGCAAGTTGGTCATAGTTTATCTGACTTGGTTTTTGCCACGTGCTGATATCGATTCCTTTAGTTTTCATGATTATTCCTCCTCGTCGCTCTTGTTATGAAGCTGTTTTAATACATCTTTTAGTTTTTCTGGGATAGGTAGTCCAAGATGAGCTGAGTTTTCTAACAGCGAGATCCCCTCATTCGATAAGTAGAAGAAAACAATCGCTGTTCTTAGTACGCTCCCATCACCAAT
>LVZN01000063.1 GCA_001695645.1 Erysipelotrichaceae bacterium MTC7 | reverse complement strand
AGTAAACAGCGTGTAACGATTGTGATCCCTGGAGATAGCATCGAGGAACTCTCTATCTGTGAAATGACGAAAGGAGGAACTGACCTTGAGCAAAATAAAGCTACTGCTTGAAGTGGTCAATGATATGCGAAGTCTTGCTGACAGCATACAGGCGGTTTGCGATGTAATAACAGAAGGAAGTCCTGCTCCAAGTGCAAAAGCTGCAACTGAACAAGAACCAGTAAAAGAGCCAGATATCCCACTTGAAAAAGTGCGTATGGTACTTGCTGAAAAGAGCCAACTTGGATTTACCGCCGAAGTGCGAGGACTCATTCAGAAGTATGGTGCAGACAAGTTAAGTGCTGTTGATAAGACTTATTATGCTGACATCTTGAAAGATGCGGAGGAGCTTGGGAATGGGTAATCATGCAATATTATCTGCATCCTCATCCCACAGGTGGCTTAACTGCCTACCCTCTGCAAGACTTGAACAGGAGTTTGAAGACCAAAGTGGTGAGGCAGCAAAAGAAGGTACAGCGGCTCATGACCTGTGTGAACACAAACTAAAAAAGGTACTTCATATGAGAAGTCAGCGACCTGTCTCTGAGTATAACTCTGATGAGATGGAGGAATGTACAGATGCTTACGTGGACTTTGTTACGGAGCAGGTGGAACTTGCAAGAAAGTCTTGCACAGATCCTATCGTTCTTATTGAACAACGTCTTGACTTCTCTTGTTATGTTCCAGATGGTTTTGGGACAGGAGACTGTGTAATCATTTCAGATGACAGACTTCACATCGTAGACTTTAAATATGGACAGGGTGTGCTAGTTGATGCAGTGGACAATCCACAGATGAAACTGTATGCCCTAGGAGCACTTGGAATCTATGATCACCTGTACGACATTAAAAAAGTGTCCATGACGATCTTTCAGCCTAG
>LVZN01000062.1 GCA_001695645.1 Erysipelotrichaceae bacterium MTC7 | reverse complement strand
AGTAAACAGCGTGTAACGATTGTGATCCCTGGAGATAGCATCGAGGAACTCTCTATCTGTGAAATGACGAAAGGAGGTACTGACCTTGAGCAAAATAAAATTACTGCTTGAAGTGGTAAATGATATGCGAAGTCTTGCTGACAGCATACAGGCGGTTTGTAATGCAATGGCAGAAAGTGATTCTGCTCCCAAAGAAGTGCCTGCCACAAAGACAGAAACAGCAAACGAGCCGGATATCCCACTGGAAAAAGTGCGTATGGTACTTGCTGAAAAGAGCCAGATTGGGTTTACTGCCGAAGTGCGAGGACTCATTCAAAAGTATGGTGCAGACAAGTTAAGTGCGGTTGACAAGGCTTACTACGCTGACATCTTGAAAGATGCGGAGGAGCTTGGAAATGGGTAATCATGCAATATTATCTGCATCCTCATCCCACAGGTGGCTCAACTGCCTACCCTCTGCAAGACTTGAACAGGAGTTTGAAGACCAAAGTGGTGAGGCAGCAAAAGAAGGCACAGCGGCTCATGACCTGTGTGAACACAAACTAAAAAAGGCACTTCATATGAGAAGTCAGCGACCTGTCTCTGAGTATAACTCTGATGAGATGGAGGAATGTACAGATGCTTACGTTGACTTCGTTATGGAGCAGGTGGAACTTGCAAAAACAAAATGCAAGGATCCAATCGTCCTTATCGAACAGCATCTTGATTTTTCATGCTATGTACCAGACGGCTTTGGAACAGGAGATTGCGTGATTATCGCGGATGACAGACTTCACATCGTAGACTTTAAATATGGACTGGGTGTGCTAGTCGATACCGTGGACAATCCACAGATGAAGCTCTATGCCCTAGGAGCGCTTGGAATCTATGACCACCTGTACGACATTAAAGAAGTGTCTATGACCATCTTTCAGCCAAG
>LVZN01000061.1 GCA_001695645.1 Erysipelotrichaceae bacterium MTC7 | reverse complement strand
ACTGACATCTACCAACAAATGGCTGATGAAGGTAAAGAGCTTACTCTTGTGCATAACCGCCCAATGCTAGCTTACAAAGGGTGCTGTCCACATTGTGGTGCACCTAACGAATATCTCTACCTTAATAACGGCAAGAATCAGCATAAGTGCAAAGCTTGCAAGAACACTTTCACTCCTAAAATCACTCCACGTGATACTGCTGGAATCTATTGCCCGCACTGTAAGTGCAAACTTGATATGCGTCACGATCGTAATGGTTATCTTGTATACTCTAGCATCAACAAGAAGTGTTCTCACTATAAGGCTAACCGCAAATTGAAGCGCGAAGGCAAAGCTGAACACCTTAAAGTCTCCACTGGTGGATATCGACTACGTTATACATATCGTGAATTTAAATTCGATATGAATACGCTCGCTGATGCTTCAATAAACCTTGAAACAAAGGTCAATCTGAATAAAATACACTATGACCAACAGGTTCTAGGTTTGGCTTTAACTTACTACATCAACTATGGCTTATCCTCTAGGAAAACTTCGCTAATCCTGCAAGAAGTACATGGCTTACGGATTTCTCATCAGACCATCATCAACTATGCTCAAAGTGTTGCCAAACTTGTGCAACCGATGGTTGATTACTATCCTTATGAACTCACATCTACTATCACAGCTGATGAAACATACGTTAAAGTACAAGGCAAAAACAATTACGTTTTCTTCTTCTCAGATCCCACTAAGAAGATTATTTCTTCTTATCGCATCTTTGAAACACGTGATGCAAAATGTGCCTGTATTTCAACTTATAACACGCTACTTAAGTATCGTGACAAAGATGGTAATATCAAACTACCAAAGGACTTAACCTTCGTTACAGATGGCAACCCTATCTATAACGCTGCACAGCTTTACTTTCAACAACATGACTTGCCTTACGACTTAATCCAAGTCATTGGCGTTTCTAATAAAGATA
>LVZN01000060.1 GCA_001695645.1 Erysipelotrichaceae bacterium MTC7 | reverse complement strand
TGCTTTGAATAAGCCTCTGCTGAAAGCACTTGATAAAAACTATTAGTCGGTTGGAAAATGATCCGCTTTGTTGCCGATAAGATTTTAACTCGTTTACTTAGAGCCGGGCTCATACGTACCATATCAGCAGCCACTTCAAATACGATGGACGCCTGTTGCCTGTCTGCAGCGCATCCATAAACCTCGGCTCTTTCTTCGCCATCACCACAGGTAAGCAGTAATGCGACAGCTGCCGCTAATTCAGATTTCCCCATTTTCTTAGGAATCTCAATATAGGCTGTATTAAACTGCCGATAGCCATCTGGTTTCAGTGTTCCAAAGAGATCTCTGATAATTTGCTCTTGCCAATCAATCAGTTCAAATGGTTTTCCAGACCATTTCCCCTTGGTATGACTTAAACACTCAATAAAGTTGACCGCATAATCTGCAGCATCTTCATCGTAGATAGAGTCCTTTGCCATAAAAGGAGTTGGTTTATATTTCTTGAGCTTTCTGATTGCGGTCACCTCCCTTCAAAATGAGCATAAAAATAGACCCGCATCAAGCAAGCCTTATTACTCTTTCTATACGAGAAACAGAGCCAATGTTGGCACTGTCCTCTATTGCTATTTAGTTGTGTTCTAATAATAAGATTGCAAGTGCAATTTCTGCATCCTCATCCACAGGCTCAATGTCCCAGCCTCGGTCATAATTTGCAATAATCTCTTCTTTGCGCTTAAGCATCAGCTTTGAGATGCGCCCCTTGTCAATGCCAAATTCCGAACTTTTCTCATAGCACTTTACCCAATAATGGATGATGCTGTCATGAACTTTAATGCTACCTTCTTTCCACACGGTTTTATTCCTCCTTGCCTGTCAGAATGAATCTGGAATAGGCCCCCACGTTATCTGCAAGGTAAACAAGTAGCTCGTTATACCCTTCCCTCAGAGCGATTTCCTGTACTTTTCGCACATCAAACATATTGGTTTCACCGGTATCTCGAATGGCAAGAATCTG
>LVZN01000059.1 GCA_001695645.1 Erysipelotrichaceae bacterium MTC7 | reverse complement strand
TTGAATAAGTTGAGTACAGAAATTATCAAAAGCCACGATATTATCTGTATTGAAGACTTAGACACAAAAGATATGTTACGTAATCATAAACTAGCGAAAAGCATCTCTGATGTTTCTTGGTCAAGTTTTGTGAGTAAGTTACAATATAAGGCCACATGGTATGGGCGTGAACTTATCAAGATAAACAAATGGTATCCGTCTAGTCAAATATGTTCAGAGTGTGGTCACAAAGACGGCAAAAAGTCGCTCAATATTCGAGAGTGGACGTGTCCAATTTGTCATGTGCACCACGATCGGGATGTTAACGCTAGTATAAATATCTTGGTTGAAGGTTTACGAATACAAGCTTTGACTTAGAAAATATTTAAAACCGTAGGAACTACGGGGATAGCTTGGTAAATAAGAGACACCGCTGTTAGTGAAGACATAAACTATCAAGTATGCTCTATTCCCAAGAATCTCGTGACTTCAGTCATGAAAGGTTCAATACAACGGTTACTGGTACAGCGGATGACGGGAAAATTGGGATTGCCCCAAACGCTCCAGGAGAAATTCGAGAAATTGCTGTGAATGCGCAAAGCCAATGGCGTTTAAATGATTCTGCGTTCTTTGCTTGTGATGAAGGTGTGAGTTATGATTTGGAACGACAAAGTTTTGGGAAAGCAATGCTTGGCCGTACTGGAGGATTCTTTGTTATGACGAAAGGTGAAGGGATGATGCTTATTTCTTCATATGGAGACATTTTGGAAATTGAACTTGATGGTTCAGCACCATTTGTTGTTGATAACTCTCATGTTGTGGCTTGGAATACTTCATTGAATTATGAAATCAAAGTTGCATCCGGCACCTTTGGTTTTAAAAGTGGCGAAGGCTTAGTAAATGAGTTTAATGGAGTTGGGAAAATCTTAATTCAAACAAGAAACATTGAAGCGTTAGCTGGTATAATCGACCCTTATATTGTCAAAGGTAATTAGTGAAACAAAAAATTAGTTAATAAAAATCAAGTATAATATTAAAAAATCATTCTATGATATTTCATCACACTAAAAATCCT
>LVZN01000058.1 GCA_001695645.1 Erysipelotrichaceae bacterium MTC7 | reverse complement strand
GAGATTTGCCCATTTCTCACTGCCATGACGTCCTTCTCTATAAACTCGAACTGAGGCAAGTATGGTCTGTGATGTAGTGGCAAATCCCTCACTATCTTTCGTTGTTGTAATTGCTTTAATATCAGCAAATTTATTCATTTTTCCAAAACTCATCTCTTACACCTTCCAATCCCGATCGAGTCTTAATAGTAGGTTGACCGTTTTCCAAACCTGCTGACCCGCCTGCACATTATCTGCAAAGAAGCCACCTGTACTGCCATCTCTACTTTCATAAAAATGAGAAGAAAGCATAATAACGGCTTGCTCAGTAGTCGGTGGCATGGGATTGTCGCTATAGAAATTTTCTGGTACATGCTGATAACTCTCGGCATAACTGACAGCAGCGGCGATGAACATCTCTAAGAGTTCGTCATCAGCTTCATGCTCTAAAATCAAATTTGCTTTTACCTTTTGAATTAGTGTCATACCGCCACCATCCTTTCTCTTTTTAATCAGCTTCTATAAGTCCGGCTGTTTTTAGCTTTGAAAGCAAGGCATTAAAATCAGCAACTAAACTCGTAATATCTTCTGCCACACTAGGTGCTTGGTTTTCTGCAGGAGTAAAAGAAGAAGGGAGACCTGTTACGGTCGCTCCCTCCTTAATCTCTAACGTTCCTGCGATGACGGTTTTATCTCCGCCTTGTTCGGTGTAGTTTTTTGTGTTGTAATCCATATCGCACCTCCGTTAGGCTTTCTGCTGAAGAACCTTGATTGCTTCAGGTAGTACTAACTTGCCATCCACACGTTCTTTAGCTACAAAACCGACCATGCCATTACCTGCAAACAACTCACGAAGTTCTGCAAAGGAACGAGAACCACGATCTCCAATGTTGTAGTAAGACAAATCGCCAAAGATAATGGTCTTAGCACCTGCCTCAATAGTAGGCATATAAGCGGATGTATACACAGGATAGCCCAGTAGTTTATCTGGTTCACCTGCAACAAGAGCTGCTTGCCACATATAGGCTCCGTTACCGTCCTTTAGTTTTCTAAGTGCCGCTATGGTCTGGTCATTTAAAATGAACACGGCATTTTTACGGTAAGGACGTTTCAAGGAATACACAAGGTTAATCACTTCGTCAGCAGTAAT
>LVZN01000057.1 GCA_001695645.1 Erysipelotrichaceae bacterium MTC7 | reverse complement strand
AGTGGCAAGGCAGGTGTTTTTATTGGAACGATTTATTGTTGCTTTAATTATGATAACCAGCGTATTGAACTGTATGAAGGTTCTACTTTAAAAGGTAGTTATGCCACTAGCTTTTCAAAAACATCGGCCGCAAACATTCGATCGAATCCAAGCTTTTACACTCTAGAAATTCGAAAGCGTGGCAATCAAGTGCGGGTCTATTCCTCTGCATCCAATACACTGCGCTTTACAGCCACTTGCTCGGATGTGACAGGGTATGCAGGTATTCGTTCGGATAATAAAGTCCATTGCCAGTTGCTTCGCTTAGGCGATGCTTGGACCTATGAGCCTTATGAACGCTTTGACGTGCTTATGCCAGATGGAACATTTAAAACTTATGGTCGGCTATCAAGAAGTAACTGTTCTTGGGATGATGAGTTTCAAGTGTTTACTTTAACAGCAGACCTTGAAGAATCAGCCACAAGAAGCGAAAGCATCTCCCTAGATTATGATTTTTTTCATTCAGATATGATGCCATCCATCCAGTGCGGAAAGGACTACAGTGTCACCATCATTCCAAGGGATATTAACATCTGGATATCTCGTATTTTCTTAGGTGATGGTGACGGATTTTCCATTCTTTATTATCAGGATGTGGATAGCCTTGTGTACTGGGCAAATGAAGCAGCTTATCGGTGGAAACTTCGAGGCATGTGTATGTGGTCACTAGGGCAGGAGGATTTAAGACTCTGGGAGTGGCTACCAAAACAAATAGAGTAATCAAAGGAACATCTGCAAAAGTAGGTGTTCTTTTTATTTCAACAAAAGGAGGAATTTTAAATGAAAGAAATATGGAACTGGATCCAAGTTGTGATAACAGCAATTGGTGGATTCTTCGGATGGTTTTTAGGGGGAGCAGACGGATTTTTATATGCGCTACTAGTCTTTGTAGTCATCGACTATCTAACAGGTGTCTTATGTGCAATCGCTGATAAGACCCTATCAAGTGAAGTGGGATTTATCGGAATCAGCCGTAAAGTGCTGATTTTTGTTTTAGTGGGTGTGGCCAACATTTTAGATGTCTATGTGATTGGTGATGGGAGCGTACTAAGAACAGCGATTGTTTTCTTCTACTTATCGAATGAGGGGATCTCGCTGTTAGAAAA
>LVZN01000056.1 GCA_001695645.1 Erysipelotrichaceae bacterium MTC7 | reverse complement strand
CAATATATGGAATAAACCAAGAAAAAAAGGAGCTGTGCTCCAGATTTGGCTAAATATGCCTATCTGTCACAGCCCCTTCTTTTTCGCGTATCGATATCGTTGTATAATGGAAACAACGTAATGGAGGATGTATGATGAACAAACAATTACTGGAAGCATTGAGTAATGCATTTGGACCTTCTGGTCATGAAGAAGATGTGATTGAAGTCATTAAAAAAAACACCACACTGGATGTTGAAGTGGATACGATGAAAAATGTCTATGTGAATCAACAAGACAGCACTTTACCCGTTTTGATGTTGGATGCACATAGTGATGAAGTTGGTTTTATGGTACAAGATATTTGTGAAAATGGTTTACTAGCAATCATTCCACTTGGTGGTTGGATTGTACACACGATACCTGCACACCGCCTTGTCATCAAAACACGTGATGGGAAACACATAAAAGGGACGACAACATCACGACCACCACATTTTATGAATGCCAAACAAAGAGAGCAAGCTTTAGAAATGGATGATATTTTTGTGGATATTGGTGCGACTTGTAAACAAGAAGTCATCGATGTATTTCATGTTTCATTGGGGGATCCTGTTGCCCCTGAAGTGTATCTAGAAGAAATTCAGGAAACAGGTTTGTTTATGGGGAAAGCATTTGATAACCGAATTGGTTGTTACTGTGTACTTGAAACACTCCATGCATTAACCAATCAAAAGTTGGCAGTACAGGTAGTTGGAGCAATTGCCGCCCAAGAAGAAGTAGGAACACGAGGGGCAAAAATAAGTACCAATAAAATAAAACCAGATATCGCTATTATTTTTGAAGGTTCACCAGCAGATGATGTGTATAGTGATATTGCACACCCACAAGGTAAATTACACGCTGGGCCACAAATTCGATACATCGACAGCGGAATGATTTCCAATCCTGCTTGCATTGCAAGAGCTAAAGAAGTCGCAAAAAAATACGACATTCCCTATCAATGCGCAGTTCGTAAAGCTGGTTCAACCAATGGCGCAGCGATACATGTGGCAAATGAAGGAACTCCATGTTTAGTTTTGGGGATTCCAACACGTTATGCACACACGCACTGCGGGTACATTTCAGCAAACGACGTGGAAAACACCATCAAGCTAGCAGTTCAATTCATTAGAGAACTAGATGCACCAACTCTAGCAGAGTTGTAATAGATTTATGTATTACATCTACATGATTCGTTGTGATGATGATTCTATTTATACAGGTATCACAACGGATATTCATAAACGACTAAAAGAACATTACTTCAAAAGTGAAAAAGCTGCCAAATATACAAGGGTGCGTAATGTGGTTTCCTTAGAAGCGTTATGGACTTGTCAAAATCGTAGTCAAGCGAGTAAACTCGAGTATAAAATTAAACATTTATCGAAACAACAAAAAGAACAATTGATTGTAACACCAACCAGTCTTGTTGATGAAATATATCAGCAAGCATATCCCGTTAGTTTAGAAACATATCTTAATGATTAAAAAATGCTTACCATAGACTTCCATCTGGGTAAGCATTTCTTTTGTTTATTGTCCTGTTATTGTCGAATCGGATTTACTACCGATAGCAATTATATACGTTTTATTAGAATCAAGGACCATGCCAGGAGTGATATCTGTTTTTTCTCCCATCGTTCCTAACTTAGCTGTTTTATCCTCTTGTATGATATATTTGATATCTGGGAAGTTAGTTTTCATGTACGCTCTTATATTTTTACTTACATCGGCGTATGACATTCCTTCAATAAATAGATTCAAGAAGTCCGATCCAACTGGATTGGCTTTCTTTTCCACGTTGACAGTTGCACAAACTTGGTTTGATTTCGTATCAATTTTTGAGTATTGATAGAAACCGCAGACTTCCATTTTATCTCCAGTTTTTGCCTCTGCTGGGATTTTATCGTAGGTTCCTTTTTCCGATTCTGAACTTACAGTCTCAAGTTCATTACCGTTAAGTTTAATTGTGTATTTGTACTGAACAACACCAAAGATAAAGGACTTATCAAACCATAGTTTTCCAGTTGCAGTTTCACCTTTTGCAGACATGGTTTTCTCATGACTTTTTTCTTTTAAGGCATCAGCATTTGGATATGGAGTCATGGAATATTCAATTTTTCCATCTTTAAATGTTACGGTAATGCTTGAAGGATCACTAAGTGCATCTGGTGCAATGGCTTTTAAGTTTCCAGCATACTTTTTAAGGATGTAACCTTGTGTATCATTGTTTGCTGTTGTTGCATATGGCCAAGTACCTTTTGTATAACTGATTGTTGATACATCACTTGGTTGAACTAACATTTCACTGGAAGCATCTTCGCCATTGTTTGTAATTTGATCAAGCATTGTTCTTGCAATGCGACCTTCTAAATTCCAGTTCATGACTTTATAGTCATCAAGGTAGTTGTCTTCACCAAGCACTCCTTTATCATAACCAGCCCAAACGGAAACGGTGTACTTATCCGTGTATCCAACGATCCACTTATCTTTTGCGGATCCCTCAGGATATTCATACAGGTAAGCATCTTCTTCATATGATGAAGTTCCTGTTTTTGCATAGATGCGGTAAGGTGCATTGGTAAATGAATTAATATTACCCCAACCTTCATCAACCGCTCCTGCTAACATGTAGGACATTAACCAAGCCGCTCCTTCAGAGTACACTTTTGTTTCTTCCTGTTTCGCTTTGTAGTTTTTAATTGTTGTATCTTGGAACTTGATTTCTTTAATTGCATAAGCCGTTACACGGTTACCTTTGTTGGCAAATGCCGTAAATGCATCGGCAAGTTGAAGTGGAGTCATTCGTAAGTCTCCACCACCAATTGAATATGCCATTACGAAATTATTAATGATTTCTTCAGAAATACCTAGTTTTCTCATGTATTCTTTGACACCATCCATACCAATTTCATTGACAAGTGCTTGTAGCGTCTTAAAGGCTGGAACGTTAAGCGAGTGGTTGATTGCTTCTTTTAAATCAACATCCCCTCTAAATTTTCGATCTGCATTCCATAGCACGCCAGAATCTGTATAGTCGGTTGGTCCATCTTCGAGTACGTGTTGTGTTGAATAACCTAAGACATCAAAGGCTGCTGCATATTCCATAATTGGTTTAGCGGTTGACCCTGGCTGTTGATCTTGGTCCCAAGCACGGTTTTTTGTAATATCACCACGTCCACCACCAAAGGCAAGGATTTCACCAGTTTGGTTATTCATTAAGGTGAATCCTGTTTGAAAACGTTCATCGTATTGTTCCGTCAGGTTAAATGGAGTTCCCGTGTAGTCAACTGCATCGCTATTACAAATACTATCGGCTAGTTTTTGTGATTCGATGTCCATCGTTGTGTAGATATCCATTGGTGTCGTATATGGATCAAGGCCAGTTTTTTCAATTGCCTCGTTTGTTGTATATTGAATGAAACTTTCAAACTCATCAACTTGGAAGTTTGCGGCACCATTTAGTTGGAATGCAAGTACTTCAGCTTTAGCCAGATTGTATTCGTCTGTTGTAATGTAACCATGATTTAACATTTGGTAAAGCGTTTGGTTTCTACGTTCAACTGCAGCATCGTAGTGATTAACACTAACAACGCCAACTTGTTGACCAGCTTCGTTTAAGACAGCATTTCCTGCATCATCTGTTTGTGGATAAGAAGTAACTCCATTGTATGGGTTGTTTGTTGACGGGGCATTGATGACACCCGCTAAGAAAGCTGCTTCTCCAAGGTTAATATCACTTACCGATTTACCAAAGTAGTATTCTGCACCTTTTTCAATTCCACGAGCGGGTCCTCCAAAATTGATCTTGTTTAGGTAATTTTCAAGGATTTCATTCTTACTTTCTTCACCTTCAAGTTCCATCGCGTTAAAGATTTCTTGAATCTTCCATTCGATTTTCGTTAAGGTGTTCGCTTCATTTTTTTGTTCTTCCGTTAGTTTTAGCATGTTTGCGTTATCAACAAGTTGCATCGTTAAGGTTGATCCACCTTGGCTAATTCCCCCAACGCGTAAGTTGTTCATCCCTGATTTAATGAATCGAGGCAAGTCAAATCCATTATGATCAAAGTAACGTGAATCTTCAATTGCTAGAAACGCATCAATGATGTTGTTAGGAATTTCTTCGAGTTTTACGTTTTCACGAACTCCATCTTCAAGTGCTAATGTAGCAATTAAGGTTCCATCACTTGCATAAATTCGTGATGAGGCATCTGCAGTTAAACCGCTGCGCTCGCTTTCTTTTTTCGATAAAATGTCTTGCAACATTACAAATCCTGTAACACTAACAAGCATCATCCCAGCTAGAATGACAATACAAATCGTATTGACAATCCGTCTACCAGATATTTTTGATTTTGTTTTTTTATGACTTGCAGCTTTATTTTTCTTTGGCAAGTTTGGTTTTTTGATCGCCATGAGCGTCCTCCTTAAAGTATACAAGGTCCACCACATCCAAATACTTTAAACGTGGGGTATATGATTCATCAATTTGATATCCATGTCTCTTAATCGTTTCATAGGATATGGATTTACTGTGCTTTGCTTGTTCAATAATGTAACTAGCATCCAACAAATAGGTTTCATTGTAAGCAATGAAACGAATCACTAGAAAAGCAATACCACCATGATCTTGCACTGCTTGTAAATGGGTGATTTGATGTTCATGAATGTTTCGAAACGCAAAGGATGTTTTGCTTGTTGTTTCTTTTGCTTCAAAGTCAATGTAGGTTGCTTTGTAAATCCCGTTGTAATCCGTTGTACTTGGTGTCTTATAATAGGCTTCCACGATCTTCGCTGCCGTTCGTTTGGGATAATCCACACGAACAATTTGTACGGGCGTTGGCTTTTTATAAATCAAGGCACGACCAATTTCGCGATAGTACGTATTGGAATCGTTGAGGTCTTTTTCTAGATTCATTCCTCGCTGGTTGCTTTTTGTTGTCGTTGCGTGAACGACGCGTTTTTTCTTGGTTGGATAGTTTATCATAATTTCACCTATTCTATATTATACACGAAAAAGACATGTACGATAATAAAAAAAGGTGCTTGTGCTTGCTTTTTCCTCCATAATTTGCGAAACTGAAGAAGGTGATATTATGGAAAGATACAATTTAACGATTAAGGACATACTGGATAAGCAATTTCATATTGATATGAAAGGTTATGCAACAGGTGAAGTCGACAGTTTTTTAGATAAAATTATTGAAGATTATGAAGCATATAGTGCATACGTTGAAGAATTGGGTCAACATTTGCATCGATATGAAGATGAAAACAAAAAACTGCAACAGAAAATCAAAGAACTTGAAGCACAATTAAACTATGAATGTGATAAACAAGTACAAGTAGATTATATTGATATGTTAAAACGTATCTCAAATCTAGAAGCTGAAGTTTTTAAAAATAACGCAGGGTAATCGCTGCTTGCAAAAGTAGAGGAAAGTCCATGCTCGCACAGTCTGTGATGACTGTAGTGTTTGTGCTAGATGAAAAAATAAATCTAGGTAGCGTAAGCTAACGGCTGACAAGATCCTAAGGGCAACTATGGATAGCGTCTTTAAAAGTGCCACAGTGACGATGCTTTATGGAAACGTAAAGACTGGAACGGGTAAACCCCACAAGCGAGAAACCCAAATTTTGGTAGGGGAACTCTAGCGAACAAAACGAAGTTCAATAGGGACACGTAAGTGTAGATAAATGGTTACCACTCTTCGGAGTACAGAACATGGCTTATATGCGTTATTTATAAAGGAAACTCCGGTTTCCTTTTTGTTTTACTTATGGTTATGAAGTTGCTATAATAGTGGAGAGTATGCATATTTCGAGGTGTGAGATGAAAGAAATTGGACAACAATTAAAGGATATAAGAATAGCAAAAAAATATACATATGCAGATATTGAAAAGATGACGAAAATGCGTCCCGATCAAATTGAAGCAATTGAGAATGGGGATTTTGATTTTTTCGAAAATGATATCAGTTATCTGCGTTTTTATGTACGTAAGTATGCTGAAGTTTTGGGCGTGAATTTCGATGATATTCGCGATGCTTACGATACAAGTGTAGAAGAGTATACACAAACTTTATCCATGAAGGCAATGCAAGAACGTGAAGAACTTGATCAAAATATTAAACAACGTCGTGAAGTGCCAAAAGCACGGACGTATACAGAACCTCCTATTGGGACAACAAAAGATGCAAAATCGATTCGTCAAAATGTAAAACAATCGGCAAGATTTCGTAAGAATAAAGTCGATGTTTCACTGATTTCGTTATTGGTTATTGTTGTGGTAATCGTAGGTGTTATCATATTTGCGATGTTTAACAATATGTTTGCACCAGAAGATACAAACGCAAACAACGATAAACAATCTGAAGTAACACCGACACCGACACCAGAAACAGATTCTGATAAAGAAGATGATAAAGAAAAAGAAGAAGAAGCAAAAAGCGACATGGTGGTTAGCCAAGTCAATGCTTCTACATACGATATTACAGGTCTTAAACTAAATGATCCTTTAACCCTTGAGTTAAAAATTGAAACGGGGATTGAAACATGGTTTAGAGCCTATTTAAATGGACAAGAGGTCATTACTGGTGATGTGTACAACAGCACAAGTAAAGTTGCTTATACAGGAACGGTAGGGGCAAATGATGTTTATACCTTAAACTTTGGAAACTATGGAGCGGAAAAAGTGAGTATTTTTATCAATGGCACAAAAGTAACCATTGATCCAAATGTTGCATCTGCAACCAACGTGATTGACCTTACGCTAAATGTGAAAGGACAGTAACATGAATGTACCAAATAAACTATCACTGTTTCGGGTGATATTAGTGCCAATCATCGTATGTGTTTACGTACTTGATTTGCAACTAGTAAACCTGGAAGTGATGGATACCATTCTTCCTGTAAAGAATGTGATTGCACTCGTGATTTTTGCGATTGCTTCATTTACAGATTTTTTAGATGGATATATTGCAAGAAAATACCAATTGATTACAAGTTTTGGTAAGTTCATTGACCCGATTGCGGATAAACTACTCGTCAATACGTTGTTTATTTTGTTGGCAGTTAGTGGTGAAGTGAGCGTAGTGCCTGTAGTAATCATGATTTGGCGAGATACATTGGTAGATGGAATGCGCATGATGGCCGCACAAAAAGGTGTTGTCGTGGCAGCTGGTATTTGGGGAAAACTGAAAACGGTGCTTCAAATGTTTGCCATCATCTTTGTATTATTATCAAATGTGCCATTTGTGGCAATGAATCTACCAGTTGATCAAATCTTAGTTTATGCAGCTACACTAGTTTCTGTGATTAGTGGAGTGAAATATTTCATGCAAATGAAAGAATTTATTATGGAGAGTAAATAATGCACAAGTTGATTACTTGTCTACAAGAAAAAAACCTAACCATCGCCACCGTTGAAAGTCTCACTGGTGGCTTGTTATGTGCGAAGTTGAGTGCCGTTCCTGGTGCAAGCAAAGTGCTCAAAGGTGGTTTTGTAACATATATGAGCGAAGTGAAAGAACAGGTATTAGGTATCGAACACAACTTACTTGCAACCTATGGGGTTGTAAGTAAAGAATGTGCAAAGGCTATGGCAATCCAAGGAGCAAACCACATCCATGCAGACATTGTTCTTGCATGCACCGGAAATGCGGGACCAGATGTGCTTGAAGGAAAAGCGGTTGGACTTGTTGATATGGCAATCTTCTTTTGTGGAAAGGTGTATGTGTTTGAAGAAATCTTTCCAGGCGATCGTGATGCTGTGCGTCAAGCGGTTTGTGATTACCTAGTGGAAAAAGTCTTAGCATTATTAGGAAATACAAAGAATACAGGGAATATATAGGTAACAGGAGGAAATCATGGCAACAAAAAAAGTAGATGATAAAAAAGCTGAAGAAAAAAAAGATGCCTTACTAAGTGATGCGATTAGCGCAATCGAGAAACAATTTGGTAAAGGTTCTATTATGAAACTTGGGGACCGTGCCAATGTTTCAGTTGATGCAATTAGTTCTGGAAGTATCAAACTTGATGAAGCTTTGGGTATCGGAGGATATCCAAAAGGAAGAATCATTGAAATCTATGGACCAGAATCAAGTGGGAAAACAACACTTGCATTACACGCAATTGCAGAGGTACAAAAAAAAGGTGGACGTGCTGCATTTATTGATGTGGAAAATGCCATTGATCCTTTATATGCGAAAAATCTTGGGGTAAATATTGATGAACTTGTTTTATCACAACCAGATTCTGGGGAACAAGCCTTAGAGATTTGTGAAATGTTAATTCGTTCGGGTGCAATTGATTTAGTTGTTGTTGACTCGGTTGCAGCACTCGTTCCACAAGCTGAACTTGATGGAGAAATGGGTGACTTACAAGTTGGTTTACAAGCGCGTTTAATGTCAAAAGCGATGCGTAAACTCGCTGGAGTTATGAACAAAAGTGAATGTACCGCATTATTTATCAACCAACTACGTGAAAAAGTAGGAATTATGTTTGGTAACCCAGAAACGACACCTGGGGGACGTGCTTTAAAATTCTACTCATCTGTGCGTATTGATATTCGTCGTAGTGAAGCAATTAAAATTGGAACAGATGTTGTTGGGAATAAAGTGAATATCAAAGTTGTAAAAAACAAAGTTGCTCCGCCATTTAAAGTAGCACAAGTAGAAATCATGTATGGAGAGGGAATTTCATTTGTTGGTGAAGTTCTTGATTTAGCTGTTGATCACGACATTGTGCAAAAAAGTGGAGCATGGTTCTCTTATAAAGGAGATAAAATTGCACAAGGAAAAGAAAGTGCAAAAGCATATTTAAAAGAAAATAAAGATGTGATGGAAGAAATCTCACAACTTGTTCGCGAGGCAATTCGTCCAAAAGAGGAAGTTGCAGCATCATAAATAATAGAAAGATGGCATGTATCAATGTCATTTTTTTTACACTATAGTAAAACTATGATAAAGTGAAAAATGTATAGGTAGGTATACAATTGAAAAGGAAGAATTCGTAAGGTGTACAACTAGGAAGAGACTTCTAGAGATTCATTAATATAGAGAATTCTAAGAGATGAATATGAAATAATTGCGCATCGAGAAGAAATGTAAAGGAGCAAGTTATGGCAAATGATAAAATATTCCAAATGGATTTTGCAAATATTTATGATTTGTATATCCAAAAAGTGGAACGTAAAGGACATAGCAAAGAAGAACTAGAGACCGTGACCATGTGGTTGACTGGCTATAGTAAAGAGGAACTAAAAAAACAATTGGATAATCATGTGACAGTTGAAGAGTTCTATACATTTGCACCAGAAATCAATCCCCATGCAAAGTTCATTAAGGGTTCAATTTGTGGTGTGCACGTCGATCGAATTGAAGATCCTTTAATGCAAAAAGTGAGGTATTTAGACAAACTGGTTGATGAACTGGCGAAAGGTAAAAAACTCGAAAAGATTTTACGTAAACCTGAGTAAGCGTTATTTACATCTTACTTATGATAAAGTGATATACTAATTATAGTTTCATAAGGAGAGGTGATACAAATGAGCAAATTAAATACTATGACTACAGAGTTTACAACGTATTATGCACATGTTCTAAAAGAAGCGGAAGACCGCAACCATACAAAAGAACAAGTGGACACCATCATTATGTGGTTGACTGGTTATGATGAAAAAGCGTTAAATCAAATGATTGAAAGTCGCATTGACATGGAACACTTTATCAAAGAAGCTCCAGCCATTCATCCAAATGCAAGCATGATTCAAGGGCGCGTTAATGGAGAAGTTGTCCAAGACATGCAAGAATCAACTTTAAAAACGATTCGTCAGTTGGAAGTGTTGCTTGAACAACTGAACAAGGATGAACCATTGTCGACCATTTTAAGAAAGTAAGTAAAAAGGGAAAACGTTTGTTTTTCTCTTTTTTTAGGATTGTTGGTCGTTAAATCGTTGCCGAAAACCAGAATTAGATGTATTATTATATATGGGTATTATTACTCAGTAAATTACAACAAGAAAAGAGGAGATACACATGAATACAACAAACATCCTCTTGTCTGGTGTTATCGGTTTAATTATTGGAATTGCCGTGATGGCAATCGCTGGTAAAATGGGTCTTACAAAAAGTAAGCACCAAGCCAAATTGACAATACAAGAAGCAGAGTCAAAAGCGGAAGCAACGCTAAAACAAGCGGTGCTTGAGGGGAAAACGCAGACTCATGAAATGAAACTTAATGCAGAAAAAGAAATTAAAGCTCAAGAAACTAAATTACAAGAAAAAGAAAACAGTTTAATTCGTAAAGAAGACAGTCTCAACTTTAGAGATGAGGCTTTAGTGAGCAAAGAAACACAATTAGAAAAGAAAAATACGCAATTAAGTGAAAGAATGTCAGCATTAGACAAGAAAGAAGCAGAATTAGAAAAACAAATTGACATCCAAGTCGAAGAATTGGAACGAATCGCCGCAATGACAAGTCAACAGGCAAAAGATGAATTGTTCTCAATTGTAGAAAAGCGGATGGATAACGAAGTGTTATCATATATCAAAGAACGTGAAGATGATGCAAAAAGTACAGCAGATGATAAAGCGCGTAACATTATTGCTTTATCGGTTCAACGTTTGTCACAAGATGAAGCAGCAGACCGTATGGTTAGTGTTGTAAACCTTCCATCTGAAGAAATGAAGGGTCGTATCATTGGTCGTGAAGGGCGTAATATTAAAGCCATTGAACAAGCAACCGGTGTTGATTTAAACATCGATGATACACCAGAGGTTATTACCTTATCTTGTTTTGATCCAATTCGTCGTGAAGTGGCAAGACAAGCACTTGAAAGTTTAATTAAAGATGGACGTATCCAACCAGGAAGAATTGAAGAAGTCGTACGTAAAGTGCGCAAAGATATGGACCAAAGCATTCTAAAAGCTGGAGAAGATGCAATTTTCCGCTTAGGAATTGGAAAAATGGATAAAGATATGATTCGCTTAATTGGGAAATTAAAATATCGTTATTCGTATGGTCAAAATGCATTACAACATTCAATGGAAGTTGCTGAATTAACAGGTATGATGGCAGCTGAACTTGGGTTAAACCAAGTGTTAGCTAAACGTGCTGGATTGCTTCACGATTTAGGAAAAGCCATTGATTATGAAGTGGACGGTTCACATGTTGAACTTGGTTACAAGTTTGCCAAAAAACATGGTGAAGATGAAGTTGTTTTAAATGCTATTCAATCACACCATGGAGATGCAGAACCTAAATACTTAATTAGTAACCTTGTATATGCTGCAGATACGTTAAGTGCAGCTAGACCAGGTGCGCGTAAAGAACAAATGCAAAACTACATCAAACGTCTTGAAGATTTGGAACGTATTTCTAAATCATTCGAAGGTGTGGAAAGTACATATGCAATTCAAGCAGGTCGTGAAATTCGTGTCTTTGTGGCACCAGATAAAATTGACGACTTAAAAGCTGTGAAACTTGCACGTGAATTAAGAGATAAAATTGAAGCTGAATTGACATATCCAGGACAAATTAAAGTTACGGTTATCCGCGAAACTAGAGCTAACGAAGTCGCAAAATAATGAGAATTTTATTTGTTGGAGATATCGTTGGATCGGTCGGTCGAAATATGGTCATCAACAATGTAGCTCGTCTTAAGGACGAGCTACAATTAGATTTAGTGATCGCCAATGGTGAAAATAGTGCTCATGGAAAAGGAATCACACGTAAAATCTACCACGCTTTGTTGAATGCTGGGGTGGATGTGATTACCATGGGAAATCATACGTATTCCAAAGATCCAATTTTTCAATTTATCGATGAAGCAGAACAACTCGTAGTACCAATGAATTTAGATCCAGATGATCGTGGACAACACTATAAAGTTGTCGAGGTCAATGGGTATAAAGTTTGTATCTGTAATGTGATGGGAGAAGTCTTCATGATTGAGGTGAATTCTTCGCCTTTTGATTGTATGAAGGAAATCTTGCGAAATGTAGAAGCAGATTTTTACTTTTGCGATTTTCATGGAGAAGCAACCAGTGAAAAACTCGCCTTTGCTTACTACTTTAAAGATGATATTCATGCGGTTGTTGGAACACATACGCACGTGCAAACCGCAGATAATCGCATTATTGGAAATACTGCGTACATCAGTGATGTAGGGATGTGTGGCGCGTACGAAAGCATCATTGGTCGTGATGTGAATGAAGTGCTGACCCGCTTTACAACAAATGAAAAAACACGCTTTACCGTAGCGGAAGGTGAAGGGATGTTAAATGCTGTTGTCATCGATTTTGATGAAGTACATAAATGTGCAATTGCAATTAAACGTTTGCAAATATTACCAGAGAAAGGACAGTGCCTTTCTGATTAACTGTTAATGTTGACTAACTTAATAGTTAAGTGATACCATGGGAATGTCATAAAGGAGGACTTTACATGCCAGTAAAAATTAACTTAGATACTTGTATTGGATGTGGTGCTTGTGTTGGATCTTGTCCAGTTGAATCACTTTCAATGAATGACGAGGGAAAAGCAGTATGTGACGAAGCAACATGCATCGACTGTGGTGCTTGTGTTGGAACTTGCCCTACTGAAGCAATCTCACAATAATCAAAGAAATCAAAAATAGTGGATTCGATTCGAATCCGCTTTTTTTGTGGGCGGGATGACTTGGCAAATGGAATGGATATGTTATAATGCTAACGATATGAAAAAGAACGATTATAAATTACCAAACTTGAAAGATGCGCAAAAGCGTACCAAACAACAAGTAAAAATTGAAAAAGAATTATTTGAAGTACCAGTTGAAGTCAAAAACTTGGGGGTGGACCGTACGTACTATTTACGAACGTATGGTTGTCAAGCAAATGAACGTGATGGTGAAACCATTGCCGGCATTTTGGAACAACTTCACTTTACGCAAGTGGATACACCAGAAGAAGCTGACTTTATTTTGTTGAATACATGCGCGGTTCGAAAAAACGCAGAGGATAAAGTACTAGGAGAACTTGGCTCTTTGAAGCGTTTGAAACAAACCAATCCCGATTTAATTATGGGGATGTGTGGATGTATGGCCCAAGAAGAAGAAATCGTGGATTTAATCTTAAAGAAATATCCACATGTGGACCTAGTATTTGGAACGCATAACATTCACCGTTTACCAAAATTGCTTTATCAGGCGATGATGAATAAAGAACGTACCATCGAAGTTTTCTCACAAGAAGGAGAAGTGATTGAAAACTTACCCGTGAAACGATTTGGTACGCATAAGGCATGGGTTAATATCATGTATGGTTGTGATAAGTTCTGTACCTACTGTATTGTGCCATATACACGCGGAAAAGAACGTAGTCGGACCTTAGAAGATGTCTTGCAAGAAATTCAAACGCTTGTGGACGAAGGATTTAAAGAAGTTACGTTGCTTGGTCAAAATGTCAATTCCTATGGAAAAGATTTAGATATTGAAGGTGGTTTTGCTTCTTTACTTGAGGCTGTGGCAAAAACGGGTATACAGCGTATTCGCTTTACAACAAGTCATCCATGGGATTTCAGTGATGCGATGATTGATGTCATTGCGGCTTATGATAACATTATGCCGTTCATTCATTTGCCAGTCCAATCTGGTGATAATGATATGCTTAAAATCATGGGACGTCGCTACACGATTGAAGACTATACAACGCTATTTGATAAGCTTGCAAGCAAGATCGATAAGGTAGCATTTTCAACGGATATCATTGTCGGTTTTCCTAATGAAAGCGAAGAGCAGTTTTTACGAACTTTAGAAATCGTTGATCACTGTCAATACGACAATGCATTTACGTTTATTTACTCACCACGCGAAGGAACACCAGCAGCTAAGATGCTAGATAACGTTCCGCTGGAAGTAAAGCAAGACCGTCTTAACCGTTTGATGGAAAAAACCAATCACTATGCACGCTTAAAAAATGAAGCGTGGGTAAATCAAACTTGCAAAGTGCTTGTTGATGGACCAAGTAAGAAAAATAAAGATGTGTATTCTGGATATACAGAACAACAAAAGTTAGTGAACTTTACCACAGATCAATCAATCAAACCAGGTGATATTGTAAATGTAAAAATTACAGATGCAAAAACATGGTCATTAAACGGAGAACAGGTTGCATAAAGCACCTGTTTTCTTTTGGTTTTGTGGACAATGAATTGGAAAAAGGATATGATAGTAGCATGAGTAAAATGGATTATAAAGTTGGTTTTATCGGTTGTGGAAACATGGGTTCTGCAATTCTTAAAGGGATGTTGCAAGCAAACCTTTTTGCAAGTGAGAATATCTATGTATATGCAGCAGATGAAACACAACACGAGAAGTTAAAAAATGAATTTAAAGTACGTATTGCAAAAGACAATAAGGAAATTATGGAGCTTTGTGATTTTGTAATATTGGCAATAAAACCAGTACACTTTCCAAGTGTGATTGCAGAGATTAAAGACATTTATCAACCAAACAAGGTTGTGGTTAGTATCGCTGCAGGTATGACGATTTCAAAAATTCAGGAATTGTTTGAACAACCAATTAAAGTGGTTCGCATTATGCCAAACACCCCTGCACTGGTAAATGAAGGTGCGAGTGGAATTTGTGCTAGTGCAAATGTAAGTTTACAAGAAAACCAAGTGGTTACTTCAATTTTTGCGGCACTTGGTGTATGTGTACAAGTACCTGAAGAAAACATGCATGGTGTAGTGGCAGTCAGTGGTTCGAGCCCTGCCTATGTCTTTATGTTTATTGATGCCTTAATTCAAGGGGCAGTACAAGAAGGGTTGAGTTATGAAGATGCTCGATTACTTGCAAGTCAAAGTGTGTTGGGAGCAGCAAAACTTGTCCAAGAAAGCGACGAGAGCTTAGAGACACTCGTTAAAAATGTGTGTAGTCCAGGTGGTACGACAATTGAAGCTGTACAAGTCTTGGAACAAGAAAACATGAAGGGAATCGTGGAAAAAGCGATGGCAGCCTGTGCTGCAAAATCGAGAAAGATGAGTGAATAGATGATGATGCCAACCCAAAGTCTAAAACATAACGGTGATGAGCGCAGAAAGAAATTTGCGAAAAATATTTTGTACATCTTTGTTGGTTGTTTTATATCTTCATGTGGGATTTCGTTTTTCTTAACACCCGTACACATTTATTCCAGTGGTATTTTAGGGGTATCACAAATCATTCGTACATTATTAGCAGATGTAGGAATCGTATTTCCATTTGAAATCAGTGGGATTATCAACTTCTGTTTAAATATTCCATTGTTTGTCTTAGCCTATTTCAAAGTGTCCAAGCGTTTCTTTTCTTTGACACTGCTTTGTATTGCTGTACAAACAACCTTTTTATCTTTGATTCCGGTACCAAGCATCCCGGTTGTCCAAGATACGTTAGCATCATGTTTAGCTGGTGGTTTTATCGCCGGTTGTGGAACCGGGATTATGTTACGTGCACACGGATCCAGTGGTGGGCTTGATATTGTTGGGGTGTATTTGTCACAAAAGTATCCTAACTTTAGTGTGGGGCGTTTATCATTGATTGTGAATACGTGTTTGTTTATCGTATGTGCGATGTTATTCAATATTGAAACAGCGATTTACTCAATGATTTATCTTGTCGTTTCCACGTTTGTAATTGATAAAGTACATTACCAAAACATCAACATGACAGCGATGATATTTACCAGAAACAAAGAAATTGTTGAGTTTATCACCAACGATTTGCATCGTGGAGTAACTTATTGGAAAGGAATTGGTGGTTATACTGAAAAAGAAACGTTTGTCTTAATGACTGCGGTTAGTAAAGATGAAGTGCATTTCTTAAGACACCAAATCAAAAAAATAGATCGCCATGCATTTATTATCTTCTCTGAAGGATTGAGTGTAAGTGGTAATTTCTTAAAACATTTATAAGAGGGAAAAAACATGAAAAAATTAGTTAAAGTATTATTGGTGTGTGTCTTAGCAATGGGTCTTGTTGCTTGTTCAAGCAACAAAGAAAGCAAACCAGCAACAGCTCTATCAGATAAGAATGAAAACAAAGAGTTTACAAACTACGTTGATTCATTAATTGGTGAAGTATTCGATGAAACAGATTACAGTTTAAATTACTTTCTTGCTGATAAGGAGGCATTTGGTTACAGTAAAGAGACTCTTTACGAACAAAAACTCGTAAGTTATGAAGACTTCGAAGAGAGTATCAACCAAGGAAATGAAATCTATGCCAAGATTAAAGCTTTTGATCGTGACTCGTTAAGTGAAAAACAACAACTAACATACGATGTATTACTTGATGCTTATCAACCAGACGATAGCATTCCAGTTGAAGATTTGTATTACTTGATGAACAATGATTTGGATTACAATCGCGGAGCTCCGGGGAATATTCCGTTTAATTTCTATTTCTACACATTTAGAGATGAACAAGACATCAAAAGTTATCTCCATTTGTTAGAAACAACAGATGCGTATTTTCAATCATTGGTCGCATTTGAACAAGAACGTCAAGATAAAGGATTTGGTATGCAACCAATGCACATTGCCAAAACCAAAGAAGTTGTTGATACCTATGTAAGTGGAGATCATAGTTTCCTGAAAGATTCATTCAAAAAGGGAATTGCAAATGTTAAGAACCTATCAAAAGCTGATATAGAAGCATATATTGAGCAAAATAGTGCACTAGTTGATGGTGCCTTACAAACTGCATATACCAACTTGGCAACAGGTTTGGCAAACCTTCAAGTAAAAGCGGTTGATGAAGGCATGTCTCAATACGCAAATGGACGCGAATTATACGCAATTCAAATTGAAGGAACAACAGGTATGGATATTGAAACGTATCGAACATACTTGCAAGATATGTATACACGTTACTTGAATGAAATGCAGGATAGCAATTCTTTGGAAATGGAAAGTTCAGGTGTGTATACAAAACAAACCGATCCAAATAAAGTACTGGAGGAGTTAAGCAAAGATACAAAAGATGATTTTCCAGCGGTTCGCGATTTAGATTACGAAATGGAAATCGTGCCAGAGTCGATGCGTAAGATTTTAGGGAATACGGCAGCTGCGTATTTTACAAGTCCGATTGATGAAGAACATACAAAAGAAAAGATGATTCTAAATGGCGACTTTACGGAAGATGACTATTCGACCATCGCCCATGAAGGTTATCCAGGACATATGTACCAAAAGCAATATTACAAAGAACAAGAACAACCGTTAATCCGTTCACTTATGGATTACAGTGGCTATACAGAAGGTTGGGCAAACTATGTGCAATACTATACAACAAAGTATGCCTTAAAACCGGAAGTTGCTAAAGCGAACGATAGTATGGAGCGTTTAAATTACGCGTTGTTGTTGATGATTGATTTGATGATCAATTACGATGGACAAACACAAGCGGATTTGCAACAGTATCTATCGATGTTTGGTGATACAAATGAAATCTATACAACATTAGCAGTTACACCAGGAATCTTTGCTGAATATTACGTTGGTGGACAGAAATTTATCGATTTAGCAGAAGCTTATGATGATGTTGATGCTAAAAAATTCCATGAAGCAATTTTAAATATTGGTCCTGCACCATTTTCAATTGTTGAATCTTATGTTGAAAAAGCCCTTAAATAAAGGGTTTTTTATTTTTATATATCATAAAAGATATACGACATATATTTTTTATGCGTCTGAGGCGACAAGGGAATCACCTATGCATTACAATGAATATGTAAAAAAAATGCGAACTATACTTGAAATATGGGAATTGTATGGTATAGTAAGTGTAAAGAGGTGGTATATACCAAGAAAGGGGAAGCATATGACTAATATTTTGCTAGTTTGTACGGCAGGAATGTCAACGAGTGCTCTTGTGAAAAAGATGCAAGAAGCAGCAACCGAAATGAATGTGGAAGCAAACATTTGGGCTGTAGGGGATGCTGACAGTGAAGACGCAATTAAGAAAGCGGATGTGATCTGTTTAGGACCTCAAGTTCGTTACTTAGAAGCAAAAATGAAAGAACGCGTAAATAACGAGAAACCAGTAATGGTTATCGATATGGCAGCGTATGGAAGAATGGACGGTAAAAAAGTCCTTGAAAGCGCTTTAGCTTTACTTAAGTAGTTTAGATTTGGTAATAAAATCATTCTTGATAAAGTGAAGAAAAAAACGAAGATTGATTTATTACATAGTATTTGATTCATTAAAAAGGAGAGAACATGAAAGGATTTACAAACTGGATGGAACAACACTTTGTTCCTGTAGCAGCGAAAATTGGTTCGCAAAAACATTTAGTTGCAATTCGTGACGCGTTCATCGCAATCATGCCAATTACCATGGCAGGAGCATTTGCAACATTGTTAAACGTATTTTTCCGTGACCTACCTAACGAATGGTGGGGAGCAGGAAACAGTTTCACAAGCAGCACATTCGTGTCTGGAATTATTGGAGTAAACGGAAACGTATGGTGGGGTACATTAGCAATCTTATCAATGGTATTCGTATTTGCTCTTGGTTACCAACTTGCGAAAGTATACAAAGTTCCAGCATTAGCTGGTGGGGTTGTTGCTTTTGCAGCATTTATTACCGTTACACCACAATCTGCATTTGCAGCAATCGACTTAGGGGAAACAGTTTTAGGAGCTGATGCATTAGAAGCATTTAAAACAATCGGATTAACACTTGGTGATAGTGCTTCTGGTGGAACTGTTATTTCTGGAATCGGAGCTTGGGGAAACCTTAACTGGGCATACCTAAACGCTGGTGGATTATTTACAGCATTGATCGTGGGACTTATTACAGGAGTTATCTACTGTAAATTAATGTTAGCTAAAATTACAATTAAATTACCTGACTCAGTGCCACCTGCTGTATCAAAAGCATTCGCATCAATCATTCCTGGTTTAATCGCTATTTATGTAGCTGGTATTGCAGCTTACCTAGTAAGCTTATGGACTGGATCTTCAATTGGAGACTTAATCTTTGAATACGTTCAAGCACCATTCTTAGCATTATCTCAAGGATTTGGAGCAGTTATTATTGTCGTAATCGCAGTTCAATTGTTCTGGTTCTTTGGAATCCACGGTACTAACGTACTTGCACCAGTATTAGATGGTGTTTACTTAACAGCAACAAATGAAAACAACGTAGCTTATGCAGCTGGGGAAACAATGAAATACATGTGGACTCGTGGATCATTTGACGCTTACGTTTGGATGGGTGGAGCTGGATGTACGATCGCATTAATTATTGCAATCTTCATCTTCTCTAAAAAACAAGAATCGAAAACAATCGCTGCATTATCAGCACCAATGGGAGTTTTCAACATTAACGAACCTGTTGTGTTTGGTATGCCAATTGTACTTAACCCAATTTACTTTATTCCTTGGTTATTAGTACCAATTGTCTTAACAATTATTGCTTATGCAGCAACAGCAGCTGGAATCGTTCCACCTGTATACGTACCAGTACCTTGGATTATGCCTCCAGTAGTTTATGCAGTACTTGCAACTGGTGGTAGTATCGCAGCTGGTATCTTAGCAGCAATCAACCTGGCAATCGCGGTTGTCCTTTGGGGAGTCTTTGTTATGATCGGTAACAAAGTTGACCTAGCAGATACTGAAACAGAATAGTAGGTTGCAACATAAGGAGGATAACCATCCTCCTTTTGCACTAATTTTAGGAGGTTAGACATGGAAGGTTTAGAATTAGTTTGTTTTCAAATTATCTCTAATGTTGGAGGCGCAAGAAGTTGCTTCATTGAAGCGATTCAACACGCCAAAGCTGGAGATTATGAAAAAGCACAGGAATCAATTAGTGAAGGGGAAAAATTCTTTACAGAGGGACACCATGCACATGCAAAATTGATTCAACAAGAAGCAAGTGGTGAACTAGACAAAGTTACTTTGTTATTGCTTCATGCTGAAGATCAACTGATGAGTGCAGAAGCATTCAAGATCTTAGCAAATGAGTTCATCGATGTTTACAAAAGATTTGATAAATAAGGAGTTTTTTATGATTAAAATTTCGTGTCCGATGAAACAAGACTATGTTACAGAAATTGTTGAAGGAATTGATAAATACAACTATAAATTTGAAAAAAAAGAAGGTATTAACTTATTCTTCTCAGTAGATACAGATGACATGGATGATGCAATTGCAACAGCGAAAGCTGCAATTAAAGCTACAGAGATTGGAGCAGTTTTATACTTTTCAGTTACCGTTGCATAGTATATAATGGAAGAAGTTAGGTGGTAAACATGAAGAAAGAAAATGCATTAGTACTCATGGGGTTTGGTTGCTTACTTATTTGTTTTTATCCATTGATGGGGAATAGTATTCCAATGTTAGTTAGCGGATTGACGGTAACAGCATTTGGTGCCTTTCAATTGTTTCGTAATAGAAAGAAGGACAAATAATGGAAATAACTAAATTACTACGGGGAAAAAAAGAAACTTGCTATCATATTTTTATTGAGTCTGTTTTAGCAGATATCAATGCAAATAGTGAAGATGGCAAGGTATACACAGAAACAGATTTGCATCCGGGTTTTACATACTATAAAAAACTGCAAACAAAGATGGGGAAAGCAGGACGCGTGAAAGTAGAACTTGCCCAGCTTGTACCAAATGAAGTGTACGTTGCAAAGTTTTATAGTGCACAAGGAGTCAATACGGTTTCTTATCATCTAGAAGATGAAGATGACGATCTTTTTGGCATTACATATTCAGAAGATTTTGTTTCAGACAAAACCAGTAAAAACTTGAACTTTAGTTTAATGAGTAAGTTATACGCACGTTCAAGTAAAAAGAAGATGAATCTTATGTTAAACCAACTTCAAGCCTTAGTTGATAGTCAAGAATAGTGGTTAACACTATTCTTTTTTTAAGAGAAAGGGAAAACAAATGGCAAGATTAGGAATATCGGTTTATCCAGAACATGCACCATTAGAGAAAAATAAAGCCTACATTAAAGAAGCAGCAGAGTGTGGGTTTACAAGAATCTTCACTTGTTTACTAAGTGTTGAAGGAAGAACAAAACAAGAAATCTTAGAAGAATTTAGAGAAATGATTGATTATGCACATACCTTACATATGGAAGTGATCTTAGATGTAGCTCCATTTGTCTTTGACAAATTGGGTGTGAGTTATGATGATTTATCATTTTTCAAAGATATGCACGCTGATGGAATTCGTTTAGATGAAGGATTTGGTGGGCAAAAAGAAAGCTTGATGACCTATAATAAAGAAGGTCTAAAAATTGAAATTAATGCAAGTTTTGGAAATGGTTACATTGACAATATTATCTCGCATTATCCAGACAAGGATAAAATGATTACTTGTCACAATTTTTATCCACAAAGATATACAGGTTTAAGTGAAAAACACTTTGATTTATGTAATAATATGATAAAGAAACACGGACTTAAAATCGCAGCTTTTGTTTCTAGTCAAGCAGAAGATAGCTTTGGTCCATGGCCGGTAAATGAAGGTCTATGTACATTAGAACTTCACCGTGATTTACCAATTGATGTACAAATGCGTCATTTGGTTGCAACAGGTATGATTGATGATGTGATCATTGGAAACCAATTTGCAACACGTGAAGAGTTAGAAACATGTGCTAAAATCAATCCGGGTTTATTAACGTTTAAAATTGATTATGAAAAAGAATTGCATCCAACGGAGAGAAAAGTAATCTTTGAACACGAACACTATGTTCGTGGAGATATGAGTGAATACATGGCACGTTCAACGTTCCCACGTGTGACTTATGCAAGTGAAAGTGTTCCACCAGAAAACACACGCGACTTACGTCGTGGTGATGTGATTGTGGTAAATGACAACTATTCACGCTACAAAGGCGAACTTCACATTGTATTAAAGGATATGCCAAACGATGGACGTAAAAACGTCATCGGGCGCATTCCAGACAATGAAATGATGTTATTGGATTACATTGAACCTTGGAGACCATTCGGTTTCATGGAATAGCAATTTTTCAATGAAAGGGGGGGACAGGCATGGATGTTCCAGTATATAAGAAAATCCAACAAGAAATGCTTGAAATGATTAAAGATCTACCACCCAATTCACCAATACCAAGTGAAAGAGACCTTACAAAACGGTTTGATGCAAGTCGAATGACTGTGCGAAAAGCAGTAGAAGCGTTGGTGGATGAGGGATATCTTTATCGTGAAAGTAATCGTGGAACTTTCGTCGCAGATAGTACCCTTCACAAGAAGAATACGTTAACAGCAACTGATGATATTGAACAACTTACCTATAAGATTATTTACTTTGATGTGAAAGCGAGTAGTGGAGATGATGTCCAAACCGCTTTGCGGATCAATGATGATGAACCTGTGGTACGAATGATTCGACTTGTTAGTAAAGAAGGAAGACCACAGTGTATTGAAGAAATCTATATTCGTCGCTTGAATTTAAGTGATGAAGAACTTAGAAATCTACCAAACTGGAAAGATTTCAACAAACTTTACAGTGAAGGAAGTTTAACTTCGCGGTTTAAACCGGTGATGGTTCCGCCACAGTATGCACATATGTTAAACGTGCGCGTGAATGAACCACTTATTTTGGTTGAAAACATTGTGAATCGCATCAGTGGAGAACCAGTGATT
Organism: Erysipelotrichaceae bacterium MTC7; assembly: GCA_001695645.1. Lineage (GTDB taxonomy): Bacteria > Bacillota_I > Bacilli_A > Erysipelotrichales > Erysipelotrichaceae > Breznakia. The sequence goes on along the minus strand of LVZN01000056.1, from coordinate 84,653 downwards.
TTTATGAAGGTCTACAATAACCCAGTTGAAAAAGTGATTGAAATTGTTACATAAACATGGAAGCTACTCAGTAGAGTGGCTTCTTTTTTTTAGGAAATCTACGTGTTTTTACCAATACATAAGTGAACGGAGGTTTTCTATGAAATACATACATATCGTTTATCAAATGAGCAGTTGGCTGGCAATTGGAACAGGATTGTTAGTGACCTTTCAAATCATTCCTTTACAATACACAAATCTTATTTTTCTTTTTACGCTTATCATGTTTATTTCCTTGATGCTTATACGAAAATACGATGAACCTGATTCGTAAAAAACGATACACTTGTGTTTATCAAAGGGATGATTACGATTGTGGTGTTGCAGTTATCGCAAGTGTATTTCAACACGATGGTGTCGCGTATAGTTATGAAACCTTACGTGAAGAAGTTGGTGTTCAATTGCGTGGAACCAACATCGAAGGTATGGTGGAAACCTTACAGGGACATGGATATTTAGCACAGGCAGTGCGAACAAGTATCAATGACTTACATGAAAAGATGAATTTTCCAATCATCTTACAAGTAAGTAATGAAAGTGGACAGTGGCATTATGTTTTGCTTTATAAGATTTGTAAGAATGATCAATACATACTAGCTGATCCACTCAAAGGTGTTTGCAAAGTGAGTAAAATGGAACTCGAGACAATGTTTGGTGGAATTGTGATTGTGTTGGTGAAAAATCAAGAAGTGACAAGAGATGCCATGAAAAGTCATTCGTTGCTAACCTTGTTTTCATCACTGATTTTGCCACATAAGAAACTGGTCATACAAGTCATAGTCATGTCGATACTCTTGACTGTATTGGGGTTATTATCTTCTCTGTTTTCAAAAATTGTGATGGATGAAATTATTCCATACAACCGAGGTCAATTACTCATCATGTATTTGGTATTTTTCTGTTTTATCTTGTTGCTTCAAAATCTTTTGAGTGCAGCACGTGAACATGTCTTGTTATTTTTCTCTAGAAAAATTGATATTCCATTGTTACTAGGTTATTTTAAACACGTTTTGTATCTACCTTACGGGTACTTTAAAAATCGCAAAGTAGGAGATATTTTGACACGTTTTCAAGATGCCATCACAATTAAAGAAGTTTTTTCTAATGTTGCTATTTCTTTGTTGATGGACATCGTGTTAGCTTTGTGTTCATCACTGATTTTATTCCGCTTGAATCAAACGTTGTTTCTAATCTTGTTAGTTATTGTTTGTATTAACATTGTCTTAATCTATGTTTTTAAAAAGCCATACAAAGCAATCAACGTGAAACAAATGGAAACCAATTCACAAATGAATGCAACATTGGTGGAAACCTTGCAAAACATGGATACGGTCAAGTCGCAAAACAATGAACAACTTCGTTTGATGCAAATTGAACAAAATTTTATTAAAACATTGACGATTGGTTATCAGGAGGGAAAACTATCCATCTTGCAATCCTTTCTAGCAAATTCCATTAATGGTTTGTGCAACTATTTGTTTTTAGGGGTCGGAGCGTACTTTATTATGCAACAAAAAATGAGCATTGGTGACTTGCTAGTTTTTCAAACGTTGTCTCAATATTTTATGGAACCGATTCAAAGTCTCGTGTCCTTACAGTTGCGTTTTCAAGAAGTTAGCATATCTATTTCACGACTACGTGAACTTATGGAATTAGAAAGTGAGGAACACCAAGAAGCAAGTATTGATACTTTTACATTGGATAAAATGATTCATTTTACCCAGGTACAATTTGGCTATCAAAAACACAAACCGTTATTTCAAAGTTTAAATCTTAGTTTCAAACCGGGAGAAGTCGTTGGTTTGGTTGGTGATAGTGGTGGTGGGAAAACGACATTGGTTCGCTTGTTGCTGCGCTACTATGAAGTAGGAGATGGGCATATTACCATTGGTAATTACAACATTAAAGATCTAAACTTACAAACGCTGCGAAACAAGATTGCCTATGTTCCACAAGAAGTTCAACTATTTTCTGGTACCATTTTGGACAATCTAAAACTTGCGAACCCTGATGTAAGTTTTGAAGAAATTGTTCGTGTATGTAAGCAAGTCGGAATTCATGAATGGATTGATGGGCTTGAACATCGCTATTTAAGTATCTTACAAGAAGGTGCAAGCAATATATCTGGTGGACAAAAACAACGCATTGGGATTGCACGTGCATTATTGAAGAAACCAGATATCTACGTCTTTGATGAAGTAACAAGTAACTTAGATAGCCAAAGCGAAGCATTGATCAGTGATGTCATCTTCAATCAACTTGCCGGTTATACACGTATTGTGATTGCGCATCGACTTTCCACGGTTCGTAAGTGTGATGTGATTCATGTATTAACCAGTGGACGTGTATTGGAGTCAGGAAATCATGATGAATTGTATCTTCGCAAAGGATATTACTATCGAATGCTTGAAAGACAATAAAAGGAGGATTATGAAACAAATAAAAATTACTGAACATGAATCCATCGTGTTTACCCAGCTTGCAATAGAAAACATCAAACAAATTCAAGTATACGAATTTGAACGTTATTTACAACAATTTATCAATCGCATCCAGCTACAAAAGGTTCAAACTACAGGACCGTTGATACATAAACTCTGTGGTAGCACGTTTACTGGACAAGGTGATTTATTACTGGATTACATCCTGATGGTGCAAAGCGAACACGATACACCTGGGTTTGAAACAATAGCCTCAATTTCACTAGAGAACTGTTTACGTGTCGAGTTTTGTGATCATCCAAGGTTTTTTGATCTATCGCACCAAAAACTCAGTGTGTACTTGTATGAGCATGAGTATGTCAGTACAGGCGAATTGTATACTTTATTTTATGAAAACTCAGAAACGTGTATACACGCAGTTATGTATGTTCCATTAGAAGGGGCAAGTCGTGAAATTATTCAACATTCATGATTTAACCTATACACGATTTTTCTTTGATCGTAAGCCACCCAAATACGCCATATATACCCTCCTAATCACATTACTATTTATGATTGGTTTTGGAATCGCGATTACACGTTTTACAAAACCCTATGTGGTTTACGGTCAAGGAAGTATTGTTTCTAAAGAGAATCATTATGTGAGCAGTAATGCACAAGGTGTGGTTGTTTCCATTGAAGCAAATGAGGGTGATTATATCAAGACGGGTGAAATCTTATTGGTATTAAGTGATGGAAAAAATGGAAGCGAAGTAGAAGCATTACATGACCAGTACGCACAGACCAAAGAGAAATTATCCATTATGGATTTGTATGAACAGTCGTTACGTGAAAAAACAAACCACTTACAAAACAAAGGACTACAACAAGAATATTATGGGAAAGTGGAATACTACTTATTGCAGTTAGCTGAAGAGCAAGTAACCAAGCAACGTGTTCAGGAAAATTTAGCACTGAAAAAAGAAAAGCTTCACAAGGAACAACAAGCCCTGTCGAAAACTACAGATTCCTTGGAACAAGAAGCAAAACAAGCAAGTTTAGAAAATATTCAAGAAGAAATCAAACAGTTGCAACAAGAACTGCAAAACGTACCGCAAAGCGAGAAACTATTTTATCAATTTGTTAGTGAATTGGGGACGCAAAGAACGCAAGTAGAAACGCAAAAACAAGAACTGGAAAGCAATACACTTTTAGCATCAACTAGTGCATCGACCTATGTCATACGTGCTAGCAATGAAGGGTATGTGCATTATCTAAACCCAATGTATGAAGGACTTAGCATTCAAAGCAATGGAGTCATTGCCCAAATAAGTGAAAACGAACCAAAAAAATGGGTTGTCGAAACGTATATTGATGCCAATGAAATTGCCAAAGTCAAAGTTGGTCAACCAGTCTTGATTGAATTGAATGGCTTGAACTCCAATGTATATCCAAGTATTCCTGGTATGGTAACCTCAATTGATCAAGGAAGCTTATCTCAAGATAGTGCTGAAGGTAGGCAACTTGTGTATCGTATGCTGGTGATGATGAATTATCCAAAAGTTAAGGATACCAAGAGTTTTCAACAATTAAAAAAAGGGATGCCCGTGACTTGTAAAATCATCTATGAAGAAGAAACCTATGTGGATTATCTACTTACACTTTTGCAACTGAAGGAAACTACTTACTAAAAAAGAATCTTAGGATTCTTTTTTTATCAGGTGAATATAAGGTGAGCACCTCGCTTAGAAAGGAGGAACCATGGAACTTATTTTACCTAAACATTATGCTGCTTTATCCTTACAACAAGAACGTTATGGACAAGGGTATTGGACAAATGTTGGCCATGCACAATGGACGTATACAATGACAAAAACGGATTGTAAAAACATCTCTTGGTGGTTGAGTGTTGGATCAACTGTTTCTAGTGCCATTGCTTACTTCTGTGCTGCAGCTGCACCTTATGCAACAGCCATTGCGACCGTTCTTGGAGGAGCGGCAAAAGTCTTCAAGAATGGAGCTAATGGAAATGGAATTCGCGTATATTTCCATACCATGCCATGGGGCAGAACCCCACGTTGGGCTAGTTATCTTTAGTTCAAAGAAACCAGAGAAATCTGGTTTTCTATTTTATGAAACAATTTACATGAAAGAAAATGAAAATGTGTTGACAATCATAAAAAGAAATCTTATAATGATGCTAACAATAAACGATGATAAGAAATAGTAACGGTTTTAATAAACGTAGAGACTTCTTGGTTGGTGAAAAAGAAGATTGGCAAAACTGTGAACACGTCTTGGAGTTATGAAGGTGAACGTAAGTAGTCTTCATCGGTGTCCCTGCAACCGTTATCTTGCTAGAGTATGATAGTACTCGAAGAGGTTGGTGCTGCGAAGTACCAATAAAAAAAGGTGGAACCACGTAAGGTAAACTTTCGTCCTTTGGATGAAGGTTTTTTTTGTTTATATAGGAGGAACAAAACATGAATACATTTAGTGTACCGTCGGGAATGCGCGATTTAGTTTTAACTGATGCAAAGAAAAAAAGACAACTGCAACAAGAAATTGAAAAAACATTCAAACGTTGGGGATATGATGAAGTCATTACACCAGGTATTGAATACTATGAAACTTATGAAGTAGGTTTCCAAAATGTGAAGGAAGAAGATTTCTATAAATCCATGGATGACCATGGTCGTATTGTGACTTTAAAGGCGGATATGACAATTCCAATCGCTCGTGTCTGCGCGACAAAATTTAAGGAAATTGAAGGACCTTTACGATTCTCATACAGTGCAAATGTATTCAAGGCACACGAAATGTTATCTGGGAATAAAAATGAAATTACGGACTGTGGTGTGGAACTCATTGGTTTAAAAGAACCAGAAGGTGATATTGAAATTTTAGTTACAGCTTTGGATGCATTGAAGGTTGTTGAGAAACAAGATTTTACATTTGAAATTGGTGATGTTCGTTTCTTTAAAGAAGCTTGTAAAGCTGCTAAGTTGAATGATGAACAAATGGAAACACTTGCCATGTTAATTGATCGTAAAGCGCTAGTCGAACTAAAAGACTATGTCAAAGCACTTAAAGTTGATGATATGTATGCAACCTTCTTTACTGAGATGATTTGGTGGAGTGGTCCAGTTGATGTTTTAGCAAAAGCTAGAAGTTATGCATGTAATGATGCGTTGCATGCGGTTATCGATAATTTAGAAAAAGTATATGAAACCCTGCAAAGTCTTGGTTATGAAGATATGGTTAGTTTTGATCTAAGTAAGATTGGAAATTTAAATTATTACACAGGAATCATCTTTGATGCATTTGTTGAAGGTGTTGGTTTGCGTGTGTTATCAGGAGGTCGTTACGATGACTTGCTTGCACGCTTTGGAAAAAGTAGTCCAGCAGTTGGTTTCTCGATTAAACTTGACCAATTGATGGAAGCCTATGCGTATGAAAATACAGATACAAAAGTAGAAATTGAATATGGGGAAGGTGCCTTGGTTGAAGCTATTACAAAACGTAAGGAATTCACAGAAGATACAATTGTAGTGTTAGCACCGAATCCGGCGATAAAAGGTGTTAAAATTAAAGGAGAAAGTTTATGATTTCAATTGCATTAACAAAAGGACGATTGCAAAAGCAAAGTGTAAAAATGCTTGAAGCATGTGACTATGGTGTTGAAAACTTACAAAAGGATACAAGACAATTGGTGATTCAAGATACAAAGAAAGACATTTCTTACTTTTTGGTAAAAGCAGCGGATTGTGTAACTTATGTTGAACAAGGGGTTGCTGATATGGGATTTGTTGGTAAAGATACATTATTGGAATCACGAAATCGCTTCTATGAGCTACTTGATTTAGAACTTGGGAAATGTGGTTTTATCGTAGCTAGTTTACCTGGGAAAGATCCGTTTACAAAAAATGGACATATCAAGATTGGAACGAAATATCCTACGGTTGCCAAAACGTATTTTAAAAATCGTGGTTTGGATGTTGAAATTATCAAAATTGAAGGTTCGGTTGAACTTGCTCCAATCCTAGGACTATGCGATGCGATTGTTGATATTATGGAAACCGGAACAACCTTAAAAGAAAATGGTCTTGTGGTACTTGATCGCATTTGTGATATCAGTGCTAGAGTCATTGTCAATAAAGCTAGTTTTCGTTTAAAACGAAAAGAAATTATGCAAGTTCTTGAGGATTTGCAACAGGAGGTAAATAAACGAAATGTTGAAAAGAGTTGATGTTCAAAGTGAAGCGGCTATTCTTGAATTGTTGCAAGCACGCTCGATGGAAATTGATCCAGGAATTACCATAACGGTTATGGATATACTTCGTAAAGTCAAGACCAACAAAGATGCTGCTTTAAAAGCATATACAAAGAAATTTGATGGAGTCAGTCTGGATCAATTCAAAGTAAGTCAAAAAGAAATTGATCAAGCTTATGCAACATGTGATCCTGAGTTGATTTCTATTTTGGAAGAAGCGAAAGCAAATATTGAGTTCTACCATGAAGCCCAAAAGCGTGAAGGTTACGAACTAACTAAGGATAATGGCGTGTATATGGGACAACGCGTGATTCCCTTACAACGTGTCGGTATCTATGTGCCAGGAGGACGTTCACCCTATCCAAGTACGGTGTTGATGGATGTCATACCTGCAAAAATTGCCGGTGTGGATGAAGTCATCATGGTTTCGCCACCAGACAAGGATGGTAACATCAATCCGGTGATTTTGGCTACCGCTAAAATTGCAGGGGTTGATACCATATATAAAGTTGGAGGTGCGCAAGCCATCGCTGCTTTAGCATATGGAACAGAAAGTATCCCACAAGTCGATAAAATTGTTGGTCCGGGTAATATTTTTGTGGCTGAAGCAAAAAAACTGGTCTATGGACAAGTTGACATTGATATGATTGCCGGACCAAGTGAAATTCTAGTTATTGCTGATACAGGTGCAGATCCTGCATATATTGCAGCCGATCTAATGAGTCAAGCAGAACACGATCCGATGGCTAGTAGTATCTTGATTGCTACTGATGAAACGATAGTTAAAGCTGTAGAAAAAGAATTGGCAAAACAAGTGGAAACAATGCCAAGAAAAGACATCATCGAACAGTCATTTCAAGCATATGGATATGCACTTGTTGTTGATACAATTGCAGAAGCAATTGAATTATCAAACAAAATTGCTCCAGAGCATTTGGAACTTATGGTCGCAGATGCAAAAACATATTTATCACAAGTACGTAATGCAGGAAGTGTTTTCCTTGGTTACTACAGTTGCGAGAGCATTGGAGATTACTTTGGTGGAACCAATCACGTATTGCCAACCAATGGGACTGCACGTTTTTACTCGCCACTGGGCGTGAACAGTTTTGTGAAAACAAGTTCGTACTTGTACTATCCAAAAGAAGTACTTTTAGAAGAAGGAAAGAAAATTGCAAAATTTGCAAAGCAAGAGGAATTATTTGCGCACGCAAACGCAGTTGAGGTTAGATTAGAAAATGAAAAAAATTGAAGCATATGAAGCTAACCAACAAGAAGGTCTCTTGTTGAATGCAAATGAAAATCCAAACAATTTGGATGATGAAGTCATACAAACAATCGTGGATAGCATGGTAACTATTGATTTTCATCGCTATCCGGACAATGATGTTATGATGGTCCGCCAAGCATACGGAAAGTACATGAATTTACAACCTAGTGAAATCATGGTTGGCAATGGAAGTGATGAGTTACTAGGGTTAATGATTCATTTGCGCCTAGGGAAAGACAAAACATTGTATACGATGGAGTATGATTTTTCGATGTACGATTATTATGCAACCTTACAAGATGCAAACGTCGTTCGTTTTCCATTAAAGGTTGATGAGGTTTTTGATGTTGATCGTTTTATTGCGGAAGGGAAACAAGCGAAACCAGATTTGATTTGTTTTTCCAATCCAAACAATCCAACTGGACGTTGTATTGATAAACAAGATCTCATTGCAATTGTTGAAGCCTTTGCAGATACATATGTCATCGTAGATGAAGCTTATGCAGAGTTTGCAGAGAGCAGCATGCTTGATCAAATTCAAAACTACAAGAATTTACTAGTCACACGTACCTTATCAAAGGCGTTTGGGTTGGCTGGAATTCGTTGTGGTATGATGGTCGCAAACAAAGAAACCATCAAAGAACTCGAAGTATACAAAGTACCTTATAACGTCAATGTGTTGACACAAGTCGTTGCAACTCGTGTGCTCGAACAAAAGGATAAAGTATTGGCGGATATTGAAGCCATTACGCAAGCAAGGGATGCAATGTATGAAGCATATTTGGCAGACACACCAAAAAACGTAACGCTTTATCCATCGTGTGCAAACTACTTTTATGGAAAGACAAACCAAAAAGAAAGATTGTTGGCTTTGATGGAAGAAGCAAGTATTGTAATTCGTAATTTTAACGATATGTATTTCCGCATTACCGTGGGAAATACACAAGATAACAAGCGAGTATTAGATATACTACGCCAAGTGTAAAGGAGAACCAAATGGGACGATTTGCTAGTAAAAGACGTGATACTAAAGAAACACAAATAGAAATGTCATTAAATTTAGATGGTTCTGGAACCAGTGATATTGATACAGGAATTGGTTTCTTTGATCATATGTTAACCTTGTTTGCTTTTCATTCAGGCTTTGATCTTGTGTGTAAAGCGAAAGGAGATTTATATGTAGATGATCACCACATGATTGAAGATTGTGGAATTCTACTTGGAGAACTATTCCAATTGGCTTTGGGAGACAAACGTGGAATTGCTCGTTATGGAAGTATGCGAATGGTCATGGATGAAACACTTTGCACCGTGGATGCGGATATTAGTGGTCGACCATATTTAGTCTTTCATGCAGATTTTCAACGTGAGTCAATCAATGGATACTCGTTGGAAATGACAAAAGAATTCTTCTATGCTTTTGTGATGCAAGCAAAGGTAACCCTTCACATCAATCTACTGTATGGGGACAATGATCACCACAAAGTGGAAGCGATGTTTAAAGGACTTGCTCGTGCGTTAAAACAAGCCATTCAAGTGGAAGGAACTTCCATTCCTTCCAGTAAAGGAGTTATTCAATGATTGCCATCATTGATTACGGGTTAGGAAATCTTCACAGTGTAAAAAATGCATTGGATACACTTGGTATTACCAGTCAAATTACAAGTGATCCCAAAGTTATTTTGCAGGCAAGTGGAGTGATTTTGCCTGGAGTAGGTGCTTTTGAAGATTCCATGAAAAACTTAAAGGAACGAAACCTGGTAGAAGTAATTCGCCGCGTTGTAAGCAACAAAACGCCGTTTTTAGGTATTTGCTTAGGTATGCAAGTATTGTTTGAACGAGGGTATGAAGGTGAAACGACAGAAGGCTTTGGCTTTTTTAAAGGAGAAGTTCGTCGTATGGTGGTTGATGAAAAAATACCACACATGGGGTGGAACCAACTATCATTTACGAGAAATGATGTGTTGATTGATGAAATGCAAGAAGCATATGTATATTACGTACACAGTTATTTGGCAACCAACTACGACAGCGAAGACCTAGTGGGATATAGTAACTATGGAAACTTACAAGTGCCTGGCTATTTTCATAAAGATAATATTTTCGCGATGCAATTTCACCCTGAAAAAAGTGGAGAAGTTGGCTTGGCGATGTTAGCAAGATTTAAGGAGGTTTGTGATGATTATTCTACCAGCAATTGATATTCTTAAAGGAAAACCTGTCCGCTTATATAAAGGGGACTACAATCAAGTGGAAAATGTCGAAGGAACCATTTTAGAACTTGCAAAAATGTTTGAAAACGTAGGGGCAGACTATTTACATTTGGTAGATTTAGATGGAGCGAAAGACGGAAAACTAATCAATGCAGAAGCAATCGTACAAGTTGCAAATGAATTAACGATACCAGTTGAAATCGGTGGTGGAATTCGTGACATGCAAGCCATTGATTATTATTTAAATCATGGGGTGAGTCGTGTAATCCTAGGAACGGTGGCACTTGAAAATCCAGCGTTTTTACAAGAGGCAATTGATGCATATGGTGATCAAATTGCTGTTGGCGTTGATTTCAAAGATGGATATGTCTATGGACGTGGCTGGCTTGAGGCAAGCAACGAACAGTATTTGGACTTTTGTAAGAAATTGGAGACCATGGGTGTTAAAACCATTATTGTGACAGATATCTCAAAAGATGGAACCTTAAGTGGAATCAATGCAACCATGTATCAAGAATTGCAAGATCATGTGGATATGCAAATTATTGCTAGTGGTGGTATTAAAGACATTGCTGACATAAAAGCTCTTGCAACGATTGATGGTTTTTATGGAGCCATTACCGGAAAAGCAATGTACCACAAAACATTGGATTTGCAAGAAGCCATTCGCGTAGCAAGGGGGAACTAAGATGCTTACAAAACGAATTATTCCTTGCTTAGACGTACGTGAGGGTAAAGTGGTAAAAGGAGTCAACTTTGTTGGGATTAAAGAAGTTGGAGATCCCGTAAACCTTGCCAAATCATATTATGAACAAGGGGCAGATGAAATCGTTTTTTTAGATATTACTGCAACTCACGAAGAAAGAAAAACGATGGTGGATGTCGCAAATGATGTTGCCAAAGAAATTTATATTCCTTTCACTATCGGTGGTGGTATCCGCTCGGTTGAAGATATGCGAAACATGTTGCTTGCAGGAGCTGATAAGATATCGCTTAACTCAGCAGCTATTCAAGATCCAACCTTAATTGAAGCTGGGGCAAAAGCCTTTGGTTCTCAGTGTATTGTGGTTGCAATTGATGCAAAAAAACGTGAGGATAACACGGGTTGGAATGTGTACGTCGCTGGTGGCAGAAAAGATACTGGCTTGGATTTATTGGACTGGGTCAAAAAAGCAGTTGCTCTTGGTGCTGGTGAGATTTTACTAACAAGTATGGATGCTGATGGAACCAAACAAGGCTTTGATATTGAGATGTTGCGTGCAGTGAATCGTATCATTGATGTGCCATTAATCGCTTCTGGTGGATGTGGGAGCCTAGAAGATTTCTATGAAGTATTTAAAGAAGATGTTGCTGATGCAGCACTTGCTGCAAGTTTATTTCACTATGGGGAACTTACCGTTGGTGAAGTAAAAGCATATTTGGCAGAACGTAACGTTCCAGTGAGGTGGTAAAAATGTTGAAAACAATAGATTTTGCAAAGCAAGGAGGCTTAGTTCCGGTCATCGTTCAAGAAGAGGGAACTATGGAAGTCTTAATGCTTGCATATATGAATGAAGAAAGCTTACAAAAAACAATCGAGACGAAACTAGCAACCTATTATTCTCGTAGTCGTCAAGAATTATGGTTGAAAGGTGAAACAAGTGGACATTACCAACACGTGGTTCATATGTATTTGGACTGTGATTGTGATACAATACTATTAGTTGTGAAGCAAGATGGGGTTGCTTGTCATACAGGGGCTAAATCTTGTTTCTTCCAGAAAGTGTTATAGGAGGTTAGTGATGGCAAAAAATGAATTACAAGTGTTATATGAAACATTATTGGATCGTAAAGAACATGCAGAAGTAGGTAGTTACACTGCTTATTTATACGAAAAAGGATTGGAAAAAATCCTTAAAAAAATAGGGGAAGAAGCAACGGAAGTAATCATTGCTTCTATGAAAGAAAATAATAAGGCTGAAATTGTTAATGAAATAAGTGACTTGTTGTACCATGTGTTTGTTTTGATGGCGGAAAAAAATATTTCGCTTGATGACATCAACAATGAACTGGAAAAACGTAGTCAGAAAACTGGAAACTTAAAACCGGAAAGAAAACCGGTGGAGAAATACTAATGCAAACGTTCAACTATCATACACATACCGTACGTTGTGGACATGCAGTTGGTGACGATGAAGAATACATCAAACATGCAATACAAGCAGGATTTAAAACCTTAGGTTTTAGTGAACACTTGGGTTATGATGGCTGGGATGATCCGCAAGAGCGAATTCCTTTTCTTGAAGTCGATGCATATTTTCAAAGAATGTATGAACTTAAAGAAAAATACAAAGACCAAATTGACCTACGTGTTGGTGTCGAATTTGAATTTTTTGAAGATCAACTAGCTTACTTAAAGGATGTAAAACAACGTTGCGATTATATGATTGTTGGACAACATGCAAGAAACTTTGACCATTATTACGACCATGGTTGTAATGATGAAGATGTGGATTTTATGGCAGAACAAGTCATTCGTGCATTGGATGAAAAGCTAACAAAATACGTAGCCCATGTGGATTACTTTATGTTGGGAAAAGATGATTTCAATTCGCGTAATGCACAAGCGATTGCACGTATTTGCGATGCTGTAAATCGCAACGATGCCATTTTAGAGTTGAATTTAAAAGGTATGAAGTACGGTAAGAAAATTTATCCAACGGGAATGCAATATATGTATCCACACTACGATGTGTTTAAAATTATTGCTGATAAAGGTTGTAAAGTCGTCTTTGGATATGATGCACATCATCCCAAAGTACTCTTAGAGCGAAACCTAGAAGAAAAAGCATTGGAAGAAATGCAAGGTCTGCAATTACACTTTGTAGATTCCTTGGAGTTATAGGAGAAGGTATGATTCGATTATTTGTAAGTGATTTAGATGGAACATTATTAAATGAAGACCATGTAGTTAGTGAAGAGAATATCAAGGCGGTAGAACTTTTACGTAAACATGGAGTTTCTTTTATGCCAGCAAGTGGTAGAGACTATTTGGCTTTGCAACAAGCCATTGCACCAATCAATGTCCGTCCAAAATGCATTGCCTTAAATGGTGCGCAGTTTTATGATAACGATGGAAACTGTTTGGTGAGCAATCCAATGAGTGCGGATGATGTAAACCGTGTACAAGAAGTTCTTGATGAATATGGATTATCACCGGACTATTATGCAAGTGAAGGTCGCTATGTTATGTATGATGGAGATGATTTTGAAGGATTTATGCGCGAACGCATCCTTTCATTATTTCATGGAGAAAAACAAGATAACCTTGATGAAATCATTAATAATTTCACTAAAGATTATCATGTGGAAACCAATCTTACATCCATTTTAAATTTAGAAATCTTGAAAATTGAAATCATATGTAAAGATGCGCAGATGAAAGTGTCGCTAAAGAAAGCACTTGATGCAATGCCAGGAATTATTGTGACGTCATCTCACGAGTTTAATTTGGAAGTCAATGCAAGCAGTGCCACTAAAGGGCATGCCATCCAACAAGTGTGTGATGTTTATGGATACCATCCAGACGAAGTATTGGTCGTTGGTGATGGAATTAATGACATTCCCATGTTAAAAGCCTTTACAAACTCCTATGCGATGGGACAAGCCAGTGATGAAGTAAAAGCTGTTGCTACATATGAAGCAGCTAGCAATCAAGAAGATGGTGTTGCAAAACTCATCTATCAAGTACTTGAAGCAAATGAAAAGGAACGTTCAAATGAATGAATGTTCCTTTCTTTTTATTTCGTTTCCCAACGTCCGTAGATTCCGCAAGGTAAAACTTGATTGGTGTAAGTAATAGGTAAACCGATTTCACCACATGTAACCGTTCCAGAACCTTGTTGCTGCTTAACTGTTAAACTTAAAACGTTTTCAAGTACAGTAGCTCCTAGTCCTGTTGTATAAGAATTCACCAGGAAGAACAGTGCATCTTTATCAAGAATTTCTAAACATGCAGATATTAATGGGTACAGTTGCTCCTCGATTTTCCACATCTCACCATTCGGTCCTCTTCCATAACTAGGGGGATCCATAATAATGGCGTGATAGGTACGTCCGCGTCTTGCTTCACGCTTTACAAACTTAACGCAATCATCAACGATAAAACGTATTTTTTTATCACTAAGGTGACTTAATTGCATGTTTTCTTTCGCCCAATTCACCATACCTTTGGATGCATCTACATGCACAACCTCGCTTGCTCCAGCACTGGCACAAGCAAGTGTCGCTCCACCCGTATAGGCAAAAAGATTTAATACTCGAATGTCATCACGACCACAGTTTTTAATCTTATCCATCATGTAATCCCAGTTTGCAGCCTGTTCAGGGAATAGACCTGTATGTTTAAATCCAGTTGGACTCACTTTGAATGTTAAATCTCCATAAGCTATGGTCCAGTGTTCAGGTACCTTTTTTAAAAACTCCCAGTGTCCACCACCTGATTTTGAACGATGGTAGTGTGCATCAACTTTTCTCCACATGCTGTCTGCTTGATCTAGTGGCCAAATGACTTGTGGGTCAGGGCGTCGCAAGATAACATCTTTCCAACGTTCTAATTTTTCGCCATCCCCACAATCAATACACTCGTAGTCTTTCCAATTTTTCGCAATAAGTTTCATAAGCACCTCATAATTTCTTTTCCTATTATACCACGGTGTGCATTTGTTTGAAAAAAGGAATATACATAATTTATTTTATGGTATAATATTTTGGTATATGCAGGAGGCACTATGAAAAAAATTGGAAAACTATTCCTTGTCCTAATGCTTGCAACATTAGTTGCTTGTGGTGGATCTAAGGATGAAAAAGTGGAAGAAGCAAAAACACAATTGAAAACCAATGACGTATATGAAGCACCAACAAATGCTTTTGAATATCAAGTTGTTACATACAATAAATTAACGAGTGCATTGAAAGGCTCAAACGAAGAAAAAACAGCACAACTGGTTGCTGAAAACTTTGTTATTGATTTCTTTAGTTTAAAAAATAAAGATAGTTCTGAAAATGTAGGTGGACTAACGTACATTCCAGAAGCACATCGTGAAGAATGGAAAACTTTTGCTATGAATTACGTATATGCAAATTACCGTTTCATTAGTGATGAATATGGAAAAGCTAATTTACCAATTGTAAAAGAAGTAAAAGTAGAAAACACAACAACAGAAGCTTTAACATTCAACGTTACAATTCCAGGAGATGAAAGTCTTGGAACCGAAACAACTGTTGAAGAACAAGATTTTGATGCTTATGTTATTACTCTAGGAATTACTTATGATGATACAAGTGTAAGTAAAGATGAATTGAAAACAGAAGCTACTGTTTACGTTATCAACAACAACGGACGTTTAGAAATTATTAAACTACAGTAGATGAAGATATCTATAGTTGAAGACATAAAAGAAAAAGCTGCTATAACGAAAACTGTTTTGGAACAGTTAGAACCGTGGTTTGGCATTGAAAGTGCCAGAGAAAACTACATTCAACAAACGAAATACGAAACGTTGTTTGCAATATACGATAATGGTAGGCCAGTTGGTTTTATTAGTTTAAAGAAGACAAGTTGTGTGGCACTTGAGATTGCCGTTATGGGAGTTTGCATCGATCAACAACGAAAAGGATATGGACACGCATTGATTGATCGAGCAACTGTTTATGCAATCGAACATGGATATCGCGTATTGCATGTGAAAACGGTAGCAACAGGTTCACATGCAAGCTATGATAAAACGAATTTGTTTTATCAACATGAAGGCTTCTTGCCGTTAGAAATTTTGCCGACCTTGTGGGATCCACACAATCCTTGTCAGCTATATGTAAAAATACTCTAAAAAAGGAACTTGAAGTTCCTTTTTTGTTTAGAAATTTGAAGTATCTGGATCTGTATCAGAGTTTGTATCTTCGTAAGGTAGTGCATCAATGTATGCCATATCTTCACTTGTAATATCGAAATCAAAGACATCTATGTTGCTAGCGATACGCTCTGGCTTTGTGGAACGAGGTAATGGCAAGAAGTCGTGTTGTAAATGCCAACGTAATAATAGTTGTCCAACATTCTTGTTATATTTGGCAGCAAGTTCATTAATTTCTGGTTTTTCCATAATGCGACCACTCGCCAATGGACTCCATGCTTCAATCAGAATTTCATGTTCACGGCAATACGCAACGGTTTCTTTGTGAAGTTGTCCTGGGTGCAATTCAATTTGATTGACCATTGGTGCAATTTCCATCGTTTTCTCAAGTTCTACTAAATGGTGTGGTAAGAAGTTTGAGACACCAATAGCTCTAACTTTTCCTTCTTTGTATAAAAATTCCATCGCTTTCCAAGATGCTGCGTTCATCGCTTGCCAGTTATCACGATACTTCACTGGGTTTGGCCAGTGAATAAGGTAAAGGTCAACGTAATCAACCCCTAGTTTTTCTAAAGATGTTTCAAATGCTTCGATTGTTTCATCGTATCCACGAACGTCATTCCATAATTTTGTCGTAATGAATAAACTTTCACGATCAACGTTTGCATCGCGGATAGCTTCACCTACGAAGGTTTCATTACCATATACCGCAGCGGTATCAATATGTGTATATCCAGCTTTGATGGCTTCTTTCACACTTGGATATGCAAGTTCTCTTGTATCCAATTTCCAAGTACCAAATCCGATTCTTGGAATTTCTACTCCATTTTTTAATTTGTATGTTTCCATGCTTTCTTTCTCCTAAAATATATTTTTGTGTACGATTTCCTCTAGAGGACGACGTGGTCGTTTTGCATAAGGTTCGTTTGCATAACCTAAAGGCATAAGGGCAATCACTTTGTACTCTTTTGGTATTTGTAGCAATGTTTTCACTTCCGCTTCAGGGAACACCCCAACCCAACAAGTACCTAAACCTTGGTTGGTAGCTTCGAGTGTCGCGTGTGTGAAGGCAATGGCTGTATCTGCCATGTAATATGGTTTGTCATCGCGCAAACCACTACGGTCTGGGCGTGCGATAAAAACCAAGTTATGAGAACACTTTGCATAAGCACTCTCACTTGGATTGTATCGTGTAAGAGCCCCTAGTTTCTCAAGGGTTTCTCGATTATCAATCACGATGACTTCAAAACACTGTTTGTTTTTCCAAGTTGGTGCGCTTTGAATCGCTTCTAAAACTGCTTGTAGTTTTTCTGGTTCAACGACTTGGTCGTGGTAACTACGAATGCTGCAACGCTTATTAAATACTTCTAGCATGTTAATCTCCTCCTTCAATCTTTATTATTATAAGCCAAAAATGCGAAAATGAAAAATCATAGCAACTTTATGATACAATACGAACATGGAAAAAATAGAACTATTAGCACCGGCAGGAAATAAAGAGAGTGCAATTGCCGCCATTCAAAATGGTGCAGATGCTTTATATTTAAGTGGAGAACTGTTTGGAGCACGTGCGTTTGCTGCAAACTTCTCGCTAGATGCAATCAAAGAAATGGTAGATTATGCTCATGCCTATGGTGTAAAAATTTACGTTACCGTAAACACGTTAATTTATGAACAAGAATTTGTGCAGGTCATGAAATATATTGATGAACTGTATCATGCAAATGTTGACGCATGCATTGTTCAAGATTTGGGTTTGCTTTACGCCATTCGTCGTACCTATCCGGATTTTGAAGTTCACGCATCTACCCAAATGCATATATACAATCATGAAGCACTAGCATTTTTACATACACAAGGGCTTACACGTGCTGTGCTTGCTCGTGAAACTTCGTTAAAGCAAATGATGTCATATCAAGATGTCGCGATTGAAAAAGAGGTGTTTGTGCATGGAGCTCTTTGTATCTCATTTTCGGGACAGTGTTTATTTTCTGCTTTGCAATTGCATCGCAGTGGAAATCGCGGGATGTGTGCACAAAATTGTCGCATGTTGTATCGTTTGTATGAAGATCGCAAACTTGTCCAAGACTATGCATATCTTTTAAGTCCAAAAGATAATTTCTTATTAGAAGATATTGATCAACTAAAAGCGGCTAATGTACATTCTTTGAAAATCGAAGGACGAATGAAAAGTCCACAATACGTAGCATATACAACGATGTTGTATCGTAAGGCAATTGATCAAAAAGACTTTAAAATTCATCCTAGTGAATTGCAAACACTCAAAGTCTTGTTCAATCGTCGTTATACGAAAGCACATTTTTATGAAAAAAACGATGTGCAAATGATGAACCATGCACGCCCCAATCATGAAGGAGTTCCTTTAGGGACGGTTGTCTACGTTCGCAACGGTCGTTTGGGAATCCAATTAGATCTTGATGTACATCAACACGATGGCATTCGTTTCTTAAATGCTACCAACGATGGATTTACCATCAATCGTTTGTATATAAATGAGTTACTCGTCAATAAAGCAACTAAGGGTGAAACCATTGAGTTGGACCAAGGACAACTGCGTGTTGCTGTTGGTATGAAAGTGGTAAAGACAAAAGATGTCGTTGTTGAAAAAGAAATTGCCAAAACTTACGATCATGAATGTCGTAAAGTTCCAGTACAAGCACGAGTTTATGCATATGTAGGAAAACCACTCGTTCTAGAAGTCAAAGATGATGCAGGAAATCGTGTAGAAGTAAAAAGCGAAATACGGGTTGATCAAGCACAAAAAAGACCAGTTGAAGAAGCGGATATAACAAAACGAATTGCGAAAACCAATGATACGATTTTTGCTTTTTCAAAGATTATTGTTAAGAAAGATGATGCAATCTTTTTGCCTCTTCAACAATTGAATGCCCTGCGTCGTATAGCTTTAGATAAACTGTATGCAGCGCGTCTAGCAAACTTCACAAGAAGCACGGTCGACTTTTCTGCAAGTCCAGTTGTGGATAGCTTTACCCAAGCTAAACTGGAAATTACGGTGCTTACAGAAGCGCAACTGCTTGCTTGTCAAAACGTCAATGCCACACTGTATACGAGCAACAGAGCACTCTATGAAGCTTACAATACAGAAATGGATATTTACTATCGCCAAAGCAATACCACAACCCAACAAAGCGATGATGCAACAATGGTTGGTGATGTTGGGGGTGTCAACAAAGGTAAGGTGTTGGATGAGAGTATGAATATATCCAACAGTGAAAGTGTCGCGTATTTACAAAGTTTAAACAATCAACACATGTATCTTTCACGTGAACTCAGTCACGAACAAATTTTTGCATTGGTTGACAAGTTTCAAAACACCTATGGGTTTTTACCCAATGTAGGAATTGTAGTTTATGGAAAAGCGATGCTTATGCACATCAAAGCAAATGTGTTGAAGACAAACGTGAAAACGTTACAACCACAAAAAAAGTACGAATTGGAAGATTTACACAAACATCGTTATTTTGTGCGCGTGGATGAAGATGACTACGTGGCAATCTATCAAGATGAACCAAAAGATGAGTTGATGGATATCGAGTCATATAAAAACATTGGTATTGAAATCTTTAGAATTGATTTCACGGATGAAAATGCTGATGAAGTAACAAATGTCCTTTCAAAAATTCCAAATTACTAGCAGATACTACCACATGCATGCGCATGTGGTTTTTATTTGATATATTAGTTTCATGAAAGGGGTGATGAGTATGTTTAACATTCAAGGAAGCGTTAGCAAAGTATTCATTAACTCCATTTTTTTGTTTGTTTCATGATGCGAAGAGAATTCGCATTTTTTAGTGGATGAAAGGAAGTGTTGAAATGGACGAGCAAATGAGAATCCTGTGGGACACAGGTGCTACAGGAGATGTAACAACATTGGTTGCACAAATTAAAAAGGGGATGGATATCAATTATCAAAATCCAGAAGGACGAACAATTTTGATGCGTGCAGCAAAAAGAGATTTCAAAGATGTTGTCAGAATTTTAATTGACAATGGAGCGGATGTAAACTTACGGGATAATCAAGGTAGGACAGCATTGATGGGGGCTGCAAAAAAGGGAAACAAAACCATCGTTAAAAAGTTAATGGAAGCGGGAGCGGATATTAACATTCAAGATAGCAAGGGAAGAACTGCACTGATGCGTGCTGCATTTCTTGGTTATGATCGCGTGATTCGTGAATTGCTGAAAGGTGATTTGATGTTGGACTTACGCGATGAAAAAGGACGCACGGCATTGATGGAGGCATGCTTGGCGTACAAACAGGATGCCATTGATTTATTGTTGGTGGCAAAAGCCGATGTAAACTTGCAAGATAATAATGGTTGTACCGCATTGATGCGTGCAGCTTATGCAGGATATGCAGGACTTGTAGAAAAATTACTCGATTATGGAGCAGACAAAGATATTGAAGATGAAGATGGAAAGAAAGCTATCAATTACGTTCGGGAATCCTTAAAGGGTGAACTTGAACCATTGTTAGGATAGGAGGGGATGATATGAGAGATTATAAATCAAGTGAGATTCGCAACGTAGCCGTACTTGGACATAGCGGATCAGGAAAAACCTCGATCCTAGAAGCCATGCTTTATTTCACCAAAGCAAGTGATCGCTTTGGGAAAACAAGTGAAGGAAGTTCACTTATTGACTACGACAGTGAAGAAATTGCACGAGGCATGTCCATCTACACGTCCGTTGTGCCAATTGAATGGCAAGATTATAAGATTAACTTTTTAGATACTCCAGGATATCTCGATTATATTGGAGAACAAGAAGCTGCAATGGAAGTTTGTGATAATGCACTAATTATCGTTAGTGCAAAAGATAAAGTGCAACCAGGAACCATCAATGCATGGGAAGCAGCAAAATCGAAAAAGATTCCAGCAATTTTCTTTATCAATAAATTGGATGAAGATCATACATCGTTTGAAGAAACATACAGTGCATTACGTGACACCTTTGGAAAATCGGTTATCCCATTTGAGATGCCAATTTTAGAAAATGGAGAAGTCATTGGTTCCATTAATATTTTACGTGATAAAGTTTGGTATTTTAAAGGTGAAAAAGCAAGTCGTGAGACTGCCTATGATGTACCAGATGACTATCGTGATATTGTTGATACATACAAAGCGCAAATTGCAGAAACGGTTGCAATGGGTGACGATGAGTTGATGGAAAAATACTTCAGTGGTGAAGAATTCACAGAAGCACAATTGACCAAAGGGGTTCGTATTGGTGTTCGTAATGGAGATATTGTTCCTGTGTTTAGTGGATCTGCGACATTATCTGTTGGAATCGAACGTTTGATGGATTTGATTGTGAAGTATTTCCCAACATATGGAGAACAAGGAACGATTACGTTACTTGATACAGAAAAAGATGAACCAGTGGAAGTGCAAACCGCAGAAGATGAAACACTTAGTGCGTTGGTTTTTAAAACGATTGTTGACCCGTTTGTTGGTAAGATTTCATTCTTAAAAGTCTTAAGTGGAACCCTGACAAGTGATACGACTGTATACAATCCTAAGAAAGATGAGATTGAAAAGATTTCTCAGATTTATATTATTAAAGGAAAGCACCAAACGGCTGTAGGAAAACTGTTTACTGGTGATATTGGAGCGGTTAGTAAATTGCAATTTACACAAACAAACGATACACTTTGTGATAAAGGTAAACATTTCGTTGCTGAAGAAATACAGTTTACTAAAGGACTGCTTGGTCACGCGATTCGTCCAAAAACAAAAGCTGATGATGATAAGGTAAATGGAGCCTTACAAAAGGTTTTAGAAGAAGATCAAACAACTTGGATTGACAATAACAAAGAGACAAAGCAAATTGTATTATACGGAGTTGGAGAACAACACTTTGAAGTGATTGTTAATAAAATGAAAAACCGCTACAAAGTCGATGTGGAATTGAGTGATCCAAAGGTACAATACCGTGAAACGATTAAAAAGAAAGTGGAAGCGGAAGGTCGTCATAAAAAGCAATCCGGAGGTCATGGACAATTTGGACATGTCTTCATTGAATTTATGCCAAACCCTGATGAAGAAGAAATGGTTTTTGAAACACGCGTTGTTGGTGGAGCTGTTCCAAAAGGATACTTCCCAGCAGTTGAAACGGGACTTCGCGAAGCGATGGAAACTGGACTGCTTGCTGGTTATAAAATGGTAAATGTAAAAGCGGTGCTATATGATGGAAAATATCATGATGTAGACTCGAATGAGCTGTCATTTAAATTAGCGGCAAGTTTAGCTTATAAAGATGGAATTCCTAAAGCAAACCCAGTTTTACTTGAACCAATCATGAACTTACGTATTGTAGTTCCTGATGAATATACAGGAAATGTAATTGGTGAAATCAACAAGCGAAGAGGAATGATTATTTCGATGGACCTTGAAGATGGAAAACAAGTAATTACAGCAACTGCACCGTTAGCGGAAATTCTTGATTTCCCAACAATTTTACGTGCATGTACACAAGGACGTGGACATTATACGCAAGAATTTGATCGCTATGATGAGATTCCTAATGCAATGAAGGACCAAATCATCGAGAAAGCTAGAAAAGCGAAAGAAGCATAATAAGATAACCGGTGGTTAAATTCCATCGGTTTCTCTTTTTGCATAAGAAATGAACTTTAGTTGAAGTTCGGGTTTTGTCATTGTAAAAATAAAGTTTACTTAGTATAATAACTATTGTTAGAATCGGGAGTTACATGATGAAAGAAAAAAACGAGATTAAAGAAACAGAAAAAATCGTAGAAGAAAAAAAGAACGGTGACTGGGAAGTCGCAGAGCAAAAAGTAAAAATTGGAACGGAATGGAAAAGCGCTGAACAATTAAAAAAGAGTTTTTTCATTGAGTTAGCAATTGCAGTAGCTTTTGCAGTATTAACTATTTATGCATTTACGGTAAGTATCTTTTTAGGGATTGTCATTTTATTTATTACGTTGTTCTTCATCTTAACTGCTATGGGTTCAATTAGTGCATTGAAGTCGATTGACGAACGCATTGAATTTAAGACAAACATCAACTTCAAAGATAAAGTGAATGTCATTCGCCAAAAAGTTGACGATAGTGCAAGCTTACGTAAACGTATCGTACTAACAACTGAGGTTGAAACAGAGATTCCAGATGCATATAATACAATCGCAATTGGTTCAAAAATTCTAGTTGATGGAACAAATGTTTCTTTAGACAATGGAACGCTTATTGGTACCATCAATGATGAAGACAGTGCACGCTTAAGTGTTTATCAAAAAGAACACGAACAAGTAACTGGTTTTGTTGGACGTGTATTAAACGTGAAAGAAAAAGATGGAGATTACGTAGAAATCGAGATTTCTGCAGTTACAACGCCAGAGGTTGCACCTGTAAATCCAGAATAAAGTAAACTTCTTTAAAATAGTGAGCAATACCTATTTACAAACATCAACTTTTTGTTTATAATAGGTAATGCTTACTGAAATATGGCGGTCGTGGTGAAGCGGTTAACACAGCGGGTTGTGGTCCCGTCATGCGAGGGTTCAAATCCCTTCGGTCGCCCCATATAAAGCATAAAAGCTCTTGTAAAAGAGCTTTTTTTGTTCTTTTCTAAAAGTAGATTTGCATGGAAGTGAAAGAAATAATGTCATCATGTATCGAAAAATATGCAACTTAGTTAAGAAAATAAACCACTTAGCAGTAAAACGTATATTTTTATTTGATGTCTAGTATAATACAGGTAAGGAGAATGACATGAAGATACATATTGAGTTAATCGAAGATGAAAATGATGAAGAGATCATTATAAAAACAAAAGATATAACAAAAGAAGTCAAAGATATTCAAAAATTCATCCAAAATCGGCTCAAAGGTGTAAAACGTCTGGTCCTGTATAAAGATGAAGAAGAATTGTTTGTACCGGTCGAGCAAATCTTGTTTTTTGAAACATCTACTGATGGTGTGTATGCACATACAAAAAATGATGCATACGTTGTGAAACTTCGCTTGTATGAACTGGAGAAGGAATTGCCTGACAGTTTTATGCGAGTGAGTAAATCAACGATTATCAACCTATCAAAGATTATGTCTTTGCAAAAAAATATTACGAGCAGTAGTTTGGTTCGGTTTATGAACAGTGTAAAAGAGGTGTACGTTTCACGAATGTACTATAAAGAATTGAAGTTACGACTTCATGAAAGGAGTTATTATGAATAAGAAAACAAATTGGTTATGGGGATTGTTGTTTATAGGGTTAGGATTATTTATTGTGCTTGCACCAATGTTTGATTTATCAATCAATTTAACACATATGATTTTTACGGTATTGTTGCTAGTCGTTGCAGTGAGTAATGTGAAGTATCGTAATTGGTTTTTAATTGTGATGCCACTATGCTTAGCTTTCTGGATCAACAGAAGTTATTTAGAATTTGATAATGTCGTTGGTTTTTGGCCACTAATGGGAGCAGGTGCATTTGTTAGTATCGGTTTATCGATATTGTTCAAAAATAGCTCATATCGTTACAATCACATACAATATCGCAACAGTTCAAAACACATGGATGCAAGTAAAGAAAGCAGCCATGACGAAAATATTATTCGAATTTCATCATCACTTTCTGGAAGTGTTCAATATATACATTCACAAAGTTTAAAACAAATCACTGCTGACGTAAGTCTTGGAACACTTCAATTATACTTACAACAAGCAAAATTAGATCCAGCAGGAGCTACGATTAAACTTGATGTTTCCCTTGGAGAGATGAAACTTTACATACCTAGAGAATGGAATACGCAAGTGGATGTGACATCTAGTTTGGGTGGTGTGGATGAAACCTTCCATGAAAGAGACTATAGTTTGCCGAAATTAACAATTATTGGTCAAGTTTCACTTGGTCATTTAGAGATTATCTATATTTAGATAATCTTTTACTTATAAATTAATTCATACCTTATTTATAGGTTATGCTTGACAATATGTTTATCTATAGTATTATAGAGACAGGATAGGAAAGGTTATCCAATGAAAACGTTCACCAGGGAAGGGTGAACAAAGTAATATTGTATTTTCCTACTATAAAAGTAGGGTATCTTGAGTTTTTGTCTAAAATTCCTTGTTAACCCCTAAACATTGAATTTGACATACGTTTTTGGGAAGAACGTTTACTCAAGCTGAGAAACAATCATCATAATGGATGGTTGTTTTTTTCTATTTATTGACATAAATCATGATGAAGAATCAAATGAAACATAATTAATGTAAAAAAATATTTACAAAGATGATTTGGATTGCTATAATAAACTAAGTAAAACGAGGTTAAATATCCCTTTCCTATCTTCCTACCTTGTTTTACATCCTAATTAACAAAAGCCTGCATGGGCTTTTTTTTATTATGTGCAGTATGATCGTGAAATAATAAAGTTATCCTAGTGAATTTCACATGCTGTGCAAATACGAAAAAAGATTGGAGTTTTCCAATCTTTTACTTTATATATAACTATGTACGTTTTGTAAATTTTGTTTTACATTTAGGGCAAGTAATCTCAATTTTACCTTTTCCACTAGGTACCCGAACAACTTGTTTACATTTTGGACACTTGTAATATTTGTGACTTTTATCTTCAAACTTGCGTTTTGTGCGTTTGAAAGGAGCACGGATTTTGTACCAAAGGCTTAAAAATTTATTGTTTTCTAAGCGACGACGATACACCTTGCGTGAAAAGAATCGAAACCAAAAAATAGCCAACGGTACAAGGGTTACAATGGTTATGATTGTTCCTCGTCCCACAAAGATATTCATAATGATATTAAACAACAAAGAAAACACGAGTAGGAAAATATTTAGTTGGTCATTTCCATAACGTCCTTGCATGAATCGATATAATTTGTATTTTAGATTATTCATAGATACCTCATTTGTATTAAGATATATTATATTCTTGTTAAAGAATAATACAAGTGCTGATGACATTTTTCAGGTAAAGTTCACAGTTTGGTGTATAATAGTAATCATAAAGTAAAGGATGGAACGTTATGGCAAATTTGAAACTAGTGACAATGGAGACGTTAGCAAAGACAACCTTGTTTGAATTGCATCGACCATATGTGTTTGTCGTCGATATGATTAACGGATTTATCAAAGAGGGAGCATTGAGTGATTCTGGCATTATGGATATAAGTCAACCAATCGCTGACTTGTTAAAGAAAGCAAAAGACTGTAGCTTTGTTTGTGACTCGCATAACTTAGATGCTCGCGAATTTGAAAGTTATCCGATTCATTGCGTTGAAAATACCGATGAAAGTAAAGTAATAAAAGAATTGGAGATGTATGCAAATCACATCATTCACAAGAATAGTACCAATACATTTATAGCAAAAGAGTTTCAAGATCGTTTGCCTGAACTACTTGCTAATTACGATGATTTTGTCATTGTCGGCTGTTGTAGCGATATTTGCATTTTACATTTTGCATTAAGCTTACAAACGTTTTTCAATGAAGCAAATATGAATTTAAAGCGTGTCATTGTACCAGTGAATATGATTGAAACTTTTGATATACCTGGTGTGCATGATCGCGATACAGAAAATCAAATCGCTTGTGATTTAATGATTCGTAATGGAATCCAAGTTGTTATAATGGAGAATTAAGATGAAAACATATGATTTAAAATTTGATTTACGTGACCCAAGAAATTTATCGTTGGTGATGGATTTTTATGAATTGACCATGTCACAAGTGTACTTTAGTGAAGGACGTCAAAACCAGGTTGTAACTTTTGATTATTTTTACCGGAAGAATCCAGATGATGGTGGATTTGCCATCTTTGCTGGTTTAGAAGAATTGATTGGATACATTCAAAACTTGCATTTTAACGAAGAAGATATTTTTTATCTACAAGGACTGGGACGTTTTGATGAAGCGTTCTTAGATTACTTGCGTCATTTTATTTTCACAGGAAATGTATATGCTGTGAAAGAAGGAACTGTTGTGTTTCCAAATGAACCAATCATTCGAGTAGAAGCACCAATTATTGAAGCACAACTCGTGGAAACGGCACTGTTGCTTTGCTGTAACCACCAAAGTTTGATTGCAACAAAAGCCAATCGTGTTGTTAGAGCGAGTAAGGGGCGTAGTGTGCTTGAATTTGGAGCACGCCGTGCACACAACTTTGATGCAGCTAACTACGGAGCTAGAGCCGCCTATATCGGTGGTGTATTTGGTACAAGTAACACGAAAGCTGGACATATGTTCCACATGCCAGTTTCGGGAACGATGGCACACAGTTTTATTCAAAGCTATCCAAGTGAATATGATGCATTTGCTGCATATGCAAAACACTTTCCAACAGAAACTTCATTATTGTTAGACACATACGATACATTAAACAGTGGATTGCTCAATGCAATTCGCGTTCATAAAGAAATCTTATTGCCACAAGGTTATTACTTACAAAGTGTGCGAATTGATAGTGGGGATATTGCGTACTTATCAAAACGGATTCGTGAGAAACTTGATGCCGAAGGCATGCAAGATACGAAGATTATCGCATCGAACTCGTTTGATGAATACATCATCAAATCGCTTATTGATCAAGATGCAAAAATTGATATATTTGGTGTTGGAGAGAATTTGATCTGTTCAAAAAGTTCTCCAGTTTTTGGTGGTGTGTATAAATTAAGTTCCATCAAAATGGAAGATGGAACATATACACCAAAAATTAAAGTATCAGATAATGCCATTAAACTAACCAACCCAGGAAAAAAAGAACTTTATCGTATTTACAGTACAGAAAATGGTAAAGCGATTGCTGATTTGATGACCTTGTCGCATGAAGTTGTAACAGAAGATGATGACTTGGTGATTTATCACCCGCAAGATGTTTGGAAATTTAAAACCATTGAAAAGGGAACATATCGCGTGGAACGTTTGTTAATCCCAATTATTGAAAATGGACAATTGGTTTACGATTGCCCAAGTTTAGAAGAGATTCGTTTGTTTGCTAAATCAAGTCGAGAAACGATGTGGGATGAAATCTTACGTTTTGAATATCCACAAGAGTATTATGTTGATTTATCGAAAGAATTATTGGACTTGAAATTGAGTTTATTAGAAAGTGTACGTAAAAAATAAAAGAAATGGAAACTATCAGGTGATAGTTTCCATTTTTTACGTATGCGCTTGATTTAAGCTTTTTAAGCCGTGGTACACCAAATTGGCTGTAAGTTTTTGATATTCCTCAAAACTGATATCATCGGGGCTTTCTAGCCACATGCGATAACAATGAATAATGTTCTCTAAAACATAAGCTGAAATAATTTGTGCCACACGATCATCACTTTTGTATTTATCAAGGATGTAGGTTTTGACATGTTTGACATAACGTTTTTTTACTCCATCAAAAACAAACATATACGAATTGGTCTGCATCAAAAAACTATAAAACTCCGGCTTACAGTTGATGAATTCATAAACGACTCGCATCAGTAATTCATAATCTATTTCATCAACATCTTTAAAGTTGCGATCATTGACTTCCATGAGTTGCGTGAAGATTTCCTCTTGCAAGTTAAAAAAGTAATCATCCAATGATGGGTAGTGTATATAAAATGTTTTTCGATGAATGTTGCATCGTTTCGTGACTTCTTGCACGGTTAGTTTATGATAGGGCATTTCCATCATCATCGCCTGCAATGTTTCATCAATATGTTGTTTGGTTTGCAGTCCTTTTTCTATTTGCGTTCTTGCCATACGTCACCTCTAATTTGTCTACACTTTTACACACACCAGATTGTAAAATCTGGTAATTGTACTTTCATCATACTCTAAATATAATTGGAACATAAATCATTTGCACAAAAAGTATTCTCAATGAAATACTAGGCAAAGATTACTAACAAGGAGGAAACATATGAAATACACTAATGGAAATTATGAAGCATTTGCTAGACCAAGAAAACCACAAGGTGTGGACGATAAGTCGGCACATATTGTTGGTGCAGGACTTGCCGGTTTGGCTGCTGCTGTATTCTTGATTCGTGATGGACAAATGAAAGGTAGCAACATTCATATTTATGAAGAGTTGGGAATTAATGGTGGTTCACTTGATGGAACGTTTATTCCGCATGATGGATTTGTTGTCCGCGGTGGTCGAGAAATGGAAAATCACTTTGAATGTCTATTGGATTTATTCCGTTCCATTCCTTCACTTGAAGTTGATGATGCATCTGTTTTAGATGAATTCTACTGGTTGGATAAAGATGATCCAAACTCATCAAACTGTCGTATTATTGAAAATAGAGGACAACGTGTAGCAGACGATGGACAATTTACCTTATCTAAACAAGCTCAAAAAGAAATTGTTGAACTCTTTATGAAAAGTGAAGACCAATTGCTAGATAAAACAATTGAAGATGTCTTTGGTGATGAATTCTTTAATTCAAATTTCTGGATCTATTGGAGTAGTATGTTTGCATTTGAAAAATGGCATTCAGCAATTGAAATGCGTCGTTACATTATGCGTTTCATTCACCATATCAAAGGATTACCAGATTTTACAGCTTTAAAATTCACCAAATATAACCAATACGAATCTTTAGTTAAACCACTTCTAAGTTATCTAGAATCTCATGGTGTTGATTTCCAAATGAATGCAAGAGTCGATAACGTACTTGTGGATATCACAGAACATAAGAAAACTGCGAAAATCTTAAAACTGACCAAAGATGGATTGGCAACAGAAGTTGTGCTTAGTGAAAACGATTTGGTGTTTGTGACAAATGGTTCCATCACTGAAAGTTCAACACAAGGGGATCACAATACACCTGCTCGAATTACACATGAACTTGGTGGAAGTTGGAAACTATGGAAAAATCTTGCTTCACAAAGTAAAGAATTTGGAAATCCAAGTGCATTCTGCGATAACTTGCCAGAAAAAAGTTGGTATGTTTCCGCTACAGTAACTTTTGAAAACTTCGACATTGAACCATACTTAGAACGTTTAACACATCGTAAAATGCGTTCTGGAAAAGTAGTAACTGGAGGAATTATCACCGTAAAAGATTCCAACTGGATGCTTTCATTTACAATGCACCGTCAACCACACTTTAAGGAACAAAAGGAAAATGAAAGTGTTGCTTGGGTATACGCATTGTATTCAGGAGTCCCTGGAAACTACATTAAAAAACCAGTTGAAGAGTGTACAGGTAAAGAAATTGCGGAAGAATTGATGTATCACTTAGGTGTACCAGAAAATGAAATTGAAGCAATGGCAACAAACTCTTGTGTGTCTATCCCTGTGTATATGCCATTTATTACATCGTATTTCATGGTTCGCAAACCTGGTGATCGTCCATTAGTTGTGCCAAATCATTCAACAAACCTTGCCTTTATTGGTAACTTTGCTGATACAGAACGCGACACCGTATTTACAACAGAATACTCTGTTCGTACGGCAATGGAAGCTGTGTATCAATTGCTTGATTTAGAACGTGGTGTTCCTGAAGTCTTTGCTTCAGCTTACGATATCCGCGAACTAGCAAATTCAGTTTACTACTTATCCGATAAACGTAAACTTGCAGACATGGAGTTACCATTTGTGGAAAAACATTTGATCAAACACTTTATGAAAAAAATTAAAGGTACCTACATTGAAGAATTGTTAGAAAAGGCAAAATTATTGTAGAAAAAAAACTCGCATCTAAATGATGTGAGTTTTATTTATCAATGGGTTGTTCTGGTTCTACTTGTTCTTGCTTTGCATATGGATCAAATGCTTGTGGTCGAACTTTGGTAACGATGCGATTGTGCATAAATGCATCAAACAGTTCATATACTTCATTGTTTGTGTTTTCCATTAACATCAAGCGGTGCACCCCTTCGTGCAAGATACATAAGCGTTTTTCGTTGTGTTTGACTTTGTTATATGCGTTGATACTACTTCGTACGGGAATCACAGGGTCGACATCCCCATGTATGAATAGGACGGGACACGAAACACTTGCAATGTCATCTTTGCATAAACTAACGACCTCACGAAATGCTTGGGTATGCTTGACGGACATGTCGGTTGGATTTTTTTGTTGGGTTAGTAACTTGCTAACAACTTCAAGCACGGTTTTTGCACTGATGTATTCAAAGGCAGGAGCAAGTAATGTGAGTTTTCGTACAGGATACTTACTTGCCAAATGACTGGCTAGCACACCACCCATGGAAAACCCAATGACATACACATCTTCATGTTGTCGCAACAGTTCTTCTATTTTTTGTTCGCAACGTTGAATCCAGAGGTCCGCTTGTGTATCCTCTTCATTATAATCATCAAAGATATCGAAGGTCACAAACTCGTAATCTTCATTACCCCATAATTTAAAATTGTCATACTCGTGGCTGCGACGATGTCCAAAGCCATGAATGCACAGGACGACCGGTCTTTTATAAAACTTACGACGCCACCATTTTCGAATAAAATTTATCATAGGTATATTATGCCATAAAATGGAGTTGCAAACCAATGAATGTGATGAATTCGAAAATTGTTTTGTCAAAGATTTATAAAACCTGTTGACAAGAAAATGCTTATGTCATAAAATAAACTCAATACAAATACGATGAAAAGAAGAGTAGAGTATCAAAAGTCTTCATAGAGAGTCCCGGTTGGTGAAAAGGGATATGACGAGTCGAACTTGAATATGGTCTTGGAGTAGTACAGTTGAGAGTTTACTTTAGATTGTACCGGTTGCACCCGTTAGCGTGCTAGAGTTTGATAGAACTTGAAGAGGTTGTTGTAGTGATGCAATAACGAATTAAGGTGGTAACGCGATAACATTCGTCCTTATGGATGAATGTTTTTTTAATGATTTGGAGGATATATGGAAAAGGTTGTCTTAAAACACATCTCGAAAACGTTTCAAGTAAAAGAACAAGATGTGCATGCAGTAAAAGATGTTTCTTTGCAAGTAGAAGCTGGTGATATCTTTGGTGTCATTGGATTTAGTGGTGCTGGAAAAAGTACGTTGATTCGTTGTGTGAACTTATTGGAACGACCAACAAGCGGAGAAGTATGGGTGAACGGTAAAAACTTGTTAGAACTACCAGCAAAAAGTTTACGTGAAGAACGCAAAAAAATTGGTATGATCTTTCAACACTTTAATTTGATGCGCTCTAGAACGGTTGCACAAAACATTGCATATCCATTAAAAGGTAGTGGAAAAAGCAAAGTAGAAATTGAGGCAAAGGTTAAAGAACTATTAGAACTTGTCGAACTGGCAGATAAGGCCAAAGCATATCCAAGTCAATTGTCTGGCGGGCAAAAACAAAGAGTTGCGATTGCAAGAGCATTGGCAAATGATCCAAGTATCTTACTTTGTGATGAAGCAACAAGTGCTCTTGACCCACAAACAACACAATCCATTCTTCAATTACTTAAACAAGTAAATGAGAAACTAAATGTCACAATTATCATCATTACCCATGAGATGGCTGTAGTGAAACAAATCTGTAATCGGGTTGCGATTATGGAAGCTGGTGTGGTTGTTGAACAAGGAAATATCTTGGATATCTTTAGCAATCCACAAAATCAAACAACAAAAAACTTCATTAATACGACAACATCGATTAATGAAATATATGAAATGATTGAAGAAGAAAATCCACTAGTGAAACTAGAGGATGATGAAATCATGTTGCGTTTAACTTACGGTTCAAGTAACACCGATGAACCGATGATGTCAGAATTGGTCAATCGCTTCAACTTGGAATTTAACATTGTCTTTGCCAATGTTGAAATCTTAAGTTCTACGCCAATTGGAAACTTGGTGGTGAAATTAAAAGGAAGTGAAACTGATCGCAATGCAGCAGTTCGTTATATTAAAGAACAAGGTGTGAAAGTTGAGGTGCTAAACTAATGGGAAGTCAAATCTCACATATCGTTGAATTTATCATTGGCAAGATCATTGAGTTAATCAACAATTTCTTACCAATGGAATTCATGAACAATCCAATCATGATTCGTGGTTTGGTCCAAGCAACATGGGAAACCATTTGGATGCTTCTGATTTCTGGAAGTATTGCCCTAGTTTTGGGTTTGGTTGTTGGAGTCATCGTGACGGTTACCAACAAGGATGGATTGTTAGAAAATAAAGTACTATACTTCATTTTTGATAAGTTTATTAACTTCTTTCGCGCGGTACCTTTTGTTATTTTGATACCCTTAATGATGGGATTATCAAGATTGCTTGTAGGAACGGCTACAGGAACGTTAGGAATGATTGTCACTTTGGTATTTGGAATCATCCCATTCTTCGCTAGGCAGGTTCAAAGTGCTTTGGCAGATGTTGATTCTGGGCTGATTGAGGCAAGTATCTCAATGGGGGACTCCCCCTTTCAAATCATAACTAGAGTATACCTAAGAGAAAGTATACCCGGACTCATTCGTTCCATTTCGATGACGTTAGTTTCTGCACTTGGACTAACAGCCATGGCTGGACAAGTTGGTGGTGGAGGTTTAGGAGCTTTTGCCATTCGTTACGGATATCAATCACAAGAAGTTGATGCAACATGGACAACAGTGGTCATTATCTTGTTGATTGTTGTCATTATTGAATCAAGTGCGAATTATTTTGCAAAAAAACTTACACATTAAGTGTTTATCATTAGGAGGATAAGAACATGAAAAAAATTATTACGAGTTTAGTTGTTGGATTGTTGGTACTAGCAGGTTGTGGTGCAAGCGATTCTGCAAGTGATGACTTAGAAACCATTACAGTTGCTGCAAGTGCAACACCACATGCAGAGATTTTAGAAGAAATCAAAGATGATTTACAAAAAGAAGGGTATACGTTAGATGTGAAAGTATTTGATGACTACATTTTACCTAACACAGTGGTTGATGATGGCGAAATTGATGCAAACTATTTCCAACACCAACCATACCTAGACAGTTTCAATAAAGACAATGGAACAGACTTAGTATCAGTTGCTAAAATCCACATTGAACCACTTGGAATCTATGCAAAAGATAACAAGAAACCAAATGCAGACTTCTCAGTTGCTGATGTAAAAGAAGGGGCAACAATTACAATTCCAAACGATCCATCAAATGAATATCGTGCGTTATTGTTGTTGCAAGAAAAAGGGGTTATTAAAATCAAAGATAGTAACAACTTAAATTCAACCGTACTTGATATTACCGATAACCCCAAAAATGTAACAATTAAAGAAGTTGAAGCAGCAGGAATCCCAGCGACTTTACCAGATGTTGATTACGCAGTGATTAATGGAAACTATGCACTAACTAACAAAGTAGAGAAGAAATTGATTGTTGCGGAAACAAAAGATTCTGAAGGTGCCTTAAAGTATGCAAATATCATTGCTGTAAAAAAAGGCAATGAATCAAGTAAAAAGATTAAAGCGTTAATCAAAGCGTTAGAATCAGAAAAAGTTAAAACTTTTATTGAAAAACAATACGGGGATCTAGTAATTCCAGCATTTGACTAATAAATCAAAAGAAAGCTTAGAACAGTTCAGTTCTAAGTTTTTTTGCATAGCGGTAGATATAGAAAGCATAAACCAATAGGGCAATCTATGGTATAATCAATACAAGGAGTGTGAAGTCCATGGAGTTTATTAAACGTAATAAGGTCTTTGTTATTCTTGCAACGGTTCTTTTGGTTTCCATTGTATTTTTGTTAATCCAATTTTTGGAACCAAACAAAAGTACGGATGCAAATGTTGGAGGAAATGATAATGAGCAAGCTGCTAACATTTCTAACTTTTCACTAAAGTTAACTTCAGCGAATGACTTAACTTTTCATTGGGGGGTTAACCAAGGAAACGAAAGTATCTCTAAAGTTGAGATTTTTCATGATATTACCTTGTTAAAAGATGTAACCAACCAAGCGGTGTTCTCAACTCCGTTATTTCAAAGTGGAATAAAGACTGGAAATAATGAATTCACTTTAAAAGTCACTTTAGGAAATGGTCGCGTATTAGAGAAACGTTTGTATCGTTACATTGATGAAGTGTTGAACTTCCAAGTCAACCAACGCCTGGAAGGAAACATACTATATATGGAAACGATGTACTTTGTGCAAAAGGAACAAAAACCACGAACACCGATGGTTTCCTACACCTTAAATCAAAAGGGTGTCATTCCATTGAGTTTTGTGAAAAGTGAAACTGTCAAGGATGATGGAGATTACCAACAAATCAAAGATTATTACACGTTTGATTTATCCCAAGTGACAAGCGGTAATTATATCTTCTCACTGAGCTTTAATTTTAACGATTACAACTTGGTCTTTAAACGGACTGTAAGTATCGACATATAAAAAACTTACCCATCTAGGTAAGTTTTTTTCTTTGGCTAATCAGCTACAGAGTAAAGTAAGTCTCCATAAGAAGGGAATGGCCAGTATTCTTTTGAACAGTTTTGTTCAATTTCGTCAACAACAGCACGGAGGTCAACCATTTTTGCTAAGACGCTTTCTCCATAGTATGTTGCATTTTCAATAATATCTGAAATGCCATTCGCAGCGACAATATCATCTGCTAGTGCTTCCGTTTTTGTGTATACGGTAGTGATTAGTTTGTTGATTTTTACAAGCATTGCTTCTTCGACTGTACAATCAAGATCCGTTGCAATTGCTTTTTTTGTCGCAACTGTTTCACTTAAATCTTTAATGTATTTCAAAACTGAAGGAATGATGTTTTTCTTTGACATGTTCACCATTGTTTCGGCTTCAATGTTAATTGCTTTTGAGTATTCTTCAATTAGGACATCCATACGTGCTTTCATTTCATTGACTGTGTAGATGTTATTTGAAGTGAACAGTTCAACGTTTTTCTTATCCATGTAATGTGGAAGTGCTTCGTATGTCGTTCTTAGGTTTAACAGACCACGTGCTTTTGCTTCAACTACCCAACTTTCATCATAACCGTTTCCGTTAAAGATGATACGTTTGTGTTTTGTGAATGTCTCTTTGATAAGATCGTGCAAGTCTTTTTGCAAGTCCGTTGCATTTTCTAAGCGATCTGCAAATTCTTTGAATGACTGGGCCACAATTGTGTTAAGCATGATGTTTGGACAAGAAATCGATAGTTGTGAACCAAGCATACGGAATTCGAATTTATTTCCTGTAAAGGCAAACGGTGATGTTCGGTTACGGTCTGTATTGTCTTTCTTAAATTCTGGTAAAGAGTCAACACCAATTTCGATTTTTCCTGCATTGTGACTGCATTGTGGTTTATCTTCAATAATGCATTCAATGATTGATTCTAAATCCGTTCCTGTAAAAATTGAAATAATTGCAGGAGGTGCTTCTTGTGCTCCAAGTCGGTGATCGTTTCCTGCACTTGCAACCGAGATGCGCAATAAATCTTGGTTTTCATCAACGGCTTTAACTAGGGCTGCAAGTACCAATAGGAATTGTGCATTTTCTTCTGGTGTTGCACCTGGTTCCAATAAGTTTTCACCTTGGTCTGTTGCCATTGACCAGTTGTTGTGTTTTCCTGATCCGTTAATACCAGCAAACGGTTTTTCGTGAAGGAGACAAACAAGTCCATGACGTAAGGCAACTTTCTTCATGATTTCCATTGTCAATTGGTTTTGATCTGTTGCCACGTTTGTAAGTGTAAAGATTGGCGCAAGTTCATGTTGTGCAGGAGCAACTTCGTTATGTTGCGTTTTTGCAAGTACACCAAGCTTCCAAAGTTCAACGTTCAAGTCATCCATGAAACGTGCAACTTTTGGTTTTAATACACCAAAGTAGTGGTCATCAAGCTCTTGTGTTTTTGGTGGACGTGCACCGTAAAGGGTACGCCCTGTATAGATTAAGTCTTTCCGCTTATCCCACAGATTTTTATCAATCAAGAAATATTCTTGTTCAGCTCCGACAGTTGTGTTCACACGCTTAACATCTTGTTTACCAAAAAGTTTAAGGATACGCAACGCTTGACGGTTTAATAATTCTTGGGTTTTTAATAGTGGGGTCTTTTTATCAAGTGATTCACCATTGTATGACATAAATACACTTGGAATACATAAGATACCTTCTTTAATAAAGACACATGATGTTGGATCCCATCCTGTGTATCCACGCGCTTCATAAGTATCACGCAACCCACCGTTTGGGAAACTTGAAGCATCCGGTTCACCCTTGATTAACTCCTTACCAGAAAACTCCATAATGATACTTCCATCACCACTAGGTGCGATGAAGGCGTCATGTTTTTCGGCAGTAATACCGGTCATAGGTTGGAACCAGTGTGTGTAGTGCGTTGCACCGTTTTCAATTGCCCAGTCTTTCATTGCTGTTGCAATTGTGTTTGCACATTCTGGATCAAGTGGTTTACCTTCTTCAATCGTCGCTTTGTATTTCTTGTAGATGTCTTTAGGCAGTTTTGCCTTCATACAACGATCGTCGAAAACCATCGATCCAAAAATCTCAGTAACGTTAGTTCTCATACTTCTCCTCCTGAATAAACAAAAAGAGCGCCGTAGACAAAAATATATCTACAGCACCCTTGCTGTTACATAGAGTTTAATCAATTCGCAGTGATATGTCAAGAATGAAATGAAAAAACGTTATAATATGTGCAATACATAGCGAGTGAGTTGAATCTCTACGGTGTTTCAATTTTTGTTGTATTAGATTTTGACTTTTGAAAAAAATGTGGTAAGAATAGAAATAGTATGAGTATAAACTTCTCATTGACACGAGGATAGTTGTAAACTATAATCATAAAATAGATTTTGTAGAAGGAGAGTGACTTATGAAGCTACAAGAAATTTTGCAATACATCCAAACCCATCATGTAAAATTTGTGCGACTCGCTTTTTGCGATATTTTTGGAACCTTAAAAAATCTTTCCATCAACGCTGAGGACTTTGAGTCGGCAACCACATACGGAGTTAACTTGGACGCTTCTATAGTTAACGGTTTTATGAACTTCAAAAAAACGGATTTACTCTTGTTTCCAGATTTGGAAACCATGACCATACTGCCATGGCGCAGCAATCATGAGAAAGTTGTTCGTTTTTTTTGTGATATTAAGCATGTGGATTTGCGCCCCTTTGAAGGGGATGGTCGCTATTTATTAAAACAAGCAATGGAAGCATGTGAGGCCTTTGGGTATACGCCAAACATCGGAATTGAGAGTGAATTTTATGTCTTTCAAAATGATGAAAGTGGAGAACCAACCAATATCCCTGTCGATACGGCATCTTACTTGGATGTGACGCCACTTGATAAGTGTGAAAACCTCCGTCGTGATGTGTGTTTGGCACTAGGTGAAATGGGGATAAAGACGACGATGTCCTATCATGAAAAAGGGCCTGGTCAAAACGTGATTATGTTTCAAAAAGACTACGCTTTACCCAGTGCTGATAATTTTGTCACGTTTAAAAACGCGGTAAAAAGTATCGCTCTGGTTAACGATTTATACGCAAGTTTTTTACCGCGTCCCTTAGCAAATGAAGCTGGAAGTGGCTTGCGAATCAAAGTCATCTTGCGTAAGAATGACCGAAATATATTTGATGATGAATATGCGGTAAATTTACAGGAACAACGCAGTTTTATTGCGGGTATTCTCAACCGTATCAACGAGATGAGTGCCATCTTGAATCCAATTCATAATTCCTATGAGCGTTTGGGGCGAGAAAAAGCACCAAAATACATTACCTGGTCAAAAGAAAATGAAAGTGAATTGATTCGTGTTGATGAAAAACATGATGAATATTCGTTTATTACCTTGCGTTCCAGTGATGCCGCATGCAATCCGTATATCACGTTTGCTTTGTTGTTGTTTGCTGGTGTAGAGGGAATGAAACATCAAGAGCAGTTACATGATAATAAAACAAGTCCAGACATGTTACCTGCGAGTTTAGCAGAAGCATTAGAAAATTTGGAAAAGTCCCAATTTGTCCGGACATATATTAACGAAAAAACACTAGAGACATTCATTCGCGTAAAGAAAGAAGAAGTGGATTTACAAGATCAAGATGCTTCTTTCGAGTTGGATCCATACTTTAGACTGGTATAGGAAGAAAGGTGGATTGTATGGGGAGTTGTTTAATCGTTTCAAGTTTAGATAAAAGTCTAGATGCTTTAAGTAAGCTTTTATCAAACATTGATATTAAGATAATTGAAAGTGTCAAAAGTGCAAAAGAAGCAAAAGATGTACTTGCAAAGCAAGCATTTGATATGGTGTTGATCAACGCTCCATTGTCAGATGAGTTTGGTCATGAGTTAACGTTACGTATCACAGAAGAAACAACCAGTGGTGTTCTTTTCTTGGTGAAAAACGAGCTTGTAGATGAGCTCAGTCAAAAACTAAGTCGTCACGGGGTGATGGTGATTGGAAAACCGCTCAATCGTAGTATGTTTACCCAAGCGGTGCGTATGGGTTTATCGACACATCAACGCTTATCACACGCAGAAAAAGAAAACCTGCGTTTGCATGAAAAAGTAGAGAATTTGGAATTGATTAGTCGTGCAAAATACACACTAATGGAATATTTGAATATGGGAGAGGCGCAAGCACATCACTACATTGAGAAAAAAGCGATGGATGCAAGAATCTCCAAAGAAGAAGTTGCGAAAGATATATTAAAAACGTATGGTTAGAAGGAGTTAAGATGAGAAAGTATATATTTGTTACAGGTGGAGTTGTAAGTGGATTAGGTAAAGGGATTACCGCAGCAAGTTTAGGGCGCATGCTAAAAGAGCGTGGATTAAAAGTTATCGCACAAAAAATGGATCCATACATTAATGTGGATTGTGGAACGATGTCACCCTACCAACATGGAGAAGTCTTCGTAACAGATGATGGAGCAGAAACCGACTTAGACTTAGGGCACTATGAACGTTTCATTGACGAAGACTTGAACCGCTTTTCTAACTTAACCAGTGGAAAAGTGTACTGGAACGTCTTAAATAAAGAGCGTAAAGGAGAATACCTTGGGGACACAGTCCAAGTAATTCCGCACATCACACAAGAGATTAAAGACTTTATTTATGCTGTTGGTGATGAAGATGCTGCTGATATTGTCATTTCTGAAATTGGTGGAACGACAGGGGACATTGAATCGCAACCATTCTTAGAAGCCATTCGTCAAGTGGGCTTAGAAGTAGGGCGTGAAAATGTGCTATTCATTCACGTCACATTGGTTCCTTATATCAAAAGTAGTGGGGAACATAAAAGTAAACCAACCCAACACAGTGTAAAACAACTGCAAAGTTTAGGAATTTCTCCAGATATTATTGTTTGTCGAGCAGATGAAGATTTGGATTCAAACATCCTACAAAAAATATCATTGTTTTGTAATGTGAAACAAGACTGTGTGATTCAAAACAAAACGTTGCCAGTTTTATATGAAGCACCATTGATGCTAGAAGAGGCAAACTTTTCTGATATCGTATGTCGCGAATTGCACTTGAAAACGAAAAAACCAGACGTTAGTGAGTGGAAAAACCTTGTAAAACGCATTAAAAACGTCAATAAGGAAGTTCACATTGCGCTGGTAGGAAAGTATGTAAAATTACACGATGCGTACTTGTCAGTGGTTGAAGCGTTAAAACACGGTGGGTACGAAAACGATGCTGATGTAAAAATTACATGGGTCGACAGTGAAGCCTTGACTGATGAAAACTGTTCAAAATACTTTGAAGGCATGGACGGAATCATCTTACCAGGCGGTTTTGGCGGTCGTGGAATTGAAGGAATGATCGCAGCTTGTCACTATGCCAGAGTAAATGATATTCCATACTTTGGAATCTGTTTGGGAATGCAAATCGCTTCCATCGAATTTGCTCGCTATGGACTTGGACATGCAGATGCAAACTCTAGTGAATTTACACCTGCTGGAGCTCACAATGTCATTGATTTGATGGAGAGCCAAGTCGACGTTGATAACAAAGGGGGAACGATGCGTTTAGGTGCATACCCTTGTCACATCAAAGCAGGAAGTATGTTAGAAAAAGCATACCAAAGCGCAGACATTAGTGAACGTCACCGTCACCGTTATGAATTTAACAATGATTACCGTGAGAGTTTCAATACACATGGTATGTGCATTACAGGAACAAGTCCTGATAACAAACTTGTGGAAGCGGTTGAATTTGAATCCAATAAA
This sequence comes from Erysipelotrichaceae bacterium MTC7, assembly GCA_001695645.1. Classification (GTDB taxonomy): domain Bacteria; phylum Bacillota_I; class Bacilli_A; order Erysipelotrichales; family Erysipelotrichaceae; genus Breznakia. Next base: position 43,396 of record LVZN01000056.1, on the reverse strand, counting down.
TTCCATGTGGGGGTACAGTATCACCCAGAATTCAAATCGCGTCCAAACAAAGCACATCCATTATTTAGGGAATTCATTAAAGTTGCAGTTAACAACAAACACTTAGTGTAAACTTGAACCGTGGACGATAAACACCACGGTTTTTTTTGCGTGCCTGATTTGACAGATGAAATTTTAAAGAGTATTTGGTATAATCATGATAGAAATTCTAGCGCAGCATGCCTGCAATTGTTAGATTTTTGAGGGTTATGGCAAAATCATGTACAACATTTGATTTTTGCTTATAATAGAGTGTAGAAAAAGTGAGGGAAACATGGCAAGAAAAGATAGAGTGAAAAAAGAAAAAAAGAAAGTAGGTCCGGTTCGTAGAGCTGTTGAAACCCTTCTTTTAATAGTAGCAATCTGTGTATTTATTTATGCAGGATTCAACTTGTATAAAATTTGGTCACAAAACTGGGAAGAAAGTAAAGAAACAACAGAATTGCAGGAAATCATTAACGTGCCAAAAGAAGAGGAAAAACTTGATACGTTTGAACCTGATTTTGAAGCTTTACAAAAGGTAAATCCTGATATTGTCGGTTGGATTGTCGTCCTTGATACGGATATTTCTTATCCGGTTGTTAAGGGAACTGATAATGAGTATTACTTAACACATACCGCATACAAAACAAATAACTATGCAGGAGCAATCTTCATGGATTATCGTCAAGATCCACAGCTTTCTGCAAAGAATACGTGGATTTATGGACATAACGTACATCATGGAACCATGTTTGCAGAACTTGCAAATTACATGAAACAAGATTACTTTGATAAACACCATTACTTCTATTACTACACACCAACGGCAAACTACAAGCTAGAAGTGTTTAGTGCTTATGTTGATAAAGGTGATTCAGACAGTTATCGTTTAGATTATGCAAATGATGATGCCTATCAAGAATACTTGACGTATGTACAATCCTTAAGTCGGATCAATACGGGTGTTCAAATGAATCCAACGGACCATATGATTACCTTGTATACTTGTTCATATGAGTCAGGACAAAACCCATCGAACACCAATACCACAGATATTGAAGACCGTTACTTTGTCCATGGAAAAATCATCAAAGCACTAAAAGGTGATTTACCGATGACAAACGAAATCTAAGTTGAGAAACCAGGAGTGAAAGCTTCTGGTTTTTTCTTGTCTATTATGCATTTATATGGGTATTTTATGATATAATATTTTCCAGGAGTGATATATTGAAAATACTCATGGTGACAGGTGGAACGGGTGGACACATTTATCCAGCGCTCGCACTTGCGGATTATATAAAAGAACACAAAGGTTACGAAGTAACATTTGTTGGAAATGAAGACCGTATGGAAGCAACGCTCATACCAAATCAAGGGTATGCTTTTTATGGTTTAAAGACCAGTGGACTTGCAGGAAGTGTTTTCAGTAAAATTAAGGCAGTACTTCAAAGTGTACGTGCCATCTCCAAAGCTAAACAACTACTTAAAAAAGAAAATCCAGATGTGATTGTGGCTTTTGGTGGATATGTAAGTTTGCCAGTTTGCATTGCAGCAAAAAAACTTCATAAGAAAGTCATTTTGCACGAACAAAATTCGATTGCTGGAAAAGCAAATAAAATGGCAAGTGCATATGCAGATTGCGTAATTATTTGTTATGAGAATGCACGCAAAGATTTTCCTAAAAACAAAGTGTTATTGCTTGGAAATCCAAGAGCAACACTTGCAAGTAAACATGCCTTTGATCAGCAGGCGTTTGCTGCACTTGGGATGGATACAAGTAAACCATTGGGATTGATTGTTATGGGTTCACTAGGAAGTAGTAGTGTAGCCGATCGTTTAAAAGATATGTTACCAAAGATACAAGAGGTAAACTTTTTGTATGTTGCTGGAAAAAACAATGTAGAAAGTGCTAAGGCACTGGAAGCTAACAATGTAAAAGTGGTGGATTATGTTGACCAATTGGCGATTATCGATGCATTCGATTTTGTCATTTGTCGAGCAGGAGCAACAACAGCAGCAGAACTAGCTGCTAGCGGAACGTTAAGTATTTTAATACCAAGTCCATATGTTGCAAACAATCATCAATACTACAATGCAAAAGCAATGGTAGATGATGGTTACGCTTTTATGATAGAAGAAAAAAACTTAGATGAAAAAGAGCTAAGAAGAGATATTGATGCGTATATCAATGAGCCGGTGCTTGTTGATGAAATGAAAAAGGCGGCAATTGCTCACGGGTTTCAGGATGCCTGTGCAAACATTGTCGAAGTAATTGAACAAATCTAGGAGAGCCAATGAATATTGAAGAAGTGTTAGATAAACATGGCGATATGTGTATTGATGAACCTTTATGCAACCATACAACCTTTCGGATTGGTGGAAAGGCGAAATACTTTGTATATCCCAAAAATGAATTGTCATTAACAAGAATGATAGAAGCCTGCAATGAAGTAGGCATGCCTTATAAAGTGATTGGAAAGGGAAGTAATCTACTCTGTCATGATAACGATTATGACGGTGTGATTTTCTGTTTGGATCGCTACTTTATTGATTTTGAATTTGAAAGTGACGGAAAATGTTTTGTATCAGCAGGATGCTCGATTATCTTACTAGCAAACGAAGCGATGAAAGCAAGTCTTTCAGGCTTAGAGTTTGCAAGTGGCATTCCAGCTACCGTTGGTGGTACAATTGTGATGAATGCGGGAGCGTATAAAAGTGACATGTCACAGATTGTGAAACGTGTACGTGTCTTGCGGGATCATAAAATTGAATGGTTGGACGTAAGCGAAATTGGATACACGTATCGTCATAGTATTTTTCAAGAACATCCATCATGGGTTGTGATTGCTGCCCAGTTACAACTTACACCAAGTGATCAAAAAGAAATACGCGATTTAATGGATGCTAGAAGAAATCGACGTAAAGAAAGTCAACCACTTGAGAAACCAAGTGCGGGAAGTATCTTCCGTAATCCAGAAAACCATCAAGCTTGGGAATTGATTGAAGCTTGTGGCTTGCGAGAAAAACAAATCGGTGGTGCCAAAGTCAGCGAAAAACATTGCAATTTCATCGTTAATGATGAACGTGCAACAGCACAAGATGTGGCAGCCTTGATTGAACATATTCAAAGTGAAGTTCGCGAAAAGTTTAACGTTCATCTACATACGGAAGTTGAGAAATTCAATTGGCCAGAAAAAAACACTTAGAAGATTTAGATGACACATTAGATCTTGACCGTGTCTTAACAAAAGATGAACAGGAAATACGTCGCGACAACGTACTAAAAAATCGAAAGAAACGAAAACTTAGAAGAAAAAGAATCAAACATTTTTTCATTTTCTTACTCATTGCTTTGGTTGTTGGATACATGGTTAGTGATTTATCGAACATACGAGTGATGAAAGTAAACAACAATGTTATTTACACCCAACAAGAACTGCTTAAAAAAGCCGGTTTGTCTTATGATGGGAAAATGATCTTTCATCCAGGCATGATGATTGAACATAAGTTGAAAGAAGATGAATTCATTGAAGATGTAAGTGTAAGTAAGAATTATGTTACTGGTGCTATTTACATTGACGTGGAAGAAGAGAAGATCATTGGACACTATGATGAAGACGGAAAAAGTTATGTCTTATTGGCCAATGGAAAAAGCGTACAGATGAAAGAGAACCAACTTGCTTTAGTAAGTTCGCCATACATAAAAGATTTGAACAAAAAACAACGTGCTGCTTTGGGTAGCATGCTGCGTGAAGTAGATGATGAAAATCTTGCATTAATATCGGAAATACGCTATTATAAAACATCGTATGACGATGATATGTTAGAACTTGTTATGAGTGATGGTCATATTGTTCGAACGTCTTATGAAGGTTTGGCATTATTAAAAAACTATCGCAAAGTGCTTGAAGGGTTAAATGATAAACTTCGTTGTATCAATATACAGGAGTCAAGCAACTCTGTTTTTACAAGCAATTGTGATTAGAATAGATGAAGTTCCAAAAAATGATAAGGAGTGATGATTATGTCAATTACAAAGAATACGCAGTTTGGAGATATTAACATTTCCAAAGAAGCTATCACAACTTTAGCTGGTGGAATTACCACAGAATGCTATGGTGTTGTAGGGATGGCCTCACAAAAGTTATTAAAAGATGGTTTAGCAGAACTACTACGTAAAGAAAACTACGGAAAAGGTGTTGTCGTTAACGAAAAAGATGGACACTTAGAATTGGATTTATACATTGTGGTAAGTCATGGTGTTAAAATCTCTGAGGTAGTTGTTGAAGTTCAAAAGAAAGTTAAATATATGATGGAAAAATCCCTTGATGTAGATTTTGATACTGTTAACGTATACGTTCAAGGTGTCAAGGTTATGCAGTAGGTGGAATGTATGGAAAAATTAAACGGACAGATATTGAAAGAAATGATTGAAAGTGGTGCAAACCAACTTGCCAATCACCAACAAGAAGTCGATACGCTTAACGTATTTCCAGTACCTGATGGAGATACGGGAACAAATATGTCGATGACTTTTACAGCGGGAATGAACGATGCTTTAAAAGTAAATAGCAATAGCGTAAGTGATGTTGCTAAAGCTTTATCAAAAGGATTGTTGATGGGAGCTAGAGGAAACTCTGGGGTTATTACCTCACAAATCTTTAGAGGTCTTTACCAATCATTAGAAGGTGAAGAAGAAGTAAATGGTTTAAAACTTGCAAATGCCTTTGTGAATGGATCACGTGTTGCATACAAAGCGGTAATGCGTCCCGTAGAAGGAACAATTTTAACTGTAATTCGTGAAGCAAGCGATTACACATTGCTTTATGCAAGTGAAAACACGGATATTTCTTGCCGCGATGTGGTCGCTAAATTACTTGAAGAAAGTCACAATTCTTTAAAACGCACACCAGATTTACTTCCTGTTTTAAAAGAAGTAGGTGTTGTGGATAGTGGTGGAGCAGGATTATGCTACATCATTGACGGATTCTTACAAGCACTTGATGGAAATAAAGTAGAGCGTAAAGAAAAAGTCGAAACAACAGTTGCTGCAGGTGCAGCAATGGAAAGTGACGAATTTGGTTACTGTACAGAATTTATTGTTCGTTTAAATGAACAATCATTAAAAACGTTTGATGAAAACAAACTTCGTTCACGTTTAGAAAATCTTGGAAACTCACTTGTTGTCGTTCAAGATGATGACATTGTTAAAGTTCATGTACACACATTAAAACCAGGAGATGCATTAAATGTTGCTCAACGTTATGGTGAATTTGTAAAGTTGAAAATTGAAAACATGCAAGAACAACATGAACACTTAGTTGATCAATCAACACAAACGCCAAAGGAAAAGAAAAAATATGCCATGATTGCTGTTGCAGCAGGTGATGGTTTAACTCAAATGTTTAAAGATTTTAGAGTGGATCATATCATTTCTGGTGGTCAAACGATGAACCCTTCAACCGAAGACTTCATTGAAGCGATTAAACAAGTGAATGCAGAACATATTATTATCTTACCAAACAACTCAAATATTATTTTAGCAGCTGAACAAGCAGCACAAGTGTTAGAAGATCAAGACATTCGTGTCTTACCAACAAAATCAATCCCACAAGGATTAAGTGCTTGTTTAATGTTCAATCCAGAAGTGGATATCGATAGTAATGTTGCCGAAATGAAAGATGCTATTGCGGCTGTAAAAACTGGACAAGTCACATATGCAATCAAAGATACTGTGTTTGAAGGTCTTGAAATTAAAGCAAATGACTACATGGGAATAAACGAAAAAGATATCGTATGTTCCGTTCCTGATAAGATGGAAGCAACACGTAAATTACTCGATTTAATGATCGATGGTGAAAGTGAAATTGCTACGATTATCGCTGGGGAAGATACAACGCAAGAACAACTTGATGAGATTGTTGCCTACGCGGAAGCTAAAGGAGTGGAAGTGGAAGCAAGCAATGGAGGACAACCTGTCTATTCATTCATTATTGGTGTTGAGTAAAGAAAAAGTCGCAAAAGCGACTTTTTGAATTTTTGGCTATCTTTTCAGTGCATTTCATTGGATTATCCTTACCAACTCATCTATAATTTGTATTGTAAGATATAAGGAGGAAAAGGATTATTATGGCAGATGACAAAAACTGGGTTTGTACAGTATGTGGATACGTGTACGATGGACCTGACTTCAACGCTGAACCAGACGATTATGTATGCCCTGTCTGTGGTGTTGGAAAAGACATGTTCGAACAACAATAATTAAATAAGACTTGAAATGAAAAAGAACGCTTAGATTCCTATGGACTCTAGCGTTTTTTTATGTCTAAAGAAAGGGATTGTAAACGGTATCATTTTTCTGAGCACTTTTGATGATTTTATATTAATTATATAGTAGTGTATGATATATAAGAACAATAGTGATGAGATAGTTATGATGAATCAAGAAGGAGGAGTGTAACAGCAACTATCCAAAAACGTGTGTATGTGCAAACGTGTTTATTACGAGTGATTCAAGATATGACATATAATTAAGGAGGAGTCATACATGAAACTAAGAATCAAAGTAATAAGCGTTGTATTGTTGATTATGGTAGCTATCATATCGACAACACAACCCGTATTTGCAAAGGAAACAAAGATTACAAAGCAGGATACTACAATCACAAGTCATTTGATAAGTAATGGTGATGTTGCGCGTACGTTTACAAATAATACGCAAGTAAAAAGTCCAACATCAATAGAAGTTACAAATGTTCAAGAATTACAACAAGCATTGCAAAATGCTTCTGATCAAGATGTTATTACGCTTGCCAAAAGCTTTACGGTTGATGCGGATTTTTCAATTAGCAAACCTGGAGATAAACAAGTGACTGTTGAAGGAAATGGTGTTGCAATTGGTGAATACACGATGACGATAAGTGGGCAAGGTGCAAAACCGCTGATTCTTCAAAATCTACACTTTACAGCGGCTAGTCAAAAACAAGCCATTCGCATACTTACAAACACCCCAATTATGCTTAGACAAATGGAGTTTATTGGTAGAACACATTTGCAAGATGGTGGAGCAGTACTTTTGGGTGTTTCAGATGCGCAAGTAACCATTGAACAGTGTTCATTTGTGGAAAACTCACAAAGCATGGCTGGCTATTCAGGTGCAGCGATTACCGCAACAAGTTTTAGAGGAACTTTAACGATTATGAATTCGTTGTTTAGAAATAACAAGAACCTTGCTGTTGGAAATGCATCGTTTGGTGGTGAAGGTGGTGCAATATGCATCAATCAAGCGCTCGCTGGTGCAACAATTCAAATTCGTGATAATTACTTTGTTGATAATGAAGCGGTAAAAAACGTCACTGGTGATAAAGCGAAGTTAGCAGATGGTGGTGCACTGGCAGTTTTTAATATCGTCAATGCAGCTAGTTTAATCATTGAAGGCAATACGTTTGCACATAATGTCGCTGGTGATGATGGTGGTGCCATTCTTATTCAAACTAACGATAACATGAGTGAAAATATTGTGCTAAAAAACAACACATTCTATCGAAATGTTGCACAAGGTGCAAGTAATGATGCATATTCAGGAGGAGCCGTGCAGATTTATGCAAATGGTGGCTTATTCCAAGGCAGAAATGCACTCGTTACATTTGAGCATAATACATTTGCTTACAATCAAGCAAAAAGTGCAGCTGGTGCGATTGGTGGATCTGGATATGCAACAAACACTTCTGGTGGTCGCTATCGCAACAATCTATTCGTTGGAAACGTTGCAAGTGATCCAGCATTTGCCAATATTCGACAAAAAACAACGCCACTAGACGATCTTGGTGGAAATGTTGGGATTGATAATGGTGTTGCAGCAAATCTGCAAGAACATGCTATCTTAGGAAACTATCCAGCAACGCTAACCAGCAATCACTCTTCTAAGGTTGCTGGAGCAAGTCTCAGCAGTGAAATTATACCAACGTTACCAATTAAACCAGAAGGTCTAGCAGATGAAGTGACACCAATGGTTCAACAATTGGAAGTTGATCAAAGAAATCACCAACGCATTGGTATTGCAGATGCTGGTTCCATTGAACAGTCCTGGGTAAAATATGATGCAAATGGTGGAAACTACCAATTGCAAGCCCTAAGAGCAAGTGTAGGTGATGCATACTATGAACCAGATGCATTACAAGATAATCGCATTCACACCTACTATTACATTTCTTGTATCAACCAAGGAAAAACCGTATTAGATGGTGTGCAAGATCTACAAATTGTTAGAGACGGATATCAGTTTGTCGGATGGTCAAAACAGGCAAATGACACTTTGGGTGATTTCGAATATACGCCAGGAAATCGAATTTCTTGTTTGGAGGAAAACATTACGCTTTACGCTGTTTGGCAAGAAGACCAGTTGTATCATGTACTGTACGATGGTAATGGTCATACTGCAGGTGAAGTGCCAGTTGATATCAATACCCCATATGCCAAACAAAGTCATGTACAAGTATTAGCACATGGAGATTTGCGTAAAGATGGCTATGAATTTGTACATTGGAATACACAAAAAGATGGAAGTGGATTATCCTACAAAGTAAACGATACCTTGGTAATGGATGGTGCGACTACACTTTATGCACAGTGGAAAAAGGTTGAACAGGTTGAAAACGAGGATGATACAATTGTAGTTGATGCTATAGATTCACAAGATCATCAACAAAGTGAAAAACAGCCACCAGAAACTGCAGATAGTCAGCGTGTTTATGGTTGGATAGTATTGTTACTAGTTACATCAGCCGGTTTCATGACATATGTGAAACATAAAAAACAACAGTAATGAAAAAACGCTTGGATTCATTAGAATCTAAGCGTTTTGTTTTATGTATTCAATAGCAATTTGGACTGCGTTTGTGGCAGCACCTTTACGAACTTGATCTCCACAACACCATAGCGTTAACGCTTTGTCACGTGTCAAGTCTTTGCGAATGCGTCCAACATAGACCAAATCTTGATTGCTTGAATCAAGTGGCATTGGATATTCGTTTGCTGCTGGGTTATCAACTAACTTTACACCCTTTGCATTTGCCAATAGTTCTTTTGCTTTGGCAACATCAATATCTTTGTTAAACGTTAATGTTAACGACTCTGAATGTGAGCGCATAACAGGGACGCGGACACAAGTACAAGTGACGTTTAAATCTTCGTGGTGTAAAATCTTACGACCTTCATTTTGCATTTTCATCTCTTCACTTGTATATCCATTTTCATCAAAGCCGCCAATTTGCGGAATGACGTTATAGGCGATTTGGTAAGGGAATACGTTAGTTGTAACGTCTTTTCCTTCCAGTAATTCTTTTACTTGGTTTTCCAATTCCGCTTGTCCAGGATTTCCAGCACCAGAAACTGCTTGATACGTACTTGCAACAATGCTTTCTACACCGGCATATGTATGCAGTGCGTTGATTGCCACAAGTGCAATAATCGTTGAACAGTTTGGGTTAGCAATAATACCGTTGTGGTTTTTAATATCTTCTGGATTTACTTCAGGTACAACGAGTGGCACATTTTCATCAAGGCGGAATGCACTCGAGTTATCTATGACCACAGCTCCGGCTTTTACAGCATAGGGAAGTAGTGCTTCTGCTACATCGTTTTCAACTGCTCCAAGTACGATATCCATGCCGGTAAAAGCATCTTTATTTGCTTCTTGCAATTGATAGGTTTGTCCTTTAAATGTCATTTCTTTGCCCACGCTACGACGACTTGCTAACAATCGCAATTCGTTAACTGGGAAATCACGCTCTTCAAGTACGTTTAACATTTCTTGACCAACCGCACCAGTGGCACCGAGGATCGCAACATTATATGTTTTCATATTTATTCTCCCTCAAATTCTTCGTAGATTGCATCAATCGTACGTTCATAATCATCATTGTGCACACCCACAATAATATTCATTTCATCACTTGTTTGTGAAATCATCGAAATGTTGATTCCTTTTTTACCTAATGTGGTAAACAAGCGTCCAGACATTCCGGTTTTACTTTTCATAAATCGTGAAACGGTTGCAATTAAAGCAACATTGTCCATCACGTGAATATCACTTGTCTTACATTTTTCTTTAATTTGTACAAGCACATCGTAAAGAATTGGTTTTAGCGGTCCACTTTCTAAAACAATCGAGAATGAATCGATACCTGTAGGTAGATGCTCAACACTTAAACCATATTTATCGATGACATCTAAGGCACGACGAATGGTTCCGACTTCTGTAGACATGTGAGATTTCTTAATGGTAATAATTGAGAAATCTTTTTTTCCTGCAATTCCAGTAATTGTACTTGTTGTATCTTTAGAATCATCGACTTGGTTAACAATGATGGTTCCTTTTGATGTTGGATCGTTGGTATTTAAAATATGGATCGGAATGTTTTTGTGTTTAACTGGGAAGATAGCTTCCTCGTGTAAAACGCTTGCTCCCATGTAACTTAACTCACGAAGTTCAGCATAGGTAATTACTTCGATTTGCTTTGGATTTTTTACAATTCGCGGGTCAGCAGTTAAGATACCAGAAACATCTGTCCAGTTTTCGTAAACATCTGCATCCACAACATTTGCCATAATACTTCCAGAAACATCTCCACCACCACGTGACATAATACGAATGGTTCCGTCTGGCAATGAACCGTAGAAACCTGGAATCACTAACTTTGGAAATTCCACAACGATGTCTTCAAATGCTTGTTTGATTTTTGGATAGTCAATACTTCCGTCGTAATTGAAGAATACAATATCTTTTGCATCAACAAATTGGTAATCCAAATGTTCTGCCATCAATAGTGCAGTTAAATACTCACCACGACTAACTAAGTAATCGACATCAATGTTTTTATTTAATTCTGCACGCAACGCATCTAAGTCTTTTTTTATATCGTATTGCAACTGTAATTCATCTTTGATTTCTAAGAAACGATTTTCAATAATGTTGAAAATTGGATCTGGTGAAATGTTGTATTTTAAGTGTGCGTGACATAAGTACAATAAGTCGGTAATTTTATTATCATCCTTATTTGCTTTACCACTTGCACTCACCACAACAAAGCGGCGACTTGCATCTGCTTCGATAATTCCTTTTACTTTTTGAAACTGTGCTGCACTGGCAACACTGCTCCCCCCAAATTTAACAATTTTAATCATATGTTACCCCTTAAATTGTGCCACTTTTGCGACAAATGCAGTTGCATCGTCGATTGATTTTACTAGATTTACCAATGTTGTTGCAACGATTGGTTTTGTTGTGTAATACGTTTGCCCTTCAAACGTTTCTTTGCTTGCAATGACATCCATGTTTACATTATTTGCTGTACGAATAACGAAGATGTTTTCTTGTTTTGGTTGATATGCTAACTTGTTACTAAAATCAATTAAACAACCAATCGGAGAATTGATATCAAGAATGTCTTGCACAATAGCATTGGCTGTTGGAAGTTTACCGGCTCCTTGACCGTAGAACTTTAATGGTCCAATGCTTTCTCCATATAATGTCGCAATGTTGAAATTGCTGTTTACGTTTGCTTCTACTGTATCATTTGTCAGTGCATTTGGCATGACGAACGCTTCATAACCTGCATCGTTTACCATTGCTTCACCGATGTATTTCACGGTTTTGTTCAACGTTTTAAAGTAATCGATATCTACCTTATTAATGGTACGTAAGCTGTAACAAGGAAAATCCTGCATATCAATTTTCGTGTTGTAAGCAACAGCACTGGAAATAACAACTTTATTTTGTACATCATATCCATCAATGTCAGCACTTGGGTCAGCTTCTGCATACCCAAGCTCTTGTGCTTTCTTTAAGACTTCTGCAAAATCTTTTCCTTGGTTAGTCATCGCATCTAAAATGTAATTACTTGTTCCATTAAAGATTCCGTATAACTCGCTAAGTTCATCAACGCGTTTTGCTTTTTCTAAGGAAGCAATCCAAGGAATTCCACCACCTGTACTTGCTTCGAACAGAAAACGTACTTTATGTTCTAAGGCAAGGGCAATGAATTCTTCCATATATTTAGCAACGACTGCTTTGTTAGCCGTAACGACATGCTTCTTTGCTTTCATTGCTGCAGTGATGAATTCATAAGCAGGGTGTAAACCACCCATTGTTTCTACAACACAATCGATTGATGCATCATGTAAGATGTCATCAAAGTTGTCTGTAATCAGATCAAGTTTGCCTTTGTTTTGTGGTAAATCTAAGATTTTAACAACTTCAACATCTGCTAAACTTTTTGCTTTGTAAGTGCTGATGATCTCGTGAACACCGCTCCCTATGGTTCCAAATCCTAAGATTGCAATTTTCATATGTCCCCCTCTGTGTCTTTGTACAAAAAACACTTGTATTTAATTGAGAAACATTGTATCATAGGAAAATAAAGAAATCAAGGAGAGAATTGTATGAATCAATATTACGAAAGCACTAGGGATGCAAGTATCACTTTAAGCCCTGCAAAAGCTATCTTACAAGGGTTAAGTAACGATGGTGGTTTATTTGTGGTAAGCGATTTAAAGGATCGCCAAATCGATATGAAACGTATCGTAGGAAAAAACTATTATGAAATAGCAGAGGAAGTATTTGCTTTATTCCTTCCTGATTTTACAAAAGAGGAAATCCAAGCATGTGTGGAAGCAGCATATCGCGGGAAGTTTTCAAATGAAGAAGTCACACCGTTGGTAAAACTTAAGGATGGATTTGTTTTAGAGTTATTTAATGGACCAACCAGTGCATTTAAAGATGTTGGGTTACAAATGTTACCACAACTAACAAAAACTGCACTTAAGAAAACCAATGCAGATTACGAGGTCTTAATTCTGACGGCAACATCTGGGGATACAGGAAAAGCTGCACTTGAAGGATTCAAAGATGTGGACCATGTCAAAATCATGGTGTTCTATCCAAATGATGGTGTAAGTAAAGTACAAGAAATGCAAATGAAAACACAAACGGGAAACAACGTTAAAGTATGTGCTATCGAAGGGAACTTTGATGATGCACAAAGTGGAATTAAAAAACTATTTGTTGATGATAACTTTAAAGCGGAACTAGCAAAAGAAAACATCAAGTTAAGTAGTGCCAATTCCATCAACATTGGGCGTTTACTACCACAGATGGTGTACTACTTCTATGCATATGCAAGTTTGGTTGAACAAGGTGAGATCACACTTGGTGATGAAATTAACTTTGTTGTGCCAACAGGAAACTTTGGAAATATCCTAGCTGGTTATTATGCTAAACAAGTCGGATTGCCAGTGCATAAATTGGTTTGTGCATCAAATGACAACAATGTACTATATGACTTTATACAAACAGGACGTTACGATCGTAAACGTGATTTCTTGAAGACAATTTCACCTTCGATGGATATTCTTATTTCTTCTAACTTAGAACGTCTGTTATTCTTTGCAAGTGGATGCGACAATGCATACATTAAAGAATTGATGGATGATCTTGCTAAAGAAGGAAGCTATCAAGTAAAAGAAGATGTGTTGGCAAATATTCAAAAAGACTTTAAAGCTGGATATGCAACCAACCAACAAACACAAGAAACAATTCGTGATGTGTATAAAAACGATAACTATTTACTAGATCCACATACTGCAGTTGCTTACAAAGTATTGCTTGATGATGTAGACACTGCACATAAAAATGTGGTCTTATCTACGGCAAGTCCATATAAATTTACAAACTCTGTGTACGAAGCACTTCATGGAGAAACAACAGATGATGAATTTATCTTGATGAATAAACTTCACGAAGAAACACAAGTACCAATTCCAGCGAATTTAGTTGATTTGGATAAAAAACCTGTGTTACATAACGATGTGATTGAAAAAGATGCGATGGAATCTTACGTGCTTGATAAGGTAGGAAGTATCTAATCATGGTCAAAGTTAAAGTACCGGCGACTAGTGCAAATGTCGGGGTTGGCTTTGATTGCCTAGGGGTCGCACTCAACTTATATACGTACTTTACTTTCGAACCTAGTGACCGTTTTCAAATCAGTGGATGTGAACCACGCTTTGCCAGTGAGGATAACTTAGTTCATACCTCATTTCAAAAAGCACTTGCAGCATTAGGCAAAGAACCGATGTGTGTGCATATCCATATTGATAGTCATGTACCTGTTTCTCGAGGTTTGGGAAGCAGTGCAACTTGTGTTGTTGGTGGCGTGGTGGGGGCCTATGCACTAACAAACACACCCATTGATAAAGAGGCAGTTCTCAGATTATGCACAGACATTGAGCATCATCCAGACAATGTGGCACCAGCGATTTTCGGTGGCTTGGTCGCAAGTTATGTGGATGAAACAAACGATGTTTACCATGTGTCATATCCTGTAGATCCACGGTTTACTTTTCTAGCATGTATCCCTGATTTTGAAACAAAAACCAGTGATGCACGAAAAGTACTACCGGAAGAAGTTTCTTTTCATACAGCCGTTAGCAACGCTTCAAAGTTAAGTCTTGTGTTAAAGGGATTTGAAATGTTCGATAGTCAATTATTGACGGTTGCCTTAAAAGATGAAATTCATGAACCATACCGCAAAAAGCTTATCCATGGATATGAGGATGTAAAAGCAATTTGCTTAGGGGTTGAAAGTGTATGTTTCTACATTTCGGGAAGTGGATCTACGTTAATGAATATCATGCGTGATGCTAGTAAAGTTGCAACAATTCAACAACAACTTACTGCATTGCCAAATCACTGGACAGCGATACCACTTGCAGTGGATACGCAAGGAGTTCAACTATGTTAGATTCTTATTTAATTGTTTCAAAAGAAGTTTTACCTGAAGTCATTTTAAAGGTGATTGAGGTAAAGAAAATCATGGAAGCAAAAGAAGATGCACAAGTAAGTGATGTCACACGTGAAGTTGGCATTTCACGTAGTGCTTTTTACAAATACAAAGATCATGTCTTTGAACCAAACAATACCAATATCTTAGAACGAAAAGCATTGATTGCTTTTACGCTCAGTGATGAAAAAGGCATTCTATCAGAAGCGTTATTAACGTTCTCTGCGTTTGGTTGTAACATTCTAACAATTAACCAAAACATTCCGATTGCTAGACGTGCAAATGTTGTCACAAGTATTGATGTAAAAGATATGAAAGGGGATATTCAAGAACTGATTAATCGCCTACAAGATATTAAAGGTCTTTCCAAAGTTCGATTGTTATCAATCGAATAGTCGAAAGCCTTTTTTAATCCCATATATAGATTATGAGTGAACCTATACAAAATGCATATATTCAACCAATTATTCTAATTGTTTGAATATATTGGTTGTGATATACTAATATTAAGTAATGGAGGTATCTTTCTATGGGTATTGGTAAAAAAATAAAGGAATTCATTTCACCGATGGATGAAGAGGAAGTAATTGAATACGAAGAAAACGAAGTCGAATCAATTTCAGAATATGAATCACCAAAATCAAAAGCTGTTTCAAAGTTAAGTAATGACACAAAAATGGTGTTATTTGAACCAAGAGCTTACGATGAGGTTCACGAAGTTGCAAAACGTTTAAAAGAAAACCGTGCGGTTGTTGTTAACTTACACAAATTAACAAGAGAATATGCACAACGTACGATTGACTTCTTATCTGGTGTTATTTATGCACTTGATGGAACCATTGAAAAAATCGGAACAAATGTTATCCTTTGTACGCCAAGAACAATGGGAGTTCACGGGAAAATTTCTCCTGAGAACGCTTCAGAAGTTAGTGAATAAGCAAATACAAATACATTTCAAAGGGAATGAGGATTTTCTGGCTAGGATAGAAGATTATATGGATCAACTATCAATCTACCAAAAAGTTTTCACTCCTTTTTTAAGCCCTACGCAACAAGAGATCCTCAAACGCTACGTTGGTAAAAAGATTGAAACGCATTTTGATGGTGGATATCCAGAAGCAGAATACCAACGATGTTTACTTAGTTATGAACAACTTCACATCCCAATTCCAATTGTTTGTTTGCATGCAACATACGATACGAAATACTATAACTTAAGTCATCGTGATGCACTTGGTGCAATGATGCATATGGGAATAGAGCGACAAACCTTTGGCGACATCATTGTTGAACATGGTGATGTCTACATCTTTGTTAGCAAAGAAATTGTAAAGTACGTACAAAGAGAACTTGTAAAGATTGGTCGTTGCCCCGTGCAATTTGAAGTGGGACAAGCACCACAGAAAAAAGAACTGCAATTACAATATCAAACGCATATGGTTTCTTCTTTACGACTTGATGCACTCGTGGCAAGTCTAACTCATCTAGCTAGACAAAAAGCGCAAAGCTTGGTTCGTGATGGGCGTGTGAAAGTCAATCATCTAGTAGTTGAAGATTTGGCTTACATATGTGATAATAAAT
Organism: Erysipelotrichaceae bacterium MTC7; assembly: GCA_001695645.1. Classification (GTDB taxonomy): domain Bacteria; phylum Bacillota_I; class Bacilli_A; order Erysipelotrichales; family Erysipelotrichaceae; genus Breznakia. The sequence goes on along the minus strand of LVZN01000056.1, from coordinate 26,954 downwards.
CCATACTTATTTCAATTCGTGGGTATGGTCGATTTGTGGTTAACGATACTGGACGAAAAACAAAAAGTAATCGCTTTGTGTTAGAAGTAGGCAAGTATGAATGATTGGAGAGGGGAAAATCGCTATGGAATTTGATCGTGTAAAAAATGGATATAATCGATATCAAGTCGATAGTGAGTTAGCTGCTAAAAATCAAGAAATTGATGATCTACAACGGAAACTGCTTGCATATAAAAAACAAAATGAAGAAAACGATCGTAAGATTGAAGAAATTGGAAGAAAGTATACAAAACTTCTACAAGATTTAGATATCAAAGAACGCGCGATGCGTGAAATGACAAGAAATGCTTTAGAAGAGGCAAATGGCATTTTAAATACTGCCAATCGCAATGCGGACATGATTGTCAAAGAAGCGTTGCAAAATGCCAAAACGATATTATTAAATATTTCGAAATTAGGAATTGAGGCACATGAAATTAAGATTAATCTTAACGAACAGTTGCAAATTCTATCAGAAACGATAGATGGGTTTGACATTCCACCCATTCCTAATGTAGAATTGATTGAAAAGAAATACAAAGATTAAGACATGCTTTATACAGGAATTGCTTAGAGAGTTGTCGTTTGGTGAAAGACAAACATGACATGTATAAAGATATCACTTAGGAGTAGCTTATCTGAATCAAGTAAGATAAGACGTAGCAACGACGTTACCGTTAATGAAGCGCATGTATGTAAATACATGAAGTAAGGTGGTACCGCGTAATCACGTCCTTATATGAGTATAAGGACGTTTTTTTTATAAGAAGGAGAGCAAGAGATGGAATACAAAGATACCTTATTAATGCCCAAAACCGATTTTGAAATGCGAGGGAACTTGGTAAAAAAAGAACCTGGTATTCAACAACGTTGGGAAGATGAAAAACTTTATGAACAAATGCTAGCAAAAAGAGAAGGAAATGAACTGTTCGTATTACACGATGGTCCTCCTTATGCAAATGGTGATATTCACTTAGGACACGCATTAAACAAAACGTTGAAAGATGTCATTGTTCGTGCGCGTTTTATGCAAGGATACAAAACTCCGTTTATTCCAGGATGGGATACACACGGTTTACCAATTGAAACTGCAATTCAAAAACAAGGATACAACCGTAAAGAAATGAAAGTGGAAGATTTTAGAAAAATCTGCCATGACTATGCACTTGAACAAGTTGATATCCAAATGAAAGGGTTCAAATCGTTAGGATGTATTGGAGATTATGATCACCCATACATTACGCTACAAAAAGAGTTTGAACGTGATCAACTGAAAATCTTTGGAAAAATGGCGACAGATGGATTGATCTATCAAGGTAAAAAACCAGTGTATTGGTCACCAAGTAGTGAAACTGCACTAGCAGAAGCTGAAATCGAATATAAAGATATCAAAAGTCCTGCTATTTACGTAAAATTTAATGTCCTTGATGGAAAAGGAATCTTAGATGAAGCTACGGATGCATTTGTTATTTGGACCACAACACCGTGGACGCTTCCAGCAAACCTTGCGATCTGTTTAAATCCATTCTTAGAATATGCACTTGTTGAAAGTGAAAAAGGAAACTTAGTTGTATTAGCAAACAACGTGGATGCTCTTTGGGAAGAACTTGGGCTACAAGAAAAGAAAGTGCTTAAAACATTCCGTGGTGAACACCTGGAAGGATTAACGGCTAAGCACCCATTCTATGATCGTGAATCTTTAATTATTTGTGGACAACACGTAACGGAAGATGCAGGTACAGGATGTGTACATACGGCTCCAGGACATGGGGAAGATGACTTTATCGTTGGGATGAAGTATGGACTTCCACCATACTGTCCAGTAGATGAACAAGGTCATATGATGGCGGAAGCTGGTTCTTGGTTAGAAGGATTATACGTAGATGATGCAAACAAAGTGGTAACGCAAAAACTTGAAGAAGTTGGAGCATTATTAAAACTTGAATTCATTACACACAGTTATCCACATGACTGGCGTACAAAAAAACCAATTATCTTTAGAGCAACCAAACAATGGTTTGCCTCAATCGATAAAATCCGTGACCAATTACTTGAAGAAGTCGCAAACGTATTTTGGACACCAACTTGGGGAGAACAACGTTTACACAATATGATCCGCGATCGTGGAGATTGGTGTATTTCACGTCAACGTGCTTGGGGTGTGCCAATTCCAATTATTTATGCAGAAGATGGAACACCAATCATGGAACACGATTTGTTTGAACACTTTGCAGATTTAATTGGCGAGTTTGGAACAAACGTCTGGTTTGAAAGAGATGCAAAAGATCTATTACCTGAAGGTTATACACACCCAGGTAGTCCAAATGGCACATTCACAAAAGAAGTCGATACCATGGACGTATGGTTTGATTCAGGATCAAGTCATACAGAAGCGATGATTGGACGTGGACTTCCTTATCCAGCAGATTTATACTTTGAAGGTTCTGATCAATACCGTGGATGGTTTAACTCATCACTTATTATCGGTACTGCAGTATATGGTCATGCACCTTACAAACAAATCTTATCGCATGGATTTGTAATGGATGAAAAAGGTGTGAAGATGTCCAAATCACAATGGAACGCAGTTGCACCGACAAAAATCACGCAACAATACGGAGCAGACATCTTACGTTTATGGGCAACAAGTGTTGACTACCAACAAGATGTGAGTATGGGAGATGCAATCCTAAAACAAGTATCTGAACAATACCGTAAAGTACGTAATACCTTTAGGTTTATTCTTGGAAATATCAATCCTGCAGACTTTACTCAAGCAGATATGGTTCCTGAATCCGAGTTGACTGTAGTGGATCAACACATGTTGGTCTTGTTGAATGAACTTAACCATGAAATTAAGGAGTTATACATTACTTTTGATTTCTCAAATATTACATCAAAGCTATCAACGTTTATGACAAATATGTTAAGTGCATATTACTTAGACTTTACAAAAGATATTTTGTACATTGAAAAACAAGATGACAAACGTCGTCGTCAAGTACAAACGGTACTGTATAAAACTTGTGATACGTTGTTGAAACTTTGGTCACCAATCTTAGTTCATACGGCAGAAGAAATCTCTGATCATTTTGCAGCATACGAAGAAACCGTACACCTTACAGCATTCAACAAGAGCGAACGTTTAGCAAATGATGAAATCATTAAAGAAAAAATGAACCGCTTATTTGCGATTCGTAAAGATGTGTTTAAAGCTATTGAAAACACAAGAAATGAAAAAGTCATTGGAAAACCATTGGAAGCACATGTAATATTGCATGTAAAAGACAATGATAAAGCCTTACTTGAAGAAGTACTTGGTGATAAGATTCACCAATGGTTAACCGTTTCAAAAGTGTCATTTACCGAAGATACACTTGAAGCGTTTGATACAGTTGAAGTCAAAGTTGAAAAATGTGAAGGCGTTGTATGTCCAAGATGTTGGAACATTACCGATTCACATGCTGAAGATGGTTTATGTGAACGTTGTGCAAGCGTTATAAAAGACTAATAAACAAAAGCCTCCCATCATTGATGAGAGGCTTTGCTTTCTCGCTTGTATTTTTTTGCAAAGTAACCAACAATCAGCAGGACGCTAATCATAATGATGACCATCATTAGTGAAATTAGGTTGAAGTTGTTTGCAATATCAGCAATTTGTAAACTTGTTTGGTATTCCAACTCTGTCGCATAGATTACAAACTCTGTCTGAAAAATGCTAAAACAAGCAAGTAGGACAGCAAGTCCCAGTAGTACGTATTTGATCTTTCCTTTCATTTGAATCCCCCTAGTTTATCACGTTTATCATAACAAATATTTCTATGTTGTCCATTCAAACGATTATAAAGAATAAAAAATATAGAATATGAGCAAGCAATGGACTTGTTGTTTTGTTAAACTTTGTTACAATGAAAGACGAGGTATATATGCAACTATTACAATTACAACAATACAAAGAAGCTTATGCATTACTTGTGGAGGCTTTTCCGGTAAGTGAGATTCGTCCTTATGAGTTCATTGAAAAGAAACTGCAAACACGCATGGTGGAATTTCTTGGCTATGTCGATGGTACGTTAAAAGGCGTCTTTTTAATTTGGAAACTACATGATTTTATCTTTATTGAAAACTTTGCGGTGGCAAAGCAAACCAGAGGAGAAGGGATTGGTTCCAAGATGGTATCTTTGCTTAAACAAAAATATCCTAAGCAAACCATCATTCTAGAAGTCGAAAAACCCTTTGATCAGGTTAGTCAACGTCGGGTTGCATTTTATCAAAGAAATGCATTTCATCTTTTTGAAACAACATTTATACAACCACAAATCAATCGTGATAAAAATATCCATCCTTTATGCTTTATGAGTTATCCAAAACCACTTGATGAAACAATGTATCAAACGGTGTTAAACGAAGTGTTTACCAACGTCTATGAAGTAAAAATGTAAATTGTTTCAAAGCAATGTAAAAATTTTCTTGACAATCACAAAGTGTTTGGTAAAATAAAATACAAACAACGACGTTTTATGCTTTTTTAGCATAGAGCGTCTTTTTTAATTGGGGGAATGAATCATGAAACATGTTGGACTATATGATGAAAGCTTTGAACACGATAACTGTGGGATTGGTGCAGTTGTAAATATTCGCGGTGATAGAACCTATCGTACCGTTGATGATGCATTGACCATTGTTGAACGCTTGGAACATCGTGCTGGAATGGATGCTGATAGAAAAACTGGAGATGGGGTAGGAATTCTTACCCAAATCCCGCACACATATTTTGAACGCGTGTGTTCCTTTGATTTGCCAAAAAGTGATTATGGAGTGGGAATGTTTTTCTTTCCACAAGATGCGCTTGCATACAAAAAAGCTAAGCAACTTTTTACGATAGTTGCAAACAAAGAAGGACTTGAAATCTTAGGATTTCGTGATGTAGAAGTCGATGAAAGTGTTTTGGGGCATAAAGCGTTGGAAGTGATGCCAACCATCGTTCAATGTTTTATCAAACGACCAGAAAACTTGCAACCAGGCATCGCGTTTGATCGTAAATTATATGTTACGCGTAAAATTTTTGAAAAAAGCAGTCCTGAGACATACGTATGTTCATTAAGCAGTCGCACCATTGTTTATAAAGGTATGTTTTTGGTAGGACAACTTAGAACTTTTTATAAGGATTTACAGGACAAGGATTTTAAAAGTGCAATTGCGCTTGTTCACTCTCGCTTTTCAACTAATACCATGCCTTCATGGCACCGTGCTCACCCGAATCGTTTCATCGTCCATAATGGTGAAATTAACACGATTAAGGGAAATGCAAATAAGATGTTAAGTCGTGAAGAGAATATGGTTTCCAGTGTACTTGGCGATGATATGAAACGTATCATGCCAGTCGTTGAAGCTACAGGAAGTGATTCAGCGATGTTAGATAATGCCCTTGAATTTATGGTTATGGCAGGTATGGATTTACCAAGAGCCATCATGATGAACATTCCAGAACCATGGGAACATGATCGAAGTATGAACCAAAAGAAAAAGGATTTCTATCAATACAGTGCATGTTTGATGGAACCATGGGATGGACCTGCTTCTATCTTATTCTCTGATGGTGATGTGATGGGAGCAATTCTTGACCGTAATGGTCTTCGTCCATCTCGCTATTACCTTACCAAAGATGGATATCTTGTTTTAAGTAGTGAAGTTGGTGCGTTGGATATTGAACCTAGTATGATTGAAAAGAAAAGTCGCTTACAACCTGGAAAAATGCTGCTTGTTGATACAAAAGCAGGTCGTCTAATTGATGATGAAGAACTTAAAAATACGTATGCAACAAGGAATCCTTATGGGGAATGGTTGGAATCCAATCTACTTGAATTGAAGGATGTGAAAATTCCAAATCAAAAGTCTACCGAATACAAGGGACTCGAACTAGAACAACTGCAAAAAGTACATGGCTATAGTTATGAAGACATAAAAGATTACATTATCCCAACCGCTTTGCATGGTAATGAACCCGTTATCGCGATGGGGACGGATAGTTCTTTGGCGGTATTGGATCAAACATATCAACCACTGTTTTCATATTTCAAACAGCTGTTTGCCCAAGTGACCAATCCACCAATCGATGCGATTCGGGAACAAATTGTAACGAGCACAAGTGTCTACTTAGGAAGTGATGGAAACTTGTTGGAAGATACTGCAAAAAATGCGCGTTTGCTGAAAATCCACAATCCAATCTTGAGCAACAACGATATGCTAAAAATTAAAAGTTTACATAAAGATGGCTTTACTTGCGAAACCATTTCGATGCTCTATTATAAAAATACGAGTTTAGAAGAGGCTATTGCTGCTATGTGTAATGAAGCAGATAAAGCCATTAGTAAAGGAACGACCTTATTGGTATTAAGTGATCGTGGGGTTGATGAAAACCACTTGGCAATCCCTTCCTTATTAGCGACGAGCGCCTTAAACCAACACCTTGTCCGCACCAAGAAACGTTTATTAACCGCATTGATTGTAGAGAGTGCTGAACCAAGAGAAGTGCACCACTTTGCAACCCTACTTGGTTATGGTGCAAGTGCAATCAATCCATACTTGGCTCACGATACGATTGCCCAAGCAATCGATGATCAACTGTTGGATAAGGATTACTATGCTGCTGTTGATGATTATGATCATGCAATTCTACATGGAATTGTGAAAATTGCATCAAAAATGGGGATATCAACCATCCAATCCTACCAGGGAAGTCAGGTATTTGAAGCACTTGGCATTAGTGAAGACGTCATTGCAACCTACTTTACTAAAACGGTAAGCCGCATTGGGGGGATTGCGTTAAAAGATATCGAAAAGCGTCAAAATGAGTTGCATCAAGCTGTTTTCGATGAACTTGGATTAGCTGTGCAAGCAACACTCGAGAGTCGTGGTATGCATAAATATCGTAGTGGTCATGAAAGTCATTTGTATAACCCAAAAACCATTCATACATTGCAAAAAGCAACAAGAAATGGTGATTATCATATATTTAAAGAATTCACGAAGACAATTGAAAAAGAAATGGAAGTGACGACACTACGTGGTTTATTATCTTTCAAAGAGGCGCAACCAATTGATATTAACGAAGTGGAGTCTGTCGATGAAATTGTAAAGCGATTTAAAACGGGAGCCATGTCCTATGGATCCATTTCAAAAGAAGCACATGAAACGCTTGCAATTGCAATGAATACGCTTCATGGAAAAAGCAACTCTGGAGAGGGTGGAGAAGATCCAGAACGATTTGGTACGAATCGATGTTCAGCAATTAAACAAGTTGCCTCAGGTCGCTTCGGGGTGACTAGCGAATATCTAGTTAATGCAAAAGAAATTCAAATCAAAATGGCCCAAGGTGCAAAACCTGGAGAAGGTGGTCAACTTCCAGCAGGTAAAGTATACCCGTGGATTGCCAAAACTCGCCATTCTACACCAGGTGTACAGTTAATTTCACCACCACCACATCATGATATTTATTCGATCGAAGATTTGGCTCAGTTGATTTACGATTGTAAGTCAGCAAACAAAGAAGCGCGTATTTCAGTAAAATTAGTCTCCGAAGCAGGAGTTGGAACCATTGCCGCAGGTGTGGCAAAAGCCGGTAGTGAAGTTGTGTTAATCGCAGGATACGATGGAGGAACTGGGGCAGCACCAAAAAACTCGGTCTACAATGCGGGTCTTCCATGGGAACTTGGACTTGCCGAAGCACATCAAACCTTATTGTTAAATGGTTTGCGTAGTCGCGTGCGTTTAGAAACCGATGGAAAACTGTTAACTGGTAAGGATGTTGCCATTGCTGCTTTATTAGGGGCAGAAGAGTTTGGTTTTGCAACAGCACCGCTGGTTACAATCGGTTGTGTGATGATGCGTGTCTGTAACTTGGATACATGTCCTGTCGGTGTTGCAACACAAAACCCTACGTTACGAAAACGCTATGAAGGAAAACCTGCATATGTAATTAACTTTATGCGTTTTATTGCGCAAGAATTACGTGAATACATGGCACAGCTAGGATTTAGAACCATTGATGAAATGGTTGGACATAGCGAACTGCTAGAAGTAAAAAAACATCTATCACAAGAGCAGATGCATCATGTAGACTTACAAAATCTGTTAACACAAGTAGATCAATTAGATGAAAACGTCATCTTTGATGCGAAAGATCGTTATGATTTTGAACTTGAAAAAACCATGGACGCGCAGTTAATCAAAGAATTTGCGACGGCGATTCAGGGAAATAAGCAAGCTAGCACAAACGTTGAAGTGGATAACTTGAATCGTGCATTTGGTACGATGCTTGGTAGCCACATCACCAAAACGCTTGGCATACGCGTACCAGAAGACCAATATGTTGTTGAAGCTCGTGGAGCTGGAGGACAATCGTTTGGTGCGTTTGTTCCCCAAGGACTTACATTAAAACTAGTTGGAGACAGCAATGACTACTTTGGAAAAGGATTGTCTGGAGGAAAACTTGTTTTAATGCCACCAAAGGATACAACGTTTACTGCTTGTGAGAACATCATTGTAGGAAATGTGGCTTTCTATGGTGCAACATCAGGAAAAGCATACATCGCTGGTGTAGCTGGAGAACGTTTTTGCGTTAGAAACTCTGGTGCAGAAGCAGTTGTTGAAGGTGTTGGTGATCATGCATTGGAATACATGACAGGTGGTCGTGTATGTATCTTAGGAAGATGTGGAAGAAATATTGCTGCTGGTATGAGTGGTGGATATGCATATATTCTTGATGAATACAATGAAGTTTATGCCAAAATCAACAAAGAGATGGTCGAGTTAGAGGTCGTTACTTCACAACACGATTTAGCAGAAATCAAAGGGATGATTGAAGCGCATGTTGCGCATACAAATTCTGCAAAAGGAAAGCAAATTCTTGAGAGTTTTGAAATGTATCATAACCATTTTAAGAAAATCATGCCAATTGATTATAAAGAAATGACAAGTTTGATCCACAAACATCAAGAACGTGGATTATCACTTGAAGAGGCACAAATTGAAGCCTTCTATGAAAAGAAAGGAGCGTAACTATGGGGAAAATTGGTGGTTTTTTGGAATATGACCGAAAAGATAGTATCGACATAAGTCCAAAACAAAGAATTTGTAATTTTGCTGAGTTTCATCTTCCAATCAATGAAGAAGAACGTAAAAAACAAGCAAGCCGTTGCATGGATTGTGGTGTTCCTTTTTGTCAGTTTGGACAAGAAATTGCAGGTATGTCCAGTGGTTGTCCATTGCACAACATGATTCCAGAATGGAACGATTTGTTGTATCGTGGAAATTATGATGAGGCATTAAAGCGTTTATTACTAACAAATCCATTTCCCGAATTTACAAGCCGGGTTTGTCCTGCACCTTGTGAAAAAGCATGTACCTGTTCTTTACATGGTGATGCGGTTACGATTTGTGAAAATGAAAAATTCTTGATTGAATATGGTTTTGATCGGGAAATCATCAAAGCTAAGCAAGCAAGCAAACGCAGTGGGAAAAAGATAGCCATTGTTGGGAGTGGTCCAAGTGGTTTGGCTACAGCATGGCAGTTAAATCGTCGTGGTCATGAAGTTACTGTGTATGAAAGAAGTGATCGCGCTGGTGGACTTTTAATGTATGGAATTCCCAATATGAAACTGGACAAGGAATATGTCAATCGTCGAATTGCCTTGATGGAAGAGGAAGGAATTACATTTGTCCTTTCAACAAGCATTGATACGCCAGAAGCTGCGGACAAGTTGAAAAGTGAATACGATGCTGTAGTTTTGGCCGTTGGAGCAAGCAAACCAAGGGATTTGCAAGTCGCAAACAGAGAAGCAACAGGTATTCATTTTGCCGTTGACTATTTACAAGCAGCGACGAAGCATGTGCTTGATGCAAATGATACAGAACCTACCATTGATGCAAACAATAAACACGTACTTGTGATTGGTGGAGGAGACACTGGGAATGATTGTGTTGGTACAGCGATTCGTCAACATTGTGCATCAGTGATGCAACTTGAAATGATGCCAGAGTTACCAAGCACACGTCAAGAGAACAATCCATGGCCAGAATGGCCAAAGGTCAAAAAAACCGACTATGGACAAGAAGAAGCAATTGCGGTTTTTGGTAAAGATCCTCGTGTCTATGAAGCGACAGTCAAAGAGTTTGTTAAAAATGAAGCAGGTGAAGTATGCCAAGCGATTATTGTAGATGTTGCATGGCAACTTGATGAAAACAAGCGTATGCAACCAGTTCATGTTGCAGATAGTGAACGCGTTGTCGACTGTGATCTTGTCTTTATTGCAGCTGGGTTTGTTGGTGTAGAAAATAACGTTTGTACGGCATTCATGCTTGATCAAACGGAACGTGGTGTACTTGCAACAACTGACGGAACAGCGACTGCAATTGATGGAGTATTTGTTACTGGTGATGCAAAGCGAGGCCAATCATTGGTGGTTTGGGCTATGCAAGAAGGTAAAAACACTGCAAGAGCAGTTGACACCTATCTGATGGGATATTCAAACTTATAAACAAAAATACGTGGCGTATCAAACAAGGTGCTTCCACGTTTTTTCTATACTTTTGATACATAATGGTCTACAATAAAGACAGGAGGTTTCATATGGAATCATACGTAATAGGGTGGATGATTGCTTTCTTTGTGATATGTGCAATTGAAGCAGCATCGTTACAACTTGTCGCCATTTGGTTTGCAGCTGGCAGTTTGGTTTGTGTCATACTTAGTCTATTTGGCATTGACTTTACAGGGCAGCTTGTTGCGTTTTTACTCGTTTCCGTAGTGACGCTACTTTTGCTAAGACCATATGCCTTGAAGAAAATCAAACCGAACCTAATCAAAACGAACGTTGATGAAATTCTTGGAAAAAAAGCAATTGTTTTACAAGACTTTAGTGAACTGACTAATGAAGGTAGGGTGCAATTGGAAGGTGTTGATTGGGCGGCAAAAAACATTGGACATCATCCTTTGAAAAAAGATGATGAAGTGTATGTGCATGCAATAAAAGGAGTCACCGTACTCGTGAATAAGGAGAAGAAATAAAATGGAAATTATCGTAATATTAGTATTTTTAATTGTTGTGCTTGCTTTGGTTGGAGCTCACGTTCGCGTGGTCAAACAATCCGAATCTTACGTTATTGAACGTTTGGGAGCATATCGTGTGACTTGGGGAACTGGACTACACTTTTTGGTTCCGTTAATCGAACGTGTCGCAAAAAAGATTTCATTGAAAGAACATGTGGTAGATTTTCCTCCACAACCTGTAATTACAAAAGATAACGTAACGATGCAAATCGATACGGTCGTATACTTTCAAGTTACGGATTCAAAGTTATATGCATATGGGGTTACCAACCCAATGATGGCTGTGGAAAACTTAACAGCCACAACGCTGCGTAACTTAATTGGGGAATTGGATTTAGATGCAACACTAACAAGTCGTGATGTTATCAATACGCAAATGCGTGCAATTCTTGATGAAGCAACAGACAAATGGGGAATTAAAGTCAACCGTGTGGAAGTAAAAAACATCTTGCCTCCGCGTGAGATTCAAGATGCTATGGAAAAACAAATGAAAGCTGAACGTGAACGTCGTGAAGCAATCTTACAAGCGGAAGGTAAAAAGAAAAGTCAAATTCTTATTGCCGAAGGGGAAAAAGAAAGTACCATTCTACAAGCCGAAGCATTTAAAGAACGTCAGATTCGTGAAGCAGAAGGACGTCAAGCAGCGATGGTTCTAGAAGCAGAAGGGCAAGCAAAAGCCATTCGTGAAGTTCAACAAGCCACTGCTGATGGGCTTAGTGCATTATCGAAAGCTGATGTAAATGCAGCAACTGTAAAAATTAAAGAACTTGAAGCACTTGCTAAAGTCGCAAACGGTAAATCAACAAAATTGATCATTCCAAGTGAAATTCAAAAACTAACTGGATTGGCTGCAAGTTTAAAAGAAGTTGTATCAAATACAAACGCAGAAGAATAGAATCGTCTATTCTTCTTTTTTTATGGTAAGATAATTCCATGGAAAAAGTAGCAGATATATACATTGAATATACAGCGATGGCTGTAGATCAAAGTTTTCTATACAAAGCAACAAACGTGGAAGTAAAAAAAGGTATGCGTGTGCATGTGTTTTTTGCTGGTCGCAAAGTAGTTGGTATTGTGAATCGTGTGTATGAAATGTCAACAGCGGAACTAGAAGCACGCCCTTATAAGGTGCAATCCATTATGGAAGTTATCGATGATGAAGTGTTGTTGAATGAAGAAGCATTTCACCTGGCACGTTTTATGGCAAATAACTGTGTGGCTAGTTTAATGAGTTGTTTCCAAGCGATGTTACCAAGTAAACTTAAACCCAAAACAAGCACACAACATGTACGTAAAGAAACCTATGTTGTATTAAAGGAAATAAAGTCAGTAAAAGGTGCAAAGCAACAAGAAGCCATCGTCTATTTACAAGCACAACCGAAGGTTTTGCGACAAGAATTCAATAAGAAATTTAGTTGTTTGCAACGTTTTATTGAATTAGGAATTGTCGAATTACAAGAAGAAGAACGACGTGCACAGGTTGATGATTTGCAGTTGGTATGTGAGCATTTTGATTTACAACCAGAACAGCAAGCAGCTATGGATCAAATTAAAGCCTATTCTGGGCACCATGTGCATTTGTTGCATGGAGTGACTGGTAGTGGAAAAACGGAAATCTTTTTACAGTTAGCAAGCGAGGTTTTAGCAAGTGGTAAACAGGTGTTAATCTTAGTTCCTGAAATTGGTTTGACCGCACAAATGGTGGAACGTGTGACGTGCCGCTTCGGTCAAAGTGTTGCCATTTATCATTCATCGTTAAACAACCAAGAAAAGTACGAACAATACAAACTGGTGAAAGAGAAGAAAGTGCAAATTGTGGTAGGTACAAGAAGTGCGGTATTTATGCCATTTGATGCACTGGGACTAATTGTTTTGGATGAAGAACATGACACCAGTTATAAACAGGATAGTCAACCACGTTATCATTGTCGTGACATTGCCATTGAACGTGCGCGCATTCATGATTCTCCTATCGTTTTAGCAAGTGCGACACCATCACTGGAATCGTATGCAAGAGCATATAAAGGTGTTTATCAATTGTTGGAACTGAAAAACCGTATTTATAAAAACATGCCAGTCGTGCATGTGGTCGATATGAAAGAAAATATGAAAAAAGATCGTGATGCCTTGCTTTCCGTACAACTAAAGAATGCGATTTATGAACGGTTGGAAAAAAAAGAACAAGTGATTTTGCTGCTGAATCGTCGCGGATATTCACCAGTATTGCGTTGTTTAGACTGTGGAGAAGTGAAGAAATGTCCGCACTGTGATCTTACATTAAACTATCATAAACAAAGCAATCGCTTGGTTTGTCACTATTGTGAGTATCAAGAACCGGCGTATTTTGTATGTTCGAGCTGTGGAAGTAAGAATATTCAAACGACCGGCTTTGGTACACAAAAACTAGAAGAATATGTGGATGAACTGTTCCCACAAGCACGTGTCGTACGAATGGATCAAGATACGATGCGACGTAAAGATATGCATGAAAAAGTACTGCGTGAATTTGAACAACATGAATATGATATTTTGGTAGGAACACAGATGATCGCCAAAGGTCTTGATATTCCAAACGTAACACTGGTTGGGATTGTTAATGCAGATGCAAGTTTGCAACGAGAAGATTTTCGAAGTGTGGAGTTAACCTTTGATTTGCTTGTGCAGGCCAGTGGTCGTAGTGGTCGCGGTGATAAAGTTGGAGAAGTGATTTTACAAGCTTACCAGACCGATCATTATGCGATTACTTGTGCAAAAAATCAAGATTATGATACCTTCTTTAAAAAAGAGATGCAGTTCCGCCATTTAGGAAAGTATCCACCATATACCTATTTAGCAAGCTTGGTGTTTACTGGTGAAGATGTAGAAAAATTGCATCAAGATATCGAAGCCTGTTTTGAGGATTTTGCCTATCCAAAGGTAAAGCATCTAAGAGCAGTAGAATTAAGCAAGCGCAAAGATATTATGCGTGTGCGAAAAATCTTGCGATGTGCAAGTTTTACTGAGCTTTTGCAAGCGGTGCATAGCATCAAAGAGAACTTGTTGCAAAAAAAGTGTAAAAGCAAGCTCGAGATTGATATCAATCCACTATTTCTAGAGTAAACTAGCATCAGAGAAGTAACCATAAAACCATGTTTTATGGTATGATAATGAAGAAAAAAACGAAAGGCAAATCCTACGGGATGAGGGTGGCTATGAGCGTAAGAAAAAAAGCATTTGAACTGTTAATTGAAATTGCCATTTATGGTAAATACAGTAATTTATTATTAAAGAAAGAACTTGTCGGTTTTGATGAACGTGACAAAGCATTGATTTCCAACATTGTATATGGAACTCTACAAAACTATCGTTTTATCAACTACCAATGGAAAGACTATACCGAAAAACCGGTCAAACGAGAAATTAAGTTACTGCTCGACATGAGTGTGTATCAAATGTTTTTTTTGGATCGTATTCCTGATTTTGCCATCATCGATGATGCCGTAGAAATTGCCAAGGGTAAATATGAAGGTAAGTATGCTGGTTTTGTAAATGCCATTTTACGACAAGTTCAACGTAAAGGAAAACGAAGTGTAGATGGTGATGACTTTGAACAACTTGCGATTCGCACGTCATTTCCAACATGGATTGTTCGAATGTGGGCAAAACAGTATGGTATGGAAACGACGATTAAACTATGCGAGGATTCGCTTCATATTCCAAACCAAACCGTTCGTGTAAATACGATTAAAAGTTCAAAGGAAGAACTGTTAAAAAGCGAACAGTACACGGAAGGAAATCTTTCACCAGTGGCTTTGTACTTTAAAAAAGGAAGCATTGCAGCAACCGAAGATTTTAAATATGGAAGAACAAGTGTACAAGATGAAGCAAGTCAACTAGTTGGATTAACTTTACATCCAACAGAAAATGATTTGGTGTTGGATATGTGTAGTGCACCTGGAAGTAAAACTGGACACATGGCAACGTTAATGAAAAACCGTGGAAAAATCATCGCAACGGATATTCATCCACATCGTTTAGAGTTGGTAAAAGCGACCATGCGACGTTTGGGTTGTATCAATGTGGATTATCAAGTGATGGATGCTACAGAGGCAAGTAAACATTTTGAACCAAATACGTTTAGTAAAATTTTAGTGGATGCTCCATGCAGTGGGTATGGAACGTTAAAACGAAAAAATGAAATTAAGATGTTTATGGAACCTGAAGACATGGATGGCATTATTAAAATCCAAAAAGGAATCTTAAATGAAGCGTATAAATTACTACAACCAAATGGTGAAATGGTATATTCAACATGTACGTTAAATAAAAAAGAAAACGAATTGCAAATAAAAGCATTTGTTGAACAGCACCCGGATATGGAAATCATTTCGGAACAAACGATTTTTCCATTCGAATACGATAGTGATGGATTTTTCATTTGCAAACTACAAAAAGTAGAACAGTAATCGACTATAATATCGATTGGAAAGAGTGGTATACTAAAATATATGAAAGATAGTATTTACAATTTCGATGCGCAAGATATGCAGGAAATGGCAAAGGAACATGGATGGAAACCGTTTAGAGGAAAACAAATTTTCCGCTGGCTTTATCGTGAACATGTAACGAGCTTTGATGCAATGAGCGATATAAATAAAGAATCACGCCAAATTCTCGATGATCAATACAGTATTTCCAATTTGCGACTTGTGAAAAAACAAGTGTCAAAAGATGGAACAAGAAAGTACTTGTTTGCACTTGCAGACGATGCTTTGATTGAAACTGTACTTATGAGTTTTGATTATGGAAAAAGCGTATGTGTCACAACACAAGTTGGATGTAATATGGCTTGTGCTTTTTGTGCAAGTGGACTTCTAAAAAAACAAAGAAACTTAACAACAGCTGAGATGGTGGATCAAATTATGTATGTGCAACGCGAGCTAGATGCGGATGAAGATCGCGTGAGCCATATTGTTGTGATGGGAACTGGAGAGCCATTTGACAACTATGACAATGTGATGAAATTTCTAAGTATCATGAACGATGATAATGGATTGGCCATTGGTGCAAGACATATCACAATTAGTACTTGTGGAATTGTGCCGATGATCGAACGATTTGCCAAAGAACAAAAACAGTATAATTTAGCGATTAGTTTGCATGCACCAAACAATGAACTGCGAAGCAAATTGATGCCAATCAATAAGGCATATCCACTGGAGCGCTTAATGGAAGCACTCGATGTGTATGAAACGTACAACAATCGTCGATTGACGTTTGAATACATACTTTTGAAAGGTGTTAACGATGGAAAAGAACATGCAAAACAACTTGCAAAATTGTTGAAAGGACATCATTACTATATGAATTTGATTCCCTACAACAGTGTCGATGAACAAGGGTTTAAAGGTGTGGATCGCGAGCATGCAATGAAATTTTATGATGAACTAATGAAATTAGGGGTACGCTGTACGATTCGCAAGGAGCATGGTGGGGATATTGATGCTGCTTGTGGACAACTTAGAGCAAATGAAATGAAAGAGGGTAAGCAATGATACGGATGTATGGTATGACGGATCGTGGAAAGGTTCGAAAAATGAATCAAGACAGTTTGTACTATGGGACAAATGCAAATCAAGAATCAATCATGATCGTCTGTGATGGTATCGGTGGCGGAAATGCTGGAGATGTTGCAAGTTTTATGGCAAAGGAAACAATCGCCAAAGAATTTGAACAAAAAAAACCAACAAAAAGTGTAAGCCAAATCAAAGACTGGTTGCGTTATGCAGTGGAAAAAGCAAACGATGAAGTCTTCCGTGCCAGTAGTGCAAAATTGGAATACAAAGGAATGGGAACCACAGTCGCTGGTGTACTATTTTCGCAAAACGAAACATTTATCTTCCACTGTGGAGATTCTCGTGTTTATGCCCTATATGATGGGGAACTTATTGCATTAACAGAAGATCATAACCTTGCTAGTGATTTGGTACAAGCAGGTGAAGTGAGTGCTTCACAGGCAAGTGCCCATCCAAAAGGAAGTATGTTAACTCGAGCACTTGGGGTTTGGAATAAAGTTGACCCCTCAATTAATAAGATTAAAAACAATTATCAGATCATCATGGTCTCTAGTGATGGTCTCCATGGATTTGTCTCTGCTGCGCTGATTCAAAGTATCTTGCAACAAGATGTTTCGGTTGAAGATAAAGTTCATGAACTGGTTCGCGCAAGTAATGAAACTGGTGGTTATGATAATGTAACCGTCATAGTTGCTGAAAAGGAGGGCGCTTAATGAACGAACAGAAAATGATTGCCAATCGCTATATGATAGTATCTTCCATAGGATCGGGAGGAATGGCTGATGTATTTTTAGCTATTGATACCATCCTAAATCGTGAAGTCGCAATAAAAGTTTTACGTGGTGATGCAGGTAAAGATCCTGTTGCTTTGGTACGCTTTCAAAGAGAAGCAAGTGCAACAAGTAAATTACACCACCCCAATGTCGTAGAAGTTTATGATGTTGGAGAATATGATGGACGTAGTTATATCGTTATGGAATACGTTCGTGGAAAAACTTTAAAACAATTGATTCGTCAACGTGGTGCCTTACCTGTAGATGAAGCAGTTTCCATTATGAAACAACTAACAAGTGCAGTTGCACACGCACATGAAAACAATATTATTCATCGTGATATCAAACCACAAAACGTTTTGGTTAAAGATGATGGAACGGTAAAGATTACCGATTTTGGAATTGCACTCGCACATGATGCGGTTCAATTAACACAAAGTGATTCTGTCTTAGGAAGTGCACATTACATTGCACCTGAGACAACGCGTGGCGAACTTGCTACTGTACAAACGGATATTTATTCATTGGGTATTGTATTTTATGAATTATTGACCGGAGATGTACCATTCAATGGGGACAATCCAGTACAAATTGCAATGAAACACATGCGTGAAGACTTACCTAGCGTTCGCGATTTTAATAAGAAAATACCGCAAAGTGTTGAAAATATCATTATTCGCGCAACTGCAAAAAACAAAAAACATCGTTATGCAACAGCAAATGATATGTTGTTTGATTTGGAGGTTTGCTTAGCACCTGAAATGGCAAACGTAGATAAGGTTGTCTTCTACGATGAAGATACACCAAATGATGGGACGGTCGTTTTTGATGGTCCTGTCAAAGCGACAGCAACAACACCAGGTAGTGCTAGTGGTAAAACAAGTGAAAAACCAACCGAAAAGCCAAAGAAGAAAATCAGTAAGCGGACAAAAATCATTGCCATAGCAGCACTTGCTGTACTGCTTGCATTAGCGACGACAGCTGGTGTGTATTTCTCTGGTGCCATTGATGGTTTTGGACCTACTGAATATGTAGATATGCCAAACTTAGAAGGATATGAACAAGAACAAGCAAAAGAAGTTCTAGAAAAATTTGGACTTACGTTAGGTAAAGTAACAAAAGAAGTAACGGATGATACATCCATCGAAATAGGTGAGGTTTTTAAACAATCGAAGAAAGCTGGATCTAAAGTCGCAAAAGGTTCGGAAATCAATATTACCATTAGTGGAGGAACCTATTTTATCGTTGGTGACTACGTTGGTAAATACATTGATGATGTACGAGCCGAACTTGAAGATAACAACATAACGGTAAAAGTTGAAGAACAGTACACCGAAGATGATGAAGCTGGAATTATTTTAGCGCAAAGTGGACTGAAAGAAGGAACAAAGATTAAACCAAATGAGAAGAAAACGATAACCTTTACCGTTAGCAAAGGAAAATACTTTATGGTTACTAACTACGTTGGAAAGCAAATTAGCGAAGTGAAATCTTTGTTGGAAGCACAAGGTATTACTGTGACTGTAGAAGAGAAAGAATCTTCTGATTTTGAAGTAGGGGTCATTATGGAACAAAAAGGGTTATCAGAAGGTGATCTAGTAGAACCTGGTAAAAATGCTTCCATAACACTTGTTGTTTCTAAAGGTGAATCGGCTTTACGCAGCGTTATCGGCTGGGAAATCGAAGCTGCAAAAGGTGAATTGAGCGGTGCTGGATATACTGTAAAGTTAGAGGTTATTGATCGTCCAGAAGGTGATTCGAAACCAAGTAAAACCGTGATTAAACAAAGCCCAGACTCTGGTTCATCAATTAAAGATGGAGCTACTGTAACACTTTATTACTACCAAGATTAATTAAGAAAAGGGGATCTATGAAACAAGGAACAATCATTCGAATCATTTCCAATCAATATCAAATATATAGTGATGGTATGACATACGATGCAAAAGCGATGGGTAAACTTAGAAAAGGAGTGAGCCCTGTTGTTGGTGATGTCGTTGATTTTGAACAAATGGATGATATTTATGGCATTCAAAGGATACATGAAAGAAAAAATCAATTGATTCGTCCATTGATTGCCAATGTGGATCAAGCAATTATTGTCATGAGTGCAAAAGACCCAGATTTCTCAACGGTGTTGATTGATCGTTTGATTTTCTTGATCTCTTATGAAGGAATTACACCTGTACTTGTTATCACAAAAATGGATATGATTGATGATCCAAACGATCCAGTGTATGGATACATTGAAGATTATAAGAAGGGTGGATATGATGTGTATACAAGTGGAAAAGCATTTGATACCAAAGATATCGAAGCTGCCTTCGCAGGTAAAATCAGTGTTTTGACCGGTCAAAGTGGAGCTGGTAAATCTAGTTTATTAAACCGAATTGACGATCGCTTGGAAATAAAAACACAAGCCATTTCCAAAGCACTCGGTAGAGGTAAGCACACCACAAGACACACGCAACTGTTTGCCATCAATGGTGGATGGGTGGGTGACACACCTGGTTTTTCATCTTTGGATTTAGAAAATATGGACATTCATATTTTTAATCATACGGTACCAGATTTTGCGCCGTATGTTGGAAAGTGTAAATTTAACGACTGTATTCATATTAACGAACCACAATGTGCCGTGCTTGAAGCCGTCGAGAAAAAAGAAATTGTACAATATCGTTATGACCACTATAAAGAAGTTGTCAAAATGATTGAGAATAAACGTTAGGAGATTGTATATGAAGGAAATAATTGTAGCACCATCGGTTTTATCACTAGACTATGCAAAAACTGAGAGTCAACTTGCCAAAGTGGTTGCCTCAAAGACACCATGGTTACACTTTGATGTTATGGATGGACACTTTGTGGAAGCGATTACGTTTGGACCCAATGTAATGAAAGGGTTTAAAAAAGCAACGAATCTATTTATGGATGTGCATATTATGGTGGATCAACCGGTTAAAGTGGCAAAACAAATGATTGATGCAGGTGCCGATATGTTAACCTTTCATGTGGAGTCTTTAGATAGTGAACATGAAATTCATCAGTTGATTGCAAGTATTAAAGCACAAGGATGTAAAGCTGGTATCACAGCACGACCAGGCACGCATATTGCAAACATTTTGCCATATTTAGCATCAGTTGATTTGGTATTAGTGATGAGTGTTGAACCTGGAAAAGGTGGACAATCGTTCATGCCACATGCACTTGATAAAATTAAATACTTTGCTACATATCGTAAAGAACATAAGCTTTCCTACTTGATTGAAGTTGATGGTGGGATTAATGAAGAAACAGGGAAACTATGTAAGGAAGCCGGAGCGGATGTTCTTGTAGCTGGATCTTATGTCTTTGATGGTGATATTGAAGAAAGGATTGCATCTTTACGATGAGACCTGTCATTTTATGCGCCAATATGGTGGAAGAACTTACCTACAATGAAGCCGTCCATTATATTGGAATTGATCATGGCGCAATGCAGTTGCTAAAGCAAAACATTCCAATGGATTACGCGATAGGTGACTTTGACTCGATTGAGCAAGAACAACTCGAAGCTTTGCAAAAAGTAACGACAGTCATTAAATTAAATCCAGAAAAGGATGATAGCGATAGTGAACATGCAATTAAATTTGCTTTGGAGCACTATGATGAAGTTGCAATTACAGGAGTTACAGGTGGTCGTATGGATCATTTTATGGCCATTTACAATTTGATGGCATTTCAGAACTTAAACTTTGCGATATATGATAAACAAAATTATATATATCCAATGGAAGCGGGAAGTTATCGTTTGGACAAACGAACGAAGTACATTTCGTTCTTTGCTAGTGAACCAAGTGAAGTCACAATACAAGGTGTTCGCTATCCGCTGACAAACCGCAAGGTATCACCAAAGGATGTATATACGGTAAGTAATGAAATTGTTGCAGAAGCAGCAACTTTCACAGTACATAACGGTAGAGTCATCGTATTTGAAAGTGACGATGCCTAGAAATAGAAAAAAGCGTATCCAGTTGGACACGCTTTTTGTTTGATTAGATAGCTTGTTTTGCTTTAAGTGTTTTTAAAGCACGAGCGGAAACTTTAATTTTCTTTGGTTTTCCATCTACCATCACTTTAACTGTTTGTAGGTTTACATTCCATTTACGTCTAGTTGCACGTAACGAGTGAGAACGTTTGTTACCTGATAATGGGCCTTTTCCAGTGATTGCACATTTTCTTGACATTTGAAAACCTCCTTTCGTACTTTTTACTGCTTGCATATAATATCATTTCTAAAATTAAAAATCAAGAAGAAATTGCACGTAATGTAAGAAACATGTAACAAGTGTATCAACCGGTCAAAAGAATCAATTTATATAGACAAATAAGTGAGCATCTATGATTCTTGTCTAATTGTGAAATTATTCGTAACCAGTAAAAAGATAGAAAAGTAAAGGATTCTTGTAGAAATGAAAATATAAATTGCAATATAACATAATAGATGAAAAAATATGTGATTCACTCATGGAAAACAGTTTTTTTGTCCTACAAAGTATGATAGAATAAATTGTAAGTAAGGATGGAGGGTAAGCGATGCAGGCAAAACAGTACTATGCTAGTTTGGAATTGGCAGATGATGAGCTACGCTTAGTGATAGGTGAATTCTATATGTCGCGATTCAATCCATTAAAAGTTGAACGCGTAAAGACAAAAGGAATCGAAAAGAAACGCATTGTAAATCCTACAATTGTGGCTGCTTCTATCGTAACGATGCTTGATGCAGTAGAGAAGAATTTAGGGTTCCGTTTAAAAAGTATAATTCTATGTATCCCTTCAGCAGATGTTAAGTGCATTAAACGTAGAGTCAATGTACCAATCGAAGAAGGAAGCCGTAGAATCCGTACCAGTCATGCACGCCTTGGAATCGAAAAAGCAATTGATTTGTTCCACATTGATGGATATGAGTTTGTTAATATAGGATCAATCACATATATTAATGGAGGTATTTCCTCAAGAACATTACCAGTTGATGAACGTGCCGAGACGTTAGTCATGGATATTGATTTTATCTGTGCCAAACAAGACGTGGTTCATGAATTTGTATTGTGTGTTGAAAATGCCGGATTGCGAGTTGCTGATATTTGTCTAGATACTTATGCAATTGCTGAGGAAGCAGCAATTATTGAAGGGTCTATGGATAAATATGTAGTACTTGTGAATTATGAAAAGTATGATACGGATTTAGCGTTGTTCTATAAAGGACGTTTTATGGGATGTGAGTCATTAGGCTTTGGTTATGAAAAACTTGCACATGCCATTCGACGTAAGTTCAAACTAACCGAAAAGGAAGCGAATGATTTATTGAAAGAATCGGCAATCTTTCCAACATATGAAAGAGATGATTCAATCATTTATATTTATAGTGAAAAAGAAGAGTATCGTGAAATTACACGAAAAGAAATATATGGAGCTATTGAAGAAGAGTTACAACATTGGATTGTTGGTGTCAATGAAGCCAATGAGATGATTGCACAAGCTGGTCAGGCACGTATGGTGCTAGCCGGTTCTGGAGCAGATATCTTGGGCATGGAAAGTATGAAGGATCGATTCATTTTGGATTGTTCGATTTACATTCCATCTACGATAGGAACAAGAAGAAGTTGTTATAGTGCAACACTTGGAGCAATTTATACACATAAAAAACTGCAAGCACTTGTACATATGCAAAGTGAAGGTATTGAAATTTCAACGGAAAGTATTCGTCAAGTGAGAAAAGAAGACGATAATGCCTTTACAAAGAAGTTAAAGAAAATATTGTTGAACAAATAGGAAAGAGAGGGAAACTCAGGATGAGTGATAATGAATTCAAAAAAGTGGTTACGATAAAGGTCTTCGGAGTCGGAGGCGGTGGATGTAACGCTGTGAATCGTATGGTAAATGAAGGTGTACAAGGGGTTGAATTCTTTGTCGCTAACACAGACTTACAAGTATTGAATACTTCTCCAGTAGAAAACAAAATCGTACTTGGAATGGGAGTTACCAAAGGTCAAGGAGCTGGAAGTGATCCAGAAGTTGGACGCAAAGCAGCTTTAGAAACAGAAAACGAAATCCGCGAAGCAATTAAAGGTAGTGACATGGTGTTCATTACAGCGGGTCTTGGTGGAGGTACTGGAACTGGTGCTGCACCATTGTTTGCAAAAATTGCCAAAGAAGAAGGTGCCCTAACTGTGGGAATCGTTACAAAACCATTCAGCTTTGAAGGTGGAACAAGAATGAAACAAGCAGAGATGGGATTGACGGAACTTAAAGAAAGCGTTGACTCATTAATTATCGTTTCTAACAATAACTTATTGGAAGTGATTGGACGTAAACCATTAATTGAAGCATTTGAAGCAGCAGACAACGTGCTTCGTCAAGGGGTACAAACCATTACTGATTTAATTGCTGCACCAGCTCTTATTAACTTGGACTTCGCTGATGTGAAAACAACTATGAGTGACCAAGGGAAAGCGCTAATTGGTGTAGGAATGGCAGATGGTGAAGATAAAGCGAAAGTCGCAGCAGATAAAGCGATTCAATCACCATTACTAGAAGCAAAAATTACAGGTGCAAAAAAAGCAATCATCAACATTACTGGTGGTGAAAACGTAAGCTTATACGATGCTGACGATGCAACTGAATATATTAAAGAAGCAGCAGGTGGCGACATCGATACTATTTTTGGGGTAGCGATCAATCCAGCGTTACAAGACAAAATTATCGTTACGGTAATTGCTACAGGTTTTGATGACGAAGTTAAAGCAAAACCAGAAAAGAAAGTTGAAGAAAGACCAGTTGATACATTTGACTTTGGTGCACGCCAACGTGAAACCATTCAACCGAAAAGAACTGCTGAAGTTGAAATTGAAGAAATTGAAGATGATAGCATTCCAGTGTTCTTCAAGAAAAGAAACTAAAAATGGAGGCAACTCCATTTTTATATTGTTTAAAAGTCATTAGCGAACAAAAGGGGGAAATACTATGACGGATAAGTCGAATAATCTAATTATTCAAATTGATGAAAAGCCAAAGGCGAAGATTTGGGCTTTTCTAAGTGTACAACACGTGTTTGCCATGTTTGGGGCAACCATTCTTGTACCAATTCTTACGGGGTATCCTGTATCGGTAGCAATTTTTGCTTCTGGAATTGGAACCTTAATTTATATCTTCTTTACCAAAGCAAAAGTACCGGTGTACTTGGGAAGTTCTTTTGCTTACATCGGTGCTGTAAATTTAGCGGTAAAATCGATGGGTGGAGATATCTCGGCTGCACAAACAGGGTTGATGCTTGTTGGTCTTGTGTATGTGGGAGCGGCCTTATTAATTAAAGTAATTGGTAAAAACTGGATTGATAAGTTATTACCACCAATTGTAATTGGACCAATGATTGCAGTAATTGGTCTTGGTTTGGCTGGAAGCGCGGTTGGTAATGCTGGATTTACAGCAGATGGTACGTTTGGTCAAATGATAGTCGCAATCATTACCTTTTTAGCAGCAGCACTTATTTCAACAAAAGCCAAAGGATTTTTGAAGATTGTCCCATTCCTTTGTGCCATTGTGATTGGATATGTGGCAGCACTTGTATTACCAATGCTTGGTATTGGTGAAGCGATTGTTGATTTCTCACCATTTGAAACAGCAAAACTATTTGAGGTGCCAGCATTTTCATTCCCATTTGCACTTGGTGACTTTAGACAATATAAATTGTACTTTGGTCCAGAAACGTTTGCCATGTTGCCAGTTGCAATTGTAACAATCTCTGAACATATTGGAGACCATACAGTTTTAGGTAAAATTTGTGGAAAGAATTTCCTGAAAGATCCAGGATTGGATCGCACTTTAACAGGTGATGGAGTTGCGACTGCTGTAAGTGCATTCCTTGGTGGTCCAGCAAATACAACATATGGAGAAAATACAGGTGTCATTGGTATGACACGTATTGGATCAGTCTATGTAATTGGTGGAGCTGCATGTTTTGCCATTATACTTTCATTTTGTGGGTATGTAAGTGCAGCGATTCAAACCATTCCTAATTGTGTTCTAGGAGGAATGGGAATTATGCTTTATGGAGTTATTGCAAGTAACGGGTTACGTGTTCTTGTAGATAACCAAGTGGATTTCTCAAAACAAAGAAATTTAATCATTGCGAGTGCAATGTTAGTTATTGGTTTAGGTGGTGCGGTTTTCCCATTAGCTGGAGCTGCAACATTATCGGGTACTGCACTAAGTGCATTAGTTGGAGTAATCTTAAACTTAATCTTGCCAAAAGCAGATGATGAACATTCAGTAGAATTATAAAAACGAGGAGAGTTAAACAGCTCTCTTTTTTATGTATAAGCCGAGAACACTTTCGACTTTAGTCGTGCAGATGAATCGGCTTCGTTCATGTATAATTTGCTGTATTGATTAATTGACATATGTTAATTATATATATTAAAAAAAGCACTGAAACAATCGAAAGTATCAAATACGCATGTTATAATTATTAAGAGGTATTTAGCATGTCAGAAATCCATTACGGACGTGGCTATGTCTACTCTATTCAATATCATCTTGTCTGGTGTGTAAAATATCGACATGATATTTTGTATGGTGATGTAGACATTGATATCAAAGCGTTATGAAAAGAAATCGCAAATGATAATCATATAAACATCATAGAAATGGAATCACACAAAGATCATATCCATTTACTTATTGAATGTAATCCACAACACTACATTCCTAGTATTGTTAAGGCATTCAAAGGTGTATCTGCTAGACTTTTGTTTAAAAAGCATCCAGAACTTAAACAACAACTGTGGGGTGGTCATCTTTGGAATCCAAGGTATTTTGTAGCCACTGGTAGCAACAACACAGAAAAGCAAATTCGCGCATATATACAAAGCCAAAAAAAGAAATGAGGTGAATGCGAGTGCTACGGCATAAAGCCTATAAATTTAGAATCTATCCTAATCATAAACAAGAGATATTAATTGCCAAAACGATTGGTTGTTCAAGGTTTGTCTATAATTACTTTTTGAATTTGTACAACAATAAATATGAAACAACTGGGAATGGGTTATCTTATCATACTTGTTCTGCATTGCTGCCACAAATGAAAAGAGATACAGCGACACTTTGGCTTAAAGAAGTTGACAGCATTGCACTTCAATCTTCTCTGAAACATCTTTTTGATGCGTTTTCGCGTTTTTTTAAGAAACAAAATGAACGGCCACAATTTAAAAGCAAAATGAATCCCGTGCAAAGCTATACAACTAAAAATGTGAACAACAGTATCGAAATTAGAAATAACTTTGTGAAATTGCCGAAGTTAGGATTGGTTAAGTTTGCAAGTAGTCGAGAACTCAAAGGTCGAATCATACACGCTACGATTCGCATAACTTCCAGTGGTAAATTCTTTGTTTCTATTCTTTGTGAAGAAGAAATTACAAGTTATCCGAAAAGCAATTCAGT
>LVZN01000055.1 GCA_001695645.1 Erysipelotrichaceae bacterium MTC7 | reverse complement strand
GTGGTCATTGATGAATTGTCATCCTTTAAGTCTTATGGCGCAAAGCGGTTTAAGAGTCTACTTAAAGTAAGACCCTCAGTAAGAAGAATAGTCGGACTTACCGGTACTCCCTCCAGTAATGGATTGATGGATTTATGGGCTGAATTTCGAATTCTTGATTTAGGTCAAAGGCTGGGACGCTACATTAGCCATTACCGAAACACCTATTTTAAGCCAGATAAGAGAAACGCACAGATTATATTTTCTTATAAACCACTGCCCGGTGCTGAAGAGGAAATCTACAAACAAATATCGGACATCACCATTTCTATGAAATCTACTGATTATCTCAAGATGCCTGAATATGTCAGCAATGAAGTATTTGTCACTTTAAGTGATATGGAATGGAAGGTCTATTCAGATTTTAAGGAAGACATGGTTGCTAACTTAGGTGATGAGGAGATTGATGCGGTTAATGCGGCAGTCCTTTCTGGAAAACTGCTACAGATGGCAAATGGTGCTGTATACGATAGCGAGAACAAGGCTCATGTAATTCATGATAAAAAGTTAGATGCCTTGGAAGATTTAATCGAAGGCGCTAATGGGAAACCGGTCCTTGTTGCTTATTGGTATAAGCATGATTTAGAGCGAATTAGAGATAGATTTCCGGTCAGACAGATTCAGTCATCAAAGGATATTGAGGATTGGAATGATGGCAAGATACCCATTGCTGTTATTCATCCAGCCAGTGCAGGTCATGGTCTTAATCTTCAAAGCGGCGGTTCAACGCTTATCTGGTTTGGTCTGACTTGGTCACTAGAGCTGTATCAGCAAACCAATGCAAGACTTTATAGGCAGGGTCAAAAGAATACAGTTATTGTTCACCACATCATCACCAAAGACACCATCGATGAAGACGTACTGCTTGCACTCACAAAAAAGGAGAAAACTCAAGATGCCTTGATTGATGCGGTAAAGGCGAATTTAGAGGTGATGCGATGACAGAACCTTATCAAAACTTAGCAAATGCCATTATTTTGATGGCTGTTAAGGATTATAGAGATGCCTTAAAGAAACTAAAGAAACGGCCTAGATATGGGCCTGCACATGATATAAAAAACGAGGTGGAGAGGTTCTTCCGCTCTGATTGGTATAGAGAACTTACCTCTGTTGATGGGAATGTCCTAATCAA
>LVZN01000054.1 GCA_001695645.1 Erysipelotrichaceae bacterium MTC7 | reverse complement strand
GCCAGAGGGATGTTTCAGTTTTATGGAGCAAACAGAACCGGACGCTTTGCCGGAAGGCTTGTGCAATTACAAAACCTCCCTCAAAATCATATGCCAGATTTAAAAGAGGCGAGAAATATTGTCAGAAATGGTGATGTTGAAACACTGGAACTGCTCTATGAAGACATCCCAGACACACTTTCACAGCTCATTCGTACATCATTTGTGCCAAGGGAAGGTTGTAAGTTTATCGTTGCCGACTTTTCTGCCATTGAGGCTCGTGTTCTATCTTGGCTTGCAGGTGAAAAGTGGAGAACCCAAGTGTTCGCAGATGGTGGTGATATTTATTGTGCTTCAGCATCTCAAATGTTTAATCTGCCCGTTGAAAAACATGGTGTGAATGGTCATCTAAGGCAAAAAGGAAAAATCGCAGAATTGGCACTTGGTTATGGTGGATCAGTGGGTGCTTTAAAGGCAATGGGTGCTTTGGAGATGGGACTTTTAGAAGAAGAACTGAAACCACTTGTTAATGCTTGGAGACAGTCCAATCCATATATCGTAAAGTTCTGGTGGGATGTGGATAGAGCAGTTAAGAAATGTATTAAAGAAAAACAATCTCAAGAAATACAGAATATTAAGTTTCATATCATGAGTGGAATGCTTTTTATCGTCCTTCCTTCTGGCAGACAACTTGCTTATGTAAAACCTCGTATTGGTGAAAATATCTTCGGAGGTGAATCAGTCACTTATGAAGGGGTCGGTGGAACAAAGAAATGGGAGCGTCTTGAAAGTTACGGCCCTAAGTTTGTAGAGAATATTGTTCAAGCCATCTCCCGTGATATTTTGATGTATTCAATGAAGATGCTTAGTACTTATCGTATTGTGGCTCATGTCCATGATGAAGTAATTATTGAAGCCGATCCTCAAATATCTGTTACTGAAGTATGTAAACGGATGAGTCAAGTGCCACCTTGGGCAAAAGGGCTGCTCCTTGATGCCGATGGCTATGAATGTGACTTTTATCAAAAAGATTAAAGAAATCATCAGATTTCACCTCCTGCCGTGGCTACTAGGTAGGAGGTGTTTTTCTATGAACATTTATGAAGTAAAAGACGGCTGTCCTTTAAAGGGCAAGACCGAGCAGATGACAGAGGAAGGATTACAAAAGGAATATGACTTTCACATAGCCGAGAG
>LVZN01000053.1 GCA_001695645.1 Erysipelotrichaceae bacterium MTC7 | reverse complement strand
GCCAGAGGGATGTTTCAGTTTTATGGAGCAAACAGAACCGGACGCTTTGCCGGAAGGCTTGTGCAATTACAAAACCTTCCTCAAAATCATATGCCAGATTTAAAAGAGGCGAGAAATATTGTTATAAATGGTGATGTTGAAACACTGGAACTGCTCTATGAAGATATACCTGATACCCTTTCACAACTGATTCGTACAGCCTTTGTACCTAGAGTTGGTCATAACTTTATTGTCGCAGACTTCTCAGCCATTGAGGCTCGTGTGCTTTCATGGCTTGCAGGCGAAGCATGGCGAACAAAGGTGTTTGCTAGTGGTGGTGATATCTACTGCGCATCTGCCTCTCAGATGTTTAAAGTTCCCGTTGAAAAGCATGGTGTGAACGGTCATTTGAGACAGAAGGGTAAAATCGCTGAATTGGCACTCGGCTATGGCGGATCTGTCGGTGCATTAAAAGCGATGGGAGCACTAGAGATGGGGCTTGAAGAGGAAGAGTTAAAACCGCTTGTGAATGCTTGGAGAATGTCTAATCCCAACATCACACAGTTCTGGTGGGATGTAGATCGGGCGGCTAAACAATGCGTGAAAGAAAACAAATCACAGGAAACCCGTGGCATCGAGTTTCATTGTTTTAGTGGCATGCTTTTTATCGTTCTTCCCTCCGGTAGACGGCTTGCCTATGTAAAACCACGGATTGGTGAGAATCAGTTTGGTGGTGAGTCTGTTACCTATGAAGGAGTAGGTGGAACAAAGAAGTGGGAGCGTCTTGAAAGTTACGGTCCTAAGTTTGTAGAGAATATTGTTCAAGCCATCTCCCGTGATATTTTAATGTATTCAATGAAGATGCTTAGTACTTATCGTATTGTGGCTCATGTCCATGATGAAGTAATTATTGAAGCGAATCCTCAAATAGCGTTTACTGAAGTATGTAAACAGATGAGTCAAGTGCCACCTTGGGCAAAAGGGCTGCTTCTTGACGCCGATGGCTATGAATGTGACTTTTATCAAAAAGATTAAAGAAATCATCAGATTTCACCTCCTGTCGTGGCTACTAGGTAGGAGGTGTTTTTCTATGAACATTTTTGAAGTAAAAGATGGTTGTCCTTTAAAGGGCAAGACCGAGCAGATGACAGAGGAAGAACTGCAAAAGGAATATGACTTTCACATAGCAGAGAG
>LVZN01000052.1 GCA_001695645.1 Erysipelotrichaceae bacterium MTC7 | reverse complement strand
TTTCGAAATTGACGTTTCCTATTCAGTTTTAAAAGATCTAATCACTTCTTTTTTAGCATCAGTTTCTCAACCGTGCCTGTTAATAATACCACTCTAAGAGATGCAAAGCAAACACTTTTTTCAACTTTTTAAAAGTTTTTTATTTTGTCTGTTTCGCTCGCTTGAGCTTCATTGATATTACCATTTCAACCACTCTCTGTCAATCAGTTTTTTTCAACAAATGTAACATTTTTTCTGAACGTTTTTTACTGTCCGTTCTGAGTGGTGCCTGTTGATAATACCATTTGCACAACCCTCTGTCAACAACTATTTTTCAACTTCTGATAAATATTTATTTACTTGCGAGGTGCTTATTAATAATATCACAAATTATATTGATTATCCAACTAAAAATGACAGATTTTTAACAATTTATTCCAGTTTCGACATCTTTCTTGTTGCACAATCACAACTTCTCATATATAATAATTATCAGTTGCCCGAGTGGTGAAATTGGTAGACGCAGTGGACTCAAAATCCGCCGATAGTGATATCGTACCGGTTCGACTCCGGTCTCGGGCACCAAGTATAACAATGAAGCTATCCAAATTGGATAGCTTTTTTTATATTATCTTGATTCACTTTCAATGATATCAACAAACTCTTCGATAAATCCTTTCCGCTCTTCTTCAGGTAAATGATGCATGTAATCTTCTTCAGTATAAGCATCAACATAACCAGACATGATTTTATCTGGAAGTGTATATCCGAGTTTTCTACATATAGATACCGCAAACGCATTGAATGCACTTCCATTAGCAGTAATAATATTTCCTGCTTCAACGACTGGAGCAGCAACAAAATTATCCGCCTCGATAAAAGGGAATAACTCGCGAACTTCTACAAACAGCGAATCCGTGTACTTCTTACCTTCTAACAAACCTGCTTGCGCAAGAAATATCGGCCCAGCACAAATGGCTCCAATTAACAATTCTTGTTTGTCTTTTAGCGTTTCTAAAAAAGCTTTTAGTTTTGGATCGCGCAAAGCTATACGAAAGTCACTGCATCCCGACAAAATCAAACAATCATAATCATCTACGAGAAATTCATCAACTGTTTTATTTGGCATGACCTGTATACCCTCTTCGCTAACAATCACATCTTTAGTAGTAGCAATGATATCTGTATATGTTTCGCTATTCCAGCGCAACACATAACTTAAATTTGCTATTTCCTGCATACTAAACTCTGGATATACCAATAAGGCAATTTTTCTCTTCATATGAATCCCCTTTTTATAATTTTAACATTTGAACCTCTCATGACTGAAGTCACGAGATTCTTGGGAATAGAGCATACTTGATAGTTTATGTCTTCACTAACAGCG
>LVZN01000051.1 GCA_001695645.1 Erysipelotrichaceae bacterium MTC7 | reverse complement strand
GGGAGTGTCAAGAAAAGTGTGTAAGTAATTAATGGAAGTTAATGTACTTGTTAACACGTTCCTCAAAATTGGGATTGATTAGAAGCTGGTTCATAACCATTGACCAGTTTCTAACTTGACCTCCATTCCATTTTGCGTCAAGTTCAAGAACGCGCAAATATAGTAGTTTAAATAAGGCCATTTCATTTGGGAATGCGCCTTTTTTCGTGACTTTACGAAAACTTGAATTGATGGCTTCGATGGCATTGGTAGTATACATAACGGCACGAACTGCTGTTCCATAATCGAAGAGTTGCTCCACATGTTGCCAGTTTCTTTTCCAAACGTCAATCGCTCCAGGATATTGAGAGTACTGCTGTTGGAAGTTTTCAAATGCACTTTTCGCTGCTTTTAAGTTTGGTGCACCATATACCTTTTTAAGTGTTTGCGTAAATGGTTTGTAATCCTTACTTGGCACATATTTAATGGAATTGCGAATTAGGTGGACGATGCAACGCTGCACTACAACATTGGGAAAAATTGCTTTTGCTCCTTCTTCCAATCCAGAAACACCATCCATAGAAATGAAGAAAACATCTTCAACTCCCCGACTTTTTATATCGTCAAATATTTGCATCCACTTGTTTTTACTTTCACTTTCGTTAAGCCACAGCCCAAGAATTTCTTTCTTTCCATCAATGGTGTATCCTAAGATAGTATATAATGCATAGTTTTTCACTTCATAATCGTTACGGATCGTCACATACATGCAATCAACGAATAAGAACGCATAACATTTCTTTAGTGGGCGATTTTGCCACTCTTCTAATTCAGGGATAACTGCATCGGTAATATCTGATATCATTTCGTGAGATACCTTAAAACCATAAATATCTTCAATCGTTTTTGAGATATCGCGCTGTGACATGCCACGCGCATACATGGCTAAAACACGGCTTTCAATATCTGAGACATCTTTATTTCGTTTCTCCACCAAGATAGGTTCAAAGCTTGCGTCACGATCGCGAGGCACTTCAATTTCGATATTTCCCTGAGTTGTGCGAAGTGTTTTCTTTCCATACCCATTCCTGCGGTTTTCACCATCTTTGAACTCTTTACTATTGGACTCAAAACCAAGGTGATGATTCAGCTCACCTTTTAACATTGCTTCAAACATTGGGCCAAATAGATCTTTTAGCGCTTCATTCATATCTTCTACAGTTTTTGGTTCGTATTCTTTAATAATTTCTTCAGCGAGGGATGCTGCCTTTGGGTTGCGTTTAATTTTAGTCATAACTCTGTCCTTCTCTTTCTTTAAGTTTAACATATACAATTAAAAAAACTGTGAAGCAGAGCCGTACGCTCTCTACTTACACAGTTTATTTTACACTCCC
>LVZN01000050.1 GCA_001695645.1 Erysipelotrichaceae bacterium MTC7 | reverse complement strand
GATGATGGCAAAGTGGACACACCTGTTCCCATCTCGAACACAGAAGTTAAGCACTTTAACGGCGACGATAGCTTGGCCTGCCCAAGTGAAAATAGCAAATCGCCAGTTGATTAGACATCCATTCGGATGTCTTTTTTTGTGTTCTTATACTTTTGGAGTAAGAAGCTTAAATACAAATGATTTGAATAACTATCATTTTCTATATGAATCTCGCTCATTTCTAAGTTATTGTGCATAATATAGGTAGTTAAGGACATGACGAATACAAATTGCTATCTTTTAATTTTCAAGCTTATTGCAATGGGATGAGTTGTGTCTTAGATACGAAATTGTGATTTATTTTTTCAATTTTACATCTTTTGGATCAATTCTTTTTATACCAAAGATTTCTAGCTTTATACCAAACTTTTACTAAAGGCTTGATATGGTAATCGTCCCTTTAGTGATTTTCGATTTAAAGAATTAATATGAGAAAACGCTTCGGATATATCCTTTTGTGATAGATTGTCGAACGTTTTCTTTTTTTGCGGATGTAACGAAATAACTTATGATTACGTTCACATCCTCTTTTTGAAATGATGAATAAGGATTGTAAAAGAAGCGTTTAAAGAATTGTTTTTCAGTCTCTAGACTCTGCTCTTCATGATGTAACCTTTTAAACGCTGACGCATTATCTGTGAGAATATAATTCAAGAAAACGCTAGCTTTAGCAGTAATATTTCTTCAATGAGATTTCGAATACACTGTTTTCGGTTTGGCAAGTTCTGGTAAGGACATGCGTCGACTAAAATCGATAAAGTATTGAAGTATAAGCTTATCTCTTAATGTGATGTGCTTAAACATAGCTGCTTCTTTCTTCGACCTAAGCTCTATAAATATATATAATTGTGTTTTCAAGTTTATTGCAATCATCTATTGCATTAACTTTGACACCTAACAAACAAGACTTCTTTGAGCAAATGAATTGTCTATCCGTATAAAGATAGATATAGTAGTAACACGAAGTGATACAAAACTCTATCTTCTATTTGGAAGAATCTAACTGCAAATTATCATAATGCAGCAATACAACCAGTATAAATAAAGATAATATGTTTAAAAATACTTGAAAACAACCTGTTTTTGATAGCATATTTTCAACTTTCTTACGTTTCTGTAAAATAGTCGAAATTTGTGCTTCCATTACGTTAGATAATAGGGTATAATCACTTAGTACGCTCACGAAAAGCCTACTAGATCGGTGATTATTGAATAAAATGAAAAAAGTTCAATAAACTCAAAAAAAGCCGTTGACATGGGTTGGATGGAGTGGTATTATTAACGGGCACGGTTGAGAAACTGATGCTAAAAAAGAAGTGATTAGATCTTTTAAAACTGAATAGGAAACGTCAATTTCGAAA
>LVZN01000049.1 GCA_001695645.1 Erysipelotrichaceae bacterium MTC7 | reverse complement strand
GAAAAGTACAGCGTATCCGTCCTTATTCCAAAGGATGACAAGGAAACCATTAATGCTATCCATGCAGCAGTTGATGCTGCCATTGAGGAAGGTATCGCAAAGTTTGGTGGTAAGAAACCAAATAAAGCAGCCATTAAACTACCGCTGCGTGATGGTGATGTAGAGCGTGATGATGAGGCTTATAAAGGCCATTACTTCATCAATGCAAATAGCAAGACAGCGCCACAGATTGTAGATAAAAGTGTTAAGCCGATTATGGATCGCAGTGAGGTGTACAGCGGTTGTTATGGCAGGGTTTCACTTAACTTCTATGCCTTCAACTCAAATGGTAATAAAGGTGTAGCTTGTGGCCTTGGTAACATTCAAAAAATTAGAGACGGAGAACCTCTAGGTGGTAAGACTTCTGCAGTAGATGATTTTACGACTCTTGTAGATGATGACTTCCTTGCCTAATAGAAACAATAAACTTGACGGTGGTGGAGGACTTCCCTCTGCCACCTTTTTCATTTAGGAAAGGTGGTAGCTATGAAAAACTTAGAAATTGATATAGAAACCTATTCATCTACCAATCTACAAAAGAGTGGTGTTTATCGTTACGTAGAAGCAGATGATTTTGAGGTGATTCTGTTTGGTTATGCGATTGACGGTGGTGAAGTTAAGGTTATCGATTTGAAGAATGGAGAAAGGATTCCAAAAGAAATCCTAGATGCCTTAACCGATGAAACCATTACGAAGTGGGCATTTAATGCTCAGTTTGAGCGAGTATGCCTTTCACGTTATTTAAGCTACCCTACTGGGACTTATCTAAATCCTTCCTCATGGAAATGTTCCATGGTTTGGTCTGCCTATATGGGTTTACCACTTTCTTTAGAAGGTGTAGGTGCAGTGCTAGGGCTTGAAAAACAAAAGCTGACAGAGGGTAAAGACCTGATCCGTTACTTTTGTGTTCCCTGTACTCCAACAAAAACAAATGGCGGTAGAACTCGTAATTTGCCAACCGATGAAAGAGATAAATGGCAGCAGTTTAAAGCATATAACAAGCGTGATGTGGAGGCAGAAATACAGATACAACAAAGATTGATCAAGTTTCCAGTACCAGAGGACATCTGGGATGAGTATCATCTCGACCAAGAAATCAACGATCGAGGCATAAAGGTGGATATGGATTTTGTTAAACAGGCCATCGCCATGGATGACATATCTCATGAAAAACTACTAACTGCCATGCAGCAGATAACAAATCTCGATAACCCAAACTCTGTACAACAGATGAAAAGCTGGCTTTGTGAAAATGGTCTAGAGATGGAGACTCTCGGTAAAAAAGCTGTCGCTGAGAAACTTAAGGAAACCGATGGTGAACTAAATGAAGTTCTTTCACTTCGTCAGCAACTGGCAAAATCCTCAGTAAAGAAATATACAGCAATGGAAAATGCGGTCTGTAGTGATTCTCGTGCCAGAGGGATGTTTCAGTTTTATGGAGCAAACAGAACCGGACGCTTTGCCGGAAGGCTTGTGCAATTACAAAACCT
>LVZN01000048.1 GCA_001695645.1 Erysipelotrichaceae bacterium MTC7 | reverse complement strand
ATCTAAAACATTTCGTTCCTGATTAAAAAGAGCTGGCTCAAGGAAACCTTTGGCCATCAGTGTAATAAGGGTGTTGCGTTCTTCCATGAGTTGCTCCATTCGCTTATCAATAGCGTCCATTCTTTCACGGTCGCTTTCTTCATCGATTTGGCTAATTGATTTGAAAAGTGGCTCTAGGATTAGCTTGTTACTGAAAGCAAGCTTATTCATCATGGTTGTAAATGTGGCTTTGATTTCCCCATCTCGCAAGAACAACATGGAGCAACTCTCTTTGTCTTCGATATGACCGATGCAACTCCAAGCAATGTAACTCCTACCAGCTGAGTAGTTTGTCTTTCTCCTAAAATTGCGACCACACTCTCCACAGACCATCTTGCCACTTAAAGCATATCGATTAAGATAAACGTTCTTTTTCACGCCCTTACACTTCATCTTGGCTCTTTCATCAATGAGATCTTGTGCCTTAGCAAAGTCTTCTCTACTAATAATAGGTTCATGATTATCCTTGTAGTAATACTGGTCTTTTTCGCCTGTATTTGGATGGCGATTGTAGTTACTATCGGTGTAAGTCTTTTGTAGTAGGACATCACCCATATATTTTTCGTTTCGAAGCATGTCTATCACCGTGCCTGCACTCCAGTGATTACCTCTTCTTGCTGGGATTTTGTCTTTGTTCAAACCTCTTGCTATAGTACCTCCACCTTTCCCTGAAAGGCACTCAGCAAAAATACGTTTGATGATTTCTGCTTCTTCTGGGACGATTACCATTTCACCATCTGTATTGGTGTAGCCGTAGGGTGGAGTACCTACATAACTACCGTTTTGAAATCTCTTTTGAATGGACCAGGTTGAGTTTTGTGAAATAGATGCAGACTCTTCTGCGGCAAATCCTGAAAGAATAGAAAGCATGAGTTCACTTTCCATATCACCTGTATTTAGATTCTCTTTTTCAAAATAAATGTAAACACCGATATCAATCAGCTTTCTTACTAACTCTAGGCAATCTACTGTATTACGAGCAAAGCGGCTGATTGATTTGGTGATAATAAAATCTATCCGACCTTGCTTACAATCTCGTATCATACGGAGCAGTTCAGTCCGTTTCTCCATCTTGGTGCCGGAGATCCCTTCGTCATAATAAAGACCAGCAAACTCCCATTCAGGATTAGACTTAATATAGCGCTCATAGTGTTCACGCTGTGCTTTAAGGCTTTCAAGTTGTTCATCACTATCGGTTGAGACTCTAGCATAGGCGGCAACTCTAAGTTTCGTATTAGGTAGTTGTCCTTGGGGCAGTTCATCTATTTTTGTTATCTTTTTCATCATCTCACCTCGCTTTCGCCCATTACATACATCACTCTAAAAGCTATTAATAGCAAGCTTTTTAGGACATAATCTCGGCTAAACGGGGAGAGAATTTCTGCCTGTTCAAGGCTGATATTTTGTGTAATTCATCCACTGTGATTTTGCCTTCTTTATATAGGTTTGCGACAATACTCTCGGCTATGTGAAAGTCATATTCCTTTTGTAATCCTTCCTCTGTCATCTGCTCGGTCTTGCCCTTTAAAGGACA
>LVZN01000047.1 GCA_001695645.1 Erysipelotrichaceae bacterium MTC7 | reverse complement strand
GGTAATATAAAATAACGTGTGGTTCGAAAATATTGAACTATAAAATATCGTGTGGCTACACAATCAAAAAAGATGAGAAGTTCTGGGAAGAAACTCATCTTTTTTTCGACCTATTTCTTATTGTATGGACCTCTTTTTCTTCCAATCCTTTTATTGGAATCAAGGCGATCACTGATTGAGTAAAATATCTTTTTATTGAGTGCTAGAAGTAGTCTTTTTCGTAGTCTCTGAAAATTGACAACTCCAAAAGATCATCCTAGATACGCACGCACTTTTCCATTGATGTTTTCGGCTAACGCATTGGATTGCTTTCGATTATCATAACTTCTATCAAAAGAATTAATAATTCCTTCTCTCCAATTGCATAGCATATTGGTGCATTCATAGTATTCACTTATTTCTGATTTTTGAAAATCATCAATAAGCTGATCGAGCCATGGTTCACAGTTATTGCTAGTTGCACGTTCATTAAAAAATTGATAGTCATCCTTTAATTCATATGCATTTTTTAGTTTATCGGAAACCTCAAGCAACATATTATATAAGTCCCGTTTGTTCATTTTTCTTTGAAAGTGCTTGTTGTAGAGTGGTTCATTATCTAGATTAATGTCTCTAATCTCAAGTAACTTATGCCAGTTTTTTAGAAGATAGTACGCATCACTATTGTACGGAACTTGGTTCATTATGTTGATTCTTACTCTTGTAAAAGCAGCGCATATATTCTTTACCACGTGAAATGGATCAACTGCAATTTTAGCTTTAGGAAACTGTTTTCTTGCTACTCTAGCGTACGCATCCCACATATCGATTGTAACGAATTTTACTTTATCTCTTTCTTTTGAAGTATACGTTTCGAAATGACGGTTTAAGGTGTTTTTGGATCTTGAACTAAGTATATCAATCGGATACCTATTGACATTATCCACGAGAACACATAGATAAGCACTATCATCTGCCGACATTTTCTTTGCATGAATTTCATCAATTCCAAGGCTTTCTGGCAGCGAAGGTTTTGGTATGCTTACATAACTATCAAGATAAAGCTGTACAGTTGTTGTAGATACTCCAGTTAGCTGTCCGATTCGTTTAAATGATAAATCTAAATTTGCTAGATACTTCATTACACGATTTATTACAGCATAACTATTGTTAAAACGTTCGAAAGTAAATGGATTTTGCTCGATGAATGTTTTTCCGCAGTCGTTGCATTTATAACGACGTGCATGATAATGAATAACACCATCAAAATCAATAATATTAGGATGGTGAATTATTCTCTCTTTTTTGCCATTTGATTTGCATGGTCCACCACAATATGGACACTCATGCTTTTTGATAAATAAAGTAATATGATAATGAAAGGTATCACTATCTTTGTAACAGGAATAATTCTCAATAGAATCTGGATGCACATTAAATAGTGCTGTGATAAAATCTTTATTAGGAATACTGATTCCTCCCTTCGTAGTTTTTATAGGTCGTAACTATAAAATAACACGGAGGGTTTTTATGTGGCAATTTTTACAGCCACACTTAATTTTAAAGGGGTTCGAAAATAGACACACTTAATTTTATAGCTTAGCCACAGCCACACGATATTTTAGAGCGCC
>LVZN01000046.1 GCA_001695645.1 Erysipelotrichaceae bacterium MTC7 | reverse complement strand
GTGAACTACCCCCACTTAATCTAACGATTTGAAGTGTGAGCTTCGTGGAAACAGAGTGTACTTGATATTGTATCAGCGGTTGCTCCTATATACCCCACAGGTCTGTTCCTAGACCTTATTGCATTTTATTTACTTATATAGCAAGTCCATGTTGATGGATATTGATTGCTGCATTGATATCACGGTCATGATAACTATGACAACTGCTGCACTTCCATTCTCTTATGTGGAGTGCTTTTTTTGATTCCTTGCTTCCACAGACATGACATATCTGTGTCGATGGATAGTATGGTTCGACTTCTTTGATTGACTTTCCATACCAAAATGCTTTGTATTTTAGTAACGCAAGAAATTTTGTCCAACCTGCATCTGTGATTGCTTGTGCTAAATGACTTTCTAACATCTTCTTTACACTTAGTTTTTCAACACAGATCACATCGTGGTTTTTGATGAGATAGGTTGATAACTTATGTAAAAAATCATGACGTCGATTGTAAATGCGTTTATGCAATCGAGCAATGGTGTTTCTTAACTTTTGATAATTCTTAGCATCTTCTAGTTTGATACCTTTGGCTTTAGCGATTTCAGCTTTTCGACTAAGCTTACGTTGTAGTTTCTGTAGTCGCTGCATATCCTTTTTTAAATACTTTGGGTTTTCAATCTTGGTACCATCAGAAAGGACCATGTAGTGATGTAGACCCATATCAATACCGATACTGCTATTCGTTTTTGCAAATGATTCTACTTCTGTATCACAAAGGATGGCCACATAATAGGCACCAGTTGCATCTTGGCTTACTGTTGCACTTTTTATCTTTCCTGTATGTTTACGATGATAGTTCATTGAAACCACACCAACCTTTGGCAGTTTGATACCTTGTTTATCAATGATGGCAATCGTCCCATTTTGATTATTTGTCGTATAACTGTTTCGATCACGATTTTTACGTTTGAACTTTGGATAGCCCACAGTCTTTGAATTACGAAAGAAATTTGTAAAAGCACGACGTAGATGCATTTGTTCATTAGCTAGTGCTAAACTATCCACTTCTTTAAGATATGGATAATCTTGCTTATACATTGCTGGTGTTGTTTCTTTGATGGGCGTAGCATCTTCTTGGTATTGCTTGTAACTATGGATTCGATCATCCAACATCAAGTTCCATATCTTACGCGCACAACCAAAAGTCTTCGCAAACATTTCCTTTTGCAAGTCATTTGGGTAAATGCGATATTTGAATGCTTTTTTCACTTGTTTCATAGGTAGATAACTTATGCTTCTCCTTGTTTTTCAATATACTCCTTTATTGTGTCAATTGTGACACCACCAGTCGTTAGTAAGCAAAAGGTTTTTGACCAAAACATTTCCTTCCATAATTTGTCTTTGATTTCTGGGTGTTCTTTCTTTACCAAACGAGAACTAGCAGACTTATAAGCATTTAGAAACTTAGAAAGTTCACTGTTAGGATGTGCCTTAAACAAAATATGCACATGATCTGCTTCAAAATTGAATTCTTGCAACTTAATACGGTAGTTTTTAGCGATTCGAATAAAGTGATACTCTAATTCCTTAGCGATAGTTTCATCAATCACTTCTCTACGGTACATAGTTGTCAGAATTAGATGGTAATATAGTGCGAACACCGAATGATTATTATTATCTAGTTTTATCATATATATAACCTCTAATGTAGAATGATATATCCTTCATACTGATTATACCATGCAGGAT
>LVZN01000045.1 GCA_001695645.1 Erysipelotrichaceae bacterium MTC7 | reverse complement strand
TATTATCTAGTTTTATCATATATATAACCTCTAATGTAGAATGATATATCCTTCATACTGATTATACCATGCAGGATAATCACCAGCAATATTTATCACATGAAAATTCGCCTTACTGTTTAAAATAAAGGCGTCATTTACTTGTGTTTATAAAGACAGAAGGTGTCATTCATCACCCACTTACTTATCGCCGTTGAAGTGGGCGACTTCTGACGCTAAAAGTTAAATGAAAACACATCCAAACTTAAACGATGTAATTTGAGGGTTTCAAAAGCATAATCTCGCATCCATGCTGTAACCCACGAGCCCACACCTTTCCCTCTTGCCGATTTTTGAAAAATGGCAATGCGAAAATTGGCAGACCGAACATCCCAATCAATCCCATTAATAACGCTTTCCCCCACAATACGACCGCTTGCATCAATCACCAAAAAGAAGTACCGTTGTTGATCCTTTAATGAACTTTCAAAGAAGGTTAACACTTCATCTTTACGAAAGGTTGGTTTACAACCCGTAAAACGTGATACCTCTTGATCAAGTGGACAATAATTTTGTTCATAATAAGGTATTGCATCTTCAGTTTGTGCTAACCGAATATGATACCCATCTTTTGTTGCAAGTATAGGATTCATCTTGCACCTCTTAATCGCTTATAGATTTAACATTTTGTAAAAAAAGTCAGTTTGTGGACTGACTTTTTATGTATCGTGGATGTTTATTAACGAATGTTAATCTCATAATCCATACAACTGCGTGTCTCAACATTTCCCTTTAATAAGGCTGTCGCTTGTTGATGCGTTGGATGATTTTGATAATTCGCCAATTGTTTTTCATCGCTAAAAGTTGAAACCAAGATCATATCCATGTTACTTGTAGTTAATGGATAGGCACTCAATTGATCAATTTTTACGCCAGGCATTTGCATCGCTGTTTCTTCCAAGTATTGCTTGAATGCTGGAAAAATC
Source organism: Erysipelotrichaceae bacterium MTC7 (assembly GCA_001695645.1). Taxonomy (GTDB): domain Bacteria; phylum Bacillota_I; class Bacilli_A; order Erysipelotrichales; family Erysipelotrichaceae; genus Breznakia. The sequence goes on along the minus strand of LVZN01000045.1, from coordinate 115,687 downwards.
GATTCAACTTTCACGCCTTCTTTTAACTTCCACATGACGACGTGGCGTATCATTTCGTATACGTCTCCATCGCTTGTTTAAGTACATTTCCTTGTTGGTGTGCATCTTCTATTGTACTACCTTTTACACAGTAATAGAACTTACATTTTGGTTCTGTCCCACTTGGACGGATTGCAATCCAACTACCATCTTCTAAAAAGTATTTCAATACATCCGATACAGCAAATCCCGTCAAAGGTGTTTCTGTTTCACCGCTGCGAACGATGCATTCTTTAAAGTCTTCAAAACGAACAACTTTCTTTCCCGCAATTTCAGAAAGTTTACTTTTTCGTAAGTTGGCTAAGATATCTTTAATCTTTTGTGCTCCTGCACTTCCTTCAAGTGACAGTGCCACTTGGCTTTCTTCATAGTATCCGTGTTTTTCGTATAATTCTAGCAACACGTCATATAATGTTTTTCCTTGCGCTTTATAGTAAGCTGTAGCTTCCGCTAACAATAAACAAGCTTGTACAGCATCTTTATCACGAACGAATGGTTTGATCAAACTTCCATAGCTTTCTTCATAACCAAATACATATTGCTTTTCATTGTTGATTTCATATTTTGCGACTTTTTCACCAATAAATTTAAATCCAGTTAGTGTTTTTTCTGTTTCTACACCATATGCATCGGCAACTTTTTCACCCAAGTCACCAGTAACTACTGTATTGAACATTACTGGTTTTGGTGGCATTGTGTTATTAGCTTGGTGTTGCATCAATACATAGTCCAGCAACAACGCTCCACTTTGGTTTCCTGTAAGCAAGATAAACTCTCCATCTTGATTTACAACAACTCCCATACGGTCCGCATCTGGATCACATGAAAGCACAATATCTGCGTTTTCACGTTTTGCATATTCGATTGCTAGTTCATAAGATGCACTTTCCTCTGGGTTTGGTGTTTTCGTGTTTGAAAAATCAGGATCTGGATCACATTGTTCAAGCACTGGAATGTATGAATAACCAGCGCGTTTGTACACTTCTTGTACGGGGATGTTTGCCGTCCCGTGTTGTGGTGTAAAGATAATACTCACATCATCTTTTTTTACATCTTTTGCCATTTGAATCGCCAATACTTCTTTATAGTATGCTTCATCAATTGCACCACCAATCATCGAAATCAGTTTTTCTTGTTCTGCACTTACATGGAAGTCGATTGCTAGTTCATCTTCGATTGCATTTACGCGATCAATCACTTGTTGTGCAAGTGCTGGAACCAATTGACATCCTTTTTCATCGTACAGTTTATATCCATTGTATTCTTTTGGGTTATGACTGGCTGTTACCATGATTCCCCCAAAACAGTTTAAACTACGTACCGCAAATGACAACTCTGGTGTTGGGCGTAAACTTTCAAACACATACGAACGAATTCCATAAGTTGCTAGTACTTGTGCACTTATCATGGAAAATTCATATGACATATGACGATTATCATAACCAATAGCAACCCCTCTTGCTACTGCTTCTTCACCCTGTGCCACAATGTATTGTGCAAATCCTACATTCGCCTTAGCGATTGTATGGACATTGATACGGTTTGTTCCTGGTCCTAATAATCCACGCATCCCTGCAGTTCCAAACTCAATGTTTGTATAAAAACTGTCGTGAATTTCTTCGTCACTCATTTGTTCAAGTTCCCCTCTTAGTTTTGCATCTAAGTTTTTTGAGTTGACCCAACGAAGGTACTGTTTGTCTTCATTCTTGTTATACATTATATTCCTCCTCAATATGATAATAATTCCCTATGACAAAAAAAGATGGACACGCCACCTTTTAAAGACTACTTATCCAATAATTTTTTGTGCGCGTAATACATCTTCGATTGCTGTAATAGCTGCATCTTCATCTTCACCATCACAAGAAATAGTAATTTCAGATTGTGTTGGAATTCCTAAAGACATAACACCCATGATTGATTTCATGTTTACTTCACGTCCACCGTAAGAAATGTTTACTTCACTTTTGAATTTACCAGCTGCGTGTACTGCCACTGTTGCAGGACGAGCGTGTAATCCAACTGGATCGATAACAGTTACTGTAATTGATTTCATATATGTAATCCTCCTAATTATTTTATCATTCCTATTTTAACCTAATTTGATAGCACTTACAAACAAATTGATGTTAAATTGTAATTTTTTTGCTATTTTTTACCTCGACTCCAAGGTTTTTGAGCATCTCGACAAGTATTCCATCTCCATCAACTAATTTATGTTGAAATGTACCGTCATAAATTTGTCCCAAACCACAGCTTGGGCTACGATCTTTTAGGATGGCAACTTTGATATTTTGTTGCTTAACTAGCTTAGCAACAGCAAGTGCACCTGCATGAAATTCTTTTGTGACATCCTCACCTAAGTTATTTACAATTTTATTGCCGATTCTCTCACTAGGCGCTCTTGGCGTATCCAAACCACCCAAGACTTCTGGACATACAGGAACAATCTCTTTATCTTTTACGTATTCCACCACATCGGCATCATAATTGGAATCTCCACGATAGCTGCAGTTTTCACCAAGTAAACAAGCACTAACCAGTATTTTTTCTTTCATTTATGATAGGTCTCCTTTGCCCGTATTTTAAAAGCACGATAGATTTGTTCAAGTAAGATCAAACGTGTCATTTGATGCAAGAAGGTCATTTTGGATAATTGTAGACGATAATTTGCTCTTTGATATAGCGACTCACCAATCCCTAAACTTCCACCAATCACAAACGTGATGTTGCTAGTCTTATAGGTCAATGTATCATCAATCAATTGAGCAAAACTCTCACTATCGATACTCTTACCGTGTAAATCCAGTAAAATGACAAAATCACCATCTCTAATTTTCTTGAGCGCTTCTTGTGCCTCTTTTTCTTTTACTGCTATTTCTTCCTTTTCTGAAAGATTGTTTAGGTTTTCATCCTTAACTTCAATCACTTCAAGTTTATGATACGGTTGGATGCGTTTCACGTATTCATTACATAAACTTAATAAGTGTTTTTCTTTTAATTTTCCAATTGCAATTACTTTTATCATGTTTCTATTATAACCTACCTCATGCTGAAGCGAAACGTTCAATCTTGATTCCAATATCTTAAGGACAATTAACAAGCGTGATATATTGATTGAAAAATCATGTACGCTATGCCATTAACAAGGAAAATAAACGCCACCGCATAGCAGGTGGAAAAGAAAAGCCCACCAATTTGCATTGATGGGCAGGGAATTGAAAAGCAGGTGAAAGGGACCTGCTGATTTGAACATATGGGTCCTACCTCCAATAATGTTCTTATAAAATATAACAACAGTTTGTAAGACTTGCAATTCAAACAATAGATATATTATTTGTTATAAAATACATTTGTTGATGATCTAATTGTGCCCACCACGGATGATTTCAAACTGTGGTGCAGCTGTGATTTTGATATCTGCGACATTTACATGATGTTGCAATAATGTCTGTTTGAGAATTTGACAAGCATGTTGATAAGAGTTACCTTCTTCTGAGATATGGGCAAGCACGATTTCTTTTGTTTTTTTGCCAATGACTTCAGCTAATACTTCTGCACTATCTTCATTACAAAGGTGTCCGGTATCGCCAATGATCCGTTGTTTGACAAATAGTGGACGATTGGTTGCCATCAACATTTCAATATCGTGATTACTTTCAAATATATAGTAATCGGCATTCTTGATATAAGGTTTGATCGCTTCCGAAATATATCCAGTATCCGTAATATACACAAGTTTTTCACTATCGCTAGTAATCACATATCCACATGAGTTATCTGCATCATGACTGGTTGGCAAAGCTTGCACTTCCAGCGTTGCAAGTTCAATCGTGTCATATGGTTGCATTTGATAGTAATTGCTTGTATCCAAAGCACACGTCGCATAGGTATCAACATCGTTAAACATTTTTAGTTGTTGAATATGGTCCGTATGTCCATGCGTCACAAACAGTGCGTCTGCTTGCATGTAGTCGTAAGACAGGCGATCAAAACAGCTGCTTAAGTACTTCCTTGTTCCTCCGCAATCAATCACAATACTTGTTTTTCCATTGCGAATCAGACAACAATTCCCTTTCGAGCCACTGGCAAGTAAAGCGAATTTTATCATTGATACTCTCCTTCATAACGTGATGCTGCTATATTAACAAACTTGTTGATGGATTTTTGGAATTTCAAGGTAAGGTTTCCGATTCGACCATTCCGGTGTTTTTGAATCGATACTTCAACATCGATGCTATCTTCATCATCACTAGGTGCATCATCGGTTTTTTGATAATCATCCCGCGACAAGAACATAACAATATCCGCATCTTGCTCAATTGCTCCCGATTCACGTAAATCGGATAGCATCGGTCTTGCTTTATCTCCCGTTCGTTGTTCCACGGAACGCGATAATTGGGAAAGTGCAATGACCGGAACGTTTAGCTCTCTGGCAAGCATTTTCAAACTACGTGAGATTTCCGATACTTCTTGTTGACGGTTTTCACCACTGCGTTTTCCACTACCAGAAATCAACTGTAAGTAGTCAATAATAACTAAGTCCAAACGATCATCCATGTCTGCTTTTAATTTACGACATTTTGAGAATATTTCCGCCATTTTAATCGATGAAGAATCATCGGTAAACAAATTGACGGCTCCGATGGTTTGTGCTGCTTCAAATAAACGATTCATTTCATCGTTATTTAACTGTCCCGTTCGTAACGTGTCCCCTTTGATACTTCCTTGGGCACTTAGCATACGACGAATCAGTTGTTCGTTTGGCATTTCCAGAGAGAAAATTGCGACAACTCCACCACTTTTTTGACGGTTAATTTTCGCAGCGTTCAAACCTAAGTTTAAAGCAAACGCAGTCTTCCCTACAGATGGTCGTGCAGCCAAAATAATCAAATCCCCACGTTGAAAACCATTGGTAATGCTATCCAATAATTTATAACCAGTTTCAATACCGGTAATTCCACCTGGTGATTTACGTAATTCTTCGATATTTTCAATAACGTTTTTAACGACGACTTTTGAACTTTGGAAATCGTTAACCCGACGGTTTCGCGTTAAACTTAACACTTGTTTTTCCGCTTCATCCAATTGTTCTTCCAAGTCTGTACTTGTATCAAATGCCTCTGCTCTAATTTGTTCCGCAATCGAGATCATTTGACGACGTTTACTTTTGTCTTTAATGTTGTCAATGTAGGATTTTACGTTCGCGCTTGAAATGGCAGTATTCATCAAATCAATGATGTAATCCGCACCTCCAGCAATCGCCAACTCTTTACGATCTTCCAATCTTGAAATCACATTGTTAGGGTCGATGGGTTGTCCTACATCCATCAAGTCCATCATCACTCGATAAATCGTGCGGTGCGCTTCTTGATAGAAATCTTCTTCTTTCAACCCTTGTTCATAGGCAACTTCAACTGCATCATTATAGATTAATAAGGCACCTAAAACCGCCTGTTCAGCATCCACACTGTGTGGGTATACATTGTTCATAGTCTAACCTTCTATTTCTCAGATAGATGAACGTTAATTTCACCAATCACCTTATTCTTATATAAATCTACTTTTACCAATGTTGTTCCTAAGCTTGCCACATTATGTACATCAATCAATTTGCGCTTATCAATTTTGATATCGTGTTGTTTGCGTAAACCTTCGACAATTTGTTTGCTTGAAACCGAACCAAAGACACGACCACCTTCACCCGTTTTCACTTTAAATTCAACAACCGCTTTTTTTAATTTTGCTTTTAATGCTTCTGCATCTGCTTCTTTTTGCGCTTCACTTGCTTCATGTTCCGCATTTTGTTGCTTCAACACCGCTTTTGCTGTGCTTGATTCTACGACTGCTAAGCCACGTGCGACTAAAAAATTTCTTCCATAGCCATCAGCGACTTCCACAACTTCTCCTTTTTTACCGACTTTCTTCACGTCTTCAAGTAAGATTACTTTCATAACTTGTGTCCTCCTGATTCAAATAATTGCGAATTGCTGCTTCGAGTTCTTCATACAGTTCTTCGCTTGTCATACTTTCTTTTTGTACAGCTGCGGCCGTAAAATGACCACCACCGTGCATTGCTTCCATAATCACCTGTACGTTGACCACACCTTTGCTTCGGGCAGACACCGCAACTTGATTTTCATTAATTCTTGCAACCACAAAGGCTGCTTCAATATTTCTAATAGCAAGCAGTTCATCTGCTCCAATCGACATCAGCGATCGCGTCATAATCCGGCTATCTTCAACACACGAAATCAAAATGTTATCATTGAATTTTTTTGCATATTTCAAAACATTGATTTTTTCTTCGAATTCCGTGTAATCTTCTTTCAACAAGGTTTCCACTTGCATCGGATCCACACCCCATTTTTTCAACTGTGCACAAGCTTCAAACGTTCGAAACCCTGTACGCATTTGGAAATGGTTGGTATCAATCACGATTCCTAAATACATAATACTTGCTTCCGCATCATTGATATCAACCTTTCCTGGTTGATATGCAATGAGTTCAGTCATCAATTCACAAGTACTACTTGCACTACTTTCTAAATATACAATCAATGGTTTTTTCACGAAGTCTGGTCCCCGACGATGGTGATCAATCACCAAGATACGTTCGGCTTTTTCGACCAATTCCTGCGCGTTACTTTGCGCTGGATTGTGATAATCACTCACAATCACCAAGTCGTTTTTCTTACGCATACGTAAAGCTTCTTCTTGTGTAATAAACGTATGTCTATTTTCCAAACTAGAACCAAAGTATACCATAGCTTCCTTGGTGTGCTTTTCAATTCCACCACTTTGACTCACTATGTATGTCTTTTTCTTATAAAACTGAGCCAAGCGTGACAAGGCCAAATTACTACCCATACAGTCAAAATCCATTTCTTTATGACCCGTAATAAAGATTTGATCACTATCTTGCATCACATCTTTAATCGCTTGTGCCATAACCCGAACCCGGACACGTGAACGTGTACTTTTAGCTTCACTTTTTCCACCATAATACTTAATATCCTCATCGTTTAATTGACTGGCAACTTGGTCACCACCACGACTTTGGGCAAGTTCTAGCAAGTCACTCACTTTGCCATCCAATTCGCTTAGTTTTTCTTCACCGCGCGCAAAGGACATCGATAGTGTTATATTCACATCTATTTCTGCAGCTTTGTTACGGATGTAATTTAAGATATCAAATTTCTCACCTAGAATTTGTTGATAGATTTCTTCATCTAGAACCATAAAGAAACGATCACTACGCAAGCGTCGAATACAAATACCATGCTTGTTTGCCCAATCAACAATTGGTTGACGCAAATTCAAGTTTACGTTCGTAATGGTTGTTTCATCTTCAAATGCTTGAATGTCTTGGTAGTTATCCATATGTACCAGTCCCAAAACAAGCGATTCACGTTTGAAGCGATCTTTCAAATCGCTATACAAGCTAATATCACGAACAAACAACACGTGTTCTTGACCTTTTCTTGAAATTTCGTACGTGTATTCTTTTTTGGTACCAACAACGGTATCTTGTCCACCTTGTAAAAGATCTTCAATGGCAGGCACAAATGTCGTAACCTTTTTCCCAACAAGATTTTTATAGCCGCGATCGACCAAGAAATTACTAATCCATAAAACTTCAAATTGTTCATTGTACGTAATTATACCAACTTTACCAAATGAAAATGCACCACCAGCTTCATTCCCTAAAATTTCAGAAATGTTAACGGCTTCATTTTCTCTAGCATTTTGAATCGAATTAATCGTCCATGCCACAAATACTGCATTTACGATAAAAATGATAATCAACGGAATCGCCGCATCAATTAATCCAATTGCCAACAATAAAATTAGAGCAATGGATTCAAGGACAAGTAATACAACGACCTGCATCCGAATTCCTTCGAAATATTTCATAGCACTCTCCTATTTTCCTAAAAGTTTTTCTAGACTTCCACCAAAACTTACATAAATACCTAAACACATGATAATGTTTTGTACAACCGGGATAAAACATGCAATCAAGCCACCCACTACAATCCCTTTATTTCCTCGACTACTTCCATAACGAATGCATTCAAGCACACCGTTTGTTAGGGCAATTAACATGCTAACCAAGTAAACAATCACCATGACTTCTTCATATTTTGCACCAACATCGACAAATCGACTCAGTGCATAAACCATCAAACCAACAAATGCTGCAAGCCCAAGTACTTTGGGTAACCGCACTTGTGTGATTGGCTTTAAAGGAGCAACTTTTATGCGTAGCCGCATCAATATGATATGACTTGCCACATGGATAATGATTCCTTGCATAATCGCTGAACCAATGTAGACAACGAGTATCACAAGCATCGCAATCGTCTTTGCCCCAGCCGCAATTCCTACACGTTCCATCATCCCTGTCATATCGGCAAGTTCATGAATTAAATCATAGCCGAAAATGTGCCCAAACACAATCACGGTTAAGCCACTAACCAGCAGTTGCGAAACAATAGCCAGTAGTAAAAGCGTTGCATTTTTCCAACCTTTTTTCAATCCAACTCCATAACACAACCCAATCAACATACTTGATGTCAATAAGATTATTCCTGTCATTGATGAAAACAAGATCGAAGTTAAAATACATGAAAAGGCAACAATGCATCCACTTTGTATATCATAGCGTACCATATACACAATTAAAGGAATACTTAACAGCCAGAAAATCATCTCTTCAAGCACACCTGCGATTTGTCGATTTATGATCAGAAGGATTGCAACCATTGCAATCATCATAGCTCCTTCTGTAATATTCCTTGTTTTTCTCATATATACCTTTCTTTATTTTACTATTTTTACAACTTGATTGAAAGGGAAACAACAACTTCACCATTGTACAAAATGAAAACAGTAGAAAAAGTTCACGTACTTTCTCTACTGCTCAACATAGTCATCCAAATCTGGAAATTCAATTTGTTTTTTCATAAAGCTACTATATGTATTTTGGTAGTATATTTTCATTTTTAACTTTTGATTATTTTGCTTTACGTAGAAATCAAACGATAGATTTTGCTTATCAACATACCCATTTGCATCAATACGATACGTCACCGTACTGCTATCAACATCAATCATATCATCCGTAATCATCAATCCTGTTAGAGACTCGCCTAAACGATCCGCAACGAATGTTTTCATAAATGATTCTTTCAACTCTACCGTTGCAATTTGTGATGTTCCTTCTTTTTTCAACTGTAAAGACTCAATGTTTGTTTCACCAAAACTTTGAAGTTTGGTTGATTCAGTCACTGTGTCAGTTTCTTTATCAAGTGCAGTTTTTACTTTTTGTCCGTTTACTTCACTGTAGATATACCCACCCGTACTGTACATTGTAATGGTTTCTTTCACTCCTGAGTTATCGGTACTCATCACCACTTTTGCTTGCGTCTTTTCTAAATCATCAATATGATTCATCGTAAAATCCATCAAAACACGAACACTCATACTTTCTTCGCCAGAACCTGCATCACTTAAGATTTCAAGACCCATAACACTTTCACCCGTACTGTGTTTGGCTTCATCGGTTTTCGCAATTGCCCGATTTAGTGTTTTCATGCCATCTTCATCTGTTTTTGTGCTTGTACAACCAACCAACATGCAACAGCAAATTGCACTGATGATTGTCATCTTCTTTATCAATTTCATAGTCTTAATTATACCTTTTTGAAGCACAAAAGCAATCATTGGTATCAAGCAAAAAAGCCCAATCCGAAGATCAAGCTTTTCATTCAAAATAAGTTGTAATTAAAACTCAACCGAGTTTACAAATTCATTGTGTAACTCTTCATCTGGATACAAACGCTCTTTTAATTGTTCGTACACATCAAAGTGCGTTAACAAAATGTATGGTTGAACGTATAAATCAGAGATACCAAAAGTGAAAACAGACAAAATGTTCCATAAAATGAATGATAAATCCAAGACAAAGAAATCAAACTTACTACCTTTACTTAATAAGCCAGCTTCACTTAACGTCTCTCCAATTCCGAAGTCTGGACGATCCACTGCAATTTGTTCGACTAGATAGAAACGGTATGACAAGTAAATCCCTGGAATCACAAATAAGATTAACCCTAATCCAATAAGTAGATTTTTCACAAATACTTTAAGAACGTATTTGATGAATCCTCCCAATGAAACAATATTAGAAATTGGAACACTGTCACTTTCCGGATTTTTTGTAAGATATCCGGCTGCAACCATTGTAAAGTAGCTTAAGAACGCCACAACCAATGACAACAATATTGTATACGGAATACTAATTAGTGCAGAAGCTGTTAATGCATCCATCATGCTATCAACTTGCGCTTGTGTTAATGTTTCCGTTGCTGCTGGTATGTTAAACGTGATTTCTGGACCAATGCGGTTTCCTAAAAAATTAAATATAATTGGAATTGCAGCAAGTGCTCCCAAAAATATCATGTTACGATGCAAGATACCTTTGGCTCTTGACTTTGCTAGTTGACGATTAAACATAAAATCCTCCCTTGATTAATCTTCTGGTAATTTGAACACTTGTTCGCCATCACCTTTGGTGAGATTGTATTTTCCCCTTGCGTAGTTGACAATGTATTCTTCATTGTTCAATTTGCTTTTTTGGTCTTCAAATTTTGCTTTTTCAGCTTTTAAAGATTTCAACTCACTTTCATATTCGGAGATGTTTTCACGCAAAGATAACGTAATTCTAACTTCTTTAACAACTTGAAATACGAAAAACGTTGATGCTGCAAGCAGCAACAAAAGAATGACATAATGTGATGGTTTTCTTTTTTTCTTTGTTTGTGCCATGAAATGCTCCTTATATAATATATAGTTTACTTGTTTTATTTAAAGAATTCAAGATTTACGCCATAGAGACTATCGCGTAGGTCCAACAATTCGATGTATGACATTTTCTCCAATTCCTCTTTACTCTTATTGCACATAGGAATTGCCAGTATCTCATTGATTAGATATTCAATGTTCATTCCTTCTGTTTCCATTACAATTCTTCCTTTCTAGTATCGATACGTTTTTCTTCGATAATTTCAAACATGAGTGTTGCATCATTTTTAGATACTTGCTTTGGTGTATCCAATACTTTGACGGTCAACTCACGATTTCCAAATTGTATCGTAATCGTATCACCAATTTCAACATTCGTCGCTGGCTTTGCTCTACGTCCGTTGACGAGTACACGTTCTTGATCCGCGAGTTCTTTACTAACACTTCTTCGTTTCAAAATTCGTGCTACTTTCAGGTATTTATCTAATCGCATATTCCTCCTATAATTTGCCGCATTGGGCTATAAATTCAATCATTAATTCAAGATAGTTTTTACTTTTTGGCATTTTTGCAACAATCTTTTTATGCAAGTATGCAATTTTAATATCTTTTGAAATTGTCGTAGCTAGTTGGAAAAGCTGAATCCCATCTACTTTACTACTCCAAGCTTCACTAAATAAAACTTCGACCTCTTTGTCTTTTTCTCTAAAACTATCCACGTGTTTTTCATTCACGAGTAAATCCAAACGTTTCTTTTCAAACAATAGGTCCACCTGTTTGGGTAACTTTCCATAGAGATCACTTGTATCTTGATACAGTTTGGATAACTTACTTAACTTAGTTACGCCATCGATTTGTTGGTAGAGTGATAATTTCTCATAATCCTCTTCTTCAAACGCTTCAGGAATGTAGGCATCAACTTTAACATTGGTCCGGATGATTTCTTTTTCCGGTTCAATTTTAATCCCTTTGCTTTCCTTAATGGCATCGTTAAGCATTTCTAAATACATATCAATTCCTACCGTATCAATAAACCCTGCTTGTTTTGGTCCTAGCATCTCTCCTGCACCACGAATGGTTAAATCACGTAAGGCTATTTGATATCCAGAACCAAGTTTGGCAAAATCTTTCATCGATTGTAGACGTTTTGTGGCAATCTCCGTTAACTGTTTGTTTGGAGCATATAACAAGTATGCGTACGCTAAGCGACTGCTCCGTCCAACCCGACCCTTGATTTGGTACAGTTGCGACAGTCCAAATTTATCTGCATCTTCGACCAAAATCGTATTCGCATTTGGAATGTCAATTCCTGTTTCAATTATCGTTGTACAAATGAGGACATCGTATTCCTTATTGGTAAATTGTAACATAACATCTTCCAAGTATTCTTTTGACATTTGTCCATGTGCCACTCCAAAGCGAACGCCTTTCATATCTTTTGCCAGTTTGTTAGCTACACTATAAATGTTCTTCACTTTGTTGTATACGTAAAACACTTGTCCATTTCGTGAAAGCTCACGCTCAATGACTTCTTTAATTAAACCATAGTCTTTTTCTATTACATAGGTTTGCACACTTAAACGATTGACAGGTGGCGTGTTTAGTTGTGACAAAGAACGAATTCCAACAAGTGACATCTGTAAGGTTCTTGGAATTGGGGTTGCACTTAAACTTAGAACATCAATGGTTGTCTTTAATTCTTTAATCTTCTCTTTATGTTCTACCCCAAAGCGTTGTTCCTCATCAATGATCAATAAACCCAAATCTTTAAATTTGATATCTTTTGATAACAGTCGATGCGTTCCAATTAAAAGATCTATCTTGCCTTCAGCCAAATCTTTTTTGATTTGCGTCGTTTCTTTTGTGGATACAAAACGATTGACGACTTTCACATTCACTGGGAAATTGCGTAAACGATTCACCGCCGTCTGTAAATGTTGCAAACTTAATATCGTCGTTGGACATAAGAACGCAACTTGTTTATTGTCCATAATGGCTTTGAAAGCTGCACGTAAAGCAACTTCGGTTTTTCCAAACCCTACATCTCCACATAACAAGCGATCCATTGGCACTTCACTTTCCATATCTTTTTTGATTTCATTTGTTGCCGTTTGTTGGTCATGCGTTAATGGATAATCAAAGTCTGCTTCAAATGCTTTTTGCAGTTCTGTATCCTTGGAATATGCAAATCCGATATGTTTTTCACGTAGAGAATACAGTTTTACCAAACGATCGGCAAGTTCTTTTACATTTTCTGTTACTTTGGCTTTGGTTTTTTCCCAATCCTTTGTTCCTAGTTTATTCAATTTTGGACTGACACCTTCTTTGGACACAAACTTTCGCACCAAGCGAAATTGTTCCAACGGTACAAACAAAATGTCATTACCTTTATAAACAACCTTCAAGTAATCTTTATGAATGTTGTCTTTTTCTCTTGTGACAATCCCAAGATACTGTCCAACCCCATAAAGTTTATGCACCACAAAATCTCCAGGTTGAAGATCTTGATAATGTTGCAACACCTCTGCATTTTTAAATTTGTTTTGGTAACGTGCTTTATAGTGCACCGTATCAAATAATTCTTGTGAGGTGTAAACCACAATCTTTTCATTTGCGGCAATAAATCCATTGGTTAATGGCAATGCTGCAAACAGTGGTTCAAGCCCTTTATCTATTTGAAGTAATAACTCTTTCTCCATTTCGCTTACACTTACGTAAACTTCATAACTTTGGTTATATGTTAAAATCTCTTCCACTTTTCGTTCCAATGGAATATCTAACGTTTGTAACTCGCTGATGTTAGAAAAAATTGGTTCTTTGACGCTCACAAAACGATGGATTTTCATATCCTTTCTTGTAAACGTATAAAACTCGTAAGCGATCGTATAAATTGGCAACAATTCACCGATTTCACTCATTTCCTGAATGTATGCAACGTTTTCACCAAATACCTTTTTATGATATTCTTCACAGTCTTCATAACTACTTAGAATTTGGTAAGAAAAATTTCCATAATCTTGAATGCTATAACTTTCTTCTGTAAGTGAATATAACGCGCGGTCAGCTGGCAAGAAATCTTTACGTTCCATTCGTTCTTGGACATCATCAAGCAACTCACTTTCTGGGAATTTCGCATACAATTTATCGATAATTTGTTGTTCTTCTGTTTTTGAGAAAAGAATATCACTTGCACAAATAACTGTGGCTTCTTTGATTTGTTTTACGGTTTTCTTTGTTGTGATATCAAAGAAACGAATGCTATCAATGATGTTATCGAAGAACTCAATACGCAAAGGTAAATCATAATTCATCGAAAACACATCAATGATTCCCCCACGGGTTGCATAAGTAAGCGGTTGATCGACATAACTTACTTTTTCATATCCTGCTTCGAATAATGTTCGCTTTAAATCATCATAACTAATTTCTTGATCGACTTTTAGATCGACAATATGTTGAGCAAATACTTTTGGGTCTGGTAAAAACTTTGTGTATGCACCAACATGGCTAATGACGACAAGGTCATCTTCGTGCAACAAGCGATACAGTGTTTCAATTTTATTGGCAACCACTTCATTGTTTTCACTTAATGCTTCGATACGCATACTTTCTTCCACGCTAAAAAGCAGCACCTTGTCTTTTAAGAGGGGGGATAGCCGCTCATAAAGTTGCTGTGCTGAATAGAGATTATGTTTCACGATAAGCATGCTTTCCTTTTTCTTTTCATAGGTGGAAGCAATCATTAACGTTTCTTCCATTGCATTTAGATTTCCCAGCTGATTACTTCTACTGGCAAAAGCTTTACATGCATCATTGTGCGCTAAGGTCGTAAGTAAATGTTTCATTCACACCTCACTTTTTATTGTAGGTTTCCATAACCTGATTAAAACTTTTCGTACATGATGCAATAGCTGCATCAGCTGCATGAGAAATTGCGTCTTGGAAGTCTGCTAGATCTTCCTTAGCGACTTTCCCTAAAACGTAATCAACTGTTGGAATACGCGGATCTCGTCCAATCCCGACACGAATGCGTCTTAGTTCATCACTACCCAAGTGACGAATGATGCTTTTTACCCCATTTTGTCCGCCTGCACTTCCTTTTTCACGCAAACGTAATTTTCCCACGGGCATATCCAAATCATCATATATCAGCAATATGTCCTCATCTGGAATATCAAAGTAATCTGCGATTGCAAGTACACTCTCTCCTGAATTATTCATATAGGTCATCGGTTTTAATAAATATACCTTTTCTCCTTTAACAAACGTCTGTGTATACAAACCTTTGAATTTTTCTTGATTGATTTCCAAACCAAGTTTTCGGGCAATTTCATCCATCACCATAAACCCAGCGTTATGTCTAGTTTTTTCATATTGTTTTCCTGGGTTTCCAAGTCCAACTATTAATTTCATTCTTCTTTTAACCCCTTTCGTCGTATTCGTTTAATTTCATCCTGTATCGCACGATACTGGACACATATAATTTCATTGATTTCATCAATGCTAAGATTTTTATTTGCGACAATCGAAACTGATAAATCGCTTTGTACAATCACAGAGATTTGGCCTTCTTTTAGACGTATCGAACGAATCAAATCATATACAAGTTCTTCTTTTTCTGGTTTTCCAGTATAACGTGATGTAATAATTGCGCGTTCTTTACTTGCCATCCAAGAACCTCCTTTCTCTGTAAAACCATTGTACAACACCCCAACACTTACTTCAATTTAGAAAGCGAAGAATCGGAAAGTCAGTTTCAATAGTATAGCAACAAAAAACGAAAAGTCCTAGATAGAAACCCTATAAATTATGTTTTATTTCCTAGGAAATAAAAAAATGGAAGTTATTTCCATTTTTTATTATGCCGCAACGGGTTCTAGTTCCGCATGTTTTGATATAACTTGCGATTTAGAAACCGAGTTATTGACAATATTAAGCATATGTTCACCCATACGCATGAGATTCGATAAGATATCTACATAAATCGATGCTGCAACTTGGTACTTACAAGAGTAATCCACAATACGATCAAAGTGACTATCTCTAAAACCATCTTCAAGTTCGCGCAATTGCAACATCAATTCACCAACTTTTTCGATGTTTTCATCTTTGTTTTCATCTGCATATACATGCATTGATGCTGGCAACATTTCTTCTAAAATGCTGTACATCTTATGTAGTTCCGTATTTGCAGTCGTTGAGAAGTTTTCTTTTTCATCATAAACCAATTTATAAAATTGCGACAAGGCAACCGATAAATCAGAGATACGTTCCAAATTTTTAACAACCGTATAGTTACGTGAGTATTCTTTGGTTTGATCTTTTCCAAGGTTTTGTTGCTGCACAATCACCGATAAATATTTCGATAAATTGTCATCGTATTTATTTACCGTTGCTTCCACTTCTTGGACTTCATCATAGTCCTCACCGCTTTTACTATCCAAGTAACGTTTGCTCATGTCCATGATTGCAAGCGTGTTGCGTCCCATACGTAACGTGTTTTTTCTAGATACTTCCAATGCCGCAGCTGGAAGTGTTTCAATCAATCCGTAATCAAGGTTATCAATGCTTTCGATTTTTGCACCTTGACGATCTTCACCAGGAATTAAGACTTTCAACAGTTTTACACTTTGACCAACAAATGGGAAGATGATTATTGTCGAAAGAATATTAAAGATTAAGTGTGCTTGGGCAATCCACATTTCTGGAGACCCTTGAATAAAAGAGTTAATCCAATCGACTAACCAAAGGAATGGCACCATTAAGATCATTCCTAAAACTGCACCAACAATGTTGTAAACTGCATGGAACCAAGCAGCACGTCGACTTGAAACTGTTCCACCAGCCCCTGCTATAATGGCAGTTAACGTTGTTCCAACATTTGATCCAAAAATAAAGGCTGCTCCAGCAACAGGTGTAATAATCCCTGTGGTAAACAGTTTTTGCACGATTCCAACAACAGCAGCAGACGATTGCAATACTGCTGTGGCAACTGTCCCACCAAGTAGTGCCAACCATGGATTCTCGCCAAGGAAAATCATTGCATCATTAAACATTGCAGTATCTGCTATTTTAATCAACTCATCTCCCATGATTTGAAGTCCTGCAAACAGCAAGCCAAACCCCAAGAATACCTTACCTAAGTATGTCCATTTTTTCTTTTTTGCCAGAAGCATGAGACACACTCCTGTAAAAATAATGAAATATGCGTAGTCTTCAATATTCATCCCAATCATAATGGAAGTAAAACAACTACCAATGTTGGCTCCAATGGTAATCCCAATGGCTTGTTCCAACTTCATGAGTCCTGCACGAACAAGTCCAATAGATATTACCGTTGATGCGGTTGATGACTGTAATGCACCAGTAATCAGTGTACCAACAAGCACTGCCATAAATAAGTTGCTTGTGTACTTTTCAATATAATCACGGATTTTTGATCCAGCAATACTTTTCAATCCATCACTCATGGAATCGATTCCATAAATAAACAATGCCAGACCACCTAAAACCAATCCAGCAGACTTAATAAACTCAGCGTTTAGAAAATTCATATGTACCTCATTTGCGCACTAAAATTCTGCACCGTTCAAACAGTACACATTGAACCATACCGCATGTGTTTATTCAATAAATATTTACAATGTTAACAGAAAATTAACAAAACCAAGAAAACCCCATATAACAAGCTAAATATTGTCTATATATATTTATAAATCCACTAAAAAACCACATGCTCCATAATAGAGAATGTGCTTACTTATCTTTCAATTTTTGCGTTTTCTTCTTTCAGTTTTGTCGTTGAACGTTCTAGACATGCTCGTTCTGCAATGGTAAGTGGAATTTCAAGAATTCGATCAATTCCTTCACTACCCACAATACACGGTAAACTTAAGGCAACATCTGATATTCCATAAGCACCATCAGGTACACTGGAAATTGGTAAAACACTTTTCTCATTAAGTACGATACATTTCACAATACGTGCACAAGCTGCTGCTACACCAATATTTGTATAACCTTTCAGTTGTAAGATATCAAACCCAACGGAACGCATTTCATTATAGATTTCTTTTTTCTTTAAATTTGTGCCAAAGGTTGTATTTAAATCCTCAAAAGGGATTCCTGATATGTTTACATCACTCCATGTCACAAATGCACTTTCTCCGTGTTCACCTAAGACATAGCCATGAACATTTTTACTGTCGACACCGCAATTTTCACCAATGATTTTACGCAAGCGTGCAGTATCTAGTAATGTTCCTGTTCCAATCATCTTATGACGTGGATAATCAAATGCACTTTGTCCATAGTAAACCAAGGCATCCAACGGGTTGGAAATCACGATAATAATTGCTTCTCTTGTATATTTGGTAATATTTTTCATCACATCATCCATCACGGCGATGTTCTTGTTTAATAGTAATGAGCGGTCCATGACGTTGTCTTTGGTAATACTTGGTCCGGCTGACATAATAATAATGTGTGCATCTTCACATTCACTATAATCTCCTGTATGAATATTGACATTACTACTGTATGCAAAGGCAGTCGTATGTGAGGCATCTAAGACTTCTCCTTGTGCTTTATCTGTATTCATATCGATTAGTACAATTTCATTTACAACCGCTTCTCGAAGCACTGCTGATAAGGTTGCACTACCTACCATTCCAGCACCAATAATTACAACTTTTCCTTCTTGAATGGGCATCCTTGTATCCTCCTGTATATCTAAAATTAGTATACCAATATGTCTAAACAATTACTATTGGAATACAATTTTTCACAAAAAAAGTGATGACGTTCCATCACTTATTCAAATAAACAACTATCTCCTTCACAAACTTCAGGCTTTTTCTCTTTTTTGATAGGTGCATCATCCATTTCTAATAAGGCACGACGCAAAGCATCTTCAAAACGGTATTCTGGTTGTGCTCCATAAATTGGATAGCGATCATTGATTAAAAAGAAAGGTACACCGGAGATGTTTTGTTCGCGTGCGCTATCTAAATCTTGAATGACTGGATATGCATATTCTCCAGATGCCAAGACATGTTCAACTTCTTTTTTGTCTAAGCCAACTTCAACTGCCAAGTCTGTTAAAACTTGATGATCGGCGATATCTAAACCTTGTTCCAAACTTGCTCTTAATAGACGATCTTGCAACTTTGTTGCTTTATGTTTTGTTGTAGCATATTTTACAAGACGGTGTGCATCAAAACTATTTGCGACAATTAGCTTATCATAATGCATGTTAAGTCCTTTTTCTTGTAGACGTTCGCCTAACTCTTTTTGTGACTCAAGTAATTGTTCTAATGAAATCCCTTTTCGCCATGCAAAATGGTTTAAATCAATGAGATGCGATTCTTGAATGTCTGGATCCAATTGGAAACTATGGTATCGAATGTCGACATCATCTTGTAATTGCAACACTTCAATTGCTGCTTTTAGATTCTCTTTCCCTAGAAAACAAAATGGACACGCATAGTCACTGTACATATCAATGGTTACTTTCATAAACGCCCTCCTTTTGATATAAACTTATATACTGATAAAAACTGTGTTTATAATTCATATAACTTCAGTTGTTATCTTAGTCTTGCATACGTATTTAGTCAATTGATGTAACCAGGTTGTTTGATATGTTGGTTTAACAACATCATCGCTTGCATGTTCATGGTAGGCTTAAGCAAAGGAGTTACTATGAAACATCAACCAACGATATCTATGTTTGTAAATGTCGACCAAATGATTATTGATACCGTATTGCAACAAGCAAACCACAAACACTTCAAACGAAACGAACAAATCTTTTCCATCGGTGATCACATCCATGATATTTATGTAATTATGGAAGGTACAATGGAAATTAGCAGCTATGACATGAATGGCAATAAGAAGCTCGTTACTGTACTAGGTGAAGGTGAGCTGTTCGCCGAAAGTGTAGCACTTGGAAAAGAGCATATCACGCCATTTGAAATCACTGCCAAAAGCCCGTTACACGTCATTCATTTTTCCGCAAATGAGGTTTTTGATTTTCCAAAACCAATTCTTAAAAACTTACTAATGATCTTATCAACTAAAAATACCTTTCTTACTCATAAACTAGAAATCTTAAACAAAACAACCATCAGAGAACGAATCTTTGAAATGTTAAATTACTATCATTTAAAAACACAATCCTATACCATTACCATTCCTTTCAACAAAACACAGCTTGCGGAGTATTTAAGTGTCAATCGAAGTAGTTTATCTAGAGAGTTAAAAGCGATGGAACAGGAACACATTTTTCAAATGCATAAAAAAAGCTTTGTCCTACATCCAAATTATTTCTAAAGTGTTGCAACTATCACATTCTTTTTTATGCTTTGTCGTTATAGTAATCCTGAAGATAACAAAAGGAGAACCAATTATGAACACAAAAATGTATTGCAACCAATGTGAAGAAGCTGCAGGAAATAAAGCCTGTACGGTACAAGGGGTTTGCGGAAAAGATTATGAACTTGCAAACTTATTAGATGAACTAAAAGAATATTTAAAAGTTTTAAGTACACAAATTGAGAATGACCCTGTTGGGCACCAAAAAGAAAAACGCTTTATCATGGACTCGTTATTTAAACTAATCACAAATGCGAACTTCAACAAAGAAAACATTCGCAAACAAATCGCTTTAGCTAAGTCTTACACGAAACGTGATGACGTTGTTGCTTATGAAGAAGAAAACGAAGATATCAATGCACTTAAATCGCTTATCATGGGTGGATTGATGGGAATGGCCGCTTATCATTCTCATGCTATTCATTTAGGTTACGAAGATCAAGACATTCATAACTTTATGGTAAAAACACTTGCAAATTTTAACGAACTACACGATTTAGAATCTGCTTTAGCTGTCGTTGATGAAACTGGAGCATATGGAGTCAAAGTTATGGCATTATTGGATAAAGCCAACACAACATCGTATGGAAATCCGGAAATTACAAATGTAAACATTGGTGTTGGAGACCGTCCAGGAATTCTTATCTCTGGTCATGATTTAGCAGATTTAGCGCAATTGCTTGAACAAAGTAAAGATAGTGGAGTGGATATTTATACACATAGTGAAATGTTACCTGCTCACTACTACCCGAAATTTAAACAATATTCACACTTAAAAGGAAACTATGGTAATGCTTGGTGGAAACAAACAACTGAATTTGAAACATTTAATGGACCCATACTCTTTACCACAAACTGTATTGTGCCACCAAAGGCTAACGCAAGTTATAAAGAACGTTTATATGCAACTGGAAACTGTGATTACCCTGGCTTTAAACGCATTCCGGTAAACAGTGATGGTACAAAGGACTTTAGTGAAGTTATTGCGCAAGCAAAAACTTGTACAGCACCTACCGAAATTGAAACTGGAAGCATTACTGGAGGATTTGCACATAACCAAGTTCTTGCACTTGCCGATACAGTTGTTGAAAACATTAAAAATGGAAGCATTCGTAAATTTGTTGTAATGAGTGGTTGTGATGGAAGAAAACGCGATCGTAACTACTATGAAAACTTTGCAGCTTCTTTAAAAGATGATGCAATTATCTTAACTTCAGGATGTGCAAAATATCGTTACAATAAATTAAACCTTGGGGATATCAATGGTGTCCCACGTGTCTTGGATGCAGGACAATGTAATGATTCATATTCTTGGGTTGTCATTGCTATGAAGTTACAAGAAATCTTTAAACTTAACGATATCAATGAATTACCAATTTCATTTAACATTGCTTGGTACGAACAAAAAGCCATCATCGTTTTACTATCATTATTACACTTAGGTATTAAAGATATTAAAGTTGGACCAAGTTTACCAAGTTACTTAAGTCCAGCAACTGCAAACTATTTAGTGGAACACTATGGAATTAGTGGTATAAATACTGTCGAACAAGATTTAACAACATTTGGTTAGGAGGTAACATAAATGAGTGAACTATTGAAACGAAAGGATGCAAAGGTTCAACAACTAAAAGAATTGATTCAACGTTTACATCGTGGTGAAGATCAAAGTCAAATTCGCGAAGAGTTTATCCGTGAATTTACATACGTTTCTGGTGCAGAAATTGCCCAAATGGAACAACAGTTAGTACAAGAAGGTATGGATATCGAGGAAATTATGAACTTATGTGATATCCATGCTTCCTTATTTCAAGACAATCTTGTTGATTTACATAGCGATCAAGTCCATCATCCCTTTGATTACTTTCGTAATGATAATACTTTTATTCAAGAATTTATGGATAGTCATGATGACGTTATTGACTTAGCCTACGTAAGTGAACTTTATGATTATATCGATGCACACTACAATAAGAAAGAACAATTGCTCTTTCCTTTATTAGAATACGTTGATGTGAAGACCATTCCACAAGTGATGTGGGGTGTTGATAATGAAATCCGTAGTGAACTTAAAGCTGTGCAAGCAAATCTCGTTACTCATACGGATACGACAGATGCATTTCATGCAGTAAAAACGCGAATCCAAGATATGATTACTAAGGAAAATAACGTGCTCTATCAAATGTTGGAAGAACACCTTTCCACTTCATTATGGACCAAATTGGACCAAGCATTGCAACAAGATACAGCTATTGATTTATCCCCTGAACAACCTTCAACAGAGATTAACGAACTACTTGAAGGTCGTATCCAACTACCAAGTGGAAGCTTTACGCCATTGGAACTAGAAAATATCTTGAATGTACTTCCTATCGACATTACCTTTGTGGATAAGAACGATCGAGTTGCTTACGTTTCACAAGGAACACACCGTGTCTTTGATCGTCCACTTACTGTAATTGGACGTGAAGTTCGCTTATGTCATCCACCACAAAGTGTACACATCGTTGAACAAATCTTAGATGATTTTAAAAACAAGCGTAAAGATCATGAATTCTTCTGGATTTCTTTTAAAGGCATGTTTGTTTATATTCAATACTTTGCGATTTACGACAAAGATGGAAACTACTTGGGTGTCGTTGAAGCAAGTCAAGATGTACAAGGTATCAGAGAACTAGAAGGTCAAAAACGTTTGGCAGAATAAACAAAAATCACTTCCCTCAAGAAGTGATTTTTTTCATTATTTTTCGTTTCGTCCCATGATAATCTTTGTGATTTGTACAACAATCGTTGGGGCAAATGCTAAAGCATTAATCACCAAAATATCCATTGCAGTAATATCCGCAATTTTAAAGACACCGTGGAATGCAGGAATTATCATAATTCCCATAATTAGAATATACCCAATAATAAATGCATAAATTGAGAATTTATTCGTTGCTAATCCGAGTTTGAAAATAGATTGTTTTCCACGACAGTTAAAGCCATGGAATAAACGTGCCATACATAAGACAGCAAACGCATATGTCATTGCATGTCCTGTACTTTGTTGCAATCCTAAGTGGAAACCAACAAGTGTTGCTATAGCGATTAGTAAGCCTTCATAACCAATTTGTTTTAATGTGTTTTTACTTAAAATACTCGCTTTTTTATTTCTTGGTTTTTCATATAGTAAGTAAGCATTGGAAGGTTCCATACCAATTGCAATCGCTGGTAAAGAATCTGTCACAAGGTTAATAAACAATAAATGGACTGGCATAAACGGTAACGGTAAAGCAAATAAAGTACAGTATAATACCGCCAAAATTCCAGAGAAGTTTCCACTTAATAAATACGCAATCGCATTTTTGATGTTATCGTAGACATTACGTCCCGTTACAATCGCCTTTACAATGGTTGAGAAGTTATCATCGGTTAGAATCATACTCGCAGCATCTTTACTAACCTCAGTTCCTGTAATACCCATGGCAATTCCAATATCAGCTTGTTTTAATGCTGGAGCATCATTTACACCGTCTCCAGTCATTGCAACGTTATGTCCACGGCTTTGCCATGCATCTACAATACGGATTTTATGTTCGGGAGCAACACGTGCATAAACACTAACTTTTTCAATAATTTCATGCAATTGATCATCATTCATCACTGCAAGTTCACGACCTTCAAGTGCTAGGTCTCCATCTTTGAAGATACCAATTCGTTTGGCAATCGCTGTGGCTGTAACTTTATGGTCACCAGTAATCATAATTGGCTTAATTCCAGCCGTATAACAATCGGCAACCGCTTGTGCACTTTCTTCTCTTGGCGGATCAATCATTGAAATTAGACCCGTAAAGACAAGTTCTTTTTCATCATCTAAACTTAATTCATCTTGGTTAAACTCTTTGTATGCAAGAGCAAGAACGCGTTGTCCTTGTTCAGCAAACAAACCGTTTTGAAGTAAGATTTCTTCACGCACTTCATCTGTAAGTTCCAACTCTTTACCTTCATAGTAATACTTTGTACAAACACGTAGCAGTTCATCAGGAGCACCTTTAACATACATCACGCGTTTATCGTATACGTTACAAACTGTTGTCATCAATTTACGCACAGAATCAAATGGCAATTCTTTGACACGATAGAATTTTTCACGAAGTTCGTTTTCATTCATTTCAAAGAAACGAGCAAGATCTACAAATGCAAGTTCAGTTGGATCACCAATGCGTTGTTCCCCATTGATTGTCGCATCACTACATAAGACCCCAATCATTGTTAATAAACGCACATCTTTGTTATTTTTATCAGCTGCGCTTTTTAAATACAATTGACGATTTAAGTAAATGCTTTCTGCACTCATCTTGTTTTGTGTTAACGTTCCAGTTTTATCCGAACAAATAATAGAAACACAACCCAGTGTTTCAACAGCATTAATGTTTTTCATAATGGCATGTTCTTTCACCATTTTTTGCGTACTAATCGATAAGACAATTGTGACAATGGAAGCAAGTGCTTCTGGAATTGCTGCAACCGCTAGGGCAACGGCAAACATAAATGAATCAAGTAGATTTCCTCCACGTAACATGTTCAAACCTAAGACAACGACACAAATTGCGATAATTACAAACGATAGTTTTTTTGAGAAATCATCCAAGCTTAATTGCAATGGTGTTCGTTTCTCTTTGGTAGCATTCATCATTTCTGCAATACGACCAATTTCAGTTTTCATTCCTGTGCTTGTAACAACGTATTTTCCACGTCCATAGGTAACCAAACTACTCGAGAATACCATATTCTTTTGATCCCCAATTTGAATACCATCTTCTAGGATTTGATCTGGATGTTTTTCAACACTTTCACTTTCTCCTGTCAAAGAACTTTCATTAACTTGCAACGTAAAAGAATCAGTGACACGTCCATCGGCACTGATGACATCTCCTGCTTCCACAAGCACGATATCTCCAACCACAAGTTCATTTGATGGAACTTCTTTTACAATTCCTTCACGTACAACACGAGTAAACGGTGTTGATAGTTTTTTCAAAGAATCCAGTGATTTTTGTGCACGTACAGTTTGTACAGTTCCCAATAGCGAATTCAAGGTAATAACAATCAAGATAACGATTGCACTTTCTAGTTCGCCAACAGCAATGGAAATCAAACTAGCAACAATCAATACGATAACTAGTAAATCTTTAAACTGTGATAAAAAAATTCGTAAGACGCTTTCTGCCTCTTCCGTTTCTAGTTCGTTTTTCCCATCTCTTTCTAAACGCTTTTGTGCTTCACTTTCACTCAGCCCTTCTCGTGTTGTCGAAAACTCTTCAAACACATCTTTCAAATTGTAATTTGTATATTGTTTCATGCGATCCTCCTGGAGTCTAGTAATAAAAAAGACTCATTGAAAACAATCTTTCAATAAGTCTTGTCTTTAAAATTCAGCCAGAAACTAACGTTTCGTGATGTTGACTAAATCACACGGATATGTGCGACTACTCCCTTATTACTTTTGTAGTATATCAACATTCATGCATCCTGTAAAGGATTATATTTGCTAGTTGTCCTTCTTTGTTTTATGCTATATTTAGATGTAAGAAAAGAAGAGGAACTGTTATGTTAGGAACAATTTTATTATATACAAATGGCAATCATGAAAAAGAAGCTAAAATAAGCGATTTGTTGAAAGAGGATTTCGTTGTACGCACAATGGATGCTTCCCAACTACATGAACGTATTGGTTATTTATTTGAACTTGATGGATATGAAGCAAGTCCTGAAGAAACCTTTGCACCATTTGCGCATGAAGTGATTGTATTTTCGGTTGTTGATGCATCGATTATTTCTGAAGTTGCCAAAATATTACAAGAACATGAACTTAACATCGATCGTAAAGCCATGCTTACTGAACACAATCAAAAATGGAAAGCAAACGATTTATTTGTCGAACTAAATGAAGAACATCATTATTTTCTAAAACGAAACCGTTTGAATATGTTGCTTCAACTTGCCATGAAAGTAAAACCTGAATCGGTACCAGAAGAGATTCGACCTGCTTTTCAACAAGCAGTAGTCGAAGCATATGACGTTTTAAAAAAGCAAAGCAGTGCAGAAGAAATCGAAAGTGCCATTGCTAAGTTATTGCCTTACTTTGGTGATGCCAGTTTAATAAAAAATGCGTAGTCAATTATGACTGCGCATTTTTTCGATAATAAATAAGTGATTCATATGGTTTTAACTTAATAATTTCTTGACATGGTTGTGCTTCATAGTTAGATAGCAACAACGTATAGTTTTTTGCATCACTTACATGATACGTTACACTTTTTCCATAGAAATTGTTAATAACAAGTACTTCTTCGTTTTAAAAAATACGTTTGTATACAAACAGTTCTGGATGCTCTTTTGCCAGTGGCACAAAACGTCCTTGTTGAATAACTTTGTATTCTTTTCGTAAAGCTATCAATTTCTGGTAATGGTAAAATACAGAATCCAGATTGGCTAGGGCTGCTTCAACATTGATTTCTTTGTAATTTTTGATAACTTGCAACCATGGTGTCGCTTCACTAAATCCAGCATTTGCACTTGCATCCCACTGCATAGGTGTACGTCCATTATCACGTGAACGTTCTTGTAAAATGTGCATTACTTCTGATTCTTTTTTACCAGATTTCTTTAAGATATCATAGTAGTTTAACGATTCAACATCGCGATATTCACTAATATCTGTAAAGTATGCATTTGTCATACCAATTTCTTCCCCTTGATAAATGTATGGAATTCCACGCATCATATGCAATGCTGTAGCAAGCATTTTTGCACTTTCTTTTGGATAACTACGGTCATTTCCAAAACGCGAAACCACACGTGGTTGATCATGGTTGCACCAAAACAAAGCGTTCCATGCATCGTAATCTTGCATTCCCTCTTGCCAAGTGATGAAAAGATCTTTTAATTCTTGGAAATCAAAGTCTTTTAGACTCCATTTTTCCTTATGTTTGTAATCCACTTTTAAGTGATGAAAATTGAATACACTACTTAATTCTTGACGATTTTCACCTGCGTATTTAACACAATTTTCAAGTGATGTCGATGACATTTCACCTACGGTTAACGAATCAATCTTGCCAAAAGAAGCGTTGTTGAGTCCTCGTAGGTATTCATGTACGTGTGGTCCATCGGTATAAAAGCGACGTCCATCTCCTTCAAAATCATCTTCCAAAGTTTCTGGTTTTGAGATAAGGTTGACCACATCAAAGCGGAATCCAGTAACGCCTTTATGCATCCAGAAATCAACTATTTTTGCCATTTCATTTCGCACGTCTGGGTTGTCCCAATTTAAATCAGCCTGACTTACATCATAGAGATGTAAATAGTATTCATCATAACGTTCTACGTATTCCCAAGTGTTACCACCAAACTTACTCACCCAGTTAGTTGGTGGTTTTCCACTTGGTTTACCTTTGCGCCAAATATAATAATTCTTATAGGTTTCATCACCCGCTAAAGCTTTTTGAAACCACTCATGTTGTGTTGACGTATGGTTAAACACCATGTCCAACATTATTTCAATGTGATATTTTTTTGCATCATGTACCAGGTGTTCGAAATCTTCCATGGTTCCATAGGTTGGATCAATTTCATAGTAATCTGCAACGTCGTAACCATTGTCGTTTTGTGGTGATACAAAACATGCATTTAGCCAAATATAATCAATACCTAAGTTTGCCAAATATGGAAGTTTTTCAATAATTCCTGGAAAGTCTCCAATTCCATCTCCATTGCTATCTTTATAAGATTTCGGATAAATTTGATAGATGACTTTATTACCAAAATTATTCATACATCCTCCATTCCTTATGCTAATTCTGCGATTTCTTCTAAATCTACTTTTGCGTTGTTAACACGTTCGCTTTGAGGTAATCGTTTCAGTCCAATGACATAGGTTAACCCAAATGGAACAACAATTGCGACTGCCATGCAAACAAAGAACATTGGCCAGTGTTGTACTTGAATTGCTAAGAATCCTGGAATTCCTCCAACTCCAATTGAGTTTGCCATAACACCCGTTCCAACGGATAACATTGCAGCAATACTTGAACCAATCATGGCAGAAATAAATGGGAAACCGTGTTTAATATTCACACCAAACATCGCTGGTTCTGTAACTCCTAAGTAACATGAAATCATTGATGGAATTGCAACTTGTTGCGCTGCTTCATTTTTACGTTGTAAGAAAACCATCGCTAGTACTGCTGAACCTTGTGCAATGTTTGATAATGCGATCATTGGCCACAAAATCGTTCCACTGTATTTGTCCATTAGTTGTAAATCAATCGCATTGGTCATGTGGTGTAAACCTGTGATAACTAATGGTGCGTATAAGAAACCAAAGACACCGGCAAATAACCACCCAAATTGTGAAGTCAATCCTGTATAAACTACATGACTAATTGCATCACCCATTGCCCAACCAATTGGTCCAAGCACAACGTGTGCAATTAAAACTGCAGGAACAAGTGTTAAAAATGGTACCAATACCAATTGAATCACACTTGGAATGACTTTCTTCCACATTTTTTCTAAGTATACCAATGTAAATCCTGCTAAGATTGCTGGAATTACTTGTGCTTGATATCCAATCATATCAATTTTTGCAAAACCAAAGTCCCAGAATGGAATTTCTGTTGCTCCACTTACTCCGTATGCATTTAATAGTTGTGGGGATACCAAACAAATTCCTAACACAATTCCTAGAATTTGTGTAGTTCCCATTTTCTTTGTAATTGACCATGTAATACCAACTGGTAAGAAGTGGAAAATAGCTTCTCCAATTAACCAAAGAAAACTATGAACACCAGCCCAGAATTGACTACCTTCAACAATGGTTTGTCCACCAAACTGAATATCTCCAATTACGTTTCTAAATCCTAGAATTAACCCTCCACAAACTAGTGCGGGAATTAACGGAGCGAATATTTCGGCGATATTGCTCATAAATCTCTGTAGTGTGCTTTAGTTATCCTTTGCAACTTCTTTTGCAGCATTTTTATCTACACCCTCAATCCCGCTTACTTTTGCAAAGTCTTTGTAAAACTCACTAACGTCGTTTCCAATAATTACTTGGAATTGACCGGCTTGCGTAAATGTTCCTTTCACTGATGGTAAAGCTTCAATATCTTTTATGTTTGCCTTACTTTCATCAACTAAAACAAAACGCATTCTTGTCACACAGTGCGTGACCGCTTTGATGTTTTCTTTACCACCAACGAGTTCTAATAGTGATGTTGCATCCTTCGTAAAATCCTTCATACATTCTTCATCCTTTCAACCTGTCCGTACAGGCTTATTTCTATCTTCAATATAGCCTGTCCGTACAGGTATGTCAATCATTTATTTTACTTTTTATAAAAAAAATACCCAGCATCCTACTAGGTATCTATAACTACTGTGTTCTACGTGCAAAATCAACAAATCTGAATTTGTCAGGTCGGTGCTTTGAAATCGTGTATTCAAATAATGTTGCGTCTTCTAAATACGAATATGATTTTACACAAACCAGTAAATCATAATCCAACATATCCAGTACTTCGCGATCGTGTTTCGTCGCCGGAATGACCGTGATTTCTTTACGTGAAAAGCTTATATTTAATTTCAATTCATTTTCAATATATTCATAAATGGAATCTTTTGCGTGATCAATCGTCAAACCTTGAATAACATTTCCATTCAAGTAATCGCGGTCTAGGATGATACGTTCCCCATTGATGGACCGAATTCGCTCAATCACATAGACATCTCCATCTTCCATATACAACTCATCTTTTAAGTCTTTATCCGCTGGTATTACATTAAACTCTTCTACGATTGTTTCTATATCACCGTCCATCGTACTTTTTAATTCTTTAAAACTGGAAATCCCAGATACTGGAAATGCAATTCGTTCGCTGTCCAAGACAATTGATCCCTTGCCCACCACTTTTTGAATATAACCGTTTTGCAATAGCAACTGCAACGCTTTACGAATGGTATCACGTGAAGAACCATACGCTTTCATCAACTCGTTTTCACTTGGCAGATAGGTTCCTTTTTCATATGTTTTTGTTTTAATTTTATCAAGTAAATCTTGATAGATTCTTTGGTATTTAGTCATATCTATATTGTAACGGAAAAGTAGACATAAATAAACACCTAACCGTACAGGTTACTTCATTTTACTTTCCCTCACTTTCATACTACAATGAAGAAACGAGGTGATTATATGAGTCGATTTGATCAAGAAATTAAACGTGAAAACACAAACAGTATGAAATGGGACAATCGTAAAACGGTATTTTGTACAGAGGATGTCATCCCTTTATGGGTCGCTGACATGGATTTTCAAAGTCCTCCTGAAGTATTAGATGCTTTAATTGAAAGAGCGCGTCACGGTGTCTTTGGCTATGCACTTGCTAGCGATAGAAACTATGCATCCATTATCAATTGGAATACACGCCATCATGACTGGGAAATCAAACAAGAAGCACTTGTACTCTCAACCAATGTCCTTGCTTCTTTAAAAGCATTAATCTTACTACTTACCCAACCTCAGGATTCAATTATTATGTTCAATCCTGTTTATACACCTTTTTTCAAAATGAGTGAAAGCTTAGATCGAAAACCAGTTTTCTCTTATTTAAAAGCAAATGCATCACGTTATGAAATAGACTTTGATGATTTTGAGACAAAAATTAAGGAACATAAACCGAAAGTCTTTATTCTTTGTAATCCACACAACCCTGATGGTCGTGTATGGCAAGAAGCTGAATTAGTCAGA
The DNA here is from genome assembly GCA_001695645.1 of Erysipelotrichaceae bacterium MTC7. Lineage (GTDB taxonomy): Bacteria > Bacillota_I > Bacilli_A > Erysipelotrichales > Erysipelotrichaceae > Breznakia. The sequence continues at coordinate 84,669 of LVZN01000045.1, read as the reverse complement.
CTGGTTGATATTTGTCAACGTCATCAAGTTGAAATTATCAGTGATGATATCCATAAGGATTTGGTATTTCCTGGATTTAGCTATACTCCGATTGCGAAAGTCGCTGGTTCTTATAAGGAACACATTTATACGTTAGCTGCCCCAACTAAAATTTTCAATCTTGCTGGAATTCAAATCAGTTATGCAGTACTTCCAACCAAAGAAAGTAAAGAAGGATTTATGCAAAAACTAGATTTTGTTGGAGGTAGTCATGTTAACGTTTTTGGTTTGACAGCAATGCAGGCTGCTTATGAAAGTGGTGCGTATTGGGTAAAAGAACTTAATACATACTTGCAGCATAATTATGAAATTGTTGCCAATGGTTTAAAAGATACGAAATTTGATGTTTATGTCAACGAAGGAACTTATCTGTTATGGGTGAATTTTGAAAAATTCAATAAAACAAGTGATGAAATGAAAGACATATTAATTCAACATCATCTTGGTATGCAAATGGGACTTCAATTTGGCAAACTAGGTAAAGATTTCTTCCGTTTCAACATAGGAACTACGAAAGAAACAATTAAAAAAGTTGTATCCATCCTTCAAAAGATTGATCAAACATACTAAAATGGCAGTTGCCATTTTTTTATGAAAATCATAAAAAAACACCCTTTCGAGTGTTTAGTCTTCACTATAACAAATTTTTAATCGGCGTTGATTTCCATCACCTTCAGATACAGTTGTTATATGATCAAATGTTTGCAAATGATTGTGAATTGCTTTTCTTTCATCATTTGGCATTGGATCCAAAACAGCATCTGTTTTTGTTTGTTGTACGGTTTTTGCAACACGTGTTGCAATAGAAACAACTTTACGGTAACGGTCATCTTTATAACCGTTGATATCAACTAATGTGGAAATACGTTTTTTAAATGTTCCAGATACAGCTGCTTTTAGGACTGTATTAATTGCTTGTAATGTTTGACCATTTTTTCCAATTAAAATTGCATTGTTTGCAGCATTGATTGTAGCTTTGTAGAAGTTATCATCTTCTTCTTCAACATTCAATTCGATTTCCATGTCCATGTTATCAAAGAATTGAAGGATATAATCATAAACAAAATCTAAGATATCACGTTTTGTAAATGCTTCAACTGTAATTTCTTTTCCGACTCCTAGGAATCCTGCTTTTTCTTCAACGATGTTATATGTAATATCTTCGACATCAACATCTTCTTGAGTTGCAATGGTTTCTAAGATTTCTTCAATTGATTTTCCTGTATATGTTTTCATAATACCACCTAGTCTTTAATAAAGTATCTATCGATAATAATATTTTGGACAACACGTACACATGAACTTACTAATAAGTAGAATGTCATCCCTAGTGGCCAACCAAATCCTAAGAAGACCATCATCGCTACAGAAACATACATCATCATGTTCATGTTTCCTGCCATCATACCTTTGTTTTCAGGTTGTGCATATTTTTTAACTTTTCTATTTTTCTCGTTACGACGTTTTGCTAGAATTTGTGGAATTTTAAATGATACAAATTGCATCACTGCCATTAATAAGAAAATTACAATAACTGGAATTTCCATTTCACCAATGGCAGCTTTTGGTGTCATTGTTAAGTCAACACCAAAGAAAGTTCCTGAATAAACAGAAGCGGCTTTCATACACGCTTGGTAAATTCCAATCATAATTGGCAATTGAATAAATAATGTTACGATTGAACCCATTGGGTTGATATCGTGTTTTTTGTATAGCATTTGAAGTTCTTGGCTTTGACGAAGTTTACTTGCTTGATCCGTTTTACCTTCGTATTTCGCTTGAATTTTCGCTTGTTCACCTTGAATCATTTGCATTTTTTGACTTTGTGCTTGTTGTTTGATTGTGAATGAAGCAGTAATTACGTTAACTAAAATTGTTGTAACGATAATCCCAATCCCTGCATCTGAGAATGTTGCTACCCAGTTAATCATTTGTGCCATTGGCCAAACAAAGATATTAAACCATCCATCTCCAATACTCTTGAGATATGGTGTACTTAAATAAATCAATTGTGATTTATCAACAGTTCCATCCGAGTTACGTGGGGAACTACACCCAGCAACAAAAACAATTAAGAACAATGAGAAGATAATCAACTTCTTATGATCTTTTATATACTTTTTTATCATGTTCATTCTTTTTACTCCATTTCTAAAAATGTTACCTTTTAATTCTAACTTGTTTTACTAATCTTTCCAAGTTATTTTTGTTGTTTTTATAGTCATAATTTAGATAATCTTCCTTTATAAGAAGAATTGAATCAAATTCTTCATCAAAAGTGTAAATTTCTTGTACCATCATACGAATTTGACGTTTCACTTTATTTCGTACAACTGCATTTCCAAGCTTCTTTTTCACAGTAATTCCAACGCGAGGAACATCTTCTTTACGCTTACGTACATACAAGATGATTCCCTTGGTCTTATAGAACTGTTTATTTTTGATGATTTCCGTAAATTCATCAGCTTTTTTGATCCTGTATTCTTTTTTCATATACGTTCCTCTTAAAATAAAAATATCTCGCCAAGACGAGATATTTTTAAAGCGTTGTTATTAAACTCTATTTTATCATTTACTTACAAGTAACTAAGCTGATAAAACTTTTCTACCTTTACTACGTCTTCTAGCTAGAACGTTACGTCCTCCAGGTGTTTTCATGCGAGCTCTAAACCCGTGTGTTTTTTGATGCTTTCTCTTATTTGGTTGATAAGTTCTTTTCATCAAGTACACCTCCTTTTCTACATATTAATAAACATTGCCTTTAGATTATATCGCAGCCGTTTATCCAAGTCAACAAAAAATAAAAATGATAGCTTGATTTTCTATATATATAAGATGAGATGGGTTCCTAATGATTATTTTTAATTTATAAATAAAAATATGTTTCTAATGCGTTTTCCAAACGTTAAAAAAGCATAGTTTTCCACATAGGGTGGAAAACTGGGGAAAATAATTGAAAGACTTTTATTTATGCCCATTTTGTTCTTTGGAAAAGTAAGGAAAACATATTGTCATACGTGTTTTTTCCATATTTCTTTTCCACACTTTCCACATCCTAGTTTTCAACAGAAGATTTTCCCACAGTTTTCCACACAAAAAGATGGGGAAAACTTATATATCATCTAATAATTACCTATTTTAAAGGATTTTTGAAATTAAACGGAATGTGGAAAACTGTGTTTTTTACCTTTTCAAGGTAGTATTTTAGGATATATTCATGTAATATATGAGATGTAAATTTGTATAAGGAAAGGAGATATTTATGATGGAGTCTGAAACAAGTACATATCAACAATGTTGGCATCAGATTTTACATAATATCCAAGAAAACAAGATCTTTGATCAGACAGTTTTCCACTCATATGTTTCAAATTCGCTTCTTTATGATATTCATGATGGAATTGCAACCATTGAAGTCCCATTTATCACAACTAAACGGTTCTTCGAACAAAACATTCAAGTCTTTAATGAATTACTTTCAACTGAGCTTGATCAACAAATTTCAGCTCAAGTTTTATTAGAAAAAGAGTTATCGACAAGAAAAAGAAGCGAACAACCAAAAGAAACGTTTGTCTTTGAGAATGGAAATAAAATTTTAGAAAATTATACATTTGAAAATTTTATTCAAGGACAAAGTAACCAACAATCCTATGCTGCTGCATATGGATGCGCGTATTCGAGGGAACAAAGTTTTTACAATCCACTATTTATTTATGGAAATTCAGGATTGGGAAAAACCCATTTATTACATGCGATTTGCAATTATTTAAAACAAAATCGTCCAGATGTTCAATATCTTTATATTGATGGAAATGATTTTATTAATTTAATTATCAAATCACTAAAAGAAAATAAGTCGGATGTCTTTATCGAAAGTATCTGTCAATTGGATTATTTGTTAATCGATGATATTCAACATTTAGCAAAAACAAACCAAAGTCAGGAATTATTCTTTAATATCTATAATAAGTTGAAGGATAGTGGGAAACAAATCATTTTAACAAGTGACGTGTATCCTTCAGAGTTAAAAAATATCAATGCAAGAATTATTTCACGCTTTACTTCAGGTTTATCGGTTAGTATCACATCTCCAGAATTTGAAACAGCTGTTTCGATCCTTCAAAAGAAACTTGAAGGAAGAACAAACGAAATCATTATTACGGATGATGCACTCTTCTATATCGCTAACCGTTTTAACGAAGATGTTCGAAAACTAGAAGGAGCTTTAAATGAACTATTATTTAAAGCAATCTTACACAACCCTGAGGTAATTGATGAACATTTCACAATTGATATGTTTAAAGATAACCCAATTATTTCACAAACCGATGAATTAACACCTAAGAAAATCAAAAAAGAAGTTTGTAATTATTACAACATTACCTTAAAACAGATTGAATCGAAATCAAGAACTGCAGATATTGCAAATGCACGTCATATTGCCATTTATCTGATTCGAGAACTCTTAGATGTTCCATTCAAAAAGATTGGATCTGAATTTGGTAATCGTGACCATTCAACAATTATGACTTCTTATGATAAAATAACAGGGTATCTAAAAGAAAAAGGGATTTATAAAGACGTCATTGATGATATTAAAAAACGTTTAGGTGTTTACGCATAAATGTAATCCACAAAATTTTACCTTTTTAACAAACAGTCGAAAATCACGAAAAAGTATGATGAATACTTATTATTTTTTACTTTTTAAGGTTTTCCACACACTAGTAGTAATACTATTTTAAAAAATTATTATACAAACAGGGGGTCCAACATGTTTTTTAAAGTTGATAAAAAGCAATTGCTTACTAAGTTGAATGTCGTAAGTCGTGCGATTTCAAATTATTCTCCATTACCTGCATTCTCAGGTATTAAATTTGATGTTACAGAAAATGAGATTTGTTTGATGGCTTCAGATTCAGATATTTCAATTAAAAACTATATTTCAAAAAGAGATGAAACATTCTTAGAAATTGAACAAACCGGTTCGATTGTAATTGAAGCAAAATACATTCTAGATATCGTCCGTAAAATGGATACAGATATTATTTCAATTGAAGTAGCAGATGGTGTTAATGTTAAAATTTATGATGAAACAAGTGAATTTAATATTATTGGTATATATGCAAATGAATATCCAGTAATTGATTTTTCAAAAGGTGAAGATTTCTTTACCATTTCTACGATGAAATTAAAATCTGTTTTACATCAAACATTATTTGCAACAAGTGATAAAGATAACCGTCCATATTTAAATGGGATCAATGTTCATATGCATGATGGTAAAGTGGATTGTACAGCAACGGATAGCTACCGTTTAGCGAAAACATCATTTACGATTGATAGTGCAATTGACTACAACATCATCATTCCATCTAAATCCCTGAATGAACTATTAAAGTCACTTGATGATGATCAAGAAATTCAAGTATATGTATCTAATAAAAAAGTACAATTCATCTTTGATGATACGCTAATTCAAACACGCTTGATTGAAGGAAGTTTCCCAGATACAAATAAGTTAATTCCAGAACAGTTCCAATATGAACTCGAATTAGAAACTCGAGACATTTTAAGTGCGATTGATCGAGTAAGCTTTATTAAAAATGATGGAATTAACATCATTAAATTAGAACTAAATGGAAATGAAAGTATTCTTTCAACTAAATCACAAGATATTGGATCAGCGACAGAAATTTTAAAAACAGCGAATTTCACAGGTGAACCATTAGCGATTTCATTTAATGGTCGATACGTGTTTGAAGCCATTCGTGCCATTCAGGCAGAAAAAATCATTTTTAGATTCTCTGGAGACATGAAACCATTTATTATTCAAAGTGATGAAAATGAAGAAGTATTGCAATTGGTTTTACCAGTTCGTACCTATCTGTAAGTAAAACGCCTTTTGAGGGGCGTTTTTTTTAATTATAGAAATCTTAGTTTTCCCTAAAAATTGAATAGAGAGCGTTTTAAGGGTGTATATGAGCGTGTCACTATTATTTGTTTACCTATTTTTAGATATATATGGTATAATATTCTAGGTGGAAAATGGAGATAAATCTATGGAAATTAAGATTGAAACCGAATATGTTACACTTGGACAATTTCTAAAACTTGCTGATTTAATTAGCAGTGGTGGTGAAGCAAAGTTTGCCGTAAAAGAAATGGATATCCAAGTCAATGGCGAAGCAGAAAATCGTCGTGGTAGAAAGCTCTATCGCCAAGATACTGTAGATGTGGATGGACAGTCGTTTATCATTGTATGATCCTAGAACATTTACAACTTTCACATTTTCGTAATTATGATCAACTACAAATGCAATTCAATCAAGGAATTCATTTGTTTTATGGTCGTAATGGACAAGGAAAAACCAATATATTAGAAGCTATATATTACTTATCTTGTACGAAAAGTCATAGGGTGCGTCATGATGAGCACTTAATCGAGAAAAACTTTGATTATTTTTCATTAAAAGGAAAGATAAAAAAAGATGATCGACAAGTTGCTTTGATGTGTAATGTCAATATGAAGGGAAAGCATCTTTTCTTATATGATAAACCGGTAAGTAAAGTGAGTGAATATATTGGATTTTTTAATGCCATTATGTTCTATCCAGATGATTTGTTGTTGTTTTCACAAGCACCAAAGAAACGTCGTCAATTTATTGATTTAGAATTAGGAAAATTAAGCCTTGTTTATACAAATGCATTAAATGCATACTATAAACTTATTAAAGAAAAAAATAAGTATTTAAAAAATCATCACATTGATGATGTATTTCTTGATACTTTAGATGAGCAACTGATTGATTTACAAGTAAAAATCATGAAGCAGCGATTTCACTTTATTGAAATGCTCATGGAACATACAAAAGCGTATTTTAAGATGTTTGAAAATCAATCGCTTGTTATTTCTTGTCAGTATGAAAGTGATGTTGTCTATCATGAAGATGAAACTTTGTTAAAAAAAGAAATTCAAGCGAAGCTAAAAAGTCATCGAGAAAAGGAAAAAGTGTTTCATACATCTTTAGTAGGGGTCCATCGAGATAATTTTACATTTTTAATCAACGATGAAAAAGTCGAAAATTTTGCTTCACAAGGGCAAAAAAGAATGTATATATTAAGTTTAAAATTGGGAATGCTGCAAAGCATATATCAAATTAAAAAAGAATATCCGGTGTTGTTATTGGATGATGTATTTTCGGAGTTAGATGATCAAAAACAAGAAATTCTTTTATCAATCTTATCAAAGGAAGTACAAGTATTTATTACCTCAACGGATCGCGTAAAGTTAAAAAATAGTCATCATATTCAATATTATGAAGTGAGACAAGGTCATATTAATAAGGAGGATACACGATGAATGAAGAAAAAGTAATGCATTCGTATACCGCGGATGATATTCAGGTACTAGAAGGACTTGAAGCCGTTCGTAAAAGACCAGGGATGTATATCGGTTCGACAGCAGAACGTGGTCTTCATCATTTGGTTTGGGAAATCGTTGATAATGGAATCGATGAGGCCCTAGCTGGATATGCAGATACGATTACCATTGTTATTGAAAAAAATGATGTCGTTCGTGTTGAAGATAACGGTCGTGGGATGCCAGTTGGTATTCATAAAAAAACAGGTCGTTCAACAGTAGAAACAATCTTTACTGTACTTCACGCCGGAGGTAAATTCGGTGGTGGTGCTTATAAAGTATCTGGGGGACTTCATGGAGTTGGTGCCTCTGTCGTTAATGCCTTAAGTGAATGGCTGGAAGCTGAAGTTCATCAAGATGGTAAAATTCACAAGCTTCGTTTTGAAAACGGAGGGAAACCGGTCGATGAATTAAAAGTGATTGGGGAAACAGATCAACATGGATCCATCGTAAGATTTAAAGCAGATCCAACAATTTTTACCGAAACAACAACGTATAACTTTGACACGATAAAAACGAGAGTTCGTCAATTGGCCTTCCTTAATAAAGGCATTCGTATGGTTTTACGTGATGAAAGAGCAGAAGAACCTCTTGAAATTGTATATCACTATGAAGGTGGAATTAAAGAATACGTAGAATATTTAAATAAAAATAAAGAAGTAATTCATTCTGATGTTATTTACTGTGAAGGATTGGAAGATGGCATCATTGCTGAAATTGCATTGCAATACAATAATGGATACATGCCAAACATTTATTCCTTCTGTAACAACATCAATACGATTGAAGGGGGAACACATGAAGATGGTTTCCGTCTTGCTTTAACACGTGTCATCAATAAATATGGACAAGAAAATGGTCTGATTAAAAAAGACGAAACACTTGTTGGTGATGATGTTCGTGAAGGATTGACAGCGATTATTTCAATCAAACACCCGAATCCTCAATATGAAGGACAAACAAAAACAAAATTAGGAAACTCTGAAGTACGTAAAATTGTATCAAGTATCTTAGGTGAAAATTTAGAACGTTTCTTCTTAGAAAATCCTGATACAGCTAAAATTATAGTAGATAAAGCAACGGTTGCAAGTAAAGCAAGAATGGCAGCAAAGAAAGCACGTGAATTAACACGTCGTAAAAGTGCGCTTGAAATTTCAAGTTTACCTGGGAAACTTGCTGATTGTTCAAGTAAAGATGCAAGCCAATGCGAAATCTATATTGTCGAAGGGGACAGTGCCGGAGGAAGTGCAAAACAAGGACGGAATCCTCGATATCAAGCAATTCTACCATTACGTGGTAAAATTTTGAATGTCGAAAAAGCACGCTTACACAAAATATTCGAAAACAATGAAATTCGTTCCATGGTTACAGCTTTTGGAATTGGAATTGGGGAAGAATTAGACGTTGAAAAGTTGCGTTACCATAAAATTGTCATCATGACCGATGCCGATGTCGATGGTGCACATATTCGTACTTTATTGTTGACGTTCTTCTATCGTTATTTAAAACCGGTAATTGAAGGTGGCTATATTTATATCGCACAACCTCCATTATTTAAGGTTCAAAAAGGAAATAGCATCAAATATGCCTATTCACCTGAAGAAATGGAAGAGATTCGCTCAGAGATGGGGGATCGTACCAATATTCAAAGATATAAGGGTCTTGGAGAGATGAATGCGGACCAACTTTGGGAAACAACCATGAATCCTGAAAACCGTACATTGATTCAAGTTACCATTGAAGATGCGATTGCTGCTGATGAAGTCTTCTCGATGTTAATGGGAGATGAAGTTGAGCCACGTCGTAAATTTATTCAAGATAACGCAGTATACGTAGAAAACTTAGACATTTAAGGAGGGGCTTGTAATGGATGATAATAATAAAGTAAGACAGTTAGACATTGTTACAGACATGCGAAAGAGTTTCCTTGACTATTCAATGTCTGTCATTGTTTCACGTGCCTTGCCAGATGTACGAGATGGAATGAAACCTGTTCATCGTCGTATTATTCATGGTATGAATGAGCAAGGAATGTATTCAGATAAACCATATAAGAAAAGTGCGAGAATCGTTGGGGATGTTATGGGGAAATATCACCCTCATGGTGACTCTTCTATTTATGAAGCAATGGTTCGTATGGCACAAGATTTCTCATATCGTTATCCGTTAGTTCAAGGTCATGGTAACTTTGGATCAATGGATGGGGATGGAGCGGCAGCGATGCGTTATACCGAAGCACGTATGTCAAAAATCGCGATGGAATTGGTAAAAGATATCAATAAGGATACTGTAGATTTTATTCCTAACTACGATGGTGAAGAAAAAGAACCAGCAGTATTGCCATCAAAGTTTCCTAACTTAGTTGTAAATGGTTCAATGGGAATTGCTGTAGGTATGGCAACGAACATTCCACCACACAACTTAACTGAAACAATTGATGCAACCATTGCCATCATTCGTAATCCTGAAATTACGATTATGGAATTAATGGAAAACCACATCTTTGGACCAGATTACCCTACAGGTGGTGTGATTTTAGGAAGAAGTGGAATTAAACAAGCATTTGAAACTGGACGCGGTAGTATCATTACTCGTGCCAAAGTAAATATTGAAGAAAAAAGTAATGGAAAAACACGTTTTATCTTTAATGAAATTCCTTACCAAGTTAACAAGTCAAGTTTGATTAAAAAGATTGCTGAACTTGTTCGTGATAAGGCAATTGAAGGAATTACGGAACTACGTGATGAAAGTAACCGTGATGGAGTTCGTATTGTTATTGAATTACGTAAAGATGTACAACCAGATATCGTGTTAAATCAACTGTATCGTTTAACCCCTTTACAAAGTTCATTTGGAGTAAACTTCTTAGCACTTGTTAATGGTGCTCCTAAGCAATTAAACATTAAAGAAGCACTAGAACACTACATTACACATCAAATTGAAGTCATTGAACGTAGAACTCGTTTTGATTTACGTAAAGCTGAAGAACGTGCGCATATCTTAGAAGGTTTAAAAATTGCATTGGATAACATTGATGCGATTATTACCTTGATTCGTAATTCAAAAGATGATGAAACCGCAAGAAATGGTTTGATGGATAAATTTGAATTATCAGAAATTCAAGCACGTGCGATTCTTGAAATGCAACTTCGTCGTTTGACAGGATTGCAAAGAGAACGTATTGAAAATGAATACAATGAATTGTTAATTACCATTACTGACTTAAAAGATATTTTAGCAAATCATGATCGTGTATTAACGATCATTTGTGATGAACTTACTGAAATCAAAGAAAAATACGGAGATGAACGTCGTACTGAGATTAGTGATGAAGGCATAGATATTGAAGATGAAGATTTAATACCAGTCGAAGATATTGTAATTTCGATGACAGAAACGGGATACATTAAACGTATTCCAATTGATACATACCGTACGCAAAACCGTGGTGGACGTGGTGTCAAAGGTATGAATATGAATGAAGATGATGTTATTGATATGTTAATCACCATGTCTACACATGATTATTTACTATTATTCTCTAACCTAGGACGTGTATATCGTATGAAAGGTTACAAAGTACCAAGTGGAACTAGGACTTCAAAAGGAATTCCAGTTGTTAATTTACTAAACCTTAATGAAGGTGAAAAAATACGTGCAATGATTCCAGTGAAAACGGAATCTGATATGAAGTATTTATTCTTTGTGACAAAAAATGGATTGGTTAAACGTGTTGATGAACAAGAATTCTATTCGATTCGTCAAAACGGTAAAATTGCCATCACATTACGTGAAGGTGATGAACTTGTCGGTGTTCGTCAAACCAATGGTGATAATGAAATCTTAATTGCTGGAAGCAATGGTAAAGCTGTTCGTTTCAATGAAAACCAAGTTCGTCCAATGGGTCGTACAGCTAGTGGGGTTCGTGGATTCAACGTTGATGGATCCATTGTTGTTGGTATGGCAACGAGTGAAGAAGGTAAGTACATTCTTTCTGTTAGTGAAAATGGATACGGAAAACGTACCGATATGGACGAATATCGTCTCACAAGCAGAGGAACAAAGGGTGTAAAAACCATCAACATTACTGAAAAAACAGGTAATTTAGTTGCTGTACGTGCAGTAAATGGCGATGAAGATGTCATGATTATTACAGATCAAGGTATTATCATACGTATTTCATTAGAAAATGTTGGTGTTTATGGTCGTAATACGCAAGGTGTGAAATTAATTAATGTAGCTGATGATGAGAAAGTTGCAAGAGTAGCTCCAGTTGCTAAACAAGAAAATGAAGAAACTGATGAAGTTTTAGAAGAATTAGAAGAAACTGTCGTTGAAAAAGTTCTTGAAGACCTAGACAACAAAACCGAGGAATGATATAAATAGATTAACGCGATGATAAGGATAAGTATTTGGTCATTTACTTATAGAGAGTTAGTGGTTGGTGAAAACTAACAGTAAACCCGAAGAAATCAACCTTTGAGCGATTTAGCGAATTAAGTAACTAAATCCGGTAGTACCGTTATAACTTTAAGGACTGTATAGTTGAAGAAGGGTGGCAACGCGCTGGATAGCGCCCCTTTAGGAATGCCACTCTTCTTTTTTTATTAAAAAAGAGGAGATAAAAAGATGATTGATATTAAGTTTTTAAGAGAAAATCCAGAAGCGGTTAAAGAGAATATTAAGAAAAAATTTCAAGATAATAAGTTACCACTTGTTGATGAAATAATTATACTTGATAAAGAAAGTCGTGAGACGCAAACAAGAGCTGATGAATTGCGTGCTCAGCGTAATAAATTGAGCAAAGAAATTGGTCTACTCATGAAAGATGGTAAACGTGATAAAGCTGAAGAAGTAAAAAAAGATGTACAAGCAATGGCAGATGAACTTGCTACATTGGAAGCACGTGAAGAAGAAGTACAAAAGAAAGTACTTGATATAATGATGGTGATTCCTAACATGATTGATCCAACTGTACCAATTGGTAAAGATGATAGCGAAAACGTTGAAGTAGAGCGATATGGTGAACCAGTTGTTCCTTCATTTGAAATTCCTTATCATACAGATATCATGGAACGCTTTGATGGTATTGATTTAGATTCAGCGCGTAAAGTTGCAGGTAATGGATTCTATTATTTAGAAGGTGATATGGCACGTTTACAATCTGCAGCAATTAGTTATGCACGTGATTTTATGATTGATAAAGGCTTTACCTACTGTATTCCACCATTTATGATCCGTAGCAATGTTGTAACAGGAGTTATGAGTTTTGCGGAAATGGAATCTATGATGTATAAAATTGAAGGTGAAGACTTATATCTAATTGGAACAAGTGAACACAGTATGATTGGTAAATTTATCGATACGATTATTGATGAAAAAACCTTACCGAAAACATATACAAGTTATTCACCATGTTTTAGAAAAGAAAAGGGTGCACACGGAATTGAAGAACGTGGTGTTTACCGTATCCACCAATTTGAAAAACAAGAAATGATTGTCGTTTGTGAACCAGAAGAAAGTCCAATTTGGTTTGAAAAAATGTACAAATACACGGTCGAGTTATTCCGTAACCTAGATGTACCTGTCCGCACACTTGAATGTTGTTCTGGAGATTTAGCTGATTTAAAAACAAAAAGTATTGATGTCGAAGCTTGGTCACCAAGACAACAGAAATATTTTGAAGTAGGTAGTTGTTCAAATTTATCTGATGCCCAAGCACGTCGTTTAAAAATTCGTGTGAATGGTAAAGATGGTAAGTATTTTGCGCATACCCTTAATAATACGGTTGTAGCACCACCACGTATGTTAATTGCATTGTTAGAAAACAATTTAAATGAAGATGGTTCAATTAATGTACCTGTTGCTTTACAACCATACATGGGTGGTAAGAAACGTTTAGTACCTGTTAAGTAGATTTTTATGAATAGAGGTGTTCGAGGATACTTATATCTTGCTACACGTGATTAAATTAACAAAACGTTTGTTATTTTGGTAATATTATAAACTCAATAAGCAAGAAATCTGAAAATTGATAGTGATGTTCAATAATACATTTTAGTACTTGAAAAGAATCTTTTGTAAATGTTTCACGTGGAACATTATTTACAGAATTAGTTTTTCTAAGTACTTGTAAAAATATAGTACTTTGGGTATAATTAGTCTTGCTACTGCAACAATATCTAACTAACTTGGTCAGGTCGGGAACGAAGCAGCCATATGGAAGCTCTATTGTGTGTGGTAGCTTTTATTATTCTTTGGAGAAATACAATGGATCAAATATATATGAAAGAAGCAATTGCTGAAGCAAAGAAGGCCTATGCAATGGATGAAGTGCCAATTGGAGCAATCATTGTAAAAGATGACAAGATTATTGCACGTGCACATAATTTAAGAGAGCATGAACAACTTGCAACCGCACATGCGGAAATACTTGCGATAAATGAAGCGTGTAAACAACTTCATAGTTGGAGACTTGAAGGATGTACTTTATACGTCACACTAGAACCATGTCCCATGTGTTCAGGTGCTAGTATTTTATCAAGGGTTGATCGTGTTGTATTTGGTGCAAGTGATCATAAGGGTGGCTCTATCGTTAGTAGTTTCTCTATGTTTGATCAACAAGGATATAATCATTATCCATCCTATACTTCAGGTGTTTTAGCAGAAGAATGTAGTATGTTATTAAAGGATTATTTCAAAGAGAAAAGGTTAAAGAAGTAAAGATACGACAACACATAAATGTCGTGTCTTTTTTATAGTGTAGCACAGTTTATTTTGTTATAATTAAGACTAGAGAAAGAGGGTATGGCAAATGGCATATAAAGCATTGTATAGAACCTATAGACCAGAAAATTTTGAAGATATGGCAGGGCAACGACATATCATTAAAACGTTACAAAATGCAATCGATAATCATAAAATTGCACATGCTTACTTATTCACAGGTCCAAGAGGAACTGGAAAAACATCAACTGCTAAAATATTCGCACGCGCAGTGAACTGTACAGGTGATTTGAAACCATGTGGGATGTGTGATAATTGTAAAACAGACCTAGAAGGAGTTCACCCAGATATTGTTGAAATTGATGCGGCAAGTAATAATGGGGTTGAAGAAGTTCGTAATTTAATTGAAAAAGTTAAATATGCACCAATAAAAGGTAAATATAAAGTGTATATCATTGATGAGGTCCATATGATGACTCAAGGTGCGTATAACGCTTTATTAAAAACAATTGAAGAGCCTCCTGCTCATGTTATTTTTATTCTAGCAACGACGGAACCATATAAAGTATTGCCTACAATTATTTCAAGAACACAGCGTTTTGATTTTTTTAAAGTATCAAACAAGGACATTGTGAAACGTTTGGAATACATTGTTGGTAAAGAACAAATTGATGTAGAACCTGGTGTTTTAGAAACCATTGCAGAACTTGCTGATGGGGGAATGCGTGATGCATTAAGTATACTAGATCAAGTATACGCATACTCTCCAAATCACATTAAAAAGTCCGAAGTGTTTGAAATATATGGAATCATTACAACGAAAGAGATTTTGGATTTGTTTTATTTACTCATTGCTCATGATACAGCAAGATTAATGCAAACAATCGAAGCTTTAGATAGCAGGGGAATTGATATTAAACGCTTAACAAACGATATGATTGAAATTCTCAAGGAAAAAGTGATTTATGATTATACAAGGGATGTTTCCTTGTTAGCAAGAATGGATAAAGAAGAAGTTTCTATGTTATCCAGAAAGATAACAACGGAACACAGTTTGGAAGTTATTGATATTTTAATGGATAGTTATGATAAATATCGGAATGCTTCGACAATCATCTTATATTTAGAAGTTGCATTACTAAAAATTATGAAAATTGTTCCACGTGGAACATATGAAGAAACACTTAATGCAAAACCGGTCGAAGTTGAAACACAAGGACAAGTGACAACCATTGCACCTGATCAATTACAAACGGTGACACCAATGGTCGATGTTGAAACAAAAGAGGTGATACATCCACAAATAGAACGTGTTGAACCAACAAAAATTGAAAATGTAGATGAAACCATTGATTATACAGAAGAGGAATCAATTCCAGTATTAGAAGGTGGTATTGATGAAACAGAACTTGTCTTGTCACCAGATACGCAAGAAGATCGTTTTCCAAAAGAAATAGAAGCATCAATAGAACCAATTGTACAAACATCAGAGGTTCAAGAAATAAATGAACCAGAATTGAAAACAAATGAACAAACAAGTATGTCAATGATGGATTCAACACAATCGTCAATAGAAACTGATGCACCGAGCATTTCATTGAATGAACCAAGTGATCAACAGTTTATTGATGAAGCGAATGAACTAGAAGTCAAACCAAAAGAAATTAAGAAAATGAATTTAGATGATGAATTTGTTCTACGTTTACTTGTTGGTGCAAAGAAACCAATTCGCGAACAAGAAAATGAACAAATGAAATATATTTCAAGTTATTGTTCAAATTTAGATATGCAAGTTGCAAAAGCTGCAAATATGCTAAAACATGCATCTATTATTGCAAGTGCAACGACATATACCTTATTCGAAGTAGCATCATTACCTCTTGCAAAAGAAATAAATGAACTAGATGAACAAAATGAATTTAACGGATTGGTGAAAGAACTATTCCAAAGTCAAAAAAAGGTATTTGCGATTACAAGTACACAATCCTCAAGAGTTATTGATGAGTTTAAAACACGTTATAAAACAAACAATTTACCAGAACCAATTTCTTTTGAAATAAAACAAGAAGAAAAGAAAGAAAAGACAATCAGTGATGAATTAAATATATTATTTAAAAACAACATTGATATTGTATAGTGGAGGACAAAATATGGATTTACAAGCTTTAATGAAACAAGCGCAAAAAATGCAAAAAGATATGAGTAAACAAGAAAGTGAATTAAAAGCGAAACAATTTGTTTCAAGTGTAGGTGGTGGCGTTGTTGAAGTTACCATGAATGGAGCATATGAAGTCGTAAGCGTTTTTATCAAAGATGAAGTTCTTGATCAAGATAATCAAGGAATGCTTGAGGAACTCGTACAAATGGCAATGAATGATGTATTAAAACAAGTAACGGACGAGAAAGAAGCAATGATGGCTTCTTTAACTGGTGGTATGAAGATACCAGGAATGTAATATGTATCCAAAAAAATTTGAAAACTTGATTGAAAATCTAAGAAAATTTCCTGGTGTAGGAATAAAGAGTGCAGAACGTTATGCATTTGAAATGTTAAAGTACAGTGATGAAGATATTGATAACTTTATTCAAAGTTTAGAAGATTTAAAAAACGATATTCGCACATGTAGTATTTGTGGAAACTTAAGTGATGGTGAACAGTGTGATGTTTGCAAGGATCATAGTCGTAATCAACATATGATTGCAATTGTCCAAAGTCCAAAGGATGTCATCGCATTAGAAAAAACGGGACAATATCATGGGTTGTATCATGTCTTGAACGGTGTTATCTCCACAACAAAAGGAATTATGCCTGAAGATATAAACATCGCAAGCTTATTACCAAGAATTGATGATCAAGTAAACGAAATACTAATTGCCACAAATCCAACAATTGAAGGTGAGACAACTGCACTTTACATTGCTAAGCTACTTACAGATAAAGATGTTGAAGTTACACGTTTAGCTCATGGTCTACCAATGGGTGGACATCTTGACTATGCAGATGAACTGACACTAATTAAAGCGATTGAAGGAAGAAAGAAGTTATAGATTAATTTTAAATTAACATCTATTTTAGTATTAGACTATTGGCTGAGAAATTGATATAATCAAGAAAAGGAAGTGATACTTATGAAATTAATATTAGCTATTATGTCAAACGACGATTCACATAGTGTGTCAAGTGCATTAACAAAAGAAAACTATCAAGTAACACGTTTAGCAACAACTGGTGGATTTTTAAGAGCAGGTAATACAACCTTAATCGTTGGTACAGAAGATGATAAAGTTGACCGTGCTATTGAAGTCATTGGTGAATTCTCACGCAAACGTACAGAAGTTGTACCTTCAACTGCATCATATGATATTGGACGATTTGCATCGTTTCCAGTGGAAGTACAAGTTGGTGGAGCAACCATCTTTGTTATTGATGTAGAAAAATTCGTTAAATTATAAAAATTGAACCCATTATATGGGTTTCTTTTTTTTCTAAGCACTTTCGATGAAATAAACTTCTATTATGCTTATAATAAGGATGTTAAAAGGAAAGGATAGAGATATTATGAAATCTATTTTAGAAAGTATTAAAGATCGTCGAACATACTATCAAATCTCAAATGAAAAGGTGCTTGAAAGTGCAGAATTAGAAACGTTAGTGCAAGATATTGCAAAACACGTTCCTTCACCTTTCAATATGCAAAGTCAACGTGTAATCTTACTGGAAAATGAAGAGCACACAAAATTTTGGAACATTGTAAGAGAAACGTTACGTAAAATTGTAAACAACCCAGAGAAGTTTAAATCAACAGAAGAAAAAATTGATACTGCATTTGCTTCTGGAAGGGCAACAATTTTGTATTTTGATGATACAGAAGTTGTTGAAGGATATGCAGCAAAAATGCCAGATTACGCTGAGAACTTCAGAGACTGGTCAAGACAAGCAAATGGAATGCTACAATATGCAATGTGGACAACACTAGAAAGTGTTGGCTACGGGGCTAATTTACAGCACTACAATCCAGTGATTGATGATGAAGTAAAAGCAACGTGGAATATCCCAGCAAGTTGGAGACTTGTAGCTCAAATGCCAATCGGTAAACCTGCAGGAGATCCTGGTAGTAAAGAATTTATGAATATCGACGACAAAGTAAAAATTTATAAATAGTTGTTTGTAACACTATAATAGAAAAGATCTTGTGAGTAGAACATACACAAGATCTTTTTATATGCATTGGATGTGAAAATTACATTTAAAATAAGGTGTGAAATAACCACAATGATTGGTTATAACACCTTATTTTTTATATATACAATACCAATTTTAACACGTAAACAACCAATTATCATTTATACAAGTTTTTAGGTAGAAATGTTATAAGTTATTTGTTATCATGAAAATCCACTCAAGTGTGTGAGGGGTTTAACAGGGAGGATTGTATGAAAACATTAGTATTATATGCCACGAAATATGGTGGTACAGAAGAAGTGGCAAAAACGATTGCTGACAATTGTGATGCAGACATGGTGAATATTGAAGATGCTGATCTAATTAACTTAGATCGTTATACAACCGTAATCTTCGGTAGTCCACTTTATGTTGGAAAGATTCGCAAGGATTTAAAAGAATTCATGTTGAATCAAATTCACAAGTTATCAAGTAAATCACTACATCTATTTATTACACGAGGAATGAAGTCACCAACGATTGATGAAATTATTGAAGATAATATTCCAGAATATCAAAACATTTTACAAACAGCTATCGACTTTGGTGGAAGCTTTGATTTCAATAAAATGAACTTAATTGATTCTTTGATTATTAAGACGGTAAATTTAGATTTAGCTGCACTTGATGAAAATGAAAACTTAGATGAAAAGGTTTCGTCGTTTATTGGAAAGTTAGCTCATAAATACTAGCTTTCCTTTTTTGTAAAATAGGCTTGCACTACACTGTTTTCGTGCTATAATGTGCGATATAACTATGAAAAAGAAACTACATGTGATGCATCAGCATCTTTATACAAAAGAAAGCCAAGACTTGTATGTAGGTGAAGCTACATATGATATTTATGATGATTATGAACAAATCAGTTATCAAGAACTTGATGGAGCGAAAGTGACATTAAGAGTTTATGACGATCACGCACAAATTGAGCGTGTTGGTGATGTTCATTCCATTTTAACTTTTAAAGAAAATGATGATACAACCAATCTCATAAAAAGTGAGTATGGTGATATGAATATTGATCTTTTTACACATCTATATCGCAAGAGTGATAACCAGGTTATCATTGCATACGATGTATTACAATCGCATGAACATGATGGTTTCAAGATTACGTTTACGATGAAAGGAGATCTTAATGAGTACAATTGATCAACAACTAAAACAATCAATTGCCAAAGCCATTCAAGAGGCGTTCCAAGTGGATGTCGCAATTGAAGATATCATTATTGAGATACCTAAGGATAAAAGCCACGGTGATTATGCAACCAATACAGCTATGAAATTTTCAAAAGTGATTGGTAACAATCCAAGAGTGATTGCCCAAACTTTGGTAGATACAATTGATAAAGAAGCTGCAAGTATTGCTTCGATGGAAATTGCAGGTCCAGGATTTATTAACTTTAAAATGCAAAGTGATAGTCTAACACGTGTCATTAGCCAGGTGTTGGACCTTGGGGATCGCTATGGATATAACGATTCTGGGAAAGCTTTGAAAATTAACTGTGAATACGTAAGTGCAAATCCAACGGGGGACTTACACTTAGGACATGCTAGAGGAGCTGCATGGGGTGATTCAACAACACGTCTATTAAAGATGAGTGGTTATGATGTAACTCGTGAATTCTATGTAAATGACGCAGGGAACCAAGTAGATAACTTGGCACGTTCCTTATATGCAAGATATGCAAATATCTTTGGTCAACAAGTGGACCTTCCAGAAGATGGATACCATGGACCAGATGTAAAAGAAATTGCTGAAGAAATTGCAAAAGAATATGGAGATGCATATCTAACGTATTCTGATGAAGTTCATAATTTCTTTAAAAAAGAAGGAATCCGTTTGGAACTTGAAAAGTTAAAACGCGATTTAAAGAATTTTAGAGTCGAATTTGATGTATTTACAAGTGAACAATCGATACGTGATGCTGGTTTAGTTGAAAAAGCAGTAGAAACGTTAGATACACTTGGATATGTTTATGAAAAAGATGGAGCCTTATGGTTCGAAACAACAAAATTTGGTGATGATAAGGACCGTGTACTACGTAAAAATGACGGATCTTATACATATTTAGTGCCAGATATCGCTTACCATATCACGAAACTTGACAGAGGTTTCGAAAAGATGGTAGATTTTCTAGGAGCAGACCACCATGGGTATATTCCACGTCTAAAAGCAAGTATTGAAGCACTAGGAAGAGATGCGGATACACTTGAAGTGGATATCATTCAAATGGTGCGTTTAGTTGATAACGGCGAAGAAGTTAAAATGTCAAAACGTTTAGGAAATGCAATCACGCTTCGTGAACTTTGCGAAGATGTTGGTGTAGATGCGGCACGTTACTTCTTTGTGCAAAGAGCTTTGGATACACACTTTGATTTCGATGTAAATCTTGCTAAGAAACAAACCAATGAAAATCCAGTCTTCTATGCACAATATGCCCATGCACGTATTTGTTCAATCTTACGTAGTAGCACAATTGATGAAAAAGCAGAAAACTATGATCTGCTAACGCATGAAAAGGAATTGGAATTATTGAAATACATTCATGAATTTACGAATGTTGTTGCTGATGCAGCGAAACATAGAGCACCAAATAAAATGTGTAACTATATTCAGAAGCTTGCAGCATTATTCCATTCATTCTATGGGGCTTGCAAAGTCATCGATAATGAACATCCACAACGAAGTGCACAAAGATTAGACTTGTTACGAGCTTGTCAAATCACTTTACGTAATGCTCTCTGGTTAATCGGAGTCGAAGCACCAGAAAAAATGTAGGAGGGGGAAGCTATATGAAGCAACCAATGATTGATGTAGCATATGAAGTGCTAAAAGAAACAAACGGTGACTTAGTGTTTATTGATTTATTCAACGCTGTTTGTGAACGCAATGAGTTAACGGAAAGTCAAAAAGAGGATAGAATTGCACAATTCTATACAGATTTATCACTTGATGGACGTTTTGTCTGCATGGATAACAATTCATGGGATATAAAATCACGTCACCGCTATGAAGAAGTGCGTAAAGCAAATCTAAGTGACATCTTAATTGATGATGAAATGATGATGGAAGAGTAGTTCGTAAGAACTGCTCTTTTTTTACCTAAAATCGAATGATTTTCCAAACTAATTAGTTCAAATTTTCACGAATTGTGCTATATTAGTATAGACATCATAGAAATAATTAGGAGGAAGCAAATATGAATAAACAACCAGTATTATTAGTCGTAATGGACGGTGTTGGAATCAATGATAGTGCATATGGTAATGCCGTTACAAATTCATACACACCAACATTGGACAATTTATATGCAACAAGCCCAAACCTTGCAATTAAAGCACATGGAAAGGCTGTAGGATTACCAAGTGATGATGATATGGGTAACTCAGAAGTAGGACACAACGCATTAGGTAGTGGTCAAATCTACTCACAAGGAGCCAAATTAGTAAACGAAGCAATCGAAAGTAAATTATTATTTGAAAGTGAAACGTGGAACGATCTTGTAAATAGTGCAAAAGATAAAACGTTACACTTTATTGGACTCTTATCAGATGGAAATGTGCACTCACACATTAACCACCTATTTGCAATGTTAGAACAAGCAAAAACACAAGGAGCAAAAGAAGTACGTGTTCACATCTTATTGGATGGACGTGATGTTCCTGAAACAAGTGCATTAGAATATGTAGATGCATTAGAAAACAAACTAACTGAACTTAACGATGATAACTTCCATGCAGTGATTGCATCAGGTGGTGGTCGTATGCAAATTACAATGGACCGTTATGAAGCAAACTGGCCAATGGTTGAAGCTGGATGGAAAACACACGTATTAGGTGAAGGTAGACAATTTGCAACTGCAAAAGAAGCAATTGAAACATACCGTGCTGAAACAGGTGTCATTGACCAAGACTTACCAGCATTCGTTATTGCAACAGATGGTACACCAGTAGGAACAATTGAAGATGGAGATTCTGTGATTTTATTCAACTTCCGTGGAGACCGTGCACAAGAAATCTGTTTAGCATTCGAAAGAGCAGATTTTGACAAATTTGATCGTGTACGTAAACCAGATGTTAAATTTGCTGGTATGTTACAATACGATTCAGATTTAAACATTCCTGAACACTTCTTAGCATTCCCACCAAAAATCAAAAATACACTTACAGAATACCTAGTAGAAAATAAAGTAAGAGAATATGCAATTAGTGAAACACAAAAATACGGTCACGTTACATATTTCTGGAATGGAAACAGAGCAGGTAAATTTGACGAAGAATTAGAAACATACGTAGAAATTCCTAGTGATGTTATCCCTTATGAACAACGTCCATGGATGAAAGCTGCAGAAATTACAGATGAATTGATTGAAGCAATCAAATCTGGTAAATATGATTTCTTACGTGTAAACTATCCAAATGGTGACATGGTTGGACACACAGGAAACTACGAAGCAACAATTATTGGTGTTGAAACAGTTGATTTACAATTAAAACGTCTACAAGATGCAATTGATTCTGTAAACGGTGTGATGCTTGTTACAGCTGACCACGGTAATGCAGATGAAATGTATGAAAAACCTAAAAAAGAAGGAGCTGCTACAAAAGCAAAAACTTCTCATACACTTAACAAAGTACCATTTATCTTCTACAATGCAGATGTAAAAGTAAAAGAAGGTGACTTTGGATTAGCTAACGTAGCTAACACAGTTGTTAAATTACTAGGGTTACCAACAAAAGAAGATTGGGAACCTTCAATGATCGACTAAATACGAAACAAGGAGTGAATAGTGATTCATTCCTTTTCTTTTGTGTTACAGTATACAAAAAGGAAGTACCAAATGAAAAAATTTATAAAAGAGTATGGCTTTATTATGCTTTATGCAATTGTCACATGTGTTGCGATTTGGAAGGCACCTGCCTATATTGGAAGTTTCATGTTAGCTGGCTATTTCTTCTACTTTGCTTTTATGTATTATCGGAAACGTGAAAACAATGGCTTGGGCATGAAAGGTGTCATCATATGGGTTATTGGTGGCTTGTGTTTTCTAGGAGCTGCAATCTATCAAATCATAGGGGGATAAATTTATTTTATCCTTTTTTTATATTTTACTTTACCTGTCGTAGTACGTGTGTTAATATTACTATGTCAGATGAAGTACATCAGATGGAGTAAAAGGAGGTAAACAATGATTAGTAGTGATGTAAGCCGTGGATATAACGATACTATGATCCTGGCAGTATTACTGGAAAAAGATAATTATGGATATGAAATCGCAAAAGAAATCGAAAAGTTATCACAAGGTAAATATAAGATGAAAGAAACAACATTGTACTCTGCATTTACACGTTTAGAAAAAAATGGATATATAACTTCCTATTATGGAAATGAAACGTTTGGTAAACGAAGAACCTACTACAAAATTACCAATGCAGGAATTAATTATTACAAAGAAAAATGTGAAGAGTGGAAAGTAACGAAAGAAGTTATCAACCAATTCACAAAAGGAGAAACATATGGAAACAATTAGAGCGTATTTAGAACAGATGTTCAAAGATTTACCAAAAACAAAAGAAGTCGCAGAGATGAAAATGAATCTGCAAGATCATATGGAAGATGCATTTCAAGCACACCGTGAAGCAGGTATGTCGGAAACTGAAGCTATAAAGGAAGTATTGCAACAATTTGGTGATATGGATGAACTACTAAAAGAATTAAACATTGATAAAGAACACATGCAACAAGATGCACGTTACGTATCAAAGGATGTAGTCACATCGTACATGTACAAATTCAAACGAAGAACGTTCTTAATTTGTTTAGGTTTGACGTTTATTGTCATTGGAATTATGTTAGGGTATGCAACAAGTGAATTAACAGTAGGTATGTCCTCTGATGTCCTAAGTGGAGTCGGTTTCTTTTTACCGGTTGCCATAGCTGTAGGTCTCTTTATTTATGCAGGTATGAGTATGGATGGATATGCATATATGAAAGATCGTATTGAAATGGATACACAAAGCAAATCAGAAATTATCCAAGCATATAGTAAATCGAAGAAAATGTTTATGATTGAAATTATCGTTGGTGTTTCTTTTTTTCTACTGGCAGTTGCTGGACAACCGTTAATTGAATACTTCAGTAATGAGCTAATTGCCAATCTTTGTTTCTTTGTATGTATTATTGTTGGTGTTGTATTATGTACCCATGCAGGTCAAACCAGAAGTATGTATCGTACACTCTTGAATGAAAATTATGAAGAACTGCAAAAAGAAAAACGCAAAGAAGAAGCTACAGATAAAATTGCTCCTGTTGTTTGGATTTTGGCAACTGCAATCTATGTTAGTTTAGGAATGATTTTTGGTTTATGGTCTACAGCGTGGGTTGTTTACTTATTTGCTTGGTCAATTATTGCGATTGCCAATGTTATAAAAAGTTAAGTTGAAGCGATGAGGCATACTTGTCGCTTTTTTGATTGTGGTATACAATTTATTAAGTGTTTATAGAAAGAGGGAATTATGATTGTATCAATAAAAGGACTCGAGAAGAGTTATGGTGATTTAAAAGCGATTGATGGACTAGATCTCGACGTGCATCAAGGCGAAATCTTAGGACTGTTAGGTCCAAATGGTAGTGGTAAAACAACAACGATCAATTGCTTGTTGTCACTGTTAACCTATGAAAAAGGAAATATTCAAATATTTGATCAAGCGATGTCACCAGATGCGTATGATATCAAAAAAGACATTGGTTTGGTGATGCAAAATGTCGCGGTATTTCAGGAGCTAACGGTGTATCAAAACATCGACTATTTCTGTGGCTTGTATATCAAAGATAAACAACAACGTGCTGCATATGTGAAAGAAGCAATTGCCTTTGTAGGGATTGAAGATTTCATAAAAAAGCATCCAAATGAACTTAGTGGGGGATTACTGCGTCGTTTAAATATAGCATGTGGAATCGCACACAAACCAAAGTTAATCATTCTTGATGAACCAACAGTTGCTGTCGATCCACAATCTAGAAATCGAATCTTGGAAAATATTCAAGAATTGAATAAATTAGGAGCGACAATTATTTACACAACACACTACATGGAAGAAGTTGAACAAATCTGTGATCGCATTGTCATTATGGATAAAGGAAAAGTTATCGCTCAAGGAACAAAAGATAGTTTGAAAGAAAGTATTTCAATTCGCGAAAAAATCATCTTTGAATTAGCGGATATTTCCCAGGAAATATTAAAAGTGCTACAAGAACGAGATGATTTAAAGAAAGTGAAATATGCACATGGTTTACTTGAACTTGAAGTACAAAGTAACAATGGAACATTGATTGAAATACTAAACTATTTTAAACAAGAACATGTAGAATTCATTAAGGTACATAGTGAAAGTCCAACCTTAAATGATGTATTCCTTGAACTTACTGGAACAGAATTGAGAGATTAAGATGCATATATTTAAGTATCGCTTTCTTGTCTTTACGAGAAACAAAAGTTTTCTGTTTTGGACACTACTATTTCCAATTGCATTATCCTTATTATTTCATTTTGCATTTGGTGGACTTATGGAAGCAGAAAAACTAGATCCAATTGAAGTGGCGGTTGTTGATAAAGGAAATAAAAACTTTAAACGTGTTCTACACACATTGGCAGATGAAGAAAATAAAATTTTAGTTTTGCATGAAACAAGTGAAAAAGAAGCCAATCGATTGTTGGAAGATAATGATGTTTATGCCATCTATATTTGCGATAGCAAACCCGAACTGCGTTCAATTAACAAAGGTATGAATTTAAGTGTCTTAAAACAAATTGCAAATTCGTACATGCAAGTGGAAAGTACAATTACACAACTTGCAAAACAAGATCCACAAATAATAAGTGAACAAGTGGTTCAAGATATATCGACGCAGCATACAAAGTTATTAGAAAAAACAGCAGCTGGAGCAAGTAAAAATCCAGTGATGCAGTATTTCTATACCGTTATTGCAATGACAATTTTATATGGTTCATTTTATGGACTGCAAAGCATGAAAGACTCACAAGCCAATCAAAGTGATCGGGCGGTGCGTGTGAATGTTGCACCAACCAATAAACTACACGTGGTCTTTATTGATTTTCTAGCCATGTTTATTTTAATGAGTATCGAATTGTGTATCACATATGCATTTCTCATAGGCGTTCTTGGTGTTGATTTTGGTAGTCGGTTTGGACTAGTTATCATAACAACAATCGCTGGTATGCTGATGAGTTTAGCCTTGGGAATCTTTGTGGGAAGTGTGTCGAAGCTACGTGAAAATGCAAATATGACCATCTTAAGTATGGGATCGCTGTTTAGCTGTTTTTTAGCAGGAATGATGGTCAATACGATGCCATATATGTTGGAACAAATTTCTCCACTAATTAAATACATCAATCCGGCATCACTTATTACAAACTCATTTAATATGATGTATTACTATAGTGATATGCAACCCGTGTTGATCAATGCAGGTATTATGGTTGTCATTGGTCTTGTTTTACTTTTGATTTCCTATCAAGTGTTAAGGAGGAAAACCTATGCAAGTCTTTAAGTTATTCTTCCGCATTCTTTATAAGAATAAATGGTCCGTAATTACGACACTCTTGATTGCCTTTGCCATGTCCTTTATGTTTGTGCAAAGTAGCGCGTCATCATCCACAGAAACAAAGGCAAAAGTGGTCATTGTTGATCAAGACCAAAGTGATGCATCCATTGCCTTAACAACATATGTTAAAGGGAAAGTTGAAATAAAAGAAATGGATGAAAAAGACATTGAAGATGCGATGTACTACCGTGAAGTGGAATATGTACTTTATGTTCCAAAGGGATATGAAACATCTTTGAATCGTCAACAAGTTATTGAACTTGAAAAGAAACAATTACCAGATAGTGTGTCTGCATATGTTGTGGATAGTTATGTAACAAGTTATACAGATGCATTATATGCACAAGCTACCTATGGATCTGGCAGTATAAAGGATTGTATTGCGGCTACCAATGAAGCTATGAAAGAAGAAATTCAATATACGGGTATCCAACAAAAAGATACGCAACCAATTAACTTTCTATTTAACTTTTTAAATTATTCATTCTTTAGCGGACTAATCGCTGCAATTGGAATTGTGATGATTGAATTGAATAAAACAGACATCAAACGTCGGATGACGGTTGCCCCAATTACGAGTAAAAGTTACAACTTGCAAATCACACTTGCAACGGTTGTACTAGGTGCAGTTTTTGTGGGATGCTCAACATTATTTGCATATCTTGTATTTTATGATGCTATGCAAGCGATTGGTTCTTATTTGTATATTTTGAATTTGGCATGTATTGTCATACCATCGCTAGCATTAGGGTATTTGCTTTGTGTTTTTGTGAAGAAGCGCGAAGTGATTGGTGGAATGCAAAATGTCATCAGTTTATTTTTAGCTTTTGTGAGTGGAAGTTTTGTACCACAGTTTCTTTTAAGTGATGGAGTGTTGATGGTTGCAAAGTTCACGCCAAGTTATTATTTTGTAAAAAACAACGATTTGATTTATGAAATGACAAAACTTGATGCAAAGCAAGTGATGCCAATCTATCAAAACATGGGAATCATTGTCGGGTTTGGAATCGTTATTTTTATCATCGCATTTGTGATTCAAAAACAAAAACGTAAAAATATTGTGTAAAGGAGCGTAATTGTATGAATGCATTAATCACAGGAACAACAAGTGGAATCGGATATGAATTAGCAAAATTATTCGCTAAGGATGGTTTTGATTTAATTCTTGTTTCACGAAATAAGGTGAAGCTTGAAAACCAAAAACAAGAGTTAGAACAAACCTATGGAATTCAAGTAACAACCTATGCTCTTGATTTAAGTCAGGTGAATGCTGCCAGGCTGTTAAAAAATGAGATCAAAGAGCCAATTCACGCACTTGTGAATAATGCAGGATTTATGGAATATGGAGATTTTGTTGAAAGTGATCCAGTGAAACAAAGGGAGATGATTCAACTTCAAAATTTGTTTCTTACCGTAATGACACAGTATTATTTACCAGATATGGTGAAGTATCAATATGGCTACATTCTTAATGTTGCAAGCATGGCGGCCTTTGTAGGTTTACCAAAAGCAAGCGTGTACGGAGCTGTTAAAGCCTACATTCTTTCATTTACCAAAGGTATTCATAGTGAGTGCAAACATCGGAAAGTAAAAATTAGTGCATTATGTCCTGGTGCTACACATACACTGTTTGCTAAAAAATCAGATGCCGAAGATACAAACTTGTTTACAGGATATGTTATGGATGCTAGTCAAGTGGCTGCCATTGCCTATCGTGGATTGCAAAAAAACAAAGTGATTATCATCCCTGGACTTTACAATAAAGTAGGACATTTCTTAACAAAATGCATGCCCTATGCACTTGTGGATAAAGTAGTCACAAAAATCATGCGTAAATAAAAAAGACGTTTATACGTCTAATAATTGATAACTAAGTGGAAGTTTTGATTCATCCGAATTGTGAATTTCCACTTTTTGTTTGTGATTTCCAAGATTGTTTTCGATTTCTAGTAGATGACGTAACTGTCGAGCCGTCCCTTCATTTCCATCAATCAATTGCACATTATAGTTAAAGTAATTGGCAATCTCATTTTTAATGAAAAGAAAGTGTGTACATCCAAGTACGATGCTATCAATGTTACGACCTTCAAGTTGCTCCTTGTATACGTCAATTTGGTTGTTTACTTGTTGTTGTGCATTATGTAAACCAGATTCAACAAGTTCCACAAAGTTTGGACATGGAAGTTTTAATATATGATTACTATTTGCATAGTTTTCCATTAAGCGTGCAAACTTCTTTTCCTTCAACGTTAATGGGGTCGCCATCACAATGATATTTTGATTTTCTTTGTTGTGTGCAGCAACCTTTAAAGCTGGTTCCATTCCAATGATGGGAATGCTGTAGCGCTCGCGTAAAACTTGAATGGCAACACTGGTTGCTGTATTACAAGCAACAATGATGGCTTTTACGTTAGCTTCAATAAATCGATCACATATTGCAATGCAACGATCAATGACTTCTTGGTTTTCTTTTGTTCCATAAGGAGCATGTAAGGAATCCCCGAAGTAGATATAATGTTCATTTGGCAACAATGCCAAACATGTATTTAAGACACTGATTCCACCTAGTCCAGAATCAAAGACACCAATTGGATTATTATTCATGTTTATCACCTTGCTCCATTATACCACTACCGTTTTGAAAATACATAATCTTCAATGACATGTGCTAAGGCATCTTCATTATTCGAATATGGTAATACGACATCAGCTAGTTTCTTGATATCATCAATGGCATTGGATACAGCAATGCTTAATCCTGCTTCTTTCATTAAACCTTCATCATTGTAGTTATCACCAACGCCAATGGTTTGTTCCATTGGAATTTGAAGATGATTTGCTAATGCACTTAGACCCAATCCTTTATGTACGTTCAAAGGATTGATTTCCATATATCGATTGCTTGAGTAACTTACACAAACATGTTCAAAGACAAGAGGATGACTTTGCGCATATGCTTGAAATTCTGGAATGGCATTATCTTTCACCACCAAAATCTTAATGACTTGTTGTGCTTTGAAGATTTGATAATCCACATCATCAATAAATTTCATACGTTCACCAAAACTATGGAGTCTTGCTTTTTCATCTGGTGTGACTTGAAATACATAAACTGCATCAGGTACAAAAACTTCAACACAATATCCTTTATTGGTAGCATCTTTAAATACACGTGAACCAATATCGTAAGGAATGCTTTCAATGAATATAATTCGTTCACTTTTGTTTTCAATAACGATGGATCCGTTTGCCAGGATGCTGTAGTTTTCATTGTTATTGATATGGAGTTCATCATATAGATTGGCTAAAAAACCAGGAGCGCGTCCACTACAAGGAACAATATACACACCCATCTGTTGTGCTTTAGAAATGGCTTCTTTTGTTTTTAATGAGACTTCACGAGCATCGTTAAGTAATGTTTCATCTAAATCTGTTGCAATAATTTTGTACATAGGGGTACCTCCACTTCATTATACATGTTTTTTTTACCCATACAAAAAGGAATATTGCAAAACTAAAATCATTACAATGGTACAATCGATGCAATGCATGTACAATAAGGGAAAGAATAGGAGTGATACTATGAGAACGATTACAGATCGAAAAGTTGTACTTGTTGGAACAGGTTCTGTTGGTATGAGTATGGCGTATACATTATTAATGGCGAACGGTATAGATGAACTCGTCCTAATTGATGTGAATGAAGGAAAAGCACGCGGTGAAGCGATGGATTTATCACATGGATTGCCTTATGCACCAAATTCAAAGATGGTGATTAAATCAGGTGGTTATGAAGAGTGTGCAGATGCAAATATTATTGTCGTAACTGCAGGGGCCAATCAAAAGCCAGGACAATCACGACTTGAACTTACAGCAATCAACACGAGAATTATTAAAGAAATCTCGCAAAACATTAAAGCTAGTGGGTTTAATGGAGTCTTAATTATTGCAACCAACCCGGTAGATGTACTGACTTGTGTTGCTCAAGAAGTCACTGGATTGCCACACAATCAAGTGTTTGGTTCAGGTACGTCATTGGACTCTGCACGACTTCGGTTTTTGATGGGTGACTATCTAGGGATTAACCCAAGAAGTATCCACGCATACATCTTAGGAGAACATGGTGACTCAAGTTTTGTTTCTTGGACCAACTGTTATGTCGGTGCCAAAAGCTTGCTTACTTATATTGATGAACAAGGAAAAGATTTTAGCGACTTATTGGACATTTATAAAGAAGTTCGTGATGCTGCCTATGAGGTCATTGACTTAAAAGGTGTCACAAATTATGGAATTGGGTTATCATTGAATAAGATTGTACTTGCCATTTTAAACAATGAAGACATTGTGATTCCAGTCAGTGCGTACCAAAATGGAGAGTATGGACAAACCGGACTCTACATTGGGGTTCCTGCCATCATCTGTCGAAAAGGAGTTAGAGAAATCATTAAACTCCCATTAAACGAAGTTGACCAAGGTAAATTTGATACATCATGCGAATCGTTAAAGAAAGTCTTTAACGAAACAGCATTGCCAGTCATTCAAGAAACATAAGTAAAAAAGGGAGTTCTTCAAATGTCAGATATTTTTCGCTACATTCAAAAATATCAAAACAGGAGTTTGCAAGAACTCCCTTTTACGCATATTGATGCATTGTTGATGGCACAGCTCAGTTATATCGACTACAAAGATATACTTACCCAGTACAAGCAGGCTGATTTTAAAACCATCGTGAGTTACTTGGATTTGCAAGAACTCGAAAAAGACTATTTAAGCGGTGGACAAAATCAAAGACTGTTACTTGCCTTAGCTCATGCAAAACGTTACCAAGATGTGAAACTCATCGATACCAAAAAGGTCTTTGACCAAGTAAAACAAGAACAGTTTTATGCGGTAACATTTAAATACAAGCGACAGTATTACATCGCTTTTCAAGGAACCGATACATCGATACTCGGTTGGAAAGAAGATTTCAATATGCTTATTGAACCGGTAATTCCAGCACAAGCAGAGGGTGTTAACTACCTAGAAAAAATGTTGAAACGCCCATTTATCAAAGCGACTATTATAGGACATTCCAAAGGTGGAAGTATTGCCACCTATGCATCTTTACAAGTAAGTAAACATCTACAAAAGAAAATTGATAAAGTGTACAGTTTGGATGGCCCAGGTTTACAAAGTGAACTATGTATGGATTCGATCAAAGATAAATTTGAGAAATTTGTACCTCAAGCTTCACTCATCGGATTGATCTTTGAAAAAACAAACAATTATAAAATTATCAAAAGCGATGAAGTTTGGCTTGCCCAACACAATTTATATTCTTGGTTGATTGAAGATACGGACTTTGTCTATGTGGATGCCATGGATGAGCGACTATCACAAATCAATAAAAGTGCCTACGAAGCACTGACCAGTTTACAACTCGAAGAAAGAAAAGCATTTATCCAACACATCTTTGACATTCTTGATACAAACGAAATAACGGATGTGGGACAACTTGGCACTTCATGGCAACAGATCTCATTGATGTTGGTAAAATCCTTCAGTAAAGTTGATAAAGAGAAACGAGATGCATTACTTCGAATCTTGAAGATGATACTGACCGAAATAATTAACAATCGAAATTCGTTGAAAGCCAAGTAAAAATGTTTGGTAACCAAGATTTTTAACGTGGACATTCACGAGCAACAACAATTACTGGAAAAAATACACACGAAGGATTATAGTAGAAATAGAAAAAATAACCAATAGCTTGATTTGCTCTTGGTTGAGAAATAGGAGACATATGTATGGAAATAATTAAATTAGCACCAGCGTTTAAAGACTATCTATGGGGTGGAACACGATTGAAAGATCAATTTCACTACCAAACAGATTATAGTAAAGTTGCTGAGGCTTGGGTATTAAGTGCACACCCGGATGGACCTTCTGAAGTTCTTAATGGAACATATAAAGGTAAAACGTTTATCGACTATTTAGCGGCAGAAGGGAAAGCTGTATTAGGTAAAAACGTAGAACGTTTTGAAGAGTTTCCAATTTTGATTAAATTTATCGATGCAAAACAAGCATTATCGATTCAAGTACACCCAGATGATGCGTACGCATTACGTGTGGAACATGAATATGGGAAAAATGAAATGTGGTACATTATGGATTGTGATCCAGGTTCATTCTTATATTATGGCGTAAACCAAACCATGGATAAGGAGGCATTCCGTCACCATATTGAAGACGATACGATTTTAAACGTCTTAAATAAAGTCGAAGTAAAACAAGGAGATTGTTTCTTTATTGAAGCTGGAACGATTCATGCAATTGGTGCTGGCTGTTTAATTTGTGAAATCCAACAAAATTCAAACTCAACCTATCGAGTATATGATTTTGGACGCGTTGGCGTTGATGGAAAACCACGTGAGTTACACATTGATAAAGCTGTTGATGTCTCAAAATTGTACCCAAACACCAAAGCTGGAGATCCAGAAGGTGAAAAAGAAATGCACGATGGGTATACATCGACACTGCTTAATGGTAGCCAATACTTCACGTCAACGGAAATTGAAGTGCAAACAAGCGACATCATGGAAATCCATGATAGTTCCTTCTGTTCACTTGTCATTTTAGAGGGAACAGGAGAATTGATCAGCGATGGTCAATCCTTACCATTTGTAAAAGGGGATAGTTTCTTTATTCCTGCAGGAAACCATCAAGTAGAAATCAAAGGAACATGTAAATTAATCGAGACACATATCTAAAAAAGGAACCGTAAGGTTCCTTTTAAAGTGCATGAGCAGTTGGTTGCATTTTTGCAAACGTGTAATATGATGTAAAGCCAATCTCTTTTAAGATAGCTGCGACTTGATCAAAGTGATCTGCTACACGACTTGCTATGTGTGCATCAGAACCAAGCGTAACAATACGACCACCCAAATCAAAATATAACTGCAGGATGTCTTTAGCTGGTGTGAGATCGTTAAGGTTGTAGGCAAAACTTGAAGTATTGACTTCAATACCTTTTCCATCAGCAATTACAATTTTAAGCATTTCTGTCAGGATGGGTTTTGCTTTTTCAAATGGATAGTGTCTAGGAATGTAACGTTCCAAATGATCCAAATGACCTAGGATGGCATAATCCTTGTAGTTTTTTACAAGGTTTAAGAGTTCTTCATAGTACCCTAAACTCATCTCATCTTCTGTTTTACCTTCCTGGTATTCTTGATTCCAAAACTCCTTATCATCGATTTGATGACACGAAAGAATGACAAAATCTAAATCCAGTTGATCATACAGTTTTTGATAAGCAGCAATGCGGTGGCTTTGCATGCCAAATTCCAATCCTATGCGAATCGTAAGTTGGTTCTTGTAGCGTTCTTGCAGTTGCTTTAAAGTTTCTATGTAAAGTGGATAGTTCACGTTACGAACCACGCTTTCAGCATTGATGTAGGCAGGATCATCATGATCGTACTTTACTCCGTAATCCACATGGTCCGTTATGCAAATTTCTTGTAACCCTTTTTTGATTGCTGTTTGAATGATGTTTTCCAATTGTTCATCCGAGTCATCACTAAATTGTGAATGGATGTGAAAATCTGCTATATAATTCATTGGTACCCCCATTGTTACTTATCATTTTACCATAAAGAATAAACACCGGTAGAACTTTCATGTTTATCGTACGAAGAAATAAGAAAAATGGTATAATAATCAGTGAACGTGAGGTACTTATGAAAAAAGGTTCATTTATTACATTTGAAGGCAATGAAGGATGTGGAAAAACAACCATTTCTTCAAGAATATATAAGCAACTAGTCGAGGAAGGTTATGATGTGATGCAAACACGAGAACCTGGTGGTATTGAGATTGCAGAAAAAATCCGTGAACTTATTTTGGATCCTGCACATACGGCGATGGATGCGCGAACCGAAGCATTGCTTTATGCAGCTGCACGTCGTCAACACTTAGTAGAAAAAGTCATTCCTGCGCTAGAAAAGGGAACGATTGTCCTATGTGACCGCTTTATCGATTCCTCACTTGCCTACCAAGGGGTTGCGCGTGGTTTAGGTATTGATGAAATCTATGAAATGAATCAATTTGCAATTGCAGATACAATGCCAGATGCAACGTTATTGTTGCGCGTTACACCAGAACAAGGGTTACAACGCATCGCTTCAAGACAACACTTGGATCGTTTGGATCAAGAAAGTGAAGACTTTCATCACTTAGTTGCCAAAGGATATGATGAAGTTGCAGCGCGCTATCCTGAGCGTATCACTGTCATTGATGCAAACCAAGATGTTGATACCGTATATGCAAATACGTATAAAAAGGTGAAAGAAGTTATCGATCATGTTTAAAGAACAGTTAAAAAAAGAACAGCCACGCGTGTATCAAGTGTTAGAAAATGCATTGTTAAATGATCGTTTGGCACATGCGTATATGTTTGTTGGTGACCAAAATACACCAAAAAAAGAGACTGCGATGTTGCTTGCGCAAAGTTTGGTTTGTGAAAGTGAAGGGTTTGCTGATGAAACATGTGACACGTGTAAACGTATCATGCATCATAACTATGCAGACTTTATCTACCTAGATGGGACCACAACATCCATTAAAAAAGAAGATGTGATAAAACTAAAAGAAGAGTTTGCCAAAACAAATTTAGAGTCGATTGGCATGAAAATTTACATCATTGATCATGCAGAAAATGCAACACCCAGTGCGTTGAACAGCTTGTTGACCTTTCTAGAAGAGCCAACCAGTCCAGTGATGGCAATTTTGTTGGTGGAACACCCAGATCAATTGTTGGATACCATCAAGTCACGGTGTCAGATGATACATTTCCATAAGCAAAAAGAAAATGTGGTATTTAATAAACTGCAAACAGAAGTGGATCGATACGATGCGTATTTACTTTCCCACATGCAAGTCGATTTAGCAAAGGTCATTGAAATAGAAGAAAGTGATGAATACCAACATGCACGGTATTTATTTGAACATGTTGTTAAGAAAATAAGCAACCGTGATCGCGATGTCAATGTATTAATCCAACAAGGATTTGCCAAAGGTAAGCGCGATGTGCGCTTGGTTGCTAAGTACGTGTTTGAAATGTTAATTAGCTTAGGTAAAGATCGATTGATGCAACAAACCACAACAATCGAAACATACGATCAATTGCTAGCTAGCATCGATGAAACGTTAGCAACAAAGTTTATGGTTGTATGCAATAAGATGAAAGATAAAAATCGTAAAGGTGTAAATACAGCTTTACTAATGGATGAATTTCTATATGAAATGGAGGTGTAAATATGAGTAAGAATCATACATTTGCTTATGTAGTTCCAGTAAGCTTTGAAGAACATGGACGTTCGTATACATTTGGTTCACAAGTCGGTGATTATCAAATTGGTGATCAAGTCGTTGTAGAAACCGTACGTGGTGTGGAAATGGCACACGTTTCAGGTGAGGTTGTTGCCATCGCTGATCACCAAGGAAAAATGGAATTAAAACCCATTTTACGAAAAGCGAGTAAAAAAGACAAAGAACGTTATGAAGCAAATAAGGATAAAGCCAAAGAAGCCTTAAAAACTTGTGATGCAGAAATCAAGAGTTTAAATCTTGATATGAATTTGATTGAAGCAGAGTATACGTTAGATCAAAGCAAAATCACATTTGTGTATGTAGCAGAAGAACGTGTTGATTTTCGTGAATTGTTAAAACGTTTGGCATCAATTTTCCATTGTCGCATTGAACTACGTCAAGTTGGACCTCGCAACAAAGCCAAAATGATCGGCGGACTTGGACAATGCGGGCAAGAAACTTGTTGTTCAAGATATATGAGTGATTTTGAAATGGTATCCATCAACATGGCAAAAAACCAGTTGCTTGCACTAAATATTCAAAAGTTGTCAGGACAATGTGGGAAGTTGAAATGTTGTTTGCGTTACGAAGATGATTTATATACAGAAATGCGAAAAGATTTACCAAAGATTAATTCTCGTATTGAATTCAATGGGAAACAATACCGCATTACAAGTTACAATTTATTGTTAAAACAAGCGAAAATTGAAAATAAGGAGGACATCCAGTTTGTAGATATTAATGTTCTATTGCCGGATGTAAAGCTTTATGATTAGACAAAAAAGTTTTCATAATGAAAAAGCAACGGTGTATGTTGTTGCTACACCAATCGGTAATTTGCAAGAAATGACACCAAGAGCCATTGAGGTTTTAAAAGAGGTTGATGTCATTGCTGCAGAGGATACACGAAATACGAAGAAATTGTGTCATCACTTTGGCATTGAAACAAACATCATTGCACACCATTTACACAATGAAAATGAGAGTGTTAAAGGTATTTTAAAACTGCTTGAAGAAGGAAAAAACATTTCTTTAGTAAGTGATGCAGGGTACCCTTGTATTTCTGATCCAGGTCATATTTTAGTAGAAAAAGTGATTGAAGCTGGATATAATGTCGTTCCTATTTCAGGAAGTAGTGCCTTGTTAAATGCGTTAGTCGCAAGTGGACTTGTACCACAACCATTTGTCTTCTATGGGTTTATGGATGCAACGGAAAACAAGCGTGCGAAATTTCTAGAAGAAGTAAAAGGACTTCCTTATACGATGATCTTCTATGAAGCACCACATCGAATTGAAAAGATGTTAACGACAAGTTTACAAGTGCTAGGTGATCGCAATATTTGTTTAGCTAGAGAGCTAACGAAAATGCATGAAGAATTCATTCGTGGAAAAATCAGTGAAGTACTTGAAGTTGTCGGTGAAATCAAAGGTGAAATGGTCGTTATTATTGAAGGTTGCGACAAAGAAAAAGATGTCATGCCACTACCATTGCTCAAAGAAAAAGTTGAACAATACATGGAGTCTGGAATGAGTAGTAAAGAAGCAATTAAGAAAGTTGCAAAGGAACAAGGAATTTCCAAAAACTATTTATACAGAGAATTTCACAACGAAGCATAAAAACAAGTCAGCACGCATGCTGGCTTGTTTTACACTATCATATGTATATGATGTAAAAGAGGGAATCTATGAGAAAAGATTATGATGTAAATAAACCGGTGGTAAATCCAAAACTTGTTGCTTGTATGAAACAGTTGAAGGAACAACCAACCAAAAAAAATGAACTAGCATTTTTTCAAGAATTGGAACAAGCGATATTTTTAGTACCAGTCAAACTTGATGCGAAAACAAAAGAACAAGATGGAAATCAAGCAGTACTAGAAAAAGGTTCAACAATTAGTTTTGTGGGAATTACGAATGCAAATAATGAGTACTATTTACCATACTTTACCGATTGGAATGAATTAGGTAAATGGCTCAAACAGAAAGACCAACAAACCTTAATGCTCTCCTTTGAAGAAGGAAAAGAACTTGTTCTAAAAAATGAAGCATATGCAGGACTTGTCATTAATCCATATACAGAGAATTTTATGTATACAAGAGACATGCTTTCCGGTGCGAAAAAAGTTGTTGTAGAAAAAGAGACTTCTGTGCAAATCGGAATTCCTGCTAAGTACCCAACAAAACTTGTTGATGCAGTAAAAGAGTTACTACCTACACTAAAAAGTGTTTCAAGTGCGTATTTGCTGTATATGGTAAAAGAAGGCGAAGGTAGTTATTTAATGATTGTTGATACAACGCAAAAGGAAGTTGATTTTCCTACGATTGGTCGTTTGGCTCCACAGTATTTAGATAAAGGAGAATTCTTAGATATGGTTGAGTTGCAAAGTGCCTTTGGTCAAAATGCAGTAAAAAACTATAAACCCTTCTACAAAAAGAAAAAAGCATGGTTTAGAAGATAAAAAGTTATCGGACTAATATACATAGTCTGATAACTTTTTTGCTTTTAATGATGCATTCATAATAATACCAAAGGCAATCATGAATGATAACATACTTGAACCACCTGCACTAACAAGTGGTAAGGTGATACCGGTGATTGGTAATAGACCGACAACCATTCCGATGTTTTCTAATTGTTGAATAATGAACATGGCTAGAAAACCAATGACCATGAGTTTCTCAATATTGTTTTTGGAACGAGAAACAATTAGGAATAATCGAACATCCAAAGCGACACATAGACCAACAACAAATAGATTTCCAAGAAGGCCAAAGTTCATGCCGATGACCGCAAAGATAAAGTCGGTATGTGGTTCGGGGAAACTGATTAAATTGGCTTGAAAACCATGACCTAACAGTCCACCAGATCCCATCGCTAGCAAGGATGAGTATAACTGCAAACCAACTCCAGTTGCGTATTCTTCTGGATACAACCATCCATAGATACGCTTGATTTTATAACTGTTACCAAAGATTTTAACAAACAGTGGTTGATTGAAATAAAATAAATATAAGAAAATAACAAGTGCTAAGGCGATAACAATACCACCAAAGATTAACCATTCTCTACGAATTCCCGAACAAATCACCATAACCATAATCGAAAATAGAATTAAAATGAAGATTCCCGTATCGGGTTGAAGTAAAATCAGAATGGCCGGAGCCGCAATCCACTTCAACAATTCAATGAATAGATGAATATCACTTTCAAAGGAGTCATCTTCTTTCATTTCGTTGTGTTGTTCAATGACGTAGGCACTAATAACAATCAACATAACCTTCATAAATTCGGAAGGTTGAATGTTAAGCAGTGGAATTTGCAACCAAGCAGTTGAACCGTTTACCGCAGAAGCCAAAGGCAAATAGTGACCGGTAAAGCGATAGGCAACTTGACTGGATAAAAATAAATAGATCAAGCCTGCTAAGAAGATAAAGTATCCAATCTTAGCAAATTCAAAGAGATTGTCATTACCGAAATAAATAATAACGGCAATAATTACAATTCCTAGAATATAGAATAAAATCTGTTTTGTTAGAACGCCATCTAAGCCCCACATGGATAAATAACTTGGTAGCAAAGGTTTACAGGCTGCAATCGCAACGATACTTGCCACAAAGAATAAAGCGATAATTAAGGCAAGAATATAATCAAACTTTTGTGGTTGTCTTACCTGTGATAGATTTCGATTTCGTGCATTCATAGTGTTTTCACCATCATCATATGATCAATGTGGGCATCTAAGAAGATACCTCCATATCCCACATAACCATTTCTTTCGTAGAAATGCATTGCACTAACCTGTGCACCCAATTCCAATTGCGTAGCATTTGCTTGGCGTGCAAGTTGTTCGATTTGTTCCAACATATAACTTCCATACTTATGTTTTCGTGCATCTTTTTTTACAGCGACTCGTCCAACATGCCAAGAAGTTCCTTCTTGGATGACGCGACAAGTACCAACGATTTGACTTTGATCATCGTAGAGAACGTATTGATCACAAGTTTCATCTGCTGTATCGATTTCAATGCAAGGATCAACTTCTTGTTCGACCACAAATACATCAATTCGAATTCGCATAAGTTGAAATAACTCTTTTTGTGTCGTAGCTTTTTTAAATTTCATAATATCATTATAATAGCACACAAACGTTCATTCTACCATAAGCTGAAAGTGAACATTTCATGGAAAAAGGTTGTGCATTTTTTTATATCGCGTTATGATGGGTCTAGAAAAACCGGTAAGTAAGGTTACTGTAGGGATACGGGTTGCTGCCGCAAAATAGTGGAGACACTATGCGCTGGTTAGCAGGGATGATCGATTCAAGGTCATACCTAATGCAATTTCATCGCCCTACAAAGCTAAAGCTCAAACGGAAATGTCATCGTTTTTTAATGCCGTTTTCTTTTGAGAGCGGCTTTTTCTATGTTGGAAAGGAGTGAGTCATATGGACGAAGGACCGAAACCTGAGCAAATACAGATCATACATATGCCGTTAATCTATGACTCAAGCGAGTCATTTGTTAGCGTGCTTTAAAGGAGGTTAACAACATGACAATTTTCAAAAAGAAAAGAAAAGAAGCTTTACAAAGCGAGATTCGAAAACAAAAAGAACAAAAGAAACGGATGAAACAAGCGGCCAAACTACCAGTTGGAAATCTATTGGACATGCTTGATAGTTTTAAAGAGGGAATTAGCCCTGCCATTGTTGAAGAACAAATGGAAACATATGGAAAAAATACTTTAACAAACAAAGAACCTGGT
Organism: Erysipelotrichaceae bacterium MTC7; assembly: GCA_001695645.1. Taxonomy (GTDB): domain Bacteria; phylum Bacillota_I; class Bacilli_A; order Erysipelotrichales; family Erysipelotrichaceae; genus Breznakia. The sequence continues at coordinate 43,517 of LVZN01000045.1, read as the reverse complement.
GGAGTAGCAAAACGATTGTTTGATGCATTTATCAATCCATTTACGGTGATTTTAATGGTATTGGTGGTCATTTCGTATGTGACAGATGTAGTGCTCATGCCAGAGAAGAAACAAGATTGGACAACCATCATTATCATTTCTTTAATGGTACTTATTAGTGGTGTTTTACGCTTTGTCCAAGAGACAAGAAGTAGCAAAGCAGCTGAAAAACTAAATGAAATGATTGAGAATACGACAAGAGTAAAACGTTTGGGTGAACAAGCTAAAGAGATTCCAATTGATGAAGTGGTTGTTGGAGATATTGTGTATCTTGCTGCCGGAGATATGATTCCTGCAGATATGCGTCTCTTTCAAACCAAAGATTTATTTATACAACAAAGCAGTATTACTGGTGAAAGTGCACCTGTAGAAAAAGTAGCTAAAACTGAAACACAGGACAAACCATTCATTGAATATACAAATTTAGTGTTTATGGGAAGTGATGTTGTTTCAGGTTCTGCAGCTGGTGTTGTTGTTGCCGTGGGTGATGACACACTTATTGGTTCAATTTCCCAAGAAATACAAGAAAAAGAAGAAACGAACTTTGAAAAAGGGATGAACAACGTCTCTTGGTTATTGATTCGTTTTATGATGGTCATGGTACCTGTTGTTTTCTTCATTAATGGATTTACAAAGGGTGATTTTGTACATGCATTGATGTTTGCAATTTCCATTGCTGTAGGATTAACTCCAGAAATGTTACCAATGATTACCACTACGTGTTTGGCAAAAGGTGCATACCGAATGTCCAAACAAAAAGTCATTGTAAAAAATATGAATTCAATTCAAAATTTTGGGGCAATTGATATTTTGTGTACGGATAAAACAGGAACTATCACACAAGATAAGGTTGTCTTGCAATACAATTTGGATGTTAATGGGAATGAAGATGATCGGGTGTTGCGTCATGCATTTTTAAATAGTTACTATCAAACGGGATTAAAAAACTACATAGATGTTGCCATTATCAACCGAACAAAAGTGAAACACATGTACGAAGACATTGTAGATCGTTATGAGAAAATCGATGAAATTCCTTTTGATTTTAATCGGCGTCGAATGAGTGTTGTCGTAGAAGATAAACAGAAGAAAGTACAATTAATTACCAAAGGTGCAGTCGAAGAAATCTTGAGTATCTGTTCATTTGTTGAACTTGATGGCCAAGTGATAGAATTGCATGATGATATTCGAGATAAAGTTGTTCGCGTAGTCGATGAGTTAAATAAAGAAGGTATGCGCGTCATTGCTGTTGCACAAAAAACCAACCCAAGAGAAGTAGATGCTTTTGGTGTGCAAGATGAACAAGCCATGGTGCTCATTGGTTACCTTGCTTTTCTTGATCCGCCAAAACCAACAACCAAAGCAGCAATTAAAGCCTTACAACATTATGGCGTTGCTGTAAAAGTCTTAACTGGAGACAATGACTTAGTTACAAAAGCTATCTGTGAACAAGTAGGCATGGATGGTTCTGATATTCTTTTAGGAAGTGACTTGGAACAAATGAGCGATGAAGAAGTAAAAACGAAAGTCGATGAAGTTGATATTTATGCAAAACTATCACCCCAACAAAAATCACGCCTTGTGAAACTGATGAAAGAAAAAGGTCATGCAGTTGGATTTATGGGTGATGGGATTAACGATGCATTGGCTATGAACCAGGCGGATATTGGGATCTCGGTTGATACGGCAGTCGATATTGCCAAAGAAAGTGCAGATATCATTTTGCTGGAAAAAGATTTAATGGTCTTAGAAAAAGGAATTATTGAAGGACGTAAAACCTACGGGAATATGATCAAGTATGTCAAAATGACAGCGAGTTCAAATTTTGGAAATATGTTCTCGGTATTAGTAGCAAGTGCATTCCTGCCATTTTTACCAATGGATCCAGTGCAGTTGATTCTTCTGAATCTTGTTTATGACTTATCGTGCACCGCAATTCCTTGGGATCACATGGATGCTTCGTATTTATTAAAACCTCGAACATGGAATGCGGATGGGATTTCTAGTTTCATGAAATATTTTGGACCCATTAGTTCCATCTTTGATATTTTGACATATGTATTGCTGTATTTTGTCATTTGTCCAATGATGTGTGGTGGTTTGCTATTCCATGAAATTGATAGCAACAGTACACGGTTACTCTACATTGCAGTTTTTCAAACCGGTTGGTTAATTGAATCAATGTGGACGCAAACCTTTGTTATCCAATTGATTCGAACAAGTAAGATTCCCTTTATTCAATCACGTCCATCAGCGATGTTGCTTTTGTTTACGACAATTTCTGTTGTGATTATTACAGTTCTACCATATGTACCAATGGGAGGATACTTTGAACTCACACCACTTCCATTGATTTATTTCGTATGGATTTTTGGGTTTATGATACTGTACTTTGTGAGTGTAAGTGTAATGAAAAAACTATACATAAAGAAATATGGAGAATTACTCTGAAGGGCGAAAGCCCTTTTTTTTGCAAAAATTCAAACTATAGTTGACATTCGACCGTTGGTCGATTATTATATATCTATAGACCGGCGGTCGACTAAGGAGAAAGACATGTCAAACACACAAGAATTCGATCTAAAACGCAAGGAAATATTAGATTGTGCAGAAACGCTGTTTACAAGTAAGGGTTATGAAGACACAACGGTAAATGCGATATTAAAAGAAGTTGGAATTGCAAAAGGGACCTTTTACTATTACTTTCAATCAAAAGAAGAGGTTATGGATGCTGTAATTATGCGCTTTATCGATGAAGATTTACAAATTGCAAAAACAATTATGGATAACCAAACGCTAAGTGCAATGGATAAATTGCTGCAATGTATCTTCAGTAAACCAAAAACAGACAATAAGAAAGTAATGATTGAACAACTTTATGAAGCAAACAATGCATTGATGAAACAAAGAACGCTACAAAGAACCATTGAAGTCATTTGTCCAATCTATGCACAAATGATTGAAGAAGGAAATGCAAATGGAGAGTTTACTTCTAAGCAACCATTAGAAGACATTCAATTTTTAATTGCTGGAATTCAAACACTATTTGATTTGAGTCATATTAAAGGATCTACAATTGAAATACAAATAGAAAGTGTTGTAAATGCAATCTTTCAGATGCTTGTAGTTAATGAACAAAAAAATAGTAAAACAAAAGTTACAGAAATAATGATCAAACATATAAAGGCCTAGAAAGGGCGAGGAGGAAATGTATATGAAAAGAAATAAGGTAGTAGTGGCATGTGTCATGTTAGTAGGGATTGGGTTAGTATCACAAGTAGTGGAAAGAAATTTAGATAAACCAGCAATCCAAAAGTATGTAGAAACAAATTTTAAAGAAACAGATGATGATAAAGACACATTTGATTTCAAAGATGAAAAAGAGACAAATATCTTTGAATGGATCGGATTTTAAGGGAAGTAGAGGACAAGAAAATGAACTACACAAATGTAATTAATGAAGTAATGAAACAAACAGGTAAAGATAAAGAAATTTGTACAAATATTGCAGATGCATATGAAGAATATTGCACTGAAGAAGTTAAGCGACCATTCAAACCAAAGGTTGATGCTGAAATGGTAGCTTGGGTGGCAAATAAAACTGGTCATGCAAATGATGATGTAGCAAACATTCTACAAGTTCTTGTTAGCGTTGTTAGAGGTGGAATTCGCAAGAAAATACCATTTATGAAATCATAAAACCAATCCGGGCGAAAGCCCTTTTTGTTTAGGAATGATGGATTCTTTATGAAGATTGTGTAAACTTTTGTGTTTTTAGTTAACTTTTCTTTTCTAAATGGTTAATTTGTTTTATAGTAAGTTAAAACGAGGGTGGATTATGAAGAAAATACTATTGATTGAAGATGAAGCAAATATTCGTAAATTATTAGCATATGATTTAAAGCTTGCTGGATATGAAGTGGATGAAGCTAGTGATGGCGAAGTGGCTTTGCAAAAAGCGCTAAGTAATCGTTACGATTTATTTTTAATTGATTGGATGATTCCAAAAATTGAGGGAATTGATTTAGTAAAAATGTTCCGAGATAAAGGTTTGGATGGCGTCATGATTATGTTGACGGCAAAAGATGAAGAATCAAACATTCTTGAAGCATTTGAAGCGGGGGTTGATGATTATATTACCAAGCCGTTTTCACCAAGGATTTTATTGGTACGTGTACAATCGCATTTGAAACGCCACAGCAGTAAGAAAAGTCAGGATTTCTCGGGTTTAAAAGTAGATGAAAATAAGCGGAAAGTATACGTCCATGATGAATTGTTGCAGTTAACCAAAAAAGAGTACGATCTCTTAACGTACTTTATCCGTAATGCAAATATTGTCGTATCACGTGATCAAATTCTAAATGATATTTGGGGATTTGATTATGATGGAGATACGCGTATTGTGGATGTGCACACCTTCAAATTGCGCACGAAGTTGAAAGATGCACCTATTGAGATTCGCTCATCCCGTGGTGTTGGCTATATTCTAGAGGAAAAAGAATGATAAAGGAACAATATCGAAACATCATCTTGTTGAGTTTCTTTGGTCTTGTTTGCATCTATATGTTCAAACTGCCAAGTTTTATTGTCATTATCATGATGGGTATCGTTGCAATCTACTTTGCCATTCAAGAAGAGAAAGAACGTACTGCACTCGGGAAAGCAGAGAATATGCGACTACATAATCAAATCCAAAATGTTACATTTCAAGCCGATATTCGCCAGGAACAACTTGCGACACTCATTTCCAATTTACCAATGCCTTTGATTTTGCTGGATAATAAAGGCGAAGTCTTATTGTACAATGATGGCTTTGCAGAGTTCCGCGATTCGAAAGAAAAACGACGTTTAACCTATGTGAATAATGATTTTGTAAAACCGGTGTATCGCTTTATTTTCGATGCTACATTGTTTGAACGAGAAATTCGTAAAACCATTGTGGTCGATGAAAAAGAATATGAAGCATACAGTGAGCCATTGTTTAAAAACAATCAATTCAGTGGTTGTGTCATCGTATTTCAAGATATTACAAAAATTAAAAAACAAGAAGCTCTCCAAAAACGCTTTCTTGATGATGCAAGTCATGAGTTGAAGACACCAATTAGTGCGATTAAGGGTATGGTGGAAATTTTAAATCGCGAAGGATTTAACGATGAGGAAATTCGTAAAGATTTTCTTGAGCAAATTGAAAATGAAAATAATCGTTTGGAGCGAATTGTTTCGGATTTACTACAACTGTCACGTTTATCAAGCGATCAACTTGTAATGAAACGAGAAGCTTGTGATGCTACCAAGATTATCGATGCAAGTATTGCAAGTCTATCCTATAAAGCAAATAAAAAGGGTTTAGCATTTCACACGGACTATCGTAGCAATGAACCCATCTTTGTGGATCCTGCACAATTACAGATTGTGATGAATAATTTAATCAGTAATGCGATTAGTTACAGTGACACAGGAACCATCAGTCTTTCAACTTTCCATGAAGGTGACTCCTACGTCATTGAAGTCAAAGACGAGGGTCGTGGTATATCACAAGAAGAACAAGATCGTATCTTTGAGCGCTTTTATCGAACCGATACCGATCGTTCAAGAAGTTCTGGTGGTAGTGGTTTGGGATTATCCATTGTCAAATCTGTGTTGGATGCACATCAAGCACAACTTGTTGTGAAAAGTGAAATACATAAAGGGTCAACCTTCCAAATTTGGATTCGTAATTAATTTTTCGTAAAATTTCTCTTTCATTTGCCGTGAAGTCAAACTTGTGGTTATGTTACAATCTTTATATAATATAAAGGAGTGTTGGATGAGACTTTTACCAATGAATGAAACGTATGAGCAACAATCAAGGGTGTTGTATCAAAGTATATTTCCCAGGAAAAAACGGATTCCTTGGCAATTATTTAAACGACGAAAACTATTCACCATCTATTACATAGAAGATAATGGAGAGTATTATGGTTTTTTAGTCGTTGTTTATTATAAAGATATTGCCTTTGTCCATTACTTTGCAATCACAGAAGCTGCAAGAAGTAAAGGTGTTGGAAGCTTGGTCTTGGCAGAATTCAAGAGAATGAATCCTGGAAAACGCATCGTTACGGATAATGAGAGTTCGCGAATGATTGATGAAGATAATTTAAAAACGCGTAAACGTAGACAAAAATTCTTTGAAGAAAACGGGTTTCATAAATGTCCGTTTCTGGTTAGTATTGGTGAGGACAATTACGATGTCTTTACCTATCAACAAGCACCATTGACATATCAAGAATACAAAGAGATGATGGTGCAAGCACATGGAATTCTCTTTCGCTTCTTTATGAAGGAAGTAAAAGTATAAAAATACCGATATTCGGTTATTTCGAGCGAGTATCGGTATTTTTTGTTGGCAGGTGAATGAGGTCACTTGCCTTAATGGTTTTGATGTTTTTTCCTAATGCGTCAAATAGTATGGATATCACAGAACTCATATCCTTTCGTGTTTGTTTATCCATATGTGAATAAGCATCAAGCATACCACTTAACGATTTCAGTTTTGCTTCTCCCATTCCATGAACTGTTGTACTACCTGCATTTTCAAATAACTCAAACATAGAATCAATAAACTTTTTACGCTCTGCTGGTGCAATTTGCCTCATCCATGTCTTGATGGTGGTATCGATAAACATACTTTCGTCTGTTAGATTTGGAAGTTCTATAAAATGTTTACCCATGATTTGCCAACTGTATACATCGTGTTGGTTGATTCCTTTTTCACTGCTATCAACGACTGTATAAGGCAAGTCACGATACATCAACATTCCAATGATGGAACTTTTAGGGACAAACGTATGGATGCGTTCACACAATGGATTTTTCTTATAGACAGCGACGGTTTCTTTTTGAAAGCCAGGACCATCAAAGTTATAGACGTTCAAAATTTTGGTTTGTTGTGATGGCTTTGAAAACAAAGCTGCATACATAGCCAAATTTCCACCTTTTGAGTGACCACCAAGGATGTATGAACCAGAAAATGTGCGACAGACTTCCGCAAAGTATTGTTTCGCATCCCTTTGTGCAGGAATGATATGCAAATAGGTCATGTTGAAATCCTCTTTCCAACCAATCAGTGAGTTGTCTGTCCCGCGATACGATATATAATAAGTGTTTGGTTGTATTTCGATGGTGATTACAGAAAACTGTTTCTCAGCCACTGGATCTAAATGATTTCGATATCCACTTAATTTTAAACTTTGGAAACGAGCACTTTTTGCAAGACTTTGAAGAAAGGGTTGATCTTCCAACTCGGTTGGCGTAAGTGTTCTTGCATCTTCGGGGTGAAGAAAGTAAGTGTTAGCAGCTTCTTGTAATTGCGTTTGCTTTTGTAAAGCTTCATCCACGATGCCATCAAAACGAACGTATGAAAGCCGAGCGAGTATCAAAGCATCAATTTCATTAAATGGGGATTGGGTAAATGTAAGATCTGAACGCCATGCTAGATAATCCATGATGTTTGTCATAAAATCACCACCTTTATTAATATTGTACATGGTTTGTATTATTTTACAAATTTGCCAAAAATTTATATTTTTAACAGTTTCTTAACCGTTTGTAAACTGTTAGGAAATACAAATTTTTTATAATTTTTATATGAATGGAGGATAAGATGAAAAAATTACGAATAACAGTTTGGGTTGTTTGTTTGCTGCTAGTGAGTGCTTGTGGTGGACGAACTTCAACAGATGGCAAAACAACAATGATTATTGGTGGTTCAACATCCATCCAACCATTGATGGAGAGTATCGCTGAGGCCTTTAACGAAAAAGCGGATGCTACAGTTAGTATCCAGGGTGGTGGGTCAAGCGTAGGAATTAAGGGAACTGAAGATGGGACTTTTCAAATAGGAATGGTTTCGCGTGAATTAAAAGCAGATGAAGCGAAACAATTAAAAGAAACCGTCATTGCACTTGATGGGATTGTCGTCATCGTTAACAAAGATAATCCTGTCGACTCCATCACAATGGAACAGTTACAACAAATTTATACTGGCAAGATCACCAATTGGAATCAAGTTGGTGGATTGGACAAAGAAATCGCGGTCGTTTCTAGAGAAGAGGGAAGTGGAACACGTGATGGATTTGAAAGTATTGTTGGTTTTACATCAAGTGAATTGATTAAAAACTCTGACATTCAAAATGCTACCGGATCGATTATTAGTGATGTTAGCGTGAATGAACACGGGATTGGTTACATTTCACTAGGGTCATTATCGGATAATGTAAAGGTTTTAAAAATAAACGGTGTTTTACCAAGTGAAACATCAGTAAAAGATGGAAGTTATCAAATTCAACGGGCATTTCTACTTGTTGAAAAAAAGGGTGAAACCCATGATCAAGCATTGTTTGATTACATATTTTCTAAAGAAGGAAAAAAGCTAATTGAAGAGCATAACTATATAGCTGTAGAAAGGAAGTAGCATATGAACGGGATACGTACAAAATTACGAATCGATGCAATCTTTAAAACGATTGTCTTCTTTTTTACGATTGTTTCTGTAGTTGCTTTAGCAGCAATCCTAATTTTCACCTTGCTAAAAGCAATTCCACTCTTTCAGGAAGTAAATCTGATTGATTTTATTACATCGGATGTGTGGTCACCATCGACCAACCAGTTTGGGATTGCCTCATTTATCGTGGCAAGTGTGTTAACAACCATATTGGCCTGCCTCATTGGAATTCCAATTGGTTTATATACAGCGATTTTCATTAGTGAAATTGCACCGAAAAAGATTGCGAGTCTTGTCTTGTTTGCAGTAGAAATCTTGGCATCGATTCCAAGTGTAATTTATGGATTTTTTGGGTTAACTGTCATGGTTCCACTTGTGCAACAACTATTTAACATTCGTAGTGGAACAACGTTGTTTACAGCTTCGATTATCTTAGCGTTAATGATATTACCAACGGTTGTCTCTTTATCGACTAGTGCGTTAAAAGCTGTACCAAAAACCATTGATGAGGGTTCTCTTGCTTTGGGCGCAACAAAAATGCAAACCATCTTAAAAACAAAAATACCTTACGCAAAAAGTGGAATCTTGACATCGTGTTTGTTAGGATTGGGGCGTGCTTTAGGGGAAACGATGGCCGTAATGTTAGTTGCCGGAAATGCCAATATGATGCCCCAACTATTTCCAATTAGTGAAGCCTATTTAAGCAGTGGAAGAACCTTGACGGGGAATATTATTATGGAACTAGCCTATGCGAGTGGTATTCATGAAGCTGCCTTGTTTGCAACAGGAGTTGTCTTGTTTATCTTTGTGTGTATCATCAACATTGTCATTCTTCGTGTGAAGAAAAGGGGGGTGGCTCACTCATGAAAAAACGGACAGTATTGGACGGTATTCAATATGCTTTTATTTTTCTTGCAAGTGCGATAAGTATTTTGTCACTTGTTGTCATCATCGTCTTTGTCCTTCAAAAAGGACTTAGTCATGTAAGTTGGAATTTTTTAACCAATAGTTTTAAACCGTCAGATCCAAATAGTGGAATTTTACCGATGTTAGTTGGGACATTATATACGGTGGGATTAACGTTATTGATTGCAACCCCGGTGGCGATATTTAGTGCACTTTACTTAAATGAGTATGCGAAAGAAAGTAAAATTACGGAAGTTGTACGCTTTGCGATTGATGGTTTGGCAAGTGTGCCAAGTATCGTTTATGGATTGTTTGGATTTAGTTTGTTTGTGACGATTTTACAACCATTCACAAACGGGTATTCGATTTTGTCTGGATCATTGACACTATCCATCATGATTTTACCGGTCTTAATTAAAACCATCGAAGAAACCCTGAAAACCATTCCCAATGAAATGCGTGAAGCAAGTTATGCATTAGGTGCTAGTAAAGTACAGACGATTTTTAAGGTCATCTTACCAACGAGTTTAAATGGAATTATTAGTGCGATTATCTTAGCTATTGGTCGTATTGTTTCCGAAAGTGCACCATTATTATTAACCGCAGGAATGGTATACTATATGCCACAAGGCATCTTCTCTTCATCGAGAACACTAACGACGCACTTGTACTATTTGGCGAGTGAAGGGGTTAGTGACGAACAAAGAGCCCAAGCGTTTGCAACAGCAACGGTGTTAATTATGGTGATTGTCGTATTAAATCTCATTGTAAAACTAGTTGCCAAGCGCATACAAAAGAAAGTAGGATAATATGGAAGAAATTAAATTTGATGTTAAAAATCTAAATTTGTTTTATGGTGATTTTCAAGCGTTAAAAAACTTGAACATCGAAATTAAAGCAAACCGCGTGACTGCGCTTATTGGTCCTTCTGGGTGTGGGAAGTCAACGTTTTTAAGAACCCTAAATCGGATGAACGATCTCGTTGATGGTGTAAAAACCAATGGCGAAATACGAATGGATGGTAAAAATATTCTCTCTGATAAAGTGAACACGATTGAACTTAGAACCAAGGTTGGAATGGTGTTCCAAAAGCCGAATCCATTTCCGATGAGCATCTATGATAACATTGCGTATGGGCCACGTTGTCAGGGAATTAAGGATAAAAAAGTGCTTGATGAACTTGTGGAAAGTTCTTTGAAAGCTGCTGCTTTATGGGACGATGTAAAAGATCGTTTAAACAAAAATGCCATGGGCATGTCAGGTGGTCAACAACAACGGCTATGTATTGCTAGAGCGATTGCAATGAAACCAGAAGTGATTTTGATGGATGAACCAACCAGTGCCCTGGATCCGATTGCAACACAAAAAATTGAAGAACTAATTGATGTGCTTAAGAAAGAATATACGATATTAATTGTAACGCACTCGATGCAACAAGCATCCAGGGTGAGTGATGATACAGCGTTCTTCTTGTTGGGAGAGATTGTTGAATTTGATACAACTTTAAATATCTTCTCCAATCCAAAAAACAAGAAAACAGAAGAATATATTACAGGAAGATTTGGCTAAGAGGAGGCGTTTATGTTAAAACTAGATCGAAAATTAGAAAAACTAGAAACCAGTGTTCGACACATGGGAAAGCAAGTCATTGAACAACATAAGAACTGTGAACGTTTATTTGAACAACCAGATAGATCGCTAGCTCGACAAGTACGCCACAACGATGAAATCATCAATAACTATGAAACAAACATCAATGAACAAGCAATTGCAGATATTGTTTTGTTACGCCCTATTGCTACAGACTTACGTCGAGTTATTGTTGCCATTAAAATCGCATCCGATTTGGAACGTATTGGCGACTACGCGAAAAGTATGGCCAAATTTGTTTCAAAAAATCTAGACAATCCGGCGACGATGAAAATTTTAAAAGAGGCAAGTTTTATTCAACATCGACTTGTAATTATGTTAGAAGACATTATGGAGGCCTATAAAACTAAAGATGTAACAAAAGCGTATGAGATTCCCACGCAAGATAAAGAATTGGAAGCATTGCTCCAAGACTTCCGTAAGATTGTTATCAAAAACAATGTTGCCGATTTGGAAGATGCATTCAACTTATCGTCCTTATATCGGACAATCGGTCGTAGTAGTGACCACGCCGTAAATATTTGTGAACATATCGTTTATTTATGTAAAGGAATCCAATACGATTTCGATAAAGAGGATTAGTTCACCTAAACTTCAGTCATATATCAAGGAAAGTCCATAGGTTTTATGGACTTTTGTATTATAATAACTTTAGGAGCGTGCGAACTATGAAAAAACTATTGATCGTTGATGATGAAGCAAATATAAGAGAGATTGTAAAAAAATATGCAAAGTTTGAAGGTTATGAGGTCTTAGAAGCAGAGGATGGTTTACAAGCCATTGATATGGTGAAACTCAATCCAAGTATCGATTTAATCATTATGGATGCCATGATGCCAGAGCTTGATGGATTTAGCGCGTGTCGAGAAATCCGTAAGTTTTCAAGTGTTCCAATTCTCATGCTAAGTGCAAGAGGGGAAGAGTATGACCGGATTCATGGGTTTGAAATTGGTGTTGATGACTATGTAGTGAAACCTTTTTCGCCTAAAGAGTTGATGATGCGTATTGCTGCTATTCTTAAGCGATATGAAAAAAATCAAATGGTCGATATGTACAACTTCAAAACGTTAGAGATCAATCATACCTCTCACTTGGTAAAAATTGATGGAGAAGCATTAAACCTTTCACCAAAAGAATACGATTTGTTGTTGTATCTAGTGGAAAATAAGGATATCGCCTTAACCCGCGAACAAATCATTTCCAAAGTCTGGGGTTACGATTTCTTTGGTGATGACCGCACATTAGACACACACATTAAACTGTTGCGTAAAAAACTAGGACAATACAGTAATAATATCGTGACCATTCGTGGCGTAGGATATCGTTTTGAAGAGAATTAAGCTACAAAACCAAATAATGGCGTTCATCCTCATTTTCGCAGTTGCGATTATTGCATTGCTTTGGATGATGCAAATTGTCTTCTTTGAAGAATTCTATCAAAGATTCACCAGTCAACAAATTACTCGTTCCGCTTCACGAATGGTCAAACGAATTGATGATGTGGATGAATTTGGCCAGTATGTGCAAGATTTATCAGTGAATGAAAACTACTGTATACAAGTCTATGAAAAGTTAGATGATGTAGGAAATTTTCAAACCGTGGACGTACATGAAAGTGCAAATGCCACTTGTGGAGCATATGCTTTGACTTCCAAAATGGAAATCAATACCCTATATAATCAAGTTATCGAAAACAAAAATGAACTTGTGGAAGTAAAGGATGTGCAACTTGAACTAGCAGGGCAGCGAATTGATACGTTTACCAATATGATGGTAAGTAACGTGATTGAAAGTAAAAAAGGAAATACCTACATGGTGGTGGTCAATGCACGATTGTCACCAACGGCAGAAACGGTGGAGACAAGTAAGCGACAGTTGTTGTTGATTACTGGAATTGTGCTGGGAATGTCAGTTATTATTGCATATTTAACAGCAAAAACCATTGCCAAGCCGATTCAACAAACCAATGAAAAGGCAAAACAACTCGCACAAAACGATCTTGATATTCACTTTGATGCAGAAGGGTATAGTGAAATTGAAGAGTTGAATGAAACGTTAAACTATGCTGTACAGGAACTAAAAAAAGTGGAGTCGATGCGTAATGAGTTGATGGCAAACGTGTCTCATGACTTGCGTACACCACTTACTATGATTACAGGATACGGTGAAGTTATGCGTGATTTACCTGGAGAAAACACCAAAGAAAACATTCAGGTAATTATTGATGAAGCACAGCGGTTAACGCAATTAGTGAATAATCTTCTCGATCTTTCAAAACTACAAAACAATACACAGGAACTACATATTAAAGAATTTGATGTAACGACAAGTATTCAAGACATTGTCAATCGCATCAATAAGATGCTTGCAAATGATGGGTATACTATCGAATTCAACTATGGACATGAAATTTTTGTCTATGCAGATAAGGAAAGAATTAATCAAGTAGTGTATAATATAGTTGGTAATGCTATTCACTTTACAGGAAGTGATAAAAAAGTATTTGTGAATCAAATTGATGAAGGACATCGAGTTCGAATTGAAATCACAGATACGGGTAAAGGAATTAAGAAGAGTCAAATACCATATATCTGGGACCGTTATTTTAAACAACCAAAGAAATGGAAGCGGCAAGATATTGGAACTGGTCTTGGTTTAAACATTGTGAAAGGAATTCTAGAACTTCATCGCGTCGAGTATGGAGTTGAGAGTGAAATCAACAAGGGAACGACCTTCTATTTCTATTTAGACAAAGCATAATCGTTGGAGGAGAGTATGAAGCGTGTCGTCGTAATGTTCATCATAGCTGTCATGCTTTTTGGTTGTGGTAGTGCAAGTAAGACAACCAAAGCAACAAGCGATAATAAAAAACAACTTTCAGCGACGGTGGAGGTTGCTTATGATGGCCAAAAATATACATTACAGGAGAAACAAACTAAAGAACTCCTTGCGCTTTTGGATGGGTGTCCTTATGACAGTGATCAATATCACGAAGAAAACAACCCAGATGGATATCGATTAACCTTATCAACGAGTAATTATCATATTACGGTTTATAAAGGGGGAGTCATCTATCGGAGCATTGATGTTTGGAAACAAGCTATCCACGCAAAAATTGGTGATTCTTACTATTATGTCGATGACATTCAGCAAGAACTCCTAACTTTCTTAGAAACACACACAACAAAGTAAAGGAAGAACAGAAACACATAATTCTTCCTTTTTTTCTATGCTATAATCATATTATGTTAAAAATGCAAGAAATTATCGTTGTGGAAGGGAAACACGACAGTGCAAAGTTAAAGCAGTATTTTGATGTGGATACCATTGAAACCAATGGTTACAATCTTTCAAAAGCGACTTTAAAACGCATCGAGCAAGCTGAAAAAAGTCGTGGGGTCATTCTCTTTCTAGATCCCGATCATGTTGGAGAACGCATACGTCGCACAATCAATGAAGCAATTCCCAATTTAAAGAATGCATTCATTGATAAAAGCAAAAGTCGTACCACAAAAAAAGTAGGCATTGAACATGCAAGTGAAGCGGATTTGAAAGCAGCACTTGCAGACTATGTAACCTTTGGGAAAAGTCATGAAAGTTTATCCATGGACGACTTTCTTGCGCTTGGATTACAAGGAAGAAGTGACAGTGCCAAACGTCGCCAAAAAGTCGCAGATGCATTTCATATTGGAACTTGTAATGGTAAGACATTGTATAAACGTTTAAATATGGCAGACTTGTCATATGATCAAATAAAGAAGATAGTAGAGGATCAGGATGAATAGAATCATAGCAACACCTTCATATACAAAGGAAATCTTGGAAAAACACAAGATGTACGCAAAGAAAAATTACGGGCAAAACTTTTTAGTGGAACCCCAAATTGTTGAAAAAATCGCAATGGAATCATTGTTGTCACCAAACTCAACCGCATTGGAAATTGGTCCAGGTATTGGAGCTTTGACACAGTTTTTAGCCATCCATGCGAAAAAGGTTATCGCGTTTGAAATTGATGACCGTTTGCTTCCTGTCTTAGATGATACGTTATCCCCATACGACAATGTGGAAGTGATTCACCAAGATTTCTTACAAGCAGACTTACGCGAGATTTTGAAAAACGAAAGTGAAGTTGTAGTTGCAGCAAATTTACCATACTACATCACGACACCAATTTTATTTAAACTCTTCGAAAGTGACGTGAAAATCCAAAAAATTACGGTTATGATGCAAAAAGAAGTTGCAGATCGTTTTTCTGCGAAAGTAAACACCAAAGACTACAATGCGTTAAGTATTGTTAGCCAATACAACTATGACATTCAAACCGTTTTGAAAATCAGTAAACATGTTTTCAATCCAAAGCCTAATGTTGATAGTGCGGTGGTTCAATTTACATATCGACCAAGTCATTTGGTGGATAACGAAGAAGCATTTTTTGCACTTGTAAAAGCGTGTTTTAAACAACGTCGTAAAACCATACTCAACAATCTAGGAGAGTATGTACAAGATAAAGAGAAGGCAAAGGCATTACTAGCACAAGCAGGTATTGATAGTAAACGCCGTGCAGAGAGTATGGAAGCTACAGAGTTTGCAAAACTGTATGAGGTCTGGCATGAAAATTAAGGCAAATGCAAAAATAAATCTTGCACTCAACATCATAAAGAAACGTAAAGATGGATATCATGAAATGGATATGATAATGACTCCAATTAGTTTGCATGATACTTTGGAAGTAAGCCTTGCAAAACAGGATCGTTTTACGAGCAATTGTGATCTAGCATTTGATGAAAGCAATACCATCATAAAAGCACTACAAGTCATGCGTAAAGCATTTTCGCTTACACAGCATTTTCATGTACATCTTGAAAAACGTATCCCGATGCAAGCAGGGTTGGCAGGAGGAAGTGCGGATGGAGCAGCGATGCTGGTAGCAATTAATGAATTATGTGAGTTACATTTAGATAAAGAACAATTGTACGAACTTGGTGTTCAAGTTGGAGCAGATGTGCCTTTTTGCTTGGCAAATGAACTAGCTAGAGTCCAAGGAATTGGTGAAAAAATTACGCAAATCAAGGCAACGCTAGATGTCTCTGGACTTGTGGTAAAACCAGCTTCCGGTGTTTCTACGAAAGAAGCTTTTGGTGCCATTGATTTTACACAAGCTGTGCATCCAGATATTGATGCCATTATTACCTATATAAAACATAACGATGATCGCTATTTGGAACTGTTGGACAATACACTTGAACAACCTTCGCTTAGCTTGAATCCAGATATTTTAGAAGTAAAGCAGGCTTTAAATAGATACAAATTTCCGGTGGTCTTAATGTCGGGAAGCGGAAGTTCAGTGTTTGCTTTAAGTAAAGATAGAAAACAACTAGAAAAAGCGAAGGAAGAGCTGTCTAGAATCTATGCTTTTGTTGAATTGATTGAATTACATACATAATGAGGATTGATATGAAACTACAAGTAAGAAAACCAAATATAAAAAAACCTAAAATACTAACATCAAAACCAAAGAAAAGTGTAAATAAACTAAGCGATGATTGGCGTGTGTATTTCAAAGGAAATACGTCCGTGCGGTTTGATTATGGTGCATTTAAGTATTTGTTTCGTGATTTGGAGCACACCTATATTTTAATGATTCACTATGACCAACAAAATGACTTAGGGTTTCCAACCAAAGAAGCATTGGAAAAACTGTATGTATTGGAAGATCAAATTGAAAATGAGTGGGGGCGTAAAGGGTTTTATTTTGTAGGAACCAAAACCGAGGCAGGAACTCGTGAATTCGTGTTTATGAGCAAACATATCATTCGTTGGGAATCGATGTGCAATCAATTGCTAAAAAACCATAAGGAATTGGATGCAAAAATTGTGACACGTTTGCACGACCACGGAAAATTTTACCAAACCAAATTGTATCCAGATGCTTATGGATTCAATTGGATAAAGAATGATACGATTATTCGCGATTTAAAAAGTCAGGGCGAAACGTTCAGCAAGCCTAGAGAGATTGACTATTACAGTTATTTTGATGACAAAGAACAAGCAAACGCCTTTGCTGCAGAACTCCACCAAGTGTTCGCAGAAATTAGCGAGTTGGATATTTGTGAGGTGGAACGCAAAGGGATTCAAGTGTTCGTTTCAGTGAAAGATATTCCAGTGATGGATTTTATTATGCATACAACCAACGAGTTAATTTCTTTAGGGAAGAAATATCATGGAACCTTTGATGGTTGGGGAACAACGATTGAAAAAGATTAGTCAATTACATTCGTTGAAACACTTTTAAATATTTGTTATAGTGTATAAGTAATTAAGAGATAGAAGGAATAGAATATGAAAACGTTAACCGTAAAACATACAACGTTAGGTTTACATAACGCAAAAATCTGCGTTCCTATCGTTGAAACAACCGAAACCGAAATACTAAAAAAAGTGGAAGCGATTGTTGCTAGTAAAGCAGACATGATGGAATGGCGTGTAGATTTTTACGAACATGTACTTGAAGAAGCAAAACTCGTCCCACTATTAAGAAAGATTAACGAGATTCGTAAAGATATGCCATTAATTTTTACTTTTCGCACCAAAAATCAAGGTGGAAATTTAGCCATTGAAAATCGTATTTATAGTTTAATGTACACAACGATCATTCTTGGAAAACTCGTTGATATTGTCGATATTGAATGGACCATTGATCCAGCAATTAGCAATCCATTAATCGAAAAAGCAAAAAAGACGGGAATTGGTATAATCATGTCATATCATGACTTTGATTCAACGCCGGCAAAACAAGTTATTGTAAAGCGTTTAAAACACATGTATACCCTTGGGGCAGATATTGCCAAAATTGCCAATATGCCCAGAAGTCAAAAAGATGTTGATACCATCATAGAAGCATCGCAAGAGATGAAAGAAACAGGGCAGTTGTTTATTGCGATTTCGATGGGAGAACTAGGTGAATTCACTCGCGTAAATGCAACGCAACTAGGTTCTTGTTTGACCTATGCGGCATTAGGTGTGACAAGTGCTCCAGGACAAGTTGAAATTGAAGATCTTATTCAACAAATGAAATAATAAAACCAGTACTCCCGTTTATGTGGTGTACTGGTTTTCTATTTTTTAAGTTTTGCGAGATTGCTGGTGCGTTTTGTCTGTTTCAATTTCTTCCAGTTTTCCGCAAGGGCACGTTCATACTGTGAGTTAAGACTTGGTGTATAAAACGATTTATTTTTAAGTGCATCTGGTAAATATTGAATTTTATCGACTAAATCTAAGCGACCGTAATCGTATGTATCTTCATCCTTCATCCCAACTGGAGTTAAGCGTAAATAGCCAGGGACAGGGTATGCTTGATCTTTAAGGTAAGGCTTTACTGCATCGATCGCTGCTTCAGAACTTTTGCTTTTTGGAGATAAACAAAGATCAATAATTGTATGGGCTAGAGGAATTCGACCTTCTGGGAAACCAACACGTTTTGCTGCATCAATTGCATTGATGCATCTTGCAACAGCTTGTGGATTACCAAAGCCAACATCCTCATAAGCAGTCACTAGCAATCTGCGTTCAATTGACTCCAAATCACCAATTTCAATTAGGATTGATAAATAGTATAATGCCGCATCAACATCACTTCCACGTATGGATTTTTGAAATGCACTTAATAGATCATAATGATAATCACCATCACTGTCGCTGGCGATATTTGGTGTAAAACTGTAAGTTTCAACGGTTTCTTTATCAATTGCATCTGTTGCTGTTGCACATAGTTCCAATAAGTTTAGTGCATATCGAATATCACCATTTGATAATCGTGCAATGCTTGTAAGCGCATCGTCACTTGCTGTCACTTGGTTATCAAAACCTTTTGGTGAATGAAGAGCACGCGATAATGCGGTTATGATATCCTGTTCATTTAGCGATTTCACTTCAAATAAATGCGTCCTTGAACGAATGGCAGGATTGATAGAAAACAAAGGGTTAGCAGTAGTTGCTCCAATCATAATGATACTTCCATTCTCAATGTGTGGTAATAGTAAATCTTGTTTATCTTTATTGAGTCGATGGACCTCGTCAACAATAACAACAAGGCCTGGGAAAAATTTAGCTTCTTCAAAGATGATGGTTAAATCTTTTTTGTTTCCGGTTACCGCATTAAAGTTGCGATACTTAACACCCATTTCATTAGCTAGAACACTTGCTAATGTTGTTTTTCCAGTTCCTGGAGGTCCATAAAAAATCATCGAAAAGAGTTGTTTCTGTTCGACCATTTTACGTAAAATTTGATTCTTTCCAATTAAATGTTGTTGGCCAACAACTTCATCTAAGGTTGTTGGTCGCATGCGGAAAGCGAGTGGTTGTTTATTCATACTCTTATTTTACCACACTAAAAACATAAGTGTTCAATGAGTATCTTTGTGCCAATGAGAATTAAAATCAGTCCACCAGCAACTTCTGCATAGCGATGCAAGAACGAGCCAACAAAACGTCCGATGTATCCACTAAAAAATGAAAGAATGAACGTTACGACACCAATGATAAAACAAGCAACATAAATATCGACATCAAAGAAAGCGAAACTGACACCAACAGCTAAGGCATCGATGCTTGTTGCGATACCCAAAAGCAGGATATCTATGAATTTTATATGTAATTCACAGGCAAGTTCTTGCTCACCAAATGATTCATAGATCATTTTAGCTCCAATACCAACAAGCAAGATAAATGCAATCCAATGATCTAAAAAAGTAATCGAGCTTGTAAATTTAATACCAATGAAATAGCCAATTAAAGGCATGATTCCTTGAAAGAAACCAAAACTCAAAGCGAAGATAAAAGAAAATCTAATTGCATCTTTTTTGGTGTAACACATGCCTTTGGCAAGTGAAACTGCACAAGCATCCATTGCCAAACCGACACCTGTTAAGATAATTGTTAATATACTCATATGTGATACTCCTTTTGGAGTAAGTTAAGAAAAGACTCATACGAAAACACTCGTATAAGTCTCATTTTTTACAATTAGCCAGGTTTTCACCATGATGTTGACTAAAACACTTACAAATGTAAGATAACTACTCCCTTATGACTTGCCCATTATAGCATAAGGTCCTGACTTTGGAAAGGTTGGATTGCATGATATACTTGGAAGCATAGGAGGTGTATGCTTATGGATACACAATTACGCTATGGAATTGTAAGCACAGCTAGTATTGTGCCACGTTTTGTAAAGGGTGTACAAGACAGTAACAACAGTACCGTGGTTGCGATTGCTTCTAGAAATCTAGAGAAAGCAAAAACCTTTGCCCAAAACCTACACATAGAAAAGGCATATGGAAGTTACGAAGCACTATTTTTAGATACAGATGTCAACATCATCTACATTGCAACTCCACACTTTGCACATGCAACGTATGTGAAGGATGCTTTGCAAGCTGGTAAACATGTCCTTTGTGAGAAACCATTAACCTTACATGTAGATGATGCAAAGAAACTGTTTGGCCTAGCAAAAAGTAAAGGTTTATTTCTGATGGAAGCACAAAAAAGTGTGTTTCTGCCCACCACAAACTTCGTCAAACAACAAATTGAAGATCATCGTTTAGGGAAGTTAAACCATGTGGAGTTATCTTGTTTCTATCCTTATGGAGCACAGGAGAAAGCATGGATGCTAGATCCTAACAAGGGTGGTGGTTCGCTTTATGGAAGTGGCTCGTATGCAATTGAGTATATGATGTACGTACTTAATGGAACACCAGATTACTATAAGGGGAATCTTACGTATGGTAAGTATTCTGTAGATGATGTGAGTGATCTGCATTTTCAAATCAAAGACGTAACGATTCGTTCCATCATCTCAAGAACAACCAAGTATCCAGATGAAGCGAGATTTTTCTTTGAACATGGAGAAATAGTTGTTCCTTATTTTTGGAAAGCGCAGGAAGTAAATATCATCACAAATGGGAAACAAGAGCATTATGATTTTGCTAGTAAAAGTGAGTTTGTATATGAAGTAAACCATGTTGAAAAATGTATCAAACAAGGGTTGTTAACCAGTCCAATTATGAGTCCCAAAGTAAGTATCACTAGTGTACAAATGGTTGAACATGTATATAAAAACCAATCACAATAAGGTATATATCGTTATGTAATTTGGTTTAGCACTTTACTTGACTGAGTGCTAAATGGTGCTATAATACAAGTATCCAAAGAAAGGATAGTAAAAAATAGCATAAAGAATTGGAGGCGATACTATGAAATTACTACCTGGTTTTAGTTTATTTGATGATATGTTTGATGACAATTTCTTCAGACCGGTTGCTAAAACTTCGAATTTTATGAAAACAGATATTCGTGAAGTTGATGGTAACTATGTACTTGATATGGAATTGCCTGGATACAAGAAAGAAGATATTCAAATTTCATTAAAGGAAGGGTATTTAACGATTTCGGCATCTCGAAATGATCATAAAGAAGAAAGTGATGACAAAGGAAACGTACTTCGTAAAGAACGTTTTACTGGAACTTGTACAAGAAGTTTCTATGTTTCTGAAGGTGTTACAGAAGAAGATATCAAAGCAAAATTCGATAATGGTGAATTGCAAGTAACATTCCCTAAAGATAAACCAAAAGAAATTGCTGAAACAAAATCAATTGCAATTGAATAGGATAAAAAGGTGGTTACAAGCCACCTTTTTTAATAAACAAGAAAGAGGAATCTGTATGGAAAAATTAAAAGAGTTGTTAAAAGAACGCTTTGAAAAGCATCAAGATAGACACCCACATACAACATGGCAACAAGTAGAGGAAAAATTAACGCCAGCTGTTTTAACCAGTTTGGACATGATGGAGCAAACTGGTGGAGAAGTGGATGTAGTCGAGGTGTTACCTGGTGTTGGGCTTGCGTATGTGGATATGGCAAAAGAAACACCAAAGGGGCGTGTAAGTGTTTGTTATGACAAACTAGCAAGGACAACAAGGAAAACACATCCGCCAAAAACTAGCGTGGAAGAAATGGCACATGAAATGAACGTTAACCTACTTGATGAAAGGCAATATCGATACCTGCAAACAATAATTTCACTTGATACGAAAACAAGCAGTTGGATTGCAACGCCACAAGCAATACGTGACCTTAAAGGTGCACTCTTTGCGGACAATCGATACGAAACCATTTTTGTCTACCACAACGGAGCTGACTCCTATTACGCAAGTCGTGGGTTTCGCGCATATAAAGCATTATAAAAGCCTGGGATCTTATGATTTCCCAGGCTTTTTATCAAATTTCTTGCGACGATTGGTACTTTGAATAAATAAGTTTTTCATTGCTTGTTCATCGTCATTTTGTAAAGCTATTTTGAATGCATCTAGACTTGCTTCAAATGCTTCAATTTCTTCCAGTAAGATATCCTTGTTGAATAAAAAGAGCTCTGTCCACATGTCTTCATTGATTTTGGCAATACGGGTTAAATCACGAAACGAGTCACCGGTATAATCGACCAATTTATCATTATCGTGCGTATTCATTAAGCTCACGGCAATGACATGAGTTAGTTGACTTAGAAAACCAATCATGCGGTCATGTTCATCGATACTCAATAAGGAAATGTGCTGGAACTGCAAGATATCTGCGACATCCATCATTGCTTGAATGGCGGATTCACTATTTTGCTTTGTTGGTACGATGATGAAGTTTGCCTTATGAAAAATTGCTGGATCTGCATGTTCGATTCCGCTAACCTCTTTTCCAGCCATGGGATGGGTTGAAATAAACTGGGCATCTGTATCTTCCAATGCTTCTTGTATAGGAAGAACAAGGTTTCGTTTCACCCCTGCAATATCAGAAACAATAGCACCTTTCTTGAAGTATTGCTTGTTTTCATGAATCCATGAAAGCATCAGTTTTGGATATAAACAAAGAATCACGAGATCTGCTTTTGCAACATCAGCGGCATTGGTGCTTCCTTGTGTGATGTAGTTGTGTGCTAAAGCATAATCGATGGTTTCTTGTCGCCGAGCAATTCCGATGACCTCATAACCCGCATCATACAAGCCTTTGGCATATGAGCCACCGAGTAGTCCAAGTCCCACAATGGCATATGTTTTACGCGTCAAGTTTCTTCACCTCAATTCCAACACTTTCTAAATCTTCAAAAAAGGTCGGATACGATTTGTTGATATATTCAGCCTCATCAATCACGACTTTTTGCTTCATACATGTTGCAGCAACTGCTAGTGCCATCACAATACGGTGGTCTTTATGACCAACGAGTTCACACGCTCCTTGATATGTCGATGTGCCATGAACCGTGATGGTATCCTTTGTGCTTGTAATTGCGACACCGCATTTTTTTAATTCGGTTTCCATTGCTAGAATTCGATCACTTTCTTTTAAACGTAAACGAGCAGCATTGATCATAGTGCTTTCGCCTAGACAATACATTTGCAGTACATTTAGAATCGGTCCTAAATCTGGACAATTTTCTAAATTGATTGTGGCTGGTTTTAATTGTGCTTTTTGAATGTGGTACCCAAAAGGAACTGGTGTAACATGGACGTTAAAGTCCTTAAGAATTTGGATAATTTCTTTATCTCCTTGTTTGCTATCATGATTTAAGCCGGTGATGGTTAAATCGTTATTGATTGCGCCCAATACTGCAAAGAATCCTGCCTGTGAATAATCACCTTCAATGGTGTAGTTGTTTGGTTTGTAGCTTTGATTTCCGGGGATCCGTAGCGTATAAGGATCGCTATAATGCACATCAATTCCAAAGCGTTCAAGCATTTCTAAGGTTAAATCCACATAACTTTGGCTTTCGTAGGGAGCTTGAATTTGAATCGTTGAATCACCTTGTAGTAAAGGTAAAGCAAATAATAATCCAGAAATGAATTGACTGGAAACATCACCCGGTAAAGAGTAGGATCCAGGAAGTAAAGAGCCTTCAATCGCAATTTCATGTTCATTTTGTGTGTAAGATAGTCCTTTTTCCTTAAATAGATCTTCGTATATTTTTTGGGGACGTTTCAATAAACGGTTTTCTCCAGTGAATGCGACCGGCTTATTCGTAAGGGAGAAGATGGGCACAAAAAAACGTAGGGTGCTTCCACTTTCCTTGCAAAAGACCTCTTGGTTTGCGTTAAAGTTAGTAAAAGTATTGATTCCTTGAATAGTTACCGTGTCATCTTTGATATCGATATTTGCTCCAAGTTGGCGCATGCCAGCAATTGTCACAAGAATATCATCAGAAAATGCAACATTTGAAATGACACTGGTTCCCTTGGCTAAACTTGCACAAATGATAGCACGATGCGACATGCTTTTTGAAGGGGGCAAATGCACGCTTCCCGAACACTTGGAAGGTGTGATCTCCACCTTCATTAGATATCTCTCCCGATTACCTGCGCAATCTTTCTTGCTTTTTCAATTAATGCTTTGAAGCGTTTTGGCTTTAAACATTGGTCGCCATCAGAGAAGGCGTTTTCTGGATCGTTATGAACTTCAATAATCAAACCGTCAGCACCAGCTGCTACTGCAGCTAATGATGCACTTTCCACAAGTGACCAGTCGCCGGTTGCATGTGATGGGTCAATAACGATTGGCAAGTGTGTCTTGCGTTTGATAATTGGAATGACACTTAAGTCTAAGGTGTTTCTAGTTTCAGTTTCAAATGTACGAATTCCGCGTTCACAGAAAATTACGTTAGGATTTCCGTTTGCCATAATGTATTCGGCACTCATAATCCATTCATCGATGGTGTTGGCAAAACCACGTTTTAATAAGATTGGTTTTGTTGTGCGTTTTCCTAGTTCTTTTAACAATTCAAAGTTTTGCATATTTCTTGCACCGATTTGAATAACATCGACGTATTTTTCAAACTCGTCAATTCTGTCGGCACTCATCAGTTCACTAACAATCGGTAAACCGGTTACTTCTCTTGCTTTTACCATGGCAAGAATTCCTTCCGTTTGCATTCCTTGGAAAGCGTACGGTGATGTACGTGGTTTGTAAGCTCCACCACGAAGCATTTTTCCACCTGCATCTTTTACGTCTTTTGCAAGTTGGACCACCATGTCTTCACTTTCAACCGAACATGGTCCTCCAATCACGACAATCTTTTCTTGTCCACCAATTTTGATTCCGTTGATGTCAAAGATTGTATCCGTTGGATGCATTTGGCGTGATGCCAGTTTGTATTTTGCGGCAATTCGCGTGACATGTTCAACGCTTTCGTTTGCCATGATGCGTTTTTCATCGATTGCGGTTGTATCCCCAGTTAACCCATAAATCGTAAGATCGCTACCTTGGATTTCAACAGCTGTAACACCGAGTGTTTCTAGTTTGTCGATTAATTTTTTGACCGCCTGTTGGTCAGCATTTTTCTTTATCGTAATAATCATTTGTTTTTCCCCCTATGTGTTGATCATTGTTATGTTGTTAATATATGTATCAATTGCTTGATCAATTGCATCCGCGAGTATATCGTGATTGCAAATTGTGGCATCACTATAACGTTCATATAATGGTGCACGAGTGTCATACAATTCTTGAATGGCTTCTTTACTTGAACTGAGTGGTCTTGAAGGATCGCTCAACAATTGATCGATGTGACGATCTATGTAGACAATAAAGCCATTGTGTTGTAAATATCTCATGTTTTCTTTCTTTTTTACAATACCACCACCACATGAAATGATAAGATTGTGGCTATTGGCAAGTTCTTTTGTTACTTGTGTTTCAATGGCACGGAACTTTGCTTCTCCGTGTAATTCAAAATACTTAGAAATTGGCATTTGGATGCGTTCAACAATTTTAGCATCGATATCTACAACTTCACGCTTTAGGTGTGTGCATACTTCATTAGCGATTGTTGTCTTGCCACTACTAGGCATTCCAATAAATACCAAGTTGCTTTGTTCGCGTAGTAAATCTTGATAGATGCGATCAATATATTGATCATCGATCTGTATATCTTTAAAATATTCCACTGCGTACTTGGCTTGCGCAACAAGCATTTCCAGTCCATTTACGCATGGTATTTGATGTGTTTTTGCCTCAAGTAGAAAACTTGTGCGCAAGGGATTGTAAATTACATCCACGCAAGCTTCAAGTCTATCAAATCCATCAAGTTGGATTGGGGAAGCATCGAGGTGTGGAGACATTCCAACCGGTGTTGTTTGAATGATCACTTCACAGTCCAAATGGTGCTTGTAAATTTCTGATAAAGGAATCGTTTGCGCGGATGCAATTACATCTACAATCAACACTTGTTTGGCGTTTGCTTGGTGTACCACTTCTTGAATGGCTTTGCTAGCACCACCATTTCCCATAATTAATACTTTTTTACCTTGTAGAGAAATGTTGTGTTTTCGTAAGGTGTAGGCAAATCCTAAATAATCAGTATTATAACCAATTAATTTTCCGTTTCGATTGACAATGGTGTTAACTGCACCGATGCGTTTTGCGCTTTCATCGATTTCATCAAGATATGGAATTACGGTTTGCTTGTAAGGAATGGTCACGTTGATGGCTTTAAACTGTTTTTCTTTCATAAAGGTATCAATGTCGGTTTTGGCAATTTCTTTAAGTTCGTATGTATAGTCAGACACCAATTGTTCGTGAATGACTTTGGAAAAACTATGACCTAGTTTTTCACCAATCAATCCGTACTCCATTTTAGACACCTACCCACGTCGGACCAAACTGTTGAATACATAAATCCAAAATTCCAATGGCAATCACACTGTCGACAACGACACGTGCACGATGGACAATCGCTGGATCGTGACGTCCTTGTATTTGTAGTGTTGTATTTTCTTTGGTTTGGTAGTCAATGGTCTCTTGTTCAATAAAGATGGATGGTGTTGGTTTTACCACGGTGCGTAATTGTAGCGGCATACCATTGGAAATCCCTCCATTAATCCCACCATTGTAGTTTGTTTTTGTTTTTACCTTTGCATTATCCATATAAAAGGCATCGTTGACTTCGCTGCCAGTAAAGTTGCAAAATTCAAAACCAAGGCCAAATTCTACGCCTTTAATCGCTGGAATTGAGAACAGCAATTGGGCAAGCACACTTTCTAAACTTGAGAAAAAAGGTTCACCAACGCCGGTTGGCATTCCCAACACCATCGTTTCTAAAATACCACCAGCACTATCGCCAACCTTGGCTAGTTGTTCAATGCGTGTTTGCATCTGTGTTGCAACATCACAATCACAAACAGGAAAATAGGTTTGGTTGAGTTGTTGCAAACAAGCAAGTGCATCGGTCTCTTGTTCTGGAAAAGGGAGGTCTTCAATATCTTGTAATTTGGCAATGTGACTTCCAATCACAATGCCTTTTTGTTCTAGAATGCCTCTTGCAATACTTCCTGCTGCGACTAAGGGAGCGGTAAGGCGTCCAGAGAAGTGACCACCACCACGATAATCTTGATAGCCACGATACTTTTCATTTGCGGTATAGTCAGCATGTGATGGGCGCATTTTATCATTATGATAATCTTTGGAATGCGTATTGCTATTTTCAAATACGATACAAAGTGGTGTACCTGTGGTATGTCCATCAAAGTATCCACTCACAATATGTAATTTGTCTTGTTCTTGTCGACTTGTTGAAATCTTTCCTTTTGGTTTTCGTAAATCAAGATAATGATTGATATACGTTTCATCAATGGGGATACCTGCAGGTAAACCGTTGATTACGACACCAATGGCTTCACCGTGGGATTCACCAAATAAGGAAATTTGTATTGCTTCGCCAATGCTACTTTTCATGATGGCTCCTTTCGATCAATGCTTGTATCTCACTGAGTTCTAATGGTTGGATATATGCGTGACCAGGTTGATCCACCCGGACAACATCAATATGCGTTTGTTTTGCTTTTTTATCTTTTGCGATAATTTGCATCACCTTCGAAATTTCAAATGGTACATCTACAGGTATTTGCATGTGTTGTAAGATGGTCTTAACTTGTTCTTGTAGTTTTTGATCCTCAAGAAAGTAGAGCATTCCTAGTCCAACACATTCCCCGTGATAATACGTTTTCAAATCATAATATGCTTCAATACCATGGCCAATCGTATGACCGAAGTTTAACGTTTTGCGTAAGCCGCTTTCTTTTTCATCCTGTTCGACCACCGCTTTTTTAACAAGCAATGCTTTAAAGACGATGGTTTCCAATTGGTCCATATAATCGGGTTGTTTAAAGATTTCATATAAGGAAGCATCATGGATGAGTCCAGCTTTTAGGGCTTCAACCAATCCACTTTGAATGTGTCGCTTGGGTAAAGTAGCTAACGTTGTAAAGTCAATAAACACTGCATCTGGGTGATAAAAGGCACCAATGATGTTTTTTACGTGGTCCAAGTTAATTGCCACTTTACCACCAATGCTACTATCAATCTGCGAAAGTGTTGTCGTTGGTATGGACATAAAGGAAATACCGCGCATATAACTACTTGCAACAAATCCACCCAGATCACCAATGACCCCGCCACCTAAGGCAATAAGGACATCGCTACGTTGCATACCGTAAGCTAAGCAAGCTTCACACACCGCTTTGTATGTCGCAAAACTCTTGCTATTCTCGCCTGGTTCTACTTTATATATTGTACTTTGTTTGCAATACGATTGCACTTGACGTACAAGGGATTCTGGAATGTTTGTGTCAGTCAAGATGAAATACTTTTTTTCATCGCTAACGTACGCTTGTAGTTTATCGATGGTATGATTTCCCAAATAAATCGGATATGATTTGTGTTGTAGTTGAATTTGAATTTCCATAAAAGCTCTCCTTTAATAAAAAAAGCACCAACATCAATTGCTGTGCTTAGTTTTTTGCCAAACATGAATAAATAACCAATACGTTGTATTAGTTTGTTTGGCGTTATCTAAAGTAAAAATAAAAAGTTGATGTTAGTTTCATGTGTACATTGTAATATGGTAAAAACGGTTTTGCAAGTACTTTATGAAATTTTTTACAATTTATGAAACAATTTTCATAAAAATAATGTATAATACAAAGTTAAGGGAATCCCTAAAAACTAAACTATATTTGTTGTATAATAAAATGAGGAGATTATCGATGAATAAATTAGAGCAAGCGAGAAATAAAATCAACCAAATTGACGAAGAAATGGCAGCATTATTTGAAAAAAGAATGCATGCGGTTGAAGATGTCATTTCCTACAAACAAGAGCATCATATGGAGGTTCTTGATTTTTCGCGCGAACAAGAAGTGATTCAAAAAAATATGCAATATATTCAAGATGAAAAACTTCGCTCCTATTATAAAGAGTTTATTAGCGACGTAATGAAAACAAGTCGTCGTTTCCAACATGCGACTTTGATCAATGATAAAATCGGTTACCAAGGAACCTATGGCGCATTTTCTTATTTAGCGTCTATGCATTGTTTTCCAGATTACGAATTGATTGGCTTTAAAAGCTTTGAAGACGTATTCAAAGCAGTTGATAAAGAAGACATTCGCTATGGTGTGATTCCTGTTGAAAATTCACACAGTGGTGAAGTTGGTGAAGTAAGTGACTTGTTATATAGCTATCCATTATATATTGTCGATATCTTTGAATTGCATGTAAGTCACAACTTGCTAGCAAAACAAAAGATTCGAACGGAAGATATTACGAAAATTTACTCGCATCCACAAGCGTTAAGTCAATGTGCTAAATTTTTAAAAGGTCGCGATGTCGAAATTATTGAATTTCCAAACACAGCATTGGCAGCTGAATTTGTTGGTAAAGAAGCAGATCCAACCATTGCAGCAATTGCAAGTAAAGAAACGGCTGAGCGTTTTGGTCTACAAATTATCGAAAGTAACATTCAAACGAATGATGATAACACGACACGTTTTGCGATCCTTTCTAAAGAAGCAAATAAAGAAGGAAATACATTTCAAATTTTGTTTACTTTAGCAAATGAACAAGGAACACTAGCCCAAGCAATCAACAGTATTGCTGATAGTGGATTTAATATGAAAAGTATCAAGTCTCGTTCGATTCCACAAAATGCATGGTCATACTATTTCCATGTGGAATTAGAAGGAAACATCGAAGAAGAAAAAACACAGCAGATGTTACGCAAACTGAAAGCGGTTTGTCGTGATTTAAAATACATTGGCTCGTACAACAAATAGGGGGAAATATGAAAACATTTGTTAAAGAACACGTAAATAACACACCAATTGTAGATAATGTATTTTCCATTGTCTCAAAAGCGAAAGAGGCTATTGCAAAAGTTGGACCAGAAAACGTTGTAGATGCAACCATTGGTGCACTATATGGAGAAGATGGACAGCTTGTTGCATTTGAATCGGTGTATCGTCCATATGATGCGATTGCAGATCGTAAAAAAGCGGCGTATGCACAAAGTTTCGTCGGAAATGAAGATTATCGTAAAGCAGTCTATGACTGGGTTGTGCAAGATACAAACTTAGAACTTGCGCATTCAGTCATTGCAACACCTGGAGGAAGTGGTGCGGTTAGCACAACGATATCCATGTTGTTGGATCAAGGTGAAACGTTAATCATTCCTGAAATTGCTTGGGGTTCATATAAATTGATGGCAACGATGAATAACATTGAGACAGTCTGTTACTCATTATTTGATGGTGATGGTTTCAATTTAGCTAACTTTAAGGAAACTTGCAAAAATGTAATGAAAATGCAAGGTAAAGTCCTTGTGATTATCAATGACCCATGTCATAATCCTACTGGATATTCTTTAACGAATGAAGAGTGGGATGCCGTAATGGAAATTGCCAATGAACTTAGTCAAGAAGGTCCATTTATGATCTTAAATGATATAGCTTATATTGATTTTGCCTATGATTTTAAAGCAAGTCGTAACTATATGCATGCATTCAATCAAATGGCGGACAATGTGATGGTGGTTGTTGCATTCTCGTGTTCAAAAACATTAACAGCATACGGACTTCGTTGTGGTGCTGCGATGATTTTAGCAAAACATCAAGAACAAGTACGTCAGGTGGAAATTGTGATGGAAAAAGCAGCGCGTGCCATCTGGTCAAACATTCCCAATGCAGCCATGCAAAACTTTGTGTATGTGACGGGTGATGGTCGTTTAGACTACGATTTAGAAAAAGATTCATACGTCAGCATTTTAAAAGAAAGAAGCGATATCTTTATTGAAGAAGCAGATGCTTGTGGTCTTGCTTATTATCCATATCGTGAAGGATTCTTTGTGACATTACGTTATGAAGATCCAGCTTTGCAAACAAAAATGCATGAAGCATGTATGGATGCGAATATCTTTACAGTAAAAGTAAATAAAGGGATTCGAGTTGCCCTTTGTTCCATCAGCGTGGAAAAAGTAAAAGGACTCGCTCATAAAATGAAGGAGATTAACGACACGTTATAATGAAAAAAAATAGTGGTTTAGGTATTGTTGCAATAATCTTGATGGTGTTAATGGTAGGTGCGTTATGCATTCTTGGCTATGAACAAGGATGGCATACACTAGTTTCTTTATGGTTGGCCCGTCATGCTGCCATTGTTTACGCACTTTGCGTAACTTGTGTAGTCATGTTTGCACTTGCAACAATCATCTCAAGAAGAAAAGAAAAGGAAAAATCATCAGCGCTAAAGTTCTATGGAACCTTGTTGGTGACTTTTATGATTCTCGTTGCGATTTCTTTTAATTATTTCCGTAACCAAAGTTCACTATATGGAGAGAATTCGAAATACGCGGAGAATGAAACCATTGTTCTTGGCGATGACTTACCACCTGTTACAATCGTTGGTGATTTAAGTGAAGAAGAAAAAACATATTTTATCCACGAATGTATCGAACCACAACCGGTTGAACTTTTAAAAGAAACAACAAGAATTCATTTATGTAGTCGTGAGGAATTTGAAAAAATTCGAAAAGAAAATGATATAGCACAAGCGGTAGCGTTTGCTGTACCGACCAATCGACATATATATATTGATGCAAGCCGTGTTGGGATGTATCGTGTGGTAACCCATGAACTCTCACATAACTTTGATGTTGCACATGATTTCATCAGTGAAACAAAGAAGTTTAAGGATCAATATAAAATGTTTATTGAGGATGCGCAATTTGATACCCTATTTAATTTATTAGATGTACAATACGCAAAAAGTAGTTCTGCTGAATTCTTTGCAGAAGTAAGTGATACGTACTTTAATCAAGGTGTGGAATTGGCAAACCGCTATCCTCCTTTGTATCAATATTTTGAAAACATCTATAAAGGAGAAGCATCGTGAGAGTTTTATTGCAACGCGTTGTACACGCAAGTGTAACCATTGATGGAAACGTTCATGGCGCTATTGAGAATGGATATCTATTGCTGGTTGGTATATCTAGTGAAGATGATCAAGAAATTGTAGATAGACTTGCCAAAAAAGTAAAACAGTTACGCGTATTTGAAGACGCGCAAGGTAAAATGAATTTGGACCTCTTACAAGTGGGAGGTAAGGTGCTAAGCATCTCACAATTTACCTTGTATGCAGATACGAGAAAAGGAAATCGTCCTGGATTTGCAAAAGCCGCAAGACCGGAACAAGCAAATGCACTGTATGAGCACTTCAATGCATCGTTACGCGAACTGGGCGTTGAAGTTGAATCGGGTGTGTTTGGTGCAGATATGAAAGTAGAATTATGCAACGATGGTCCTGTTACCATCTTGTTAGATAGTGAGGAAATGTATGGATAAGATTGTTTATGGTAGTGAAATAGCAGCAAAATGTAAAGAAGACTTAAAAAATGAGATAGCAGTTTATGCAGAAAAAGGAATGCGCTTACCTCAACTTGTGGTAATTTTGGTGGGCGAAGATGTTGGAAGTCAATCCTATGTAAAAGGTAAAGAGAAGGCTTGTCATGCAATCGGTATGCAAAATGCAACCTTGCGTTATGATGCAAGCATTAGCGAAGAAAAACTTATTGAAAAAATTCAAGAGTTAAACTATGATGAAAATGTTGATGGAATTCTTGTCCAACTTCCATTACCAGAACACATTGATACAAACCGTGTGTTATTTAGCATTAACCCAGATAAAGATGTGGATGGCTTTCATCCATATAATATTGGAAAAATGATCATTGGGGAAGATACGTTCTTGCCTTGTACACCAAAAGGTATTATTAAAATTTTGGAACACATTGGATACGATGATCTATCAGGAAAAACTGCGGTTGTGATTGGACGAAGCAACATCGTTGGAAAGCCAATTGCGCAGTTACTGCTAAATAAAAATGCAACTGTACAAATTACACATTCAAGAACAAAAAACATTCAAGATATTGTCAAACATGCAGATATCGTTGTTGCTGCAGTGGGCCGTGCCAAACTCGTGAAAAACGATTGGTTAAAAGATGGAGCGGTTGTCATTGATGTAGGAGTCAATCGTGGTGAAGATGGAAAACTGTGCGGTGATGTCGACTTTGATGATGTCCTTGATAAAGTGAAATACATCACACCAGTACCAAAAGGTGTTGGACCAATGACGATTGCTATGTTACTAGAAAACACAGTGGAATCGTATCGAAAAAGAGAGGATCTAGAAGATGGAGTACAATCTTAACGATATTGTTGAAATGAAAAAACAACATCCGTGTAAAAAGAGTAATTATTGGAAGATTATTCGCATGGGTGCAGATATCCGAATCAAGTGCTTGGGCTGTGGCTCATCGGTCTTGATGGAACGAAGAGAGTTTGAAAAGAAACTAAAGAAAATCATAGAGAAAGCGGATGTTGAACATGAAGAAAATTCTTAGTATACTCATAATCTTTGCGTTCTGCGTAGGATGTCAAAGTGAACCAAAAGAAGTGAGTGTCGTTTGTCGTTTTGCAGGAGATGAACTAGGTGTTGATATGAAGCAAGACCTTACCTTGAAAGCAAAAGATGATGCTTTGTATCAAATTATTGATGCGATGTCATATACGTTTGATAATGTAGAACGCTATCAAGAAGATATCGACTTAAAAATTGCTAGCTATAAAGATTTGGAAAAATGTCCTGATAAGACAGATAAAAACAAATGTAGCAAAAACGTGACGTTTACTTGGAAGTATGAAAAACCAACCTTATCAACCAAGTCAGTCATCAATGTACAAGCAGCAATCGAGGCAAAAGAGAAGTTAAGTATCTTTGAAGAATTGCCAAAAGATAACGATTATTATTCACTAAAGAGTACGCAAAAAGCTTTAGAAAAACAAGGATATTCTTGTAAAACAAAAACAAAATAATGAAATGTGAGGAGCTTCCTCACATTTTCTTTATATGGCTTTGAAAGCAATTGGGTCCAAAAGTGACATTTGTCGCGATTGATATTGCTTAAAACTATAAAAGAAGGTAAACTATAACAGTATTTGAGAGGTATAAAATTATGGCATTAACAGCAGGAATTGTTGGATTACCAAACGTTGGAAAGTCAACGTTATTTAATGCGATTACCAAATCGCAAGTAGAAGCAGCAAACTATCCGTTTGCGACGATTGAACCAAACGTCGGTGTGGTTGAAGTACCAGATAGTCGAATTGACCGCTTGGTGGAAATCGTAGAACCAAAGAAAACGTTATTTACAACATTTGAATTTACCGATATTGCAGGTCTTGTGAAAGGTGCAAGTAAAGGGGAAGGTTTAGGGAACCAGTTTCTAAGCAACATTCGTTTAACGGACGCAATTTGTCATGTGGTACGTTGTTTTGAAGACCCTAATGTAACACATGTCGAAGGAAGCGTTGATCCAATTCGTGATATTGAAATTATCAACTTGGAGCTTGTACTTGCAGATGAACAAACCGTAGATAATCGTTTATCAAAAGTTGAGCGTAAAGTAAAAGCGAAGGATGCAGAAGGTATTGCGGAAAAAGCGGTATTAGATAAAATTAAAGCAGCCTTAAGTGTAGGGAAACCAGCACGCAGTGTACAACTTAGCAAAGATGAACGCAATCTTGTTAGAGGTTTCCAATTGTTGACAATGAAACCAATGCTTTATGTAGCAAACATTGCAGAAGAAGAAATCAATGATCCAAAAAGCAACCCACACTTCAATAAAGTCGTGGAACTTGCTACAAGTGAAAACAATGAGGTTGTTGCCATTTCTGCAAAAATTGAAGAAGAATTATCCGTTCTTGATAAAGATGAAAAAGATATGTTCTTACAGGATTTGGGAATTGGTGAATCTGGTTTGGATCAAGTAATTAAAGCAAGTTATGCAATGCTTGATTTGTGTACATACTTTACAGCAGGAGTTGTAGAGGTACGCGCATGGACATTTAAAAAAGGTATGACTGCTCCTGAATGTGCGGGAATTATTCACACTGATTTTGAAAAAGGATTTATTCGTGCAGAAACAATGTCATTTGAAGATATGGATACGTATGGTAGTGAACAAGCGGTTAAAGAGGCTGGTAAACTGCGTTTAGAAGGAAAAGACTACGTTGTCCAAGATGGTGATATAATGCACTTTAGATTTAACGTCTAGCCCTTACACAGGGCTTTTTTCAATGCACTTACAAGTAAATGTACAAGTTCTATGCTATATTAAGGATATATATATAGGAGGAATTAAAAAATGGATTGTTTTTACATTATCGGACTTCGTCTATCATCAAGACAACATAATGCAGTGAAATTACAGGAAGTGTTAACGAAAACAGGATGTAATATCAAAACACGATTGGGATTGCATGAAACAGATGAAAAATACTGTTCAAATGATGGATTGATCATAATTCAAGCTTGTGGGACGAAAGCAGAAATTGATGACATGATGGCTGCCTTTAATGATATTGAAGGTATCCGTGCAGAATTGATGGATTTAAACTAAAAAAATGCCGTAAACTTAGGTTTACGACATTTTTTTATTCAGTGTAATATTCCGCTTGTACAATTGTACCGCTAAAAGCTGCTAGTGAAGTGAACGTTCCGCTCATTTTCACTGCGCTATGAATGTTTGGTGTATCAATGATAAATTCAATCATTGAGTTTGTGCTATCTGTACACCCGTTTGTTGTGTGATTATCACTTTTTTCATCAATCTTCATGACTTTAAATGTTTGTCCGGTTGATGTTGTAAAGCGATATTTTGACCCGATGGGACCATAATATGAACCCAAGGCCACAGCGATAAATCCATCTTCTGTACGAAGGAGTCCATCTGCTGATACATTCATGTAAGCTTGTAGATATTGGTATTGTAAACTTCCTGTGCGAATCATTCGATAATCCATGAATGAGATGTTGTCAGCAGCAAGTGAACATACGCCACTTGATGAGTATTTTTGCTCTTCTGCTGCGATTTGTGCTTCCAAAGCTAAACGTGCGGCTTCTTCTTGTTGTTTGCGTAGTTCTTCTGCTTCTTGCACGCGTCTTGCTTCTTCTGCTTTTTTGATTTCTATAGCTTTTGCATTTTTATCCACTTCATCTTGAATGTCAAAGCTTGTTGGGCTTTGCATAGATGCGGTTGTAACAAACGGTTGTACGCCTAAATTCTTACGCAAGACCGTCGGTTTTTGTAACTGTGATCCACTTGTATATACAAGTAATGAACACACTGTAATAACAGCAACCGTACGTGGTAAAGTGACTTCTACGCCTTTAATGTAAATTAAGAATTGACGTCCTAAAGAACGCCCGTTCATTCGTTTTGTTTCAATACGAATGATGTTTGTTGTTTTGTTTAGTCTTTGTAATACCTTTGAACTAAAGGCTTTTACAAATGAGACTGGTTTTGAATTGTTAAGAAGTTGCTTACCTTTTGCAACAATGGTCTTTACTTTAACTCCCAAACGGGAGGTGGGTTTCTCAACGTTTCTTTTCATAATAGTATACTCTCCTTTTTCGAAATCTCGATATTTGATTTTTAGCTATTCGAAATATTTGCACTTGTTTGGCAATAATCGCCAACGTATGGAATTATATTTCATTTTGTAAAAAAAAGCAAATATCTAGCTTTTATATAACTTTTTGCTTATAAAACAATAACATTATGTAGGGTTTCAACAATCGGATAAAGATGGGCAAATGGTTGAAGTATTCGCTTAATTGGTATATTATAGGAAAGATTTAAAATAAGGAGGTGTTTTCATGGTTGATGTTATCGTAGTCGGTGGTGGACATGCAGGAGTTGAAGCTGCTTTAGCAAGTGCACGTATGCATAAAAAAACCATCCTATTTAGTTTGTCGATTGAGAATATCGCAAAAATGCCATGTAACCCTTCCGTTGGTGGACCAGCAAAAGGGATTGTGGTCCGCGAAATTGATGCCCTTGGTGGGGAAATGGGGAAGGCTGCAGATGCAACTGCAATCCAATTCAAGATGTTAAACACAAACAAAGGACCTGGTGTGCGTTGTTTGCGTGTCCAAAGTGATAAGCTTGCATATGGAAAATATATGCAAGAACAACTACTCAAACAAACGGGTCTTGAAGTTCGTGAGGGGATGATTGAAACCCTACTTACAAAAGATGGTAAAGCAATTGGGGTGAAACTGGTGGATGGCACAGAAGTATACGCTAAAACAGTGATTCTAACAACAGGAACCTATATGAGTGGGAAAATCTTGCTTGGACATAGTGCAACACCTAGTGGCCCGGATCAAGAACCAACGACAAATGCACTTTCACAATCACTACGTGATTTAGGAATACAAACGTTCCGTTTAAAAACAGGAACACCTGCACGAGTTAAAACCAACAGTATTGATTTTAGTAAAACCGAGCCACAACCTGGAACCGATGGCTTTGTATCGTTCAGCTATGATACAAAAGAAATCATGCCATTAGCTGAACAAGTGCTATGTTATTTAACATACACCAGTCCAAAGACACATGAAATTATCAACTCGAATTTACAAGAGAGTGCCATGTATTCAGGATTGGTTGAAGGTGTTGGTCCAAGATATTGTCCAAGTATTGAAGATAAGTTGGTACGTTTTCATGATAAAGAACGTCACCAGATTTTCTTAGAACCAGAAAGTTTATCTCTAGATACGACGTATGTTCAGGGGTTTTCAACTTCTATGCCAGAACACATTCAAGACGAGATGATTCATTCACTGCCAGGTCTTGAATATGCAGTCATCGATAAATATGGATATGCCATTGAATATGATGCAATCGATCCCTTACAAATGAAAGTAAGTTTAGAAAGTAAGATTGTGGAAAATTTATTTACCGCTGGTCAAATCAATGGAACCAGTGGATATGAAGAAGCAGCTGGTCAAGGTTTGATGGCTGCCATTAATGCAGTACGCAAGATTGATGGTAAAGAACCATTTGTCTTACGTCGTGATGAAGCATATTTGGGTGTGCTTATTGACGATCTTGCCAATAAAGGAACAAAAGAACCGTATCGCTTGTTAACCAGTCGTGCTGAATATCGTTTGTTGTTGCGTCACGATAATGCCGATACACGTTTGAGTGGGTATGGATATGAAATTGGTTTATTACCAGAAGAACGGTATGAACGCTTTGTCCATAAGCAAAAACAAATTGTTGCTTGTAAACAATGGTTGCTAGAAACGCGCTTTACGCCAAAAAGTGAAGTGAACGCATATTTGCAACAAATCGGATATGATAATTTGAGTGATGGAACATCCGCTTATGATTTGTTGAAACGACCAAAGGTGCAACTGGCACAGTTATGTTTATTGCTTGGTGTTCATTATGATAATGATGTAATGGAAGCTGTTGAGATTGAAGTGAAATATGAAGGTTACATTATCAAAGCCAAAAAAGAAGCAGAACGCATGTTATCGATGGATAAACTAAAACTTCCAGTTGATATTGATTATGCAAACATTGATAATCTCGCGCTTGAAGCACGTCAAAAACTAGATCAAGTGAAACCAATTACGGTTGGACAAGCAAGCCGTATCAGTGGTGTGAGTCCTGCAGATATTGCAGTACTTATGATTTACCTAAAGAAAAGATAAACAGACATCGCTTTATAATCAAAGCAATGTCTGTTTTTTGTGGTTATTGTAACGTGAAGCAAGTAAAAAGGATGCTATGCATCCTAAGTACGTTCTTTAACAATTTCAAAGCCTTCATTTCTTAGAGCAGTTTTAATTTGCTCAATATGTCCATGGTGTTTTGTTTCCATCGTAATCTTTAAGAAACAAGAGTTGATATCCATATTAGGATCTCCTGCATCGTAATCTATTGCAACAACATTACCACCACAATCACTAATAACTTTACTAACTCCAAGTAGTTGACCTGGTTTATCAACGAGCGCAATCGTTAAGGAAGTCTTACGGCCACTCATGATTAAACCACGTGTTACAACACGAGATAATATGTTTACATCGATGTTTCCACCGCTGACAATGCACACCACATTTTTGTGTTGCATTGGAATTTTACCAAACATTTCTGCTGCCACAGCAACCGCTCCAGCTCCTTCAGATAAAAGTTTTTGTTTTTCTAATAACATCAAGATGGCAGCTGCAATCTCATCATCGCTTACCGTAAGGATTTCATCTACGTATTTCATGGTTAAATCGTAGGTTGTATCACCAGCGCGCATGACAGCAATACCGTCAGCAAATGTACTAACTTGATCCAACTCAATGATGCTGTTTTGTTTGCATGCTTCATACATGCAGGCTGCTCCAGCTGCTTGGACTCCATAAACTTTTATTTCTGGATGTAAGGTTTTGATGGTGTAGGCAACACCGCTGATTAAACCACCTCCACCAATAGGAACAACAACCGCATCAATGTTCTCCATCTGGTCAACAATTTCAAGACCGATGGTTCCTTGACCTGCGATAACATCAACATCATCAAAAGGATGAATGAATGTATATCCGTGTTCTTGGTGTAAGCGCAAGGCTTCTTTGTAGGCATCATCATAAGTTCCTTTTACCAAGACAATTTCTGCACCAAAACTCTTTGTTGCTTCTACTTTTGAAATAGGAGCGCTATCCGGCATACATATAATACAAGGAATGTTATTTTTTTGTGCTGCTAGTGCAACCCCTTGGGCATGATTACCCGCACTACATGCAATGATTCCCTTTGCTTTTTCCTCATCTGAAAGTTTGCTTATCTTATAATATGATCCACGAACCTTAAAACTCCCCGTTAATTGTAAATTTTCTGTTTTAAGAAACAGGTTATTTGGACTTGGAATATTTGTAGCGGCGATTACATCGGTTTTACGAATTACGTCGTTTAGCACGCGTCGTGCGCCTAACACTAAGTCGATACTTAATGATTTGTTTTCATCGTTGTTTGCCATATTCTAGTCAACCCCCTTATTTAATGCTACAATTATATCATAAATAAAGGGGTGATTATATGAAGTTTACAGAATTACAGAAACGTTTAAGTACGCTTGTCATATTTAGAAGTTTGCTTAGTGAACCAATTGTGATCAAGCTAAGAAAACTACTTGATACAAACGACCAAGATGTTGCAAACTACATCGATTTGTATTGTGATTTCTGTGCAACTTTGTTTGATGTGGATACCAATATGTCGCGGTATTTGTATCGGTATGTGATGCGGGATGAAAACGTATATGTTTCACGTATTGCACAGGCAAAGCCAATTGAAAACATACTTCATCAATGTTTATTGCATGAATTAAGAGTTATACAAGAACTAAGTCAATTGACTTCAGAAAGTGTTCTACGTGATTTGCCATATCCTGGTTATTTACCGAAATGGAAAACCACAAAGTATCAATTCCGAAAGGATTATTTACATAAAATGGAGCGCTTGCCAATTGATGGGTATGGTGTATTTGCAAAGTATCATGTATTCCGTTTAGAAAAACAAGGTCTACTGCCAGTGCATCATCCAGACCCACAAAGTTTACATGAGCTTATTGGATATCGACGTGAGCGTAAGCAGGTGGAACAAAATACCGTTGCCTTTTTACAAGGTATGAAAGCAAGTAATGCTTTACTTTATGGAGATGCGGGAACTGGGAAGAGTTCAACAGTGAAAGCAATTGCCAATGCCTATAAAGATCAAGGCTTGCGTTTGATTGAAGTATCCAAACAGCTGTTGCATCGTTTACCCGAACTGATGGATGAACTTGCTAAAAACCCATTAAAGTTTATTATCTTTATCGATGATTTAAGTTTCAATCGAAGCGATGATAATTTTGTGGCACTAAAAACCATACTAGAAGGTGGTGTTGGTGGGCGTCAAACAAATGTTTTGATTTATGCAACAACCAATCGACGACACTTTGTGAAAGAAAGTATGAAAGACCGCAATGCGGATGAATTGTTTACAAACGACTCCATTCAAGAAACGATGAGCTTAGCAGCACGCTTTGGGTTGACGATCACATTCCAAAAACCAAATAAAGATTTGTATTTAGAGATTGTACAAGGACTTGCGCGTGAAAACCAACTATCGATTGAAGGTGATGAATTGATCACGCAAGCAGAGATGTTTGCACTTCGCAACAATGGAAGAAGCCCACGAACTGCTAAGCAGTTTGTGGAAATGCAAAAGATACAAGAAGACTTGGAAAAATAGCCAAGTCTTCTTTTCTTTTATCGAATTTTGGTAAATTATGTTATTCCTACTATTTTTATAGGTATAATCGTTGACTCTTTTATTTTCTGTGGTATTATGAAGATGTAAAGAGAGGAAAGCCTTTTAGAAACCCGCATATAATTAGCGGAATTTCTTTAAATTTATATTCCTATTATTCCAATAGGCATTCTAGTTGACTACCCCCTCAGTTATGTTAGAATTGTCATGTAAATAAAGGATACTCTATTTACACACCGCGATGTGTACGCGGTTATTATTCAAATCTAAAATCCTACCAAAACTATAGGTTTGAATAAGAAATCCCTCTATAAACACACACAACACACACATTTATTCATTTGACCTATCCATGTCACTAAACTGGATTTCCTTTTAAAAATAATTCCTACTATTTACATAGGGAATGGAATAGAATGATATGAAAAAAGC
This sequence comes from Erysipelotrichaceae bacterium MTC7, assembly GCA_001695645.1. GTDB lineage: Bacteria > Bacillota_I > Bacilli_A > Erysipelotrichales > Erysipelotrichaceae > Breznakia. Next base: position 1,487 of record LVZN01000045.1, on the reverse strand, counting down.
ATAGATGATTAGTGAACAAGTAATGTTTGACGAAAGGGGTCAGAAATTATGAAAAAACAGATAACAGTAGGGGCTGTGACAGATAGGCATATTTAGCCAAATCTGGAGCACAGCTCCTTTTTTTCTTGGTTTATTCCATATATTGCTCATTTTCTTAATCATGTGTACATTATTAAAGGCCTATTTTCATTTTAGGCTGATTTTTGATTCGCTTTTGTATAAACTTTTTAAACTAATGTGGAAAACTATGACAATATAATATCGTCTTTCGGTTTCCCATGTTTTTTATTATGGTATTTACGTAAATTGAAGCCAATTCCTACAAGTTTCATTTCTACCTCAACACCACTTTCTCCTCGTCTTTGTAAACGTGTGTATTTGAAATTTTCTTTAATATCTGCAAATGTTCCCTCAGCTTGCGAACTTCGATTACTTAGCAATTGCTTTCCACGTCCGGTTTCAAGAAGTTCATCAATACGTTTCTTTTCTTTTTCTAATGCCGGGGTGATTTGCGCTGTGCGCCCTTTTGTGGCCTTTGTGCATCTGTTTCTTACTGGACATGCCGCACAATTGGAATTGCGATAATATATTGTAACCTTTGGTGTTAAGCCAAAGTGCTTTACACTGGTTCTCTCTATATCAAATGCATATCCTTGCGGACATATTGGTGTTCCGTCAGTTGTCCTTTCAAAATGTACTAAATGATAGCGATTCTTATCATTTACTTTTTTCTTCTTTGCTTCATATCCACTATATTTAAGTACAGCTTCTATACTGTTTCGTTTGCAGAACTCATAATTATCATATCCACCATATCCTGCATCTCCGACAACTGTTTTTGGATATTCATCATACTGCTTTTTGAATTCATTTAAAAATGGCTGTAACGTTTTGATGTCGTTTGGATCTGCACTTATATACATATGTGCAATGTATCCGTCAACGATACCAGCCTGTACATTATATCCTGGTTTGAAGACATTTGTGTGGTTATAATAATCGTACTTCATATGCATAAATGTTGCATCTGCATCTGTCTTTGAAAAACTATTGCGATTGCCTAATACATCATTAGCCATCGCATATTGCCACATTTTAATTGCACTTTTCTTAAGTTCATCAACTAGTTTTGCAAGTTCGTGTTTTCCACGTCTTCTACGGATAAACTTCTTTTCAGCGATGTACTTTTCGATTCGTTCATCAATCTCAATCAAATATTCTATGCTTGGTTCTTTAATAATAGAATACCTGATATTGATTTCATTCTTTTTAAAATATGTATTAATTTGTCTGATGATTTCAATGCACTTTTTCCAGTGGCGAGGCTGATATCTTTTTTGCCATGCACGCCAAAAGAACGTCATTTTATTTGCATTAGCTTCAAACTTCGTTCCATCTATATATAGAATGTTTTCTTCTAATGCTTCTTTGTCTTGTATGTATAAATATACTTGCTTAAACAACTCATCAATTGAGCACTTAAGTAT
>LVZN01000044.1 GCA_001695645.1 Erysipelotrichaceae bacterium MTC7 | reverse complement strand
TACTTTTGGCTGCCAGAAGAAACTCTAAGTGCCAGGGTCAACCGTGACCATGTTCCCTATGATGTCTGGGAAAAGCAGGATCACCTTAAAACAACCGAAGGAAATGTAGTTCATTACGGTTTTATTGAGAAGTTTATTGAAGAACTTGGCGAAAAGTACAATATTCGTGAGATTGCCTTTGACCGTTGGGGAGCCGTACAAATGGTTCAAAACCTAGAAGGCATGGGTTTTACTGTTGTCCCCTTTGGTCAAGGATTTAAGGATATGAGTCCACCGACTAAGGAACTGATGAAACTAACGCTAGAAGAAAAGGTTGCTCATGGTGGGCATCCTGTACTTCGTTGGATGATGGATAACATTTTTGTTCGAACAGACCCGGCAGGCAACATCAAGCCGGACAAGGAAAAATCATCAGAAAAGATTGATGGTGCAGTGGCAACGATTATGGCTCTTGATCGAGCGATTCGTTGTGGCAATGATACGAGTGCTTCGGTTTATGACAACCGAGGCATTCTCTTTATATAATATTATTAAATAGCGATTGACGCTATCGCTAGACTGTGTTATATTTATAAATAGCGATAGTGTTATTCACTATGAATTATGTAAAGGAGTTGTCATTATGAAAAGAATTCAGTTTTATCCAAGTTCTGAGTTAGAACAAAAATTAGAGGAAGAAGCACAAACCCTTGGAATAAGTGTTTCTGCTCTTGTGAATGAAAAGCTTAGTTCACTATATGGTATTGGAAGCAATAAGCAGTTGCCTTTATCTGTATTGACAAATAAGGTGTTAGAGGAAATTAAGGTCTATATTAATACTCCTGGAGTACCAAAAGAGTTTGATATTTTAACTGTTTCAAAAACTTTTAAGGATATTGAAATGACTTGTAATGGTAAACCTAGTGCTGTTCGGGCACAAGTTGGCCGAAATTTCAAAAACCAAATAGGCCATGGAGATTTTAGTAACATTAGACGCGCTTATCATGACAATAAAAAACCAAAACTCAGTAAAAACAATGCGATTGTATATGAAATAATCTAACGATATTAAGCATCCAACAAAAGGGAGGAAAAAAATGAGAAAAGTTATTTTGAATAGTGATGAATTAAAAGAATATAACAACAAGGTTATAAATGTAATTCCAACGCTTACACCAGGCACATATTATTTTAGAGATTTTTTCAAAGGTCAGGCTACATCCCCGAGAATAGCGAGAAGACTTTATGAAGATGTGAGTGATAAAGTTTTCTCAAGAGTTACTCTTGTAGGAAAGATTTCAAGAGAAGGATATGTAATTTCATAATAATAGTAAAGTTGATACAGTTGAGCATCTATCAAGAGGTAGGTGCTTTTTTCATGGTCATTTTTAAGGGGGTGATGATATTTGGGATTTCTAACATCGATATTTAAGTCAAAAAATAAACCGACAGATAGAACGCTTGGCTCTAACTATACTTTTCTCATGGGTACGACGACTTCTGGAAAAACAGTCACGGAACGCTCTGCCCTACAAATGACGGCAGTCTATTCTTGTGTTCGTGTTTTAGCCGAAGCAGTGGCGGGACTTCCATTACATCTTTATCGCTACACAGACGATGGTGGCAAGGAAAAAGCAATTGACCATTCCTTGTATCGACTTTTGCATGATGAACCGAATCCTGAGATGAGTTCTTTTGTGTTTAGAGAAACACTGATGACTCATCTTTTATTATGGGGGAATTGTTATGCGCAGATTATTCGCAATGGCAAAGGTGAAGTTGTAGGACTC
>LVZN01000043.1 GCA_001695645.1 Erysipelotrichaceae bacterium MTC7 | reverse complement strand
ATAGAACAAAAACTGGTAGCGACAGTAAAAAGCATGGGAGGTATGGCGCCTAAATTTGTGAGTCCTGGAATAGATGGAATGCCTGATCGCATTGTACTACTTCCCATGGGAAGAATCGCCTTTGTCGAATGTAAGGCGACAGGAAAAAAGATGCGACCTTTACAAAATAAAAGAAAGAAGCAATTAGAGGCATTAGGCTTTCTAGTCTATTGCCTTGATGATATAGAACAGATTGGAGGGATACTTAGTGAAATACAAGCCACATGAATACCAAAGCTATGCCACTGAATTCATTTTATCCCATCCCATATCGGCTGTATTTCTTGAAATGGGTTTAGGTAAAAGTGTGATTACCTTATCCGCCATCTTTGATTTGTGTTTAGATAGTTTCCTCGTTTGCAAGGTGTTAGTGATTGCACCTTTAAGAGTAGCAAGGGATACATGGCCTGCCGAAATCAATAAGTGGGATCACTTAAAAGGACTCTCTTACTCGGTGGCAGTGGGAACAGAAAAAGAAAGAATCGATGCCCTCAAGAAACAATCAACACTATACATCATTAACCGTGAGAACGTAGATTGGCTGGTTCATAAAAGTGGTATTCCTTTTCATTTTGATATGGTGGTCATTGATGAGCTGTCATCCTTTAAGTCTTATGGTGCAAAGCGGTTTAAGAGTCTACTTAAAGTAAGACCCTCTGTAAAAAGAATAGTCGGCCTTACCGGAACTCCCTCCAGTAATGGATTGATGGATTTATGGGCAGAATTTCGAATTCTTGATTTGGGTCAAAGGCTTGGACGCTACATTAGTCATTATCGAAATACCTATTTTAAGCCAGATAAGCGAAATGCCCAGATTATATTTTCTTATAAACCACTGCCAGGTGCAGAAGAGGAAATCTACAAACAAATATCAGACATCACCATTTCTATGAAATCTACCGATTATCTCAAAATGCCTGAATATGTCAGCAATGAAGTATTTGTCACTTTAAGTGATAAGGAATGGAAGGTTTACTCAGATTTCAAGGAAGACATGGTGGCTAACTTAGGTGATGAAGATATTGATGCGGTTAATGCGGCAGTCCTTTCTGGAAAACTGCTACAGATGGCAAATGGTGCAGTATACGATAGCGAGAATAAGGCTCATGTGATTCATGACAAAAAGCTAGATGCCTTGGAAGATTTAATCGAAGGAGCTAATGGGAAACCGGTCCTTGTTGCTTATTGGTATAAGCATGATTTAGAACGAATTAAAGATCGATTTCCGGTCAGACAAATTCAGTCATCGAAGGATATTGAGGATTGGAATAATAGCAAGATACCCATTGCTGTTATTCATCCAGCCAGTGCAGGTCATGGTCTTAATCTTCAAAGCGGCGGCTCGACTCTGATCTGGTTTGGTCTGACCTGGTCACTAGAGCTGTATCAGCAAACTAATGCAAGACTTTATAGGCAGGGTCAAAGGGATACAGTTATTGTCCACCACATCATCACCAAAAACACCATCGATGAAGACGTACTGCTTGCACTCACAAAAAAAGAGAAAATTCAAGATGCCTTGATTGATGCGGTAAAGGCAAATTTAGAGGTGATGCGATGACAGAACCTTATCAAAATTTAGCCAATGCCATTATTTTGATGGCTGTTAAAGATTATAGAGATGCTTTAAAGAAACTAATGAAACGGCCTAGATATGGACCGGCACAAGATTTGAAAAACGAGGTGGAGAGGTTCTTCCGCTCTGATTGGTATAGAGAACTTACCTCTGTTGATGGAAACGTCCTAATCAA
>LVZN01000042.1 GCA_001695645.1 Erysipelotrichaceae bacterium MTC7 | reverse complement strand
GCATCTCCTCCTGCAAACACACCTTCGCGTGTTGTTGCTCCTGTTTTTGGATCTGCAATTAGACATCCCCATTTGTTGGTGTCTAAGCCTTCGGTTGTTCTATGAATCAGTGGGTTTGGACTTGTTCCAATGGACATAATCATACAATCGATATCCAATGTAAAGTTACTTCCTTCTTTGACAACTGGACGTCTTCTTCCACTGTCATCTGGTTCACCAAGTTCCATTTCTACACATTCAATGGCCGATACATTTCCTTGTTCATCACCTATCACTTGGACAGGGTTGTTCAAGGTTTTGAAGATAATTCCTTCTTCCATTGCATGTTCTACTTCTTCTTTTCTTGCTGGTAATTCTTCAGTTCCTCGACGGTACACAATGTAGACTTCTGCTCCAAGACGTTTGGCACATCTGGCAGCATCCATCGCTACGTTTCCACCACCAACAACGGCAACTTTTTTACCTTTGAAGATTGGTGTGTCCGCATCAACATCGTATGCTTTCATCAAGTTGAAACGTGTTAAGAATTCATTTGCTGAGAATACTCCATTTAAGTTTTCTCCAGGTATTTTCATAAAGTTTGGAAGTCCTGCTCCACTACCAATGAATACTGCTTCATTTCCCGCTTCAAAGATTTCATCAATATCTAAGACTTTTCCGATGACCATGTTGGTTTCCATGTGGACACCTAAATCTTTTAGCGCTTGCACTTCTTTACTTACGATTGCTTTAGGTAATCTGAATTCTGGAATTCCATATTCAAGTACTCCACCTGCTTTATGCAATGCTTCATACACAGTGACTTCATATCCTTTTTTCGCTAAATCTCCAGCACATGTAAGGCCAGCCGGTCCAGCTCCAACAATCGCTACTTTATGTCCATTCTTTTCAATGGTTGGGATTTTGTTTTCTCCGTTTGCCATATGGTAATCTGCAACGAAACGTTCCAAACGTCCAATTCCTACAGCTTCGTTTTTAATGGCACGAACACATAGTTTTTCACATTGGTCCTCTTGTGGACATACACGACCACAAACCGCTGGTAATGCGTTGGTTTCTTTAATCTTATCGTAGGCACCTTTCAAATCCCCTTCTTTAATCAAAGCGATAAATTCTGGGATTTTTACACCTACAGGACATCCATTTACACAAGGTTTGTGTTTACATTGCAAGCAACGATCTGCTTCTTCTTGTGCCATTTCTAAGGTATACCCTGTTGCCACTTCCGCTACGTTTTTGTTTCTTACGTTTGGATCTTGATGTGGCATTGCGACTTTATTTGGGCTCATGTTTGGCATGATTAAGCTACCTCCTTGTGAAATAAGTTACAGTCTTTTTCGCGTGCTTTGGCTTCAAAGTCCGCGTATTGTCTTGAACGTGCCATCGCTTCATCGAAGTCTACTTGATGTCCATCAAAGTCTGGTCCATCCACACAGGCAAATTTCATTTCGTTATTTACACTTAGACGACAACATCCACACATACCTGTCCCATCAATCATAATTGGGTTCATACTTACGGTTGTTTTCACGTCGTATTCTTTTGTTAGCTTACAAACAAACTTCATCATGATCAGTGGTCCAATGGCGATAACTTCATCGAACTGTTCCCCTGCATCGAGTAGGTCTTGCAGTTTGTTGGTAACCAATCCTTTTTCACCAACACTTCCATCATCACTCATCGTATACATGTGTTGACTAACTGCGGCAAATTCATCATGTAGGATTTCTAAATCTTTGTTTCTAAATCCTGTGATTACCGTTACCTCAGTACCATTTTCATATAAAGCTTTGGCTGTTGGGTAGGCAATCGCACATCCAACTCCTCCACCAACAACGCAAACGCGTTTCATTCCTTCAACGTGACTAGGCATACCTAGTGGTCCTACAAAGTCTAAAATGGCATCGCCAACTTCCAAGTTATCAAGTAACATGGTGCTACGTCCCACCAATTGGTAAATAATGGTTACCAATCCTTTTTCACGATCGTAATCCGCTACAGTTAAGGGAATTCTTTCTCCCATTTCATGTGAACGTAAAATGACAAATTGTCCAGCTTTTGCTTTTTTCGCAATCGCTGGTGCTTCAATGACCATTTTCGTAACTGTTGGATT
>LVZN01000041.1 GCA_001695645.1 Erysipelotrichaceae bacterium MTC7 | reverse complement strand
GCCGCTATATTGATTTTTCGCTCACCAGATGTCGTAATGGTATGTCCTAACTTACGGATGATATTTTCGTCTTTCAGCCCATCAATCAGTCTCGTGTCATACTCTTCTGGAACCAGATATCCACCATCAGCATCAACACCTTCTTGCAGGACATTGGATACATTACGGAAGTTTGAACGAAGAGCTGAAAGCATTGCTGTCTTATAAGAATCAGCTGCTCGGCCAGTTTTAATTTCACTGTTATCCAGTCGACCATTCATCGGATTTTCAATGATTGGCTTGCTGACAGGTTTTTCAAGTTCAGCCTCGATTGCTTCACGTCTTTCCATGCGATGGATTTCATTCGTGAGTTCAGTGATCTCATCTTCCATGGTTTTGTAGGTTTTATCATCTTCTGCGGATAATGTGCCATTCTTGGTTTTATGAGTGTCCAAGAACCCATCCATCGTTTCAATAAGCTTTTTGCGTTTATTACGCATTTCTGTAATCGTCATAGTAAAATTCCTCCATTTACATATATTTTTTGATAATTAAAAGACGCTCCTTGAGTTCATCAATTGAGCGCCCTTGGGGTTTGGCAGATTCCTCCGCCTGAATTGGTTTATTCTTTTCTACCATTTTGTTAAGTAGGTTAGTTGCCACTGCTTTTCTAGAAAACGCATAAGCAGAAAAAGTGGGTTCGGATTGTTTCTCATCCTTTAGCACATCGTCTGCAAAGCCAAGTTCTATGGCTTTGTTGGCATTCATCCAGGTTTCAGCATCCATCAGATGAGATAGTTTGATGCGAGATACTCCAGTCTTAATCTCATAGGCATTAATAATGCTTTCTTTCACCTCATCTAACATCTCAATCGCTCGTTTCATGTCTTCATGATCGCCCATCGTGATGGTTGCCGGGTTATGAATCATCATGAGTGCTGTCGGCGCCATCAGCACCTTTGTTCCTGCCATGGCAATGACAGAAGCGGCTGATGCTGCAATCCCATCAATCTTGACGGTTACCTCATCTGGATAATCCATCAACATGGTATAAATCTGACTTGCGGCAATGCAATCTCCACCCGGTGAGTTAATCCATAAGGTGATGGGTCCTTTTCCACTAAAGAGTTCGTTTCTAAACATCTGTGGGGTTACATCATCATCAAACCAGCTTTCTTCAGCGATTGTTCCATAAAGCTCAAGAACTCGTTCTTCTTGTTCGCTTGCTTGGTTCTTCCATCGCCAAAATATCTTGTTCTTCATCCAAGTCTTCCTCCTTTCCATCCTCGTTTGTATTTGCGAATGCACCTGCCTTTGTAAGAGGGAGCATATTGCCGTTGACAAGGTACATGTCACCGCCATCCTCTGAAGGGATACGGTCTAGGTTTTCAAGTTCCCTAATATCATTTGCACTCATCCAACCGTTCTGCCTTGCTGTGGCATACCCGCTCATGCGACTAACATAATCCCCTCTAAGCAGACCTTCTACATTGAATCTAAAGAAGTATTTTTTCTTTTCTTCCGGTGTAAAAAGGGTGCGGGCTAGGGTTTGCTCCCAACGCACTACCCACGGGTCTAAGGTGTATTTCACAAACTCAAGGGATTGTTGCTCAATATTAGAAAAGCTCGATTTTTCAAGGTCGCCTACCATGTGGGGAGGAACTCTAAAAATTCGAGCAATTTCATTGATTTGAAACTTCCTTGTTTCAAGGAATTGTGCTTGTTCTGGTGAAATGGAAATCGGTGTATATTTCATTCCTTCTTCAAGCACGGCTATTTTATTGGAATTGGCACTGCCACCAAATTGTGACTGCCAAGCCTCTCTGACTTTCCCAGGTTCTTTAATCGTTCCCGGATGCTCCAACACACCACTTGGAGCAGCACCGTTAGCAAAGAACTTGGCTCCATATTCCTCTGTTGCAATGGCTAGACCAATCGCATTTTTAGCCATCGCAATCGGGGAGTAGCCAACCAGTCCATCAAACCCGAGTCCGGGAATATGAAGTACATCGGAGGTACTAAGTTTTACGGTCATACCCTTTGTGCTGTTCACATCATCTGCACCTCTGGTATATAAGTAATAGAGCTGCCCACTCTCATCTCGATGAACTGACATCCGATTTGGCATCAAGGGGTAGAGTCCTACAACTTCACCTTTGCCATTGCGAATAATCTGCGCATAACAATTCCCCCATAATAAAAGATGAGTCATCA
>LVZN01000040.1 GCA_001695645.1 Erysipelotrichaceae bacterium MTC7 | reverse complement strand
TCCCTCAGAGCGATTTCCTGTACTTTTCGCACATCAAACATATTGGTTTCACCGGTATCTCGAATGGCAAGAATCTGTTCTTTTATCTTACTTGTCATCTTCAATCCTCCTGCATAGGTCTTCTCCAAAAACGACTGATAAACTGGAGCCAGTTTCCCAAGACACCATGATTGATCCGATGTCATCAACACCTATGACTGTTCCTTTTGTTCCAATCGCAGGAGCTTGAATATCATCCATTCTTAGAAGTTCTACTCGGCATCCTACAGGGTACTTCTCACGGAGGCTTTGCAACCGTTCTTTACTAATTGTCCTCACTTTTTGCTCCTCCCTTAAATGCCGATGAACCAGTTAAGTTTCTAAGCAGTATTTTTCGCTCTTCTTTGTATTCTTCCCCGATAAAGCCAAGGCGGAGTAAAAAGCATCTGAATGCGTATTTCTCATTTTCTACTTCCTTCACTTTTACCGTGATGCGTTTCTGATTTATCGCCATCTCGCATAAGGCAAAAATGAAGTGGTTATATGCTTTCACCTCTTCTGCTGCTGGCAATGTTTCAAACCAAGGAAATGAAACTACGTCTTCAGAAACTTCAATTGGTAAATCCTCTACATCAAGTGCATGGCGGATTAATTTTCCTTTTGCTTCAATAATGGCTTTTAGGTTTTCAAGTGCCTTCTCAGTAAAATTGCTCCTTGGCATGGAAACTGTAAGACCAAACTCCTCGCTGTCTGCCCTTTGTTTGCCCTCTGTGGCGCTTATCTCTTCCTCAGCAATAAAACCATCGCTGGCTAAATGTCCTGTCACACGTTCGATTTCTTCGCTGTTTACCTTGTCACTGAGTTCAAGGTTTCCATTCTTGTCGATGGTAAAGTCACCTACCTCATATGCCATACTAGGCATTCCTAGGTACTTTGCTTTAACTCCTGTGAGAGTACTAAGAGTCGTTACCAGCCTTTTTCTTTCTGCTCCTGTTACATTGTATTTAATGACCATGTACAAAACCTCCTTTGTTTTGGTATGTACATATATCACTCTAAAACACTTATATAGCAAGCTTTTTATCAATTATCTTGCGGGAAACTTTACTAGTATTTCTTATTCATTGGTTTCCACCAATTCATCATATTTATAACTTAGTCCATCCCTTTGAACACGGACTTCTTTGGAAGTTCCAACCTGCTCAATGTAGCGTTTAATAATGACATCACAAAACTTCTCATCTAGTTCCACGGTGTAGCAGATGCGTTCTGATTGCTCACAGGCAATTAGGGTACTACCACTTCCGCCAAATGGGTCAAGCACAATGGTGTTACTCATAGAGGAGTTCAAAATTGGATAGGCGAGAAGAGGAATAGGCTTCATCGTAGGATGGTCACCGTTTCTCTTTGGCTTATCAAATTCCCAGATGGTGGTTTCTTTCCTACCTGTATACCACTGATGCTTGCCTTTCTTCTTCCAGCCAAACAGCACAGGTTCGTGCTGCCATTGATACGGAGAACGCCCCAGTACAAGGGAGTCCTTTTTCCATATACAACAGCCGGACAAGTAAAAACCGGCATCCGAGAAGGCTTTTCTAAAATTAAACCCTTCGGTGTCGGCATGGAATACATAGACAGAAGCATCGTCTGCCAGTGCTTCTTCGATATTGATAAAGGCATCTAAGAGGAACTGATAGAAGGCATCATTTGCCATATGATCATTTTTGATTTTCCCAGCAGTTCCTTCATAGTTTACATTGTAGGGAGGGTCTGTTAAGCACAAGTTTGCCTTCTTTTTATTCATCAGCACATCATAGGTTTCTTTCTTGGTAGAATCACCACATATAAGTCGGTGTCTGCCAAGCGTCCAGATGTCACCAAGCTTGCTGATGGCTGGCTTTTTTAATTCTTCCTCCACATCAAAGTCATCATCGTGGATACCATCTTTCAGTGTGTCTTTAAATAAGTCATCCAGTTCTTTAGGGTCAAATCCAGTTATGGAAACATCAAAATATACACCTTGTAAATCTGAAATTAAAAGGGCCAATTTATCCTTGTCCCAATCACCGCTGATTTTATTGAGCGCGATGTTTAGTGCTTTTTCTTTTTCTTCGTCCATTTCAATGATGACACACTCAACTTCTGTGATGCCCATATCCATGAGAACCTTCAGTCTTTGATGCCCACCAACAACATGGCTGGTCACCTTATTCCAGATAACCGGCTCTACATAACCAAATTGTTCAATGGATCGTTTTAATTTATCGTATTCTGCAT
>LVZN01000039.1 GCA_001695645.1 Erysipelotrichaceae bacterium MTC7 | reverse complement strand
TGTTTATTGTAATTTAAAAGTGGACCATTTTCATGGCATGTTGCCATTGAAAAAGGGACCACTTGTTTTTTTATACTCTGGACTATGAAATAATAAAATCCGGAGGTGAAGGAGTGACAAAATTAATGAAGAAACGAGAAATTATTATGTTGCACTTACAAGGGAAATCTTATCGCTCCATTGAAAGAGAGACTGGTATTAACAGAAAAACGATTTCAAAAACTTGTAAGGAATACGATGCAAATCAGAAATTATTAGAAAGAGAGGATCTAACAAATGAAGAAAAAGATGAAGTCATACGTACCATAGTCGAAGTTAAATCATATGACAGCACAAATCGAAAACCAAGGAAGATGACAACACACTTGCTTCGACGACTTGAAGAAATTGCGAAAGATGAAGTGGAAAAAACAAGTCTTCTTGGAAAGACTCACAAGCAACAACTTGATGGCTGTCGTGTGCACGAGATGATAACTGATGAAGGCTTTGAAATTACCTATCGAACAATGATGACTTATTGGAAAACCATTATTGAAAAGGCACAAGAAGCTTTCATTCGTCAAGACTATGGGTATGGAGAACGAGTTGAATATGATTTTGGAGAAGTTAAGCTATATATCAATGGAGAAGTTGTAAAATGCCATTTAGCTGCTTTCGCTGCACCCGCGAGTGGTTTCCGTTGGGGATACCTATACAAGAACCAAAAAATGGATATTTTTTTGGATTCACATGTCCAATTCTTCGAAATGATTGGAGGAGTATATACAGAGGTTGTTTACGACAATATGCGTAATGTTGTATCAAAGTTCATTGGTCATAAAAAGGAGCTGAATCCTCAATTGATTCAAATGTCACTATATTATGGTTTTGATATTACAACAACGAATGCATACGCGGGAAATGAAAAAGGGAGTGTTGAAAGAACGGTTGAAGTTATAAGAAAACGGTTATTCACCAAAAAATATAAATTTGACTCTCTAGAGCATGCGCAACAACATCTACATGAAGGACTGAAGATGATGAATCAAAACTGCAAAATAGAAGAAGAGAAACCATATTTGAGGGCATATAAAGTACCTTATGAATTATCAATACTCGTAGAATCTAAGGTGGACAAGTACAGTTGCGTGTGTTTGGATAACAACCATTATTCTGTTCCTGATTACTTAGTTGGAAAAAGCGTAAAAGTAAAGAAGTATCATGATCATTACGATATCTATGCAAATAGTAACTATGTTGGAACGCATAAAAAAATAGATGGAATTGGTCAATATCAATTAGAATTACAACATTATCTAAAAACATTACGCAATAAACCAGGGGCCTTAAAGCATTCATTGGCACTGAAGCAATGCCCACAGTTATTATCCATCTATCAAAATCATTTTAAACAAAATGATAGAGAATTCATAGAGATATTATTAAAAAATACCGACAAACAAATAAGCGAACTTCCTAGTGTATTGCTTGATGCAAAAGATTGCAAAACAACAGTAAGCAAATCTGAAGAAGTAATCGATGCAGTAAAAATAGAAATAAGAAAACTAAGTCAAATGTATGGCTTACAACAAGAAACTGAAGGAGACGAAATATGTCAATTGAAACATTAGCGTATGATTTACGATTACCATATACACGACACAACCATAGACAATTTATTGAAGAAGCAAAGCAGAAAGGCTTGGAGATTGAAGAAGTGATAGAGGAACTATTGCAAAATGAAATCAATCTACGCGCAGAAACTGGTGTTACGAAAAGAATTCAGCGTGCTCGATTCACTAATAAAAAATATTTAGTGGATTTCGAATACAAACATTATAAGTCTGAGATAAAAGAGAAACTCAAGGAACTTACTGATTTAAGCTTTATTGAACGTAAAGAAAATATAATATTAATTGGTAATCCTGGAACTGGAAAAACACATTATTCAATTGCGCTTGGCATCGAAGCTTGTACAAGCGGAAAAACTGTACTTTTCTCAAGTGTTCCAAACTTAGTTACCGAAATGAAGGAGGCATATAGCCTTAGTCAAATAACATTGTTTAAAAGAAGGTTTGAGAAATATGATTTAGTTATTTTGGACGAACTTGGATACGTATCATTCGACAAAGATGGTAGTGAAATGCTTTTTAACTTACTTTCAAATCGTAACGATAAAGGAAGTATCATTATAACTACAAATCTTGCATTTGAAAGATGGGAAGAAACATTCAAGGATCCAGTGCTGACCGGAGCTATTATTGATAGATTGGCCTATAAATCACATGTAATAGATATGCGTGGCGAAAGTTACAGAATCAAAAAGACACAAGATTGGTTGAAGGTGGAAAATAATGAAAAATAAAATAACAATCAAAGTAGATGAACTTAACAGACTATTATTATACATTTTGGACAAAGTGGAACCATGCTATAAAAAAGAAGTAAAGCTTATTATCGAAGATTTGTTTGAAGAACAATCAACAGAACTTCCACTTTAATTAATTAGAAAAGCCGTTGTCATAGAAATAATGATAACGGCTTTTCACGTAAGTGGTCCTTTTTTCAATGGCAACGGTGGGGTACTTTTCACTTGACATAAACA
>LVZN01000038.1 GCA_001695645.1 Erysipelotrichaceae bacterium MTC7 | reverse complement strand
CAATATATGGAATAAACCAAGAAAAAAAGGAGCTGTGCTCCAGATTTGGCTAAATATGCCTATCTGTCACAGCCCCTTTTCTATATATTCCATGAAACGTCATAAAGATGCCAAATAATTCCATGATTATGATAACTATTGAAAGTAAATGTTGATAATAGTGATATATCTTGCTATATTGTGGTTGTAAGGAGCCAAAACGGAAATAGGTGATAGTTTATGAAGACATTTTTGGAATTTCATGATGAAAAACAGATCATTGATATGGAGAGGATTGACCGCTTATATCAAAAAATGAAAAATAGAAAGGCGTCCATTTGTAGCGAACGAGCATTACTGTTTACTACTTCATGGAAACAAAGTGAAGGGGATGACTTTGTAATGCGTAAAGCCAAAGCTTTCGCACACGTACTAGATAACATGTCGATTTATATTGAAGATGACAGTTTAATCTTTGGAAATCAAGCAAGTCGTAATTTTGCAGCTCCTATTTTTCCAGAGTATTCATATCAATGGGTAATTGATGAACTTGATGAATTCGAGCAACGTAAGGGGGATGTCTTTTATATTAGTGAGGATGTAAAAGCAGATTTACGTAGTATTGCAGATTATTGGTTAGCACAAACAACACATCAAGATGAGGTGTTTCGCAATACCCCAGAGACGATTGTTTTATCGGAAAAACAAGGTGCCCTGCATCGTGGAGGAATTTCCATGTCGGGGGATGGACACATTGTGCCTGATCATGCTTTGATTTTAGAAAAAGGATTTGGAGGGTTACTTGCTGAAATTAAGCAAAAACTTGTAAGTGCAAACGATGAAGAAGCGATTACTTTTTATCAAGCAGCAACAATTTCTTTAGAAGCGTCCTTACGATTTATTGCTCGTTATCAAGCACTCTTAGAAAAACTTGTCCAAAACGAAAAAGACGAGAAGCGAAAACACGATCTAAAGCGCATGGAAAGAATTGCTAGTAGCTTATTAAAGGGGAAAACCGAGCATTTCTATGATGGGGTGCAAGCCGTATATTTGATTCATGTACTACATATGATTGAAAGTAATGGACACTCTTTTTGTTATGGGAGATTTGACCAATACATGTTGGAACTTTACGAACGTGATATAGTTTCGGGTTATATGTCGAAAGAAGAAGCGTTGGAAATCATAACGCATATGTTTTTGATGAACAGTAGCAACAATAAAGTTCGCCCATATGGACATACGAAATTCTCACAAGGATATCCACTGTACTCAAATCTTATGATTGGTGGTTATAAGCCAAACGGAGAAGATGGGACCAATGCATTATCCTATCTTTGTATCGAGGCAATGAATTTAACTTCGATGGCGGAACCTAACTTTTCAATGCGTTATAACGAAGATACACCAGAGGACTTATTGCGACTAGCAGTAAAACTGATTCGCACAGGATGTGGAATGCCTTCCTTGTTTAATGATCGAGTTGCAGTCAAAGGTTTGGTTGACTTAGGTGTGTCAAAAGAAGATGCACTGGATTACTGTGCCATTGGCTGTGTGGAAACCGGAGTTCCTGGAAAATATGGACATCGCGCAACGGGTATGACCTATGTGAACTGGGGAAAATTATTGGAGCTTGTGTTAAACAATGGTGTGGACCCGAATTCTGGCATCCAACTGATGAATATCAACGGAAACGATGGAAGTGAAATTACATATAAAACGTATGAACAATTATGGGATGGTTGGAATAAGGTATTAAAATACTACTCGGATTTAGCAGTTGCATGTGATGCAATTTGTGATCGTTCTTTAGAAAAATATGATGCTTCACCATTTGCGAGTTGTTTTATTGATAACTGTTTAGCCATTGGTAAAACCTTAAAGCGTGGAGGTTGTAAATACGATATTATTTCTCAATCAAACATTGGACCGAGTGTTGTGGGTAATTCACTAGCTGCAATTAAAAAGTTGGTGTTCGATGAGCAAACTTTGAGTCTAGAAGAAATTATGCATGCAATGAAATGTAACTGGGAAGGCAAAGAAAATTTGCAAATTCGTAAACAGTTATTGAATGTACCAAAGTTTGGGAACGATATTGATTATGTAGACACAATTGTCAAAAATGTGTTCGATTCATATTTGGAATTACTTCCAAGTTATCAAACGCAACGAACTGGAAAGGGTCCATTGATTAGTTGTTACACGATGTCGACAAGTAATATTACTTCATATGTGCCAAATGGACTTGATGTTGGTGCAACACCAGATGGAAGAATAGCCCGTAGTCCGTTAAATGAAGGATGTTCGCCAACCCAAGGAACGGATACAAGCGGACCGACGGCTGTGATCAATTCGGTTGCAAAACTACCAAATGACAAAGTCGCTGCAGGACAGTTGTTGAATATGCGGTTTTCACCAAGTGCTCTAACCGGGGATGATAACCTACAAAAATTTATTTATTTTTTACGTGTCAGCGAGAAAAAAGGAATCTACCACAATCAATTCAATATCATTGATGCAAAAACGTTAAAAGAAGCGATGAAAAAACCGGAGGACTATGCGGATGTAATCGTTCGTGTTGCTGGATATTGCGCACAGTTTATTTCCTTGATGCCTGAAGCGCAAGAGGCAATCATTGCAAGAAGTGAAAACACTTGGCAATAAGGTGACATGTCATTATGAAAGTACTTCATGATATGATACAATACGCAAAGTAAAGGCTCATAATGTTGTTTGTGAGTAATAAAAAGGGGAAGAGATGTTAAAAGAAGAACGTTTGGAACTAATCATCAAGATGTTAGCAAAGAAGAAAGTTTTGACCATCAAGGATGTTGCACAAGCATTACAGACGTCAAGTTCAACGATTCGTCGCGATTTTGATACACTGTGCGAACATGGCGATGTAAAACGTGTACATGGTGGAATCGCTTCGTTGCATCAAATAGGTGAGAAGCAATTGACTGGGACTGCTTTGGTGAAAGATCGTTTATGTCATATGGTAGCTGCACATATTGAAGAAGGCAGTTGTATTTTTGTTGATGGTGGGACAACGTTTCGCACACTTTTAGATCATCTAAAAGATAAGAAAGTAAAGATTGTCACAAACAATCATTTATTAGTTGCAAATCAGCAACAAGGTAAAGCAGAGGTCATTTATGTTGGTGGAATCTACGACTATACCTATTATGTGAGCACTGGTTCGATGACTTTAGAGACAATTTCCCAGTTCAGTTTTGATGTGGCATTGATTACATGTGAAGGTTATGCAATCGAAGAAAATAGCTTGTATGCAGCTGATGTAAATATTGCTGGTCCAAAGCAATTGGCAATTCAACGTGCACGAAGTGCATTTTTGGTAATGGAAGAACGTAAAATTGGGATTTCAGGCTTTTACAAGTTTGCCTCAATTGATGAGTTTTGTGATGTGTTTATCGATAAAGATACACATGAACTAAAACTCGATGAAGATACTATCGTTCATAGTTTAGAGGACAATTGAACCTCTCATGACTGAAGTCACGAGATTCTTGGGAATAGAGCATACTTGATAGTTTATGTCTTCACTAACAGCGGTGTCTCTTATTTACCAAGCTATCCCCGTAGTTCCTACGGTTTTAAATATGTTCTAAGTCAAAGCTTGTATTCGTAAACCTTCAAGCAAGATATTTATACTAGCGTTAACATCCCGATCGTGGTGCACATGACAAATCGGACAAGTCCACTCTCGAATATTGAGCGACTTTTTGCCATCTTTGTGACCACACTCTGAACATATTTGACTAGACGGATACCATTTGTTTATCCTAATAAGTTCACGCCCATACCATGCAGCTTTATATTGTAATTTACTCACAAAACTTGACCAAGAAACATCAGAGATACTTTTCGCTAGTTTATGATTACGCAACATATCTTTTGTGTCTAAGTCTTCAATACAGATAATATCGTGGCTTTTGATAATTTCTGTACTCAACTTATTCAA
>LVZN01000037.1 GCA_001695645.1 Erysipelotrichaceae bacterium MTC7 | reverse complement strand
ATAATGATAACGGCTTTTCACGTAAGTGGTCCTTTTTTCAATGGCAACGGTGGGGTACTTTTCACTTGACATAAACAAGTGAGTTGCAGCATACACATTTGACCTGGAAGAGATTCATTCTACAATAACTTCACGAGTTCCACTTACGATAAGTCTTACGAAACACCTTATGTATATTGAGGTGTTTTCTTATTGCTTGCACATCAAAAAGTATTATAATGTTGTTTAAAGTAAAAGAATGGAAGTGCAAGATGAAGAAACTACAAAAAACGAATGCGATGCGCATTCTCGAACAAAAGAAATTTACATACAATACGTATAGCTATACGCCAAGTGAAGATGGAAAGCCAGGTGAAAGTGCTTTACAAATAGGAAAGCCTGCAGAGCATATTTTTAAAACACTCGTTTGTGTGGGAAAAAGTAAACAACACTATGTATTTGTAATTCCTGTATTGCATGAACTTGATTTAAAGAAAGCTGCAAAAGCAGTTGGTGAAAAATCTGTTGAACTCATTCATGTGAAAGAATTGTTGCCACTTACCGGATATGTACGTGGAGGTTGTTCACCATTTGGTATGAAGAAGGTGTTTCCTACAGTCATTGATGCCAGTGCTTTATCACTAGACATGATGATTGTTAGTGCGGGTAAAATTGGTCAACAAATTGAGACAACAAAAGATGCATTTGAAACAATCCTAGGTGCATCATTCTTCGATGTGGTGGTATAATACAACAATGAATATATTATTAATCGTGTTTATCCTGTTTATTGGCTTTCTAGCATTCTTTAGTGCTAGATGGGCTGTACAATACTTTGGCTTGTCATGTTTTGAACAAATTGTGTTTCACTTAAAGGTGCCACTAGAAGGAGCGAATCCTCAGTTCTTAATTGATTGGGTAAAACTCTGTGTAACTAAAGCAATTATACTTGCTATAGCACTAGGTTCTTTGATCTATGTTACTCTTGGTACTGATGCAGAACGTATAGCTGAGATTGGGTTAGCTATTCTTGTCATCTTGGCAATGCACGAAGTTGGCATTTTTGGTTGGATGTTCAATTTGTTTCGCAAGACAAGTTTCTATGAAGAAAACTTTGTTGATGCAGGTGAAGTCAAGTTAACATTTCCAGAAAAAAAGCGTAACCTAATCCATATTTATGTAGAATCACTTGAGAATACATATAGCAATGTTGAGAAGGGCGGAAACTATACAGATGATTTACTAGACCCAATTAGTACAATAGCGCTAGAGAACGTTCATTTCTCGCATACGACCAAGCTAGGTGGAGCTAAAGAAATTTCAGGGACTGGATGGACGACAGGTGGACTTGTCGGACAAAGTGCGGGAATTCCACTTCTTGTTCCTTTGAATTGCAAACGGTTCAGTGATAAACAACCATTTTTTCCAGGATTAACATCACTGGGCGATATTTTAAAAGCAAAGGGTTACAACTTAGAATACCTCATTGGAAGTGATGCAGCTTTTGGTGGTCGTGAATATTACTATAAAGATCATGGAGATTTTAAGATCTTTGATCTAACCTATGCAAGAAACCAGGGCTTTATTGAAAAAGACTATAAAGAGTTTTGGGGTTATGAAGATAGAAAACTGTTTTCTTTTGCAAAACATGAAATTCTTGAACTAGCAAAAAAAGACGAACCGTTCTACTTCGCGATGTTGACTGTTGATACACACCATCCCTATGGCTATGTGGATAAAGGTTGTATAGACACGTATAAGGAACGACTTAGTAATGTGATTGCTTGTGATATAAAAGAATTGACGGAGTTTATCCATTGGTTACAAGCACAAGAGTTCTATGAAGACACAACCGTTGTGATTAGTGGTGACCACTTAAGTATGGCAGCACAATACATTCACTCTACCTATGATAAGCAGTATGAACGCACAACATTCAATTGCTTTTTAAATAGTGTAGTCAAGCCAACTCATCCATACAACCGCCAATTTCTGACCCTAGACATGTTTCCAACAGTACTAGCAAGTATGGGGGTGCAAATTGAGGGAGAACGATTGAACTTAGGAACCAATTTATTCTCCGATAAAAAAACACTGGTAGAAACCTACGGTTTTACCTATGTGGATAAGGAATTGCGTAAGCAATCAAGTTACTATAAACAAAAGCTTATGAAGTAAACAAAGACGAAGCAGCTCGCTTCGTCTTTGTGTTAATTATTCAGTTTTACGATAAATATTAATAATATAGATGTCACCGTTTGCTTGCGGTTGTTCCTCAGTTTTGATAAAGGTATAACCTTCAACGTCATTACCGTCATTATCTGGTAAAGCACCAGACTGTTGTGGTTTTATATCTAGCCCAGCTTCATCTTGCCAGAAGGTTGTATATACAATTTTGTGGTAGATGTTAACGGTGTGTTTGTTTCCATCTGCGTCGGTTGTGGTATTGTGTGAGATTACAGTGTAACCTTCAATGTCAGAGATACCATCGTTATCTGGCTTGGTTCCAGTTTCCTTATTTCTAAGTACAGTTCCTGTTTCATCTTGCCAGATTGTATCTTCTGTTTTAGCAATAGGTTTCCTGATGGCATGGAAACTGACGCCACCATCGTTGACATCATAACCAAGTAGACTTCTTTGGCTCCAAATGGTACCCAATGAGAAGGCTCCGCTTTTCGTATCTGTATAGACATCATATAAGTAGGTATAGCCATTGGTGTAGCCATGTAAAACAACAGCATGTGAACCACCGACAGGTGCCCAATTACCCGGTCCTAATAAAGCAACAACGGGTAAACCTTGGGATAATGCATCAGCGAGTGCTTGTTGACTGCCAATACGTATCGACTCTCCACCATAGGCTTCGGTAGCAAGTTTTACAGCGAGTCCACTTCCTCCAGGATAGCGTTTGTTGAACTCTCCTGTACTATTGTACAAATAGTCAGCTACGGATACTGGACTAGCAGAAATACCAACACCTGTTAAGGCCATGGCGACAGATGTGGGAACACATCCTGAGTTTGCCATATTCCAAGCAGGTCCAAAAGCATGGCCAGCCCAACTTGGATCACGTTGCGTATAGTAGTGAAGGTTACGTGGCATTCCGTTGTAATTTCCATTATAAAGTCCGTCACGTTCTGCTTCTTCTGCTGCTTTTTCACGTTCTTTTTCTATTTCATAACGTTTTTGAGCAGCTGCACTTTGTTGCGCCAAATAAGCTTGTGCTTCTGCTTCGCGTTTTGCATCCTCTTCTGCTTTTTTCTTAGCTTCTTCGTCTTGTTGCTTTTTTTCTTCTTCCGCTTTAGCTTGTTTATTTTTTTCAATGAGTGGAACCAAATGCTTTTTGTATGTCGTTTGCATGGCAGTTAAAACAGCTCCCTCTGTTTTTTCTGAACTGGTTGCTTGCACTTTACAACCACTCATAACAAAACATAAGACAACGCTTAAAATTGTAAGCTTTCTTGCTTTACGTAAAGTTATTCCCCTTGTTTTCTTATACATAAATATGAACTCTCCTTACACATATCTTTATATATGTAAATTATATAACAAAACCATCATAAAGATAGGTAAACGGTATATAAATTCAGCTGAGCGTTATATGAATTTCAGGTGAAGTATCTTGAAAATCAAAGTAAGTGTGCTATGATATTAGATACAAATGGAGGAATTACTTATGGCAATTTATGAAGGGAATCAAGGACCAGATATTTCGATACGTAATGAACATTCATTGCGCACACAACTTACAAAAACTTTTGGCTGGATGTTTTTAGGACTTGCGGTAACATTTGCTGTTGCCTTTGCTCTATACACAAATCCAGAATTAATGTATAGCATTTTAGGAAACTCAATTGGTGTATGGGGAATTGTGATTGCACAATTTGTCATCGTTATTGCATTTAGTTCACTGGTGTTTAAAATTCAACCAGTCTTTGCTTTACTGCTATTCTTAGCATATGCAGGCATTACAGGAGTTACATTCTCTGTATTACCATATGCGTATGGTATTGCAACAATTGCACAAGCATTTGCAATGGCTGCAATTTACTTTGCATGTTTGATGTTCATTGGTTTAACAACGAAAAAAGACTTAACAAAAATTGGGACAATTGCAATGGCAGGGTTATTTGCCATGGTGATTTATAGTTTGATTTCTATGCTGTTTGGGTGGAGTATGAATTCGTTTATCTACTCATTTATTGGATTAATCGTCTTTGCAGGATTAACTGCATGGGATGCACAAAAGATGAAAACGATTTATACACGTTACCAAGACGATACCCAAATGGTGAATCGTGCATCAATTTACATGGCTTTACAACTATATTTAGACTTTATTAACATCTTCTTATTCATCCTACGTATCTTGGGTGGAAACAGAAGAGATTAAACAAAGGTTCACGGCAATGTGAACTTTTCGTATTATAAAGCTAAGAGATATCTTAATAAAACATTAGCCTTACGTGAATGTGCGTGAGAATGTGATATACTT
>LVZN01000036.1 GCA_001695645.1 Erysipelotrichaceae bacterium MTC7 | reverse complement strand
TCCCTCAGAGCGATTTCCTGTACTTTTCGCACATCAAACATATTGGTTTCACCGGTATCTCGAATGGCAAGAATCTGCTCTTTTATCTTACTTGTCATCTTCAACCCTCCTGCAAAGGTCTTCTCCAAAGACTACGGATAAATTGGAGCCTGTATCCCAAGACACCATTATGGAGCCGATGTCATCAACACCTATGACTGTTCCTTTTGTGCCAATCATTGGAGCTTGAATATCATCCATTCTTAGTAATTCTACTCGGCAGCCTACAGGGTACTTCTCACGAAGATTTTGTAACCGTTCTTTACTAATTATCCTCATTTTTTGCTCCTCCTTTAAATGCCGATGAACCTGTCAGGTTTCTAAGCAGTATTTTTCGCTCATCTTTATAGTCTTTTCCAATAAAGCCAAGGCGGAGTAAAAAGCATCTGAAGGCGTATTTTTCATTTTCTACTTCTTTCTCTTTCACCGTGATGCGTTTCTGATTTATCGCCATCTCTGATAAGGCTGAAATGAAGTGGGTATATGCTTTAATCTCTTCTGGTGTTGGTAACTCTTCAAACCAAGGAAATGAAACTTCATCTTCAGAAATTTCAATCGGCAATTCTTCTACATCAAGTGCATGACGAATTAGTTCTCCTTTTGCCTCAACAAGTGCTTGTAAGTTTTCAAGTGCGCCTTCAGAAAAGTTGCTCCTTGGCATGGAAACTGTAAGGCCAAACTCCTCGCTGTCTGCCGTTTGTCTGCCCTCTGTAGCGCTTATCTCTTCCTCAGCAATAAAACCCTCGCTGGCTAAATGCCTAGCCACACGCTCGATTTCCGTGCGATTTGCCTTGTCGCTGAGTTCAAGGTTTCCATTCTTATCGATGATAAAATCACTCACCTCATAAGCCATGCTAGGCATTCCAAGGTACTTAGCTTTAACTCCCATGAGATTACTAAGGGCTGCGACTAGCCTTTTTCTTTCTGCTCCTGTTACGTTATATTTAATGACCATGTACAAAACCTCCTTTTGTTTTGGTATGTACATATATCACTCTAAAGCACTGATATAGCAAGCTTTTTCTCGATTATTTGGTGTAGAAAGAAGCCCTAAGTATTACCCTCTAATTGTGTATACCAAACAATGCCCGATAGTACAAAACACACGTTAGGCAGAGCCACACCATTACCCCACATCTTGTATTCCGCAGAATCTGAATGAGGGTTTTTAAGCCATTTCGTTATTTGCTTTAAGGTCTTTGGTTTCGAATAACTACCAGTCGCTTTACGATACGTTTCAAAAATGTCATACCAAATCTGAAGGTCTTTCATTGTTGGGTTCTCTATGCCTAAATCACTGCACCACCAATCTGGAAAACCTTGCAGTCTTGCACACTCAGTTGGAGTGAGTCTTCTCACCGTATAATCTATCCCGTCATTATCATTGATAAGTGGCGGATCTTTGTAGTCGGTAGCAACCAGTGTATTGGCCAGTTCCTCTTTGGCATCTGTAAAAAACGATGCCTTACTGGATGAGTAGATAGGAGTTGCAACAGCACTGGGGCCTTGTGCCTTCAGTGTTGAATTAATTCCGTCTTCAGTAATTCCAAGGTTTCTAGCATAATTTTGACCGCAATTAAATGACTCTCTATCAATTGCATAGACCACAGCGTGTTTATCTACGGTATTTAGAGTAAAGCTAAGCTCTTCATTCACACCAGCACCTTGAGGTCCATTCTTATCTGCCCGTCCTATCATAGAACCTTGTAAACCATAAGATTCCACCACTGCAATACCACCTTGATTGCTGTCCGGTGCATTACCCGACGTATCAATCGTTCTTGCCGTGTCACTCTCGTAAACATTGGAACGAGCATTTACAGTTCCTTCCGAGGTAAATCGCACATCATAAGTCTTAGAATTCTCTACAACAAATGGCTGATTGTTGCCGCCTGTTCCATAAGTAGCAGAAATAGTTGGTGCAACATCAATCGGCCCACTAAAACGAGTATCCTTTCCGTGATTATCAAAAACAGCCGAGTCCATAACACAAGGTGGATGATTTGACTTAGCACGTAGGGTACAAGTGATATCCTTTGTCACATCCATACGATTACCGCCCTGGTCATTTAAGCAGATTGTGCCTGCCTCTCCAGTGCTGTCTGCAATATAGCTGGTAGCACCTTGCCACGAGCGGATGCTCTCCTTAGAATACCCAGACAAGCCTTCTGACTTAAATAGTATTTCTCCGGCACCCCCACCTGCAAAATCTGCGACAAGGAAGATTCGTTTTCTTCGTTGGGGAACTCCCCAGTATTGAGCATCCAGCACTCGCCAGGCAAGGGAGAAATGGTCTCCCACGATACTTCCTGCTTGTTTCCATTTATCAGTTTTAGGAATTGATATGGTTTCATCTTCGATGTGGCAGATGCCTTCAAGGACACATCTGAAATCTTCTCCTTTGTTTGAGGAGAATGCTCCAAGCACATTTTCCCAGACGATATATCTTGGTTTTTTGCCATCTGTTGCACACCTCATTTCTTTTACGATTCGGATAGCTTCATAAAAAAGACTTGAACGTTTCCCATCCAAGCCATCACGCTTACCTGCTACGGATAAATCTTGGCAAGGGGAGCCAAAGGTAATAATATCTACCGGTTCTATCTTACTGCCATCCATGGTTGAGATATCGCCGTAATGTTTTATAAAAGGCAGCCTTTTCGTTGTGACCCTAATAGGAAACGGTTCAATTTCCGATGCCCATACTGGGGTAATACCGGAAATTAAACCGCCTAAAGGAAAACCGCCCGAGCCGTCAAAAAGACTGCCTAGGGTCAGTTTATTCATTGGCTACCTCCAATTCATCATATTTATAAGTGAGTCCGTCCCTTTGAACACTTACTTCTTTTGAAGTGCCGACTTGCTCAATATAGCGTTTTACAATAACATCACAGAACTTCTCATCTAGTTCCACTGTGTAGCAAATACGCTCTGACTGCTCACAAGCAATTAATGTACTTCCACTTCCACCAAAAGGATCAAGCACAATTGTGTTAGTCATCGAGGAGTTCAAAATCGGATAGGCGAGCAGAGGGATAGGTTTCATCGTAGGATGGTCTCCATTTCTCTTCGGCTTATCAAATTCCCAGATGGTGGTTTCTTTCCTGCCCGTATACCACTGATGCTTGCCTTTCTTTTTCCAGCCAAACAGCACAGGTTCGTGCTGCCATTGATAAGGAGAACGCCCCAGTACAAGGGAGTCCTTTTTCCAGATACAACAGCCGGACAAATAAAAACCGGCATCCGAGAAAGCTTTTCTAAAATTAAACCCTTCGGTGTCGGCATGAAATACATAGATGGAGGCATCGTCTGCCAGCACTTCTTCGATATTGATAAAGGCGTCTAAAAGGAATTGATAAAAGGCATCATTTCCCATATGGTCATTTTTAATCTTTCCTGCAGTGCCTTCATAATTCACATTGTAGGGAGGATCTGTTACGCACAAGTTTGCCTTCTTTTTATTCATCAGCACATCATAGGTTTCTTCTTTGGTGGAGTCACCACAGATAAGCCTGTGTCTGCCAAGCGTCCAGATGTCACCAAGCTTGCTGATGGCAGGCTTTTTTAGTTCTGTCTCCACATCAAAGTCATCATCGTGGATCCCCTCTTTCAGCGTGTCTTTAAATAAGTCATCCAGTTCTTTAGGGTCAAATCCAGTTAGGGAAACATCAAAATCTACACCTTGTAAATCTGAAATTAAAAGGGCCAACTTATCCTTGTCCCAATCACCGCTGATTTTATTGAGCGCGATGTTGAGTGCTTTCTCTTTATCTTCGTCCATGTCGATAACAACACACTCAACTTCTGTGATGCCCATATCCATGAGAATCTTCAGTCTTTGATGCCCACCAACAACATGGCCGGTCACCTTATTCCAGATAACCGGCTCTACATAACCAAATTGTTCAATGGATCGTTTTAATTTATCGTATTCTGCATCTCCTGGTTTCAAATCTTTACGAGGATTGTATGTTGCAGGGATGAGGTCTTTTGTGTTCTTCTTTTCAATCAACATATTTGTTTACCGCCTCCCTTAGTTCTGTATAGCAATCTAGAAATTCCCACGTGCTTAAGCCATATCTGAAATGGCCGTAAGTAGCTGTATCTGCATAAATAACATCCGTCAGCTTTAGCTTTTCG
The DNA here is from genome assembly GCA_001695645.1 of Erysipelotrichaceae bacterium MTC7. Taxonomy (GTDB): domain Bacteria; phylum Bacillota_I; class Bacilli_A; order Erysipelotrichales; family Erysipelotrichaceae; genus Breznakia. The sequence goes on along the minus strand of LVZN01000036.1, from coordinate 308 downwards.
ATAATGGCTGCAGGTCTTAGATTGAATACATCTAAAACAGCACGACAAAGGATACTTTCTTCCACCGTGCCTGTTCCAAATGTATCAATCTCAAGAGCAACAGGATCTGCTTTTCCAATTGCATAGGAAATCGCTACCTGACATCGCTTAGCAAAGCCACATCGAACGATATTCTTTGCAATCGCCCTTGCCATATAGGCACCACTGCGGTCAACTTTTGTCGGGTCTTTTCCTGAAAATGCACCGCCACCATGAGCGGCGAGTCCGCCATAGGTATCAACCATGATTTTTCTTCCCGTAAGACCGGT
>LVZN01000035.1 GCA_001695645.1 Erysipelotrichaceae bacterium MTC7 | reverse complement strand
CAATATATGGAATAAACCAAGAAAAAAAGGAGCTGTGCTCCAGATTTGGCTAAATATGCCTATCTGTCACAGCCCCTTTACTGTTTAATATGGCGGTCCTGATGGGACTCGAACGTAATCTTTAAGTGAATAATACAATTCAATTCTTATATTAATACTATAGTATTTCAGTACCTGTTGCAAGTAAAAAATAAATTTTTGTTTATTTTTAATATTATATCACTTTACTCAGCAATAACAATCAGTAAAATCAGATCTTATATTTAACATGAATACATGAATAAAAAGTTTCAATAATCTTAATACCTAAGAGCTATAGGATATTATTATATGTCCAAAATGTGGTTCTACTGCTGTAATTGCTTGGACTAAGGGGTACATCATTTCTCCATGATTCATAGGCTCTAACAATGCCAGTTTAGTTTGAATGGCTTGCGAAAAAAAAGTGAAAAATCAGAAAAAAAGAAATTGCTGCTTTTTGTATGATAATATATAAATAATGAAAGGAGGTATTATGGATAAATATCACATTATAGACAGTGAGTATGTGGAATGCAACATAGCTGGAGATACCGCTATGTTACAAAAAAGAGATGGAACTATGTTAATGATATATAATGTTCCATATGAAAAATATGAGAAAATTTTTCAACCTTTTGATATAAACCAATTATCTGAAGATGAATTGAAGCCTTTAGAAAAAGAATATTATGAAAAGTTTAAAAAAACTTTAAAAGAAGCAGACTGTCCTTTTGCTAAAATTGATAAAACTTATTTGTCTAATTTGAAAAAGACTAATCCGATTGCCACAGTAAGCAGTCCTAATCATCGCACTATTTAAGAATATACAATTATTTAGTTTTTAGGAAAGTGATACACTGCATTTTTTAAAACTTCAGCATGTCAAATAATTAGTCTGACTATTCTACTATTAACCACACACATTCCTCTTATTTTATTGAATTAAAACTATATATGTTTTAATTCTTCAACTGTGTGATCATTAACAGATTGCACCCTTCATCCCATGCTCTAATATTTCACGAATAGGATGACTAAATAGCAAAAAAAGTAACGTCTATATCCCTTTTTGAACATAGACGTTACTCTTCAAAATCAAACGTTATTTATTCATTTATTTTCTATATTTTACATACAGCATTAATATACTACTGTATAAAATGAACTAATTTAACAATCCGTAAATATACTAATCATTTATTACTGAACCTACCAACTCAGGATCTACATACGGTTCACCGTATTCAATTCTAGGTACAGATCTTGGCCCAGGTGATACGAAAGTAACTTTTACTGGAGCTGTCCTATAATATTGATAACCTAATATAGATAAATAGTGATATATATTCATGTCAATTGAATATGTTACAGCCGCTCTATTTGAATTAATAGATTTTGATTGCTGTGTTGGTCTTACTTGACATGCAAATGAGGCGCTTGCACCAGAAGGGAAAGCAGAACATGCACTATTTGAATATGTAGCATCCGCTACTGAGTATATCTTTCCATCTCCTGGGCTGTTATACCCAAAACTTCCGATAACATTTATTGCCCATTGGTATCCACCAGTATTACTACCAACACGGTTAGCACGTGAATAAGTAGCCGCTTTTGCTGTGGACGTCACAAACAAGCAAAGTATTACACAAAAAAATGTAGCAAAACTAAGTTTTATTTTTATATTTTTCATTTTAAATTTACGAGTTTACAAGAAAATAAATGACTATGCAAATAATTATTGATAATCCCACAATCATAGAGAAATACATCTTCGATTTTCCGTACTCGGTCCATAATTTACTAAATTTATTACTTTCCTCAACAGCAACTTTTAGTTTTTCCCTATCCCTATTCGTAATTTTCTTCATAACTCTTGCCCTTTCTAACACACATATTGTGACCATTGTAATTTAACTCATAAAATCACTAATTCCGTACGCAATTTAATGATAATCTAAGTAATCTATCGAGAAATATTTAATTGTCACATTTACAAAAGTAATCCTTCTCGACTTGAATTTAGAATAGCAAAGGAGCTCACAGAATAAGTATGTTTCAAGATATGAACAGTCCACGCATGCCGGGCTGTTTTTTATTGATAACCACTTATATTTCACTATTCCTACATATATTATACACATTTTATTCACATTTGTAAAAATTATATACAATCTAGCAATCGTACGCATTCACCTTCTCTTGTTCTATAGAGGTGAAAATATGTTCTTTTTAATTCTTCTACAGTATGCCCCATACGTCGTGCTACATCTTCATCCCATGCTCCAGCGTTAAGCAAATAAGATGCATGAGAGTGTCTTAACACATATAGTTTTTTCTCAGGAAGGCAAGCCTTTTTAGCTATTTCTTTGAACTTTCTTGTTTGAGTTTGTGACACCAAAGGTGTTTCGCCATCATATGTAAATAAAAAATTGTCCTTTTTTGTTATGCCTCTTATATGCAAATATAGTTGATATTCATCAAGTATTTTCTTAAAAACATATGGCATCTCTAAAAGTCTATTGGATCTTTCCTCTTTTGTAGATGTTTCAATAAAGCCTTTTTCTATTTTTCTTTTTGGTACATTAGACAAGGTTTTTCTGATGTTTATAAAATTCCCACGAATATCACCAATTTTTAATGACTTTGCTTCTCCAGGGCGAATCCCCATATAAAATAGACAACAGCAAAAAACGTATGTAGGTACATCTTTTGGATTATCTTTAATGTGTAAAAGAGTTGCATGTTTCCAACGCATAAATTCCTCTGCAGTATAAAAGTCAACTTCTTCAGGAATTGCATCAGGATTTTTATACTTTGGTATTTTCTTTACTGGGTTTCTAATTAGTATATTTTGATCAATACACCAATTGAAAATTTTATTTATCCATTTCCTAAGCTTGTTTAAATATGAATCCTTACAACCTTCTCTTTTTTTCTGTCCAATACTTCTTTTATTTGCAATGTATCAATTAAGCCTATTGGAACATCCCATAAAGTTTCGAATGCCTTACATTCATACTCATTTGTAATTGCTGTGGTTGTTTTAATTCTGTTTTCTTTTTCTAATTGATACATTTCATAAATTTCAATTAGAGTTCTTTTTTCTATCATACTCATTATCCCTTTCTGGTAGCCCATCCAAAAAAACAACACAGTTATAAGTATATAGAAAATTTCCTAATACTAGCAAGAAACATTTTTTCACTACATCAATTTTACTAAAGAAAAAGTCTTGTTACAGTCTTGCAATAGTTGCTAGTTGCAATTAGACCAGCCATCTTTTTGATGGCTGTTGTCAAAAGCACTTCATTGCAACTAGCAACTGTTCGTCCGCGGCAAAAAAGGGGCTATTAACCCCTATGCAAATACAATTGTATTTTATTGTTTATCACCTAATTTCTTAAATTCAGTATGTAATTCCGCCATGACTTCGCTTTTCCCTGCATACTTTTCAAGGGTTTCCATTGCCTTAATGTTTCGCATTTCATTATCCATTTTTGATAAAAGTGTTTTTCTTCTTACTTCACTTTCTCGACGTTCTCTATATGATTGCATATCTACAACATCAATAACTTCATGAACACAGTCATATGCAGTTAATGCATCATATTCATCAATAATTTTCTCTACAATTATACAATATGGTATCCTATCAAAACCATCACTCACAACAACATAATCTTTTTCTTTGATTTCCATTTCCGTTTTATATAGCATACCCTCATTAGTAAAATATTTCATTTCAATTCCTCCTTAGTTGTACTTTCCTGTATTTTTCATAAATAATAACTCGTTAATTATAAACTCTTGTGTTGCTCCCTTTTGAATTAGACAACCTCGTAGAATTACTGTAGTGTCTTTTTCATCTCTATGTTGTTCTACTAGTCTAGGAGCCCTAGGACTAGTCAAAGTATAATTAATTACTTCTACCTCATCCGGTCCTTTTGCTTCGCACCTTGTAATTACACTTATTACTGTATACGGTTCATTTTCTTCATTGTATTTCAACTCAATTTTATTGGCTAAAATACCTACTATCATTACTTGATTTATCATATTTCCCTCCTGTTTTCTTACTGGTAGTGTAAAAAATAGGTCATTTTGCACTACCTTTGTTTTTATCTGTTCAGTCTGTTTGACTGTAACATTTTATTCACTTTCCACACTTTTTTGTATCAAAAAAGGTGAAATACCTGTATCGTATAGTTTGCGACAAACGAAAGGATATTCCACCAATGCAAACTATAACACATACTGTCGAAAACTTAAACAATCTAAATTCAACTTTATTCATTTTGTCCGGTTACTTAGATGCTTTTACTCTACTAAATGAACAACCAAAAGAACTAGAAGATTTCTTATCTTCTTATTCTTTTCAAAGATTTTTAGAGAAAGCATCATCTAGTGTGAACGAATTGCACGAACTACTAAAACCAATACTTCCTGCTCTAAAGAAAACATTGAGCAAGCAAAAGTCCAAGCAAGAACGCATGATTCCTTATGCCGACTTCGTGGTGGAAGAACTCCCACCTATCATCAAGGCTAATGATATTGAACCAGTGCAACTTTCTTTTACTGACATCTACCAACAAATGGCTGATGAAGGTAAAGAACTTACTCCTGTGCGTAACCGTCCAATGCTAGCTTACAA